>NZ_BANH01000060.1 GCF_000964465.1 Gluconobacter thailandicus F149-1 = NBRC 100600 | reverse complement strand
GGGTCATGCGCGTACCCCGGAGATGAAACCCATGTCGAGATGACGGCAATGGGGGGATTGTGTTGAAAGTTAGCTTTGGGTCAAATCAATGCCAAAGCTGACAATTTTTGGATCTGCTATCTTCTCAGGGAAGATCAATCACAACCTTTCCCATATCTCGTGCGCTCGCAAAGTATTGGTAAGCTTCTCTTGCGTGGCTGAAGGGGAAAACACGATCAATCACTGGCTGCATCTGATGCAAATCAATCGCCTCATTCATGCTTTCAAACATTGCCCGTGATCCAACCGTCACACCTTCAAGAACCAGGTTTCGACGCATGATGTTTACAGGGTCAGCGTCTCCTTCAGAGAGTGCTCCCATCAGGTGAATCGCGCCTCCTTACCGGCAAGCCGTCATGGAGTTGGACAAAGTTCCTGAACCTCCGACTTCGATCACATGATCTGCGCCTCCTTGCCGTGCGATGATGTCTCCCCATTTTGGCGTATCCCAATAGTTCAGAGTGCTGTGCGCGCCCATTTCCTGTAGCCGGGAAATTTTTTCATCGCTGGAAGAGATGGCTGTCACATGCGCTCCGGCCAGTAGCGCAAACTGCAGGGCAAACACGGACACCCCGCCTGTTCCCAGTACGAGAACATGCTGCCCGGGGGTCAATGTGCGGCTGCCACAGAACAAAGCATGCCACGCCGTTACGGCCGCGCATGGTAATGTTGCCGCGGCGTGGAACGATAGATGATCAGGGAAGCCGATTAACCCTCCTTCTTCGAAGACACGGTATTCTGTGAGAACTCCGTCCAACGGGCCACCGAGAGCCGTCCCGAGTGCTCGCTCGGTCAATGGTCCATTCTCCCACTCCTGGAAGAAGAGCCCTGCAACACGATCACCTATCTTATGGCGGGTCACATCGTCCCCTAGAGCCACAACCTCTCCTACACCATCACAGAGAGGAACGAGATTGCTGCTTTTGGCAGGAGGAAACTCATTCCGACAGATCATGAGATCCCGGTAATTCAACGAGCACGCTCGCATCCGGACCAAAACCTGCCTACGGCCTGGTTCAGGAATTTCGCCACTCCGCAGCATGAGCTTGCTGATATTGCCGAGAGTTGGAAATTCATAAAACTGCATGGTCATCAGTTCCTTCGTGCTGCCCTCTCGTCAAATTGCAAGGGTCAACTTCTGAGTGAGTGATGACCTGTTCTCGGGTCACCCGGACCCTGATACAATTTTATTTTTTATACTATTACTTTTAGTGTGGGGATCGATCGGATGCGCAGGATGGAACGGGGCCGTCAGGAGCTTTCCGAGTTCCTTCAAAGTCGACAAGCACGTCTGAAGCCGACAGACGTGGGCCTCCCCGTTGGTTCTCGGCGGCGGCCCCCCGGTTTGCGGCGCGAGGAAGTCGCTGCACTCGCTGGTGTTGGGCTGACCTGGTACACGTGGCTTGAGCAGGGACGTGAAATCAGCGTTTCAGCATCTTTCCTGGATAATCTGTGTCGTGTCCTGAAGATGGATGCTGAGGACCGACGCTATCTCTATTTGTTGACGCAGGGTCGTCCCCCGTCTGAGCCGGGAAAGACATGGTGTGTCGTTCCACCGGTCATTCATCGCTTGATGGCGGATCTGACGGTACACCCTGCATACGTTCTTAATCTGAGATGGGACGTGATCTGAGATGGGACGTGCTTGCCTGGAACCCGGCAGCAGAACGGGTATTCGGATTTTCACGCATGCAACCGGGGATGCGGAATTTTCTCTGGATGGTATTCATGGATCCAGTGATGCGAACCGTGCTATCACCATGGAAGAAGCAGGCGCAGAATGTCATTTCACTCTTCCGACGGGATTATGTGAAAGCAAGACAGGAGGCCGACTTTTCCGCACTCGTGAAAAGTCTGGAAGACGCAGACCCGGATTTCCGAACATGGATGTCTGAACATGATGTTTCAGGGATCGGCGCAGCACTTTGTCATTTCGACATTAGTAATATTGGACGTGTGCCTTTTCAATGTACGGCCCTCACAATTAATGAAAACAAACATTTACGTCTGATTTGTTATGTTGCTGAAGAAGACAATAAAAATGGGCGACAATTTGAGAAAGAAATTTTAAGCACTCGAGAAAAATAATGTCGTATATCAGTTATTCAATGTGCGGCCCTTTACTGCTTACAGACGGTAAATCGCAGTTCTCTTCTTCATCAGACGCGTTCGTTATCAAATCGCTCACGCGCCTCGTCCAGTGCGGTAAAATGACGCTCTGCCCAACGATCCAACACACTCAGAGCGTCGCCCAAGGACGCGCCAAGCGGGCTAAGGGTATATTCTACATGAGGTGGGCGCGTTTGTTTGTCAGATCGAATGACAAGGCCATTCCTCTCAAGCTCTCTTAGCGTCTGCGTCAGCATTTTTTGCGAGATGCCACCGATTTTCCGTAAAAGCGCGCTGTTGCGCATTGGCTCCTCTCTCAAGGCCGGCAAAATCAGCATTGCCCATTTGCTCGCTATCAACTCCAGCGCATCGCGAGCGGAACAGGTGGGATCATAGACATCACCGGATTTCATGGTTCGTGGTTACCTGAAAGTGCGTGATTGACGAAAGGTGTCGCGCATAAGAGAGCATACGGCCGTGTTTATAGAGCAAGACGACTTGCTCACGAAAAAGCCGATGCGGAGAAGATCATGAATGTGCTGATAGTCCTGGCTCACCCGGAGCCCCAGTCATTCAACCATGGATTGGCGCAGACGGCCGCTCGGTCTTTTTGCTTACAGGGCCATGATGTGAGGATTTCAGACCTCTATGCGCAGAAGTTCAATCCGGTAGAGCAACCTGATCACTTCCTCACGAGAAAAGATCCAAGCCGCTTTGACGCACAAACTGAGCAACGCTTTAGCGCAGAGCAAAAAACGTTGCCGGAAGATGTGTGCCGCGAGGTTGAAAACATTCTGTGGGCCGACACTGTTATCTTTCAGTTTCCCCTCTGGTGGTTTGGTCTGCCTGCCATCCTCAAGGGTTGGATGGATCGCGTCTTTGTTTATGGAGCGCTGTACAGTGGAAGCCGACGCCGTCATACGGGTGTGTGCAGAGGGAAACGGGCTGTGTTCTCGGTGACTGCAGGTTCGCCGATGGAGGCCTGTGCCTATAATGGTCAGGAAGGCGATACATCGCTCATTCTCTGGCCCGCTCATTACGCGCTGCATTACGTCGGCTTCAGCGTTCTTGAGCCACGCATCATCATGGGGGTGCGAGGAGGAATCTCACAAGACGATGCACGAGAGCAAACTCAGTATCTCGATAGCCAGATGACAGCGCACAGGGACTGGGCTGAGGGCATTCATGGCGTGCCGGAAATCCAGTTTAACGGAGCTTCAGATTGGGACGAGCATCGAAAGCTCAAGCCCGAAGCCCCTGTCTACAGCCCTTTTATCCGACATCAGGAAAAATTACGTTCGAATTGACGGAGAGAAGCCACGGTAGTCCCTAGCAACTGTGTTTAAGCGGCGGAGCTAATACGCCCTCATGGGATGAACCAGGATTTATGTACTGGCGATGACCTATAAGAGATATAAAATCAAACTGATTTGAAATTTTTAATTCAAGTCATAAGAAATTCCCTACCTGAATACCCCGAAGTTCTCAGGAATATAATCTGATCACACTGTATTCGGTTTGGGAGATAACAAATGATGATGCGACGTTTTATGGCTGTTATTTTAGCTGGAACTGTCCTTGGGTCTGTCTCTGCCCCCGCTAAGGCAGATGGTGTGGAAAAATCCAACCAGTTCTATTGGCCAACCAGCCTGGATCTCGAACCTTTGCGGTTCCAAAATACTGAGTCTAATCCTTACGGCCCAACATACCGTCAAGATTATCACAAGAAGTTCCAGACTCTTGATCTGGCTGCAGTGCGTAAAGACGTTCTCAAAGTCATCACGACATCGCAGGATTGGTGGCCAGCCGATTATGGGAATTACGGGCCCTTTTTCATTCGCCTTGCATGGCACAATGCAGGCACCTATCGCGTTCTTGATGGACGCGGTGGCGAAGAAGGTGCACAACAGCGTTTCGCTGAACTCAACAGCTGGCCAGATAACGCAAGTCTAGACAAAGCGCGTCGTCTCTTGTGGCCGATCAAACAGAAATACGGCGAGAAACTTTCGTGGGGCGATCTGATCGTTCTGACGGGTGACGTTGCATTAACGTCAATGGGCTTCAAAACGCTTGGCTTTGTTGGTGGCCGCCCTGATGATTGGCAGTCTGAGAAGGTCTACTGGGGTCCGGGTACCACGTTCTTCCCAGCAAAATCTGCTGTTCAGGGCAAATTTGATTCAAGCGGCAATGCACATCTGGAAAAGCCGCTCGCCGCTACGAACAAAGGACTGATCTACGTTAATCCAGAGGGGCCTGGTGGGGTACCTGATCCAGTGCTTTCGGCCAAAATGATCCGTCTCGCATTTGGTCGCATGGCCATGGATGATGAGGAGACAGTGGCCCTGATTGCTGGCGGTCATACCTTTGGCAAGGCTCATGGCGCAGCGCCTGCCTCCTGCATCGGTGCTGCACCTGAAGGCGCGTCTGTCGAGCAACAGGGTCTTGGCTGGAAAAACAGCTGTCCCACTGGTCATCTCAAAGCAACAGATGCTGTCACCAGCGGGCTGGAAGGTGCCTGGTCGTCGGATCCAATTCATTTCACGACCCAATACCTGGACAACCTCCTTGGTCATGACTGGGTCCAGACTAAAAGTCCTGCCGGTGCCACGCAATGGGTCCCGAAGAACGCTGTGAATATTGTGCCCGATGCGAGTGAGCCGACCAATCGTGCCAAAATGCATCCGCTGATGATGTTCACTACCGATATTGCCCTGAAAACGGACCCAACTTATCGGGCAATCATTGAGCGCTGGGTGAAAAATCCGAACCAATTTGCAGACGCGTTTGCGCGAGCCTGGTTCAAGCTGGTTGTGCGCGATATGGGTCCGAAGTCGAGGTATTTTGGATCTGAAATCCCAAGCCAAACCTTCCTGTGGCAGGACCCACTCCCTAAGGCTAATTATGCTTCCATCAATCAGGCAGACATTACTGCTCTAAAACATGCCCTTGCAAATTCTGGCCTTTCGAACCGTGAAATGATCAAGACGGCATGGGCAGCGGCTGCATCGCATCGGACTACCGATCACCGGGGTGGCGTTAACGGCGCACGGATCGCTCTTGATCCGCAGGATAGCTGGGCGGTTAATGACCCAGACGAACTGAAAACCACTCTGACTACGCTTGAAAATGTTCGGGATCGTTTTAATGCGGGTCACCACGGGGGGCGCAAAGTTTCTCTCGCTGACATTATCGTTCTGGCAGGAAATGTTGGTCTTGAGGATGCTGCTCGTCAGGCTGGCGTTACAGTTCAGGTTCCTTTCGAACCAGGACGGGTTGACGCGACCCAAGCCGACACGGACGTTAGCTCGTTTAACGCTTTGGAGCCGACTGCAGATGCGTTCCGCAATTACTATCGCAGCGTACCCGACGGAAAGTCTCCGACTGAGGCGCTGGTTGATCGTGCCAGTACACTTGATCTGACCATCCCAGAGATGACAGTCCTGCTTGGCGGGATGCGCTCGCTCGACGTCAACTCTGGTCACTCCCCTGATGGCGTTCTGACCGATCATCCTGGGGTGTTGACCAACGATTTCCTTGTCAATGTTCTGAGTATGGATACCCGCTGGGAGAAATCGAGCAACCAACCCGGTATATACAACGGCTTTGACCGTAAGACCGGTGCAAAGCGTTGGACTGCAACGGATGTCGATCTGGTCTTTGGAGCCAATTCTGAGTTGCGGGCCACCGCAGAAGCCTATGCCTCAGCAGATTCCCGAACGAAATTCTACGCCGACTTCGTCAAAGCCTGGACCAAGGTCATGAATCTCGATCGCTTCGATCTGCAACGCTAACGATGACAAAAGCCTCCATGCCCAATCTGGTCATGGAGGCTGAAGAGAAAAACAAATGAAAATCTCATTAGTTCTTGGCGCCTGCCTGTTATTGGCGCCCACAGCTACTTTGGCCAAAACTGTTGAAGTCCGGATGGTGAATAACACAGCGGGCGGAGGGCCGGAGTTTGTCCCTTTATCAGGCAAGTGACCTAGAAGCCAGGATTGTAGTATTATGATGAACGGACCTGCTTTGAAAGAATTGCTTCGGGGGCACAGCCTCACGATTGATGTCGCTTTCGATAACAGACCGGTTTCATCGAAATATCAACGTATTCTCGATGACGTTCGTGCTCGTTTTGAAACGGTCCGACAGATTAGCAGCCTCAGGATAAGTCGTGCTGGCAAACCTGTGAAGCGTCCATCGTTCCGTGTGCAGTCAAGTAGGCATCAGCATGAATCAACCTATGAAGGGCCCGCAGACCCCACCGCCATCATGAGTTTCCTTGTTGATTTTCTTCAGCTCCAAGAAACTGGGAACTCAGATGAACTATCATGCTGAAATGCTCACATCACATTGGCAGCGTGTCGATACAGTCTGTATTTGAGTTCTTTATGTCTTGGTGTCTGCCTAGGGGAAAAGGACCAACTGCTATTTTATAGCCTGTATGTAGGTGACTGCCGCCTGCCCGCTTATACATCACTGAGCAGACAGGCAGTTCAGGGGGGTTAAGAGCCTGTTTGGAAAATCACGGGTGAGCATTTCTGCGCAT
>NZ_BANH01000061.1 GCF_000964465.1 Gluconobacter thailandicus F149-1 = NBRC 100600 | reverse complement strand
ATGCGCAGAAATGCTCACCCGTGATTTTCCAAACAGGCTCTTAGAAATTTAACCTCTATCATTACAGCCGCTGTGCTGCTCTTTGAATTCTTAAAAAATACAAAATCGAGTGTCTTGGGTGCCCCCGCCCTAGGTGTTGCTTTCGTTACGGGCACCTGAGCAACTGCTTTCCAACCTCGGCCAAAACCGATTTCGAACAACGGAGGATATAAAAAATGCTCGCTGTATAGAGTTCTCGCCGAAGTTGCTTGTTTAAAGGTTAGCCAAGCAGCAGTCCCCTCAACCAAGCGTCGCACTAGCTTTTCTTCCAGTTTTCTTTGTCTTTCTATGGGGAACGTCTTAAGGGCCATAATTTATTGTGATTCCGATCTGGTTTTTGTCAAGTAGACCAAGGGGAGAGTTTCTTATTCAGTACAATACCACCTATTTCTCTATTCGTGGGGTATTGAAAAAGCATTCTTTCTAACACTTCACGGCTGCTTTCCGTTACGCCGACAATAAGCTCTAATGACCGTCTCGTGCGCACAGCATCCGTCACACTTAGTTGAATAAACGACGGGAAACATTGTCCGGGGCATCCAAAGCGGACAGTCTGTTCCCCCCCCCCTTGCTGCCTCACTGCGAATATCGCAACGCCTCGACGAACATCCTGAAAGCGACAGGGGCCTGCCGCCGGTTTGGGTAATAAAGGTGATACCCTGGCAGAGCGGGCGTAAACTTCGCCAGCACCTGCACCAGATCGCCGCGCTCCAGATCAGACTGCACCATGTCCAGCGGCAGGTAGGCTAGCCCATGTCCGTCCAGGGCGGCGTCGCGAATCAGGTCGAAATTGTTGAGCGTCATCTGCCCCTCCAGCCGCACCCGCGTTTCCCGACCGCCGCGCATTAAGCGCCAACCATTGACGGCCTGCGATGTCGGCAGCCGCAGATTGACCGCCTTATGCTCGACAAGCCGCGCTGGAGATGTTGGGGCAGGATGGATACGGAAATAGTCTGGTGATCCGACAATGGCCATGGGGATATCCGGACCGATCCGTACAGCGATCATGTCTTTCGCAATCTCGCCGCCCAACCGGATGCCAGCGTCGAAGCGATCTGCCACCACATCCGCCAGTCCGTAATCAATGGTCACGTCCACGCGGATATCGGGATTGTCTCGCAGAAGCTGCTTCACGCCGGGAAGGAGAATGGTTTTCGCTGCATGTTCCACAGTCGTCACCCGGATGGTGCCCGATGGACGGTCCCGCAAATCACCCAGAGAGGCGACCGCCGCGTCCAGATCATGCAGCATGGGGCCAAGTGTCGCGAGCAGCCGCTCGCCCGCTTCCGTTGGTGCCACGCTGCGGGTCGTGCGTGACAGCAGGCGCATGCCCAGCCGTTCTTCCGTGCGTCGCACGATCTGGCTCAGACCGGACTGTGCGACGCCAAGGCGACGGGCCGCTTTGGTGAAGCTTCCTTCCTCGGCCACCACGACGAACGCTGCCAGATCGGCGATTTCATCCCGCCTCATTGATCACTCCAGTGATAGGGCCATGACAGATTATCCGTCTAATCCGCGCAATGGGTTTGTCCTACCATCCTTTCATCAACAGGAGACAGACCATGACAAAGATCAGTTTCACGAACACCAATAATCCGTCCATTAGCCTGTCGGCGGTGATCAATTTCCCCAATGGCTTTGACGAGGCGAAAAAATGGCCCGCCATTGTTGTTTCCCATCCAGGCGGCGGCGTAAAGGAGCAGACGGCTGGCACCTACGCGCAGAAACTCGCGGAACAGGGCTTTGTCACCATTGCGTTCGACCGGTCCTGTCAGGGGGAAAGCGGCGGTGAGCCACGCCAGCTTGAAAACCCCTCCGTCAGCACCGAAGACGTCAGCGCCGTTATCGACCATCTGACGACACTGCCCTACATCGACCAGAACCGCATCGGCGCCATGGGCATCTGTGCGGGCGCGGGCTACACGGCCAATGCCGCCATTCAGGACCGTCGCATCAAGGCAATCGGTACCGTCAGCGCAGTCAATATCGGCTCCATGTTCCGCAATGGCTGGGACAATTCGGTGCGCTCGATTGACGCGCTTCCGCTGATCGAAGCCGGGTCCAATGCCCGCACCGCAGATGCCGCAGGCAACGGTTACGCCACCATGCCACTCGCGCCGCTGACGGAGAAAGATGCGCCAAACGAAGAACTGCGTCAGGCCTGGGAGTATTATCACACGCCCCGTGCCGAGTGCGCGACCGCACCCGGCTTTGCCACGCTGCGGAGCCTGAACCAGATCGTCACCTATGACGCCTATCACATGGCCGAAACCTATCTGACGCAACCGATCCAGATCGTCGTCGGTAGCGACGCGGGCAGCAAGTGGATGAGCGACGACCTGTATGACCGCGCGGCCAGTACGGACAAGTCGGTCCATATCGTGAAGGGCGCCAATCACATGGATCTCTACGATGGGAAAGCCTTCGTGACCGAAGCCGTTTCCGTGCTGGCTCCGTTCTTTCAGACCAAACTGGCGTAACGAGCATATAGGACAGAACGAGGACCACTCAGATGAAGTCTATCCAGATACAGAATGCCGATATGGCATGGCCGATTGCAGCCAACATCCTGCTCCCTTCCGACTTTAATGAAAGCCGGGCCTACCCGACCATTGTCAGCGTTCACCCGTTTGGAAGCTGCAAGGAACAGACCTCGGGGAATGTCTATGGCAAGGCGCTGGCCGAGGCAGGTTTCGTCGTTATCGCCTATGACGCCTCCTATCAGGGTGAAAGCGGTGGCGCGCCGCGCTGGATTGAGAGCCCGACCCAGCGGGTCGAGGACATCAGCCATGTGATCGATTATGCCGTGACGC
Organism: Gluconobacter thailandicus F149-1 = NBRC 100600; assembly: GCF_000964465.1. Taxonomy (GTDB): domain Bacteria; phylum Pseudomonadota; class Alphaproteobacteria; order Acetobacterales; family Acetobacteraceae; genus Gluconobacter; species Gluconobacter thailandicus. Next base: position 94,429 of record NZ_BANH01000061.1, on the reverse strand, counting down.
TGCCTTATGTGGACGCTGACCGTATCGGCGTGATCGGTGTCTGTGGCGGCGGGGCCTATGCCATCAACGCCACGCTGACAGAAAAGCGGATCAAAGCGGTCGTCGGCATCACGCCAGTCAATCTCGGCCGCCTGTTCCGGGAGGGATTCAGTGGTTTCAATCCACGCGGCACATTGGAGGCTATGGCGGCGCAACGCACGAAGGAGGTGCGTGGCGGCGAGTTGCAGGTCAATGAACTGCTGCCACCGAGCGTCGAGACTGCCCGTGCGAATGGTCTGACGGACCGGGATGTTCTGGAAGCGACGGATTACTACAAAACGCCTCGCGGCCAGAAGCCAGGTGGGTGGACGCGGATGCTGTTCAGCCATGCCCAGAAAACCCTGTCATGGGATGCGTTTGCCTTTGCTGAAACCCTGTTGACCCAGCCTGTCATGGTTGTAGTGGGAGAAAAGGTCGGCGCGTTCGGAGCCTATCGCGATGGAACGGAGATTTATGGCCGCGCCACCGCGTCAAAAGACCGGCAGATCGTGTCGCTGGAGAACAGCTCGCATTATGATCTGTATGACAAACCGGAAGCCGTTGGTCCGGCACTGGAAAAACTGGTGCCGTTTTTCAGGGCGCACCTTGGAAATAGCGCTTCAGCATAAGAACTTTGTTTTGTCCGCTTTCATCGTCGCTTGCGTTGTGAGCGGACATTCCGTTTTCCCCCCCCTAGCTGGCCAAAGGTGGCCATATATCGTGATGAAAAACCGGCCATTTAGCGTGAACATTCACACCCATGAGTGCGATTGCAGATGCAGGCCCTGTCGGGAAGCGGATGTTTTTCTCAGCGCTAGCTAGAGGACACAAACCGACACAAAAGTTCAAAAGTTGCCAAAATGACACAAAAATATTTGAAAACTGTTAGGACGTACGCAAAAAACAAGGAAAAATATTGACAGTTGTATTTAAGACACAAGGAGGTGTCTTCCGCAACGTATTGATACAATGCTGTTTGGTGTCCTAGCGGTCGGAGAACCTGGCTCCTCCAACCGAGATACACCATCATCCATGACCGCATCGTCACCTGTTCACTTCATTTCTGGCCTCCCCCGGGCCGGTTCGACACTTTTGGCCGCGCTTCTGAGTCAAAATCCAAAAGTTCTCGCGCATGGCCGAATATCGCCTGTCGCTCCCATGATCATTCGACTATCGGGTCTGATGGCCGAGGGGGAGTACGCTTCTGATTTTTCTGAGGAGCAACGCAAGCGTCTGCTCCGAGGCGTTTTAGATGATTATTATCATCCACAGCCCGATCAAATTGTCCTGGATACGAGCCGGGAATGGTGTACGCGACTTGCCTTGATCAACCGGCTCTACCCGAAAGCGCGCGTGATCTGCTGCGTGCGTGATCCTGTCTGGATCCTTGATTCTCTTGAGCGCCTCATCGTGCGAGATCCCATTTTATCGTCACGACTTGTCCCTATCACTCAACGAAGCACGCAGCATGACCGTCTCGATCATCTGCTGTCCCGGGAAGGTGTTTTTGGCTACGCTTGGCGAGTTCTGATGGAGGCTTTTCACGGTCCCTTTGCTGATAAGCTTATTCTTGTAGATTACCAGGCTCTAGCCACCAGTCCGCGTCAGACCCTTGAAAAACTGACACGGTGTCTCGGTTTGCCCGTGTATTCGTATGATCTGAACAATGTCACGAACAGGGATGCAGAAGCCTTCGACAGTCTGCTTGGAACTCCGGATTTGCACAGGATACGTCCGGTCGTTAGTCACGAAAGACGACACTGTATTCTTCCGCCGGATATTATCGCACGGATGCAAGGTGGCATGTTTTGGCGAGAAGTATCTCATCATCTCCAGTCAAAGGCACAAATCATTGCCTAGACTATATTTGCGATTTCAGGGGCTGCGAGGGATGGTTGTGACGTTATGGCTTCTTGAGCCAGCAATGTCATATGCCGACCCTACGCCTTACTTCATGCCTCCTAAAGAAAAACAAGTATTACCAATGCCCTCAGAATTAAGCAGTAAGGCCGGATTTCAGTATTTAAGGGGAATAGTTGAGAAGAAAAGCAGGGACATTACACCAAAGGCTCAGTGGCTTCCTTTGGATTTGTCGCAACTTTCCAAAATTGGTCCGCTCGACATTGAGCGAGCAAGCCAGTCCCCACTCACGGAGGAAAAGGGGGTCACAACAACCTTTTCGTATCCTGTGAAATCCCTTCCTGGTGTGGACCTTACAGCCAGATTTTTCGGTGGCCATCGAGATACGATACAGGGAGCCGCAGGAGGGGCAGCAGCAGTGACAGGGGGCGTTCGTATTCGCTGGTGAATGCTTTGCCAGTTGGTTCCTTATGCGACCGCGCTGAACCGTGTCGCGGCTGAAAAAGGCGTCCGCTTCCGAAGATCGACGCCGCAAAGCCGACCTTCCGTTTACCCCCCCCCCTTAGCCGAATGACTACTGAGCAATTATTTAGTCCTTTTAGCGGCAGAAGTGAGTATTTCATCATGATCTGCACAGGCCTCACGACCATGCCTGAACTCTGTGTGCTCATCGCCCCAGGCCTTGAGAGCCAGAATGACGGGCTCAAGAGTTCGCCCACGCGGAGTCAGGCTATACTCCACCTTTGGTGGAACTTCCGGGTAAACCGTCCGTAACACGAACCCGTCACGCTCCAGTTCGCGAAGCTGGGTCGTCAGCATTCTCTGGGTGATATTGGGCAGGCGCTTGCGGATAGCGTTGAAGCGCAGGGTCCCCTGAAGCAGGTGATAGAGGATCACGCCTTTCCATTTTCCGTCGATGAGTTGAAGCGTTGCTTCAACAGCGCAGCCGGGGCTGCAATCGAGCGACTGATGGCGGATGCGAGTCATAACGGTATCATTTCCGACACTATGGGCGTTAAAAGTGCGTTCTTGTCTAAAAACAGCATAGTGCTCACTCTTCTCCTCATTCAACAGAGGATCAGACAATCATGCGGGCCATCGGTTATCAGACGCCGCTTCCCATCGAAAATCCGGCGTCCCTTCAGGACATCGATCTGCCGAAACCTGTTCCTTCGGGCCGGGATCTTCTGGTGGAAATCAGGGCCGTGTCGGTCAATCCGGTTGATACAAAAGTCCGCCGCAGTGCAACACCGGAGGCGGGTCAGTGGCGTGTTCTGGGCTGGGATGCGGCGGGTATTGTCGTGGGCACTGGACCGGACGTCACGGATTTTTCTGTCGGCGATGAGGTCTTTTATGCGGGGGCGATCAATCGCTCAGGGACCAACGCGGAGTTTCATCTGGTCGATGAGCGGATTGTCGGTCGTAAACCCCGCTCCCTGAACTGGTCCGAAGCCGCGGCCTTACCGCTGACAGCAATCACCGCCTGGGAGATGCTTTTCGATCGCCTGGACATTCGTCGGCCTGTCCCGGGAACGACGTCCTCCATTCTGATCGTCGGGGGCGCAGGCGGGGTCAGTTCCATGGCGATCCAGCTGGCCAAGGTTCTGACTGATATCACAGTCATTGCCACGGCTTCGCGCCCCGAAACGCAGGACTGGGTCACATCTCTCGGGGCAGATTACGTAATCGATCACAGCAAGCCTCTGGCCGCACAGGTTGCTGCCCTTCCTACGGGCGCTCCCGGTTTTGTTTTTTCAACGACGCAGACAGATCGGCATCTGGCAGAGATCGTCGAACTTCTGGCCCCTCAGGGACATTTCGGCCTGATTGATGATCCTGCTGAACTCAATGCCGCACCGCTCAAGCGCAAAAGCCTGTCCCTGCACTGGGAACTGATGTTCACGCGTTCACTATTTGGGACGGAAGACATCAGCGCTCAGGGGAAAATCCTGAACGACGTGTCGCGGCTCGTGGATGAAGGTCGTCTTCGTACAACGCTCGGCAAAAATCTTGGCGCGATCACCGCCGCCAATCTGCGAGAGGCTCACGCTCTAATCGAAAGTGGTCAGGCCAAAGGCAAAATCGTGCTCGAAGGTTTTCCGGCCTGAAGAATGGGCCTGAACGAAAACGATCATGACGAAAACAGTCAAAGCGCTTGAGAGGAGCAGACCTCATGAATGACGAAGAACATCTTATGACCCTGAACCGGACGGGAGGTCGCTTCGATCTCAATAAAATTGCGGCGGCATTTCCCGAAACGGCGGACACAATGCTACTGGACACATATCTGACCGACAAGTCGGAAGCCAGTATCCGGGTCTTCCGGATCTATCGGGAGGTGCCGCCGCATTATCATACCCAGTGCGATGAAGTGCTCCATGTCCTCTCCGGAACAGGCACATTCTGGATAGATGATCCCAAGGAAGAGGCGCCGTTTGCACCCGGCCATCTTCTGGTGTTCCCCCGTCGGGCCGTGCATGCCGTACCCCGCATTCTGAGCCATCCAGTCGTTTTTCTGGCTATCGACACGCCGCGACGGGCCCCGGATGACGTGGTGTTCGTGGATCCTGCTGACGGTACGCCGTCCGGCTTTATTGCAGGGATCTAACGTCATGGGGTTCATGAGACCGCGCTCACGGCAGGCTTTCCTAAAAAGAGGCCTTCGCAGGATCGCTATTGCCCTTTTCACGGGATTCGTTGGGGTATGTGCGCATCCTGTTTCTTCCCATGCCCAGACCATCAGGATTGAGGCGATCACTACAGCCATGGACTGGAATGCCGTAGCGCTTGCTAGCGGTCATGTGTTTGTCTCAGGCCCTCGCTGGACCGGGTTTTCCGGACCGGCCGTGGGCCTTCTGACAAAGGGCGGAGAAATAAAGCCATTTCCTGATGCTAACTGGAATGGATGGAAACCCGGACGGGATGCGACGCATCGGTTTGTCAGCGTCAATGCCCTCCATGTCGCTCCTGACGGCATGCTCTGGGTTGTTGATACTGGAACCTCGTCTTTTGGAGGTGTCCCCGTATATGGAGGAGCCAAACTGGTCCGCATTGATCCGGCAACAGGTCATGTGCTGCGGATCTATCCTCTGGGTCCAGAAACCGCGCAGACAGGCAGCTACATCGACGATATCCGTTTCAACGGGACACACGCCTATCTCACAGATGCAGGCAAAGCGGCGCTGATTGTTCTTGATATCAAAACAGGTCAGGCACGCCGCGTGCTGGACAATGACGCGTCCACCAGCGCGCGGACAGATCGACCGATTGTCATGGATGGACACGTCGTGGAGAAAGGTCCGCATCAGCCGCTTCTGGTGAATGTCGATCCGCTTGAAGTGAGTCCGGACGGGAAATGGCTGTATTTCGGGCCGCTTGAAGGGCCGTGGTCCCGCATCCCGACAGCACTGCTCGATGATCCTGATGTGTCATCAACTGATCTGTCTGCGGCTGTTCAGCCGTGGGCAGATTTACCTCCAATCGGGGGCAGCGCCATGGATACTGCAGGAAATCTCTACTTTACCAACCTGAAGGATGACGGCGTCTATCGAAGGGACGTTTCCGGGAAGATCAAGAGACTGATCTCGGACCCACGTCTGCACTGGGCGGATGCACCGTGTCTCGCTCCGGACGGTCGTCTCTGGCTGCCCGTCGCGCAACTGGATCGTCTTTCGATGTTCCATCAGGGACATTCCCGCAGTCACCAGCCATTTTTGCTGGTATCTATCGATCTTCGATGACCATCAAACGCCATGATAATCGCCTGCGGGATGTTTTCTCTCGTGCAAAGGTACTCGCGAAGTCGCTGTGCTTTGGCGGACATCGTCACCTGTAATGCCATCGAAGTTTGCCGGGATCTTTTGTCGGAAAGTCAGGGGGAGCAATCCATCGGCGTGTCTGGGCGGTACGATGCCGTCGCCATCCAAGATATGTCAAAGCACGGGCAAGAATAAGCTGCTCGTCAGATCGTATCGGCCTTTTATAAAACAGGACTTGCTCCGCGATAACGTTCAGCGGCAGCCCTCCAGACGGGGACTGATCATGGACCTGGATCATCCTGCCAGAAGTCAGCTGAGGCAGGAGATCTTCAATCGTCAGTCTATCTGACCAATGCGAAGCACGGGCAAACAAAAGCTCCATGATTTCATCTATCGTTGGCTGTGCAACCGTAGATTTGTCTTTCAGGAAAAGAAATGTATTGAGGATTTCAAAAAGCTTAGTGTCTGAAAAATTACCGTTTATCATTTTGAATAGAGACCACCCTTCAGAAATCTCCGAAGGAGATGCCCAGAACAAGTTATGTAAGTCGTTTACGGTAGTTGGTGCCGAAAATAAATTATCGGGATTATCTACTTTGTAGCAATTAGTCTTGTAATAGGGATCAATCTCTCGAGTAACATCACAAAGGATCCAGAAAACAATATCCTGATAGACGCATTTCATCTCCAGGGAGTCCCAAGGGCTGTCCCAAGCAAAGTCAATGTCAGCGACGTCAAACATAGCGCTAGCTTTCATCATGGAAAGGAAAGATCCGCAGGTATCCTGCGCTGATGAAATCAGCAGCTACGACCAGACGTTGCTCAGTGTGGTCTGCATGGCGGAAGAAGCGCTGCCGTCACGACGGACGAGCCTTTCGACATCGCGCAGTCGAAACAGAGTTCGCCTTGGACCGATTTTCAAGCGTTCGAGCTCGCCCGCAGCGACATATCTGTCGATCGTTGAGAGGGACACGCGTAGTCGCTCAGAAGCTTCCCGACGCGTTATAAAGATGTCGTCAGAGCGACGAAGGGGGAAAACAGAACTCATGATACGCCTTTCCAACCAGCCCCTCACGGGACCAACGATGATACTAGTTTCGTTTGGTTTTTTCGGCGTTCAGTGTTCTACAGGGTCTCTGCTTGAAGCAGTGGCAGAGAGCCCTCTGGGCTTGCTAGAAGTTTTTCGTACTGTAGTGTCAGCTAACTCAAGAACGTTAGCCGAACACGGACGACGATTTCAAGAAATTTCTGAGCGTTTTTTTTCGTGGGTCGCTGTTTCAGTCGCGCCTTCAGATCATCTAGATGTCTCTGGAGAAAGCAGGACATCAGTCAGCAGGTCACATCGGGAAGTTTATAAACGACGCATATCGCGTCCGAGCGCCGCGCGATGACGCATTTTTTAAGATGGGTCTCAAGGTGGGATGAATTTCGACAAATCAAATAACTCTATAAAAAATATGGAAATTTTTGATTCATCTGGCGGAGAGGGTGGGATTCGAACCCACGGTACGCTTCCACGCACGGCGGTTTTCAAGACCGCTGCCTTAAACCACTCGGCCACCTCTCCAGACACCTGTTCATGATTAGAACGGGAGCCGATCCTGTTTTCAGGATGTGCGCGCTTCATGCAATGTGGACGAAAGGACGTCAAGAGGGCTTGTGAGTTACATACCCCTATAAGGTTTACGTTTCGAAACAGGAGTAGGGGAGTTTTGTAACAAAGAACGTGTCATCTTGATTGTCAGGGAAGCGGGAGTGCGCTTCCGTCTCCGACAACCCTCAAGGATATGACATCCATGACGGCCTTTCGTCTTTTTGCTTTTCTTCCTGTCGCTGCGTCTGTCGGCCTTCTGGCTGCGCCGCTTCTGGCTCAGGCCCATCCGGGTCAGCCCGTTGCGCCACATGCCGGAATGCACGGTGACCACGGTCCTGGCGATATGCCGCCTCCGTTTCCACCTGGTGTCGCTTTGACGGATGCACAGAAGGCTCAGGTCCATACGATCTTCAAGCAAGCGCATGAGGATATGAAGGCTCAGCATGAAAAGCTGAAAGCCCTCCGTGACAAGATCCGCACAGAACTGTCCGCTGAAGGGGATCTCAATCGGTCCCTGCTTACAGACCTGACGCGTCAGGAGAGCGAGTTGCATGCGCAGGAAGCGCAGGCTCGTCTTGCAACGCAGGAAAAGCTCCACGATGTCCTGACGCCCGACCAACGTCGTCAGGCTAACGCAACGATGGAAAAGATCCGTTCGCTTCACGAGCAGCTGGATGCCATCATGGGCCACCCGCCAGAGGACGGTCCGCCGCCCGCTCCCTGATTTCTGACTGAATACCGCTCTATTGCTTGACGCCAGCGTCTCAAGACGATAGAGCGGTCCTGTTTTCGGACACGCCACATCGCGAAGGCTCGCGCAGTGGCGCGTTTCTGTTTGCTGTAAGGTGGCCCGTTGTTCGATCAACTCTCAGGCAAGATGTCCGGTGTCCTCGAAGGACTTTCCAAGAACGGGAAGCTCTCAGAGGGTGATGTCACCGAGGCGATGCGCGAAGTCCGTCTGGCTATGCTGGAAGCGGACGTCGCGCTGCCGGTGGTCCGTGATTTCGTTAACAAGGTCCGTGAGCGCGCTGTCGGGCATGAAGTGCTTGAGAGCGTTTCTCCGGGGCAGGCTGTTGCCAAGATCGTTAACGACGCGCTGATTGACGCGCTTGGTGGTGCAGGTGCAGTTCCGCTGAACCTCTCAGCTGTGCCGCCTGTTCCTGTGCTGATGGTTGGTCTTCAGGGTTCGGGTAAGACCACGACTTCCGGCAAGATTGCCCTGCGTCTGTCTCAGCGTGAAGGCAAGAAAGTCCTGCTCGCCAGTCTGGACGTCTATCGTCCGGCCGCTCAGCTCCAGCTTCAGCAGTTGGCAGAGCGCGTCAATGCGATCACCAAGAAGGTTACGGCCCTTCCGATCGTTGCTGGCCAGTCGCCCGTAGAAATCGCCAAGCGCGCGCTCGATACGGGGCGTCGCGAAGGCTACGATATCGTCATTCTCGATACTGCAGGCCGTCTCTCTATTGACGAAGCTCTGATGGACGAGGTGCGTCAGATCCGCGCGGTCACGACCCCGGCAGAAACACTGCTGGTTGTGGATGCGATGACGGGTCAGGACGCGGTTAATACAGCCAAGTCCTTCAATGAGGCTGTCGGTATTACCGGCGTCGTCATGAGCCGTATGGACGGTGACGCACGCGGTGGCGCGGCCCTGTCCATGAAGGCCATCACGGGTGCGCCGATCAAGCTGACCGGCTCTGGTGAAAAGCTGGAAGCCCTCGAAGAATTCCATCCGGAGCGCGTTGCAGGTCGTATTCTCGGTCTGGGTGACGTGGCTGGTCTTGTGGAGCGCGCAGCGGAAACGCTCGACCACGAGGAAGGTGAGCGCGTCGCCAAGAAGATGCTCGCTGGCAAGTTTGATCTGGATGACTATGTCTCCCAGATCAATCAGATCAACCGTATGGGGTCGATCTCGGGTATTCTCGGTATGCTTCCGGGTATGGGTAAGATCAAGGATATGCTGGGTGACAAGGAGATCGACACCTCGATCTTCAAGCGTCACAAGGCCATCATTTCCTCGATGACCAAGCAGGAACGCAAGACGCCGGGGATCATCAAGGCATCCCGCAAGAAGCGGATTGCCTCGGGTTCCGGAACGACGGTTCAGGAAGTGAACCGTCTGCTCAAGCAGTTTGACGACATGTCCACAATGATGAAGCGCATCAGCAAAATGGGCCTTGGTGGCCTGATGCGTGGCATGGGTGGGGCAGGTGGTCTGGCTGATATGATGAAGGGCATGGGCAAGCCTGGCGGCCGCCCGCCTTTCGCCTGATCAGTCTCAAGTTTTCAAGTTTGTCCTTCAGGAGTTTTTCATGAGCCTTAAGATTCGCCTTGCACGCGCAGGTGCCAAGAAGCGCCCTTACTACCACATCGTTGTTGCTGACAGCCGCAGTCCGCGCGACGGCCGTTTCATCGAGAAGGTTGGTGCATACAACCCGATGCTGCCTTCCGACCATGCTGACCGTATCCGCCTCGATGGCGAGCGCATCACGCACTGGCTGTCCAACGGCGCACAGGCTACGGATCGCGTTGCACGTTTCCTTGGTAACGCTGGTCTGGCTCCCAAGCCGACATACAGCGAGCAGCCGAAGCAGTCCGCTCCGAAGGCAAAGGCACAGAAGCGCGCGGCTGACGCCGCTGCTGCTGCCGCTGCTACGGCCGGCTGAGCAACTGCTGACGCACCAGGACGCTTGACCCGTGCCCCGCTTCAACCCTGACAGTGATGTTCTGATCGCCACCATCGGTCGCCCGCATGGTGTTCGTGGTCTGGTGCATCTGCATGCCGCCACCGACGATCCGGAAACGGTCGAAACAATCGGTGCGTTGCATGACGAGCATGGAGCAGCATGGACGGCGCGTTGGGTTTCTCCCGGTGTTGCAGCTTTGACGGATGGGCAGGGAAATACTCTGCCAGACCGGACGGCTGCTGAACGGGTCGTTAACCGGCGCTTATATGTTACGCGCGATGTTTTGCCCGCCGTTGAGGAAGACGAGTTTTATCATGCCGATCTGATCGGCATGACAGCCGTTTCCGAAAGTGGGGACGTTCTTGGAACCATTGCCGTGGTTCATGATTACGGCGCTGGCGTCAGTCTCGAGATCGATCGAGGTCTGATTGTTCCATTTACGATGGCCTGTGTGCCGTATGTCGATCTCGCGCAGCGTCGCGTGACTGTCGTGCCGCCGATCGAAGTTGAGGTCGAAGGTGATCTCGACGGAGAGGTTCAGGTCCGGGCATGAGTTGGCGCGCTGACATCCTGACCCTGTTTCCGGACATGTTTCCGGGGCCGCTTGGTTTTTCCCTGGCGGGCAGGGCGCTTGAGCGCGGTATCTGGTCCTGTGAATCGCATGACCTGCGTGAGCATGGACTGGGCCGACATCGCGCTGTGGATGACACGCCGTTTGGCGGTGGAGCCGGCATGGTGATGCGGGCAGATGTTCTGGATACGGCTCTTTCGGCGCTTCCGGCGCTGGATGGGCGTCCAGTCATTTATCCGACGCCCCGTGGGCGCCGTCTGTCCCATGAGGATGCAGAGCGTTTCGTGGCAGGGCCGGGCGTTGTGGTTCTGTGTGGGCGTTTTGAAGGTATCGACGAGCGTGTGCTGGAAAAGCACGACATCGAACAGTTCAGTATGGGCGATGTCGTGCTGTCAGGCGGAGAAATTCCGGCCCTGATGCTTCTGGATGCATGTGTACGTCTTTTACCGGGAGTGATGGGTTCCCAGATCAGTGGTCAGGACGAAAGTTTTGCCGAAGGTCTGCTGGAGTACCCGCAATATACCAAGCCGGCGGTCTGGGATGGGCGCGAAGTGCCCGAAATCCTGCTCTCCGGCAATCATGGTGCCATCGCCCGCTGGCGTCATGAACAGTCAATCGCCGTCACGAAGGCACGTCGCCCCGATCTGTGGGATGCGTACCTGGCGCGACAGCAGGTTCATTGAATTTTTGTTTCCAGGAGTTTGGTCATGAACATTATCCAGCAGTACGAGGCGCGCGAAATCGAGCGTCTTTCCACGGCTCGCGCCGTTCCGGAATTCATCGCAGGTGACACGGTTCGCGTTGGCGTCCGCGTTGTCGAAGGTACGCGTGAGCGCGTGCAGAACTTCGAAGGCGTTGTCATTGCCCGTTCCAACAAGGGCCTGAACAGCAACTTCACGGTTCGCAAGATTTCCAACGGTGAAGGTGTGGAGCGTGTGTTCCCGCTGTACGCTCCGTCCCTCGCCAGCATCGAAGTGGTGCGTCGTGGTAAGGTGCGTCGCGCAAAGCTGTACTACCTGCGTGGCCGTTCGGGTAAGTCTGCCCGTATTGCAGAGCGCCCGCGCGATCTGCCGAAGGCTGGCGAAAAAGCCGCTTCCTAAGTCAAGGTTGGAGTATAAGGATGCCCGTTTCTTCTTCGCCCAGAACACTGTTTGACAAGATCTGGGCCGATCACGTCGTTGACCGCCTCGAAGACGGGACGTGCATCCTATACATCGACCGTCACCTTGTTCATGAGGTGACAAGCCCGCAGGCTTTCGAAGGCCTACGGATGGCTGGACGTCGCCTGCGTCGTCCAGATGCAACTGTCGCCGTGGTGGACCACAACGTTCCTACGTCCGACCGTTCCCAGCCGATCGAAGAGCCGGAAAGTCGTCTCCAGATCGAAACGCTGGAGAAGAATGTCGCCGAGTTCGGCGTTCCCTATTTCCCGTTGCGTTCCGCTTCTCAAGGCATCGTTCACGTTGTGGGCCCGGAGCAGGGTATTTCTCTGCCAGGCATGACGATCGTTTGTGGTGACAGTCATACTTCGACGCATGGTGCTCTTGGCGCGCTCGCGTTCGGTATTGGTACGTCTGAAGTTGAACACGTCATGGCGACTCAGACGCTTCTCCAGAAGCCCGCAAAGAACATGCGTGTTTCTGTTGAGGGCAAAGTGGGTCCGGGCGTGACAGCCAAGGACATCATGCTGGCCATTATCGGAAAGATTGGCACAGCTGGCGGCACTGGACATGTAATCGAGTTTGCAGGCTCTGCCATCCGCGATCTGGACATGGCGGGGCGCATGACGCTTTGCAACATGTCTATTGAGGGCGGCGCAAAGGCTGGTCTGATTGCTCCGGACGAAACGACTTTTGCTTATGTGAAGGGGCGTCCGTTCGCACCGAAGGGTGAAGCTTTTGAGCAGGCCTGTGCTTACTGGCGTACGCTGGCGTCTGATGAAGGCGCTCATTTCGACACGGAAGTGACGTTGAAGGCCGAAGACATTGTGCCTTCCGTGACCTGGGGCAACAGTCCGCAGGACGTTCTGCCGATTGATGGCGTAGTGCCGTCTCCTTCTGACTTCAAGGACCCTGCACAGGCTGCGCAGGTCCAGCGCGCTCTGGATTACATGGGGCTGACGGCTGGGCAGAAGATTGCCGGAACACCCGTAGATGTCGTGTTCATTGGCTCCTGCACCAACAGCCGATTGGAAGATCTGCGGGCTGCGGCGGAAGTTGTTCGTGGGCGTCATGTCGCTAAGACTGTTCGCGCCATGATCGTCCCTGGATCGGGGCTCGTAAAAGAAGCTGCCGAGGCTGAAGGCTTGGACAAGATCTTCCTCGAGGCCGGTTTTGAGTGGCGTGAGGCTGGCTGCTCGATGTGTCTGGGGATGAACCCGGATCGTCTGACGCCGGGGCAGCGTTGCGCTTCTACGTCCAATCGTAACTTTGAAGGCCGTCAGGGGCCGGGCGGCAGAACGCATCTATGCTCACCGTCCATGGCGGCGGCCGCGGCTGTGACGGGCACGCTGTGTGATGTGCGCGAGCTGATGAAGGAAACCGTCTGATGGAAAAGTTCACGGAACTGACCGCCATTGCGGCTCCGATGCCGAACGAAAACATCGATACCGATCAGATCATTCCGGCACGTTTTCTGAAGACTATCCAGCGCACGGGTCTTGGCAAGAATGCGTTCGCGGCGCAGCGTTACGACGATAACGGCAACGAGAACCCGGACTTTGTTCTAAACAAAGAGCCGTATCGTCATGCTGAAATCCTCATTACCTATGACAACCTCGGCTGTGGCTCCTCCCGTGAGCACGCCCCTTGGGCTCTACTGGATTTCGGCATTCGCTGCGTTATCGCGCCGAGCTTTGCCGACATTTTTTTCAATAACTGTTTCAAGAACGGTATCCTGCCGATCCGTCTGCCACGGGAAATCTGTGACGAACTGATGGGTGATGCGCGTCAGGGGTCAAATTCCCGTCTGACGGTCGATCTGGAAAAGCAGATCATTATTCGTCCGGATGGCAATGTCGTTCCGTTCGAAGTGGATCCTTTCCGCCGTCACATGCTGCTCGAAGGCCTGGACGATATCGGTCAGACACTGGCGCATGATGCAGAAATCAGCAGCTTCGAACATCAAGCCAGCCGTGCATGGGTACCGTCAATCAGCATGGGAACTGCCAAATGAGTGAAGCTTACAAGCTTCTTGTTCTTGCCGGTGATGGTATCGGCCCGGAAGTCATGCGTGAAGTTGCACGGATTGTGCATTGGCTGGACGCGAACCGTGGCCTGAAGCTGGACATTACGGAAGAACTCGTTGGCGCGGCTTCTCTTGCAGTGCACGGTGTTCCCATCCGTGACGAAGTCATTGAACTGGCCAAGCAGTCCGATGCGGTTCTGTTCGGCTCGGTCGGTGATCCGGCCTGGGGTCATGTCGGGTTCGACAAGCGTCCTGAAGTTGCCATCCTGAAGCTGCGCAAGGAGCTTGAGCTTTTTGCAAATCTTCGTCCGGCCCAGCTTTTTGATGCACTGATTGATGCATCTGCTTTGAAGCCGGAAGTGGTGCGCGGGCTGGACATCATGATCGTTCGCGAGACGGTCGGTGGTATCTATTTCGGTGAGCCTCGTGGCATCGAGACGCTTCCAGACGGTTCCCGCCGCGGGATCAATACGGAAGTCTACACGACGTCCGAGATCGAACGTGTTGCCCGCGTTGCTTTTGAGATGGCCCGTCAGCGCGGAAACCGCGTCTGCTCCGTCGAGAAATGCAATGTGATGGAAAGTGGCCTCCTGTGGAAGGAAGTCGTCACCGATCTGCACAAGCGCGAATATCAGGATGTGGAACTGTCCCACATGCTGGCTGATAACTGCGCGATGCAGCTCGTTCGTAATCCGAACCAGTTTGATGTGATTGTTACGGGCAACCTGTTCGGCGATATCCTGTCTGATCTGGCATCCATGCTGACGGGTTCGCTCGGTATGCTGCCATCTGCAACGCTCGGTATCGTACGTGACGATGGCAAGCGCAATGCGTTGTACGAGCCGATCCATGGCAGCGCGCCGGATATTGCTGGCAAGGGGATTGCAAATCCTCTGGCGCAGATCCTGTCCTTTGCCATGCTGCTCCGTTATTCGCTGAACCGTGCGGATGATGCGGACCTGATCGAAAAGGCTGTGTCCAACGTACTGGCAAGTGGCCTGCGGACGGCGGATATCATGTCGCCGGGGATGGCTCGCGTTGGCACAGATATGATGGGCCAGGCTGTCGTTCGTGAAATGGAGAAGCTGGCCTGATATTTCCGGAAGGCTGACGTGTGAAAAGGCCGGATAGCTCCTCCAGGGGTTATCCAGCCTTTTTTATGTAAAAAACGCACCTCTCATCTGCAGATGAGCTGTGGTCAAACGCCTATCGGGGGCGGTAGGGTTCCATCGCGATAAAGCCTATCAGGAACCCATCATGTCTTTCATTGCCGACCGTCTGAACCGTATCCTGCCAAGCCAGACGATTGCGATTACGCAGAAAGCCCGCGCCCTGAAGGCGGAAGGCCGTGACATCATCAGTCTTTCCGCAGGCGAACCGGATTTTGATACGCCGGATTTCGTCAAGCGGGCGGCCATCCGCGCCATCCAGAACGGTGAAACGAAATATACGGATGTCGCGGGCACGATGCCGCTGCGGGAAGCGGTCGCTGCCCGACTGAATGCAGATTTCGATCTGGATTACCGCGCTGAAGAAATCTGTGTTTCGACTGGTGGCAAGCAGGTCATTTACAACGTGATGGTCGCCACACTGAACGCGGGTGATGAAGTCATCATTCCGGCTCCGGCGTGGGTGTCCTATCCTGATATCGTCTCGTTGGCGGACGGAACGCCGATCATCATTCAGACAACGCCGGAGAACGGTTTCCGCCTGACAGCTGATCAGCTTCGCGCTGCCATTACGCCTAAGACAAAGTGGCTGATGCTGAACTCGCCCTGTAATCCGACAGGAGCCGCATACGATGAACATCACCTTAAGGCGCTGACTGAAGTTCTGATGGACCATCCGCATGTGTGGATCCTGACAGACGATATGTACGCCAAGTTGATGTACGAAGGTGCCGTCGCCAAGACGTTCGTGCAGGTAGAGCCCCGTCTGCGGGACCGGACGGTGACGATGAATGGTGTTTCCAAAGCATACGCCATGACTGGCTGGCGGATTGGCTTTTCCGCAGCTCCTGTGGAACTCACGCGTCAACTCATCAAGCTGCAGGGGCAAAGTACGAGCAATCCATGCTCTATTGCTCAGGCTGCCGCGAAAGAGGCTGTTTCAGGCCCGCAGGATTTCATCGATGAGATGGTGAGCGTCTATGAGCAACGCCGTAATCTTGTGGTGTCCATGCTCAATGATGCGCCTGGCCTGAAATGTGCCAAGCCGGAAGGCGCGTTTTACGTCTTCCCATCCCTTGAGGGAACGCTTGGTAAAACGAGCAAAGGCGGCCATCTGATTGAGAGTGACGAGGCTTTTGTCACGGCTCTTCTGGATGAAACGGGTGTGGCGGCTGTCCATGGGAGCGCCTTCCTGACGCCGGGATATTTCCGGATTTCCTACGCCACCAGCACGGAACTCCTGAAGGAAGCCTGCACCCGGATCCAGCAGTTCTGTCAGGGGCTGTCATGACGTTTCGTATTTCATCACGTCTGGCGACGCTTCCCAAGCCTGCGACCATTGCCATGGCCGCGCGTGCCCGTGAATTGCGGGCTGAGGGCAGGGACGTCATCTCTTTGGCGCTGGGACAGCCGGATTTCCCGTCACCGCCGGAAGCCATCGAAGCGGCCTATGCGGCTGGGCTTGCAGGCGATACGGGTTATCCGCCTATTCCGGGCCAGAAAGCGCTGATTGACGCCATTCTCCACAAGTTCAAACGGGATAATGATATCACTGCGACACCAGACCAGATCATGGTCGCGAATGGTGGAAAGCAGGTTATTTATAACGCTTTCACGGCGACGCTGGATGAGGGCGATGAAGTCATTGTCCCTGCGCCGTACTGGGTCAGCTATCCGCTGATTGCGCGTATGCTTGGCGGGAAAGCGGTGGAAGTTGCCTGTCGGGAAGAGGATGGCTTCCGTTCTGATCCGGCGGCCATCAAGGCCGCGATTACACCGAAAACCCGATGGCTGGTGCTGAATTTCCCCAACAATCCAACGGGGGCCATTCTTGAGCGGCAGGATCTTGAGGCGATTGCCGATGTCCTGCGCGAGGCTCCGCATGTTCTGGTTATGTCAGATGAAATCTACGAGCATCTGACGTTTGATGGCCGCAAGCATCTGTCTCTGCTTCAGGTTGCACCGGATCTGGCTGATCGTATTCTCGTCATCAACGGAATGGCCAAAGCCTACGCCATGACAGGGTGGCGGGTTGGGTTCGCCTGTGGGCCAGTACCACTTATCAAGGCGATGATTGCCGTGCAGGGCAATACGACGTCTGGCGTCTGCACCCTGGCGCAGGCAGGTTCCGTCGCTGCGCTGAATGGTGGGTTGGAGCGTATCGAGCAGATGCGTGAGACCTATCAGCGCCGACGCGACAAAATGGTGGCTGCCCTTCAGGCGATCTCCGGTCTGACCTGCGCTATTCCGGAAGGTGCGTTTTACGTCTATCCGGGCATTGGTGCGCTTCTTGGTGGCACGTCCGGCGGAGGACGTGTTTTGACCACGGACGTCGATTTCGCCGAAGCGCTTCTCGACGAGGCCTACGTCGCCACCGTTCCGGGAACAGCATTCGGATACAGTCCGTATCTGCGTCTGTCCTGCGCCGCATCGGATGAACAGCTTGAGGAAGCCTGCCGACGTCTGGCCGGATTTGTGAAAGCGATTCAGAAACCCTGAGGGGCATGGACGGAGACGGAGCGGAATGTCAGAATTAGAACCATGACACAGACAATCCCCCCATTCTCTGACCTGTCTTTTCCCCGTCCTGACGAAGCCTCGCTGAAGGCGCGGTATGACGATATTGCGCTCCTGCTGGATCAGGGGCGCTCCAAGGATGCCGCGCAAGCTTTTGATTTTGTGCGCCGGGAATATGAATCCTGGGCGTCGCACGTCCATCTTCAGTTCTCGCGCAATACGCAGGATGAGCAGGCCAAGGCGGATCGTGACTATGCGGATCGTCTGTCGCCGATCGCGACCGATCATGAAGTCACCATCAAAAAGCGCCTTCTGGCAGACCCGGACCGTGCGGCGCTGGAAGCTCTGGTCACGCCGCATGTTGTGCGTCTGTGGGAAGCCGATACCACGACGTTCGATCCGCGCATCAGCACTGATCTGGAAGAAGAAGCGCGCCTGACGGGCGAATACACGGCATTGCTGGCCTCGGCAAAGATCCCGTTTGATGGGAAGATGCTTAATCTTTCAGGTCTGGTGCCTTATCTGCAAGGCCCGGACCGTGACATGCGACATTCGGCCGAGAAGGCCCGCTGGACGTTCTTTGAAGAGAACGGTGAGGCTCTCGATACCCTCTACAGCCGCCTCGTTGAATTGCGTGACCGTATGGCCAAAACGCTGGGGTTTGAGAACTATATCGAGCTGGGCTATCGCCGGATGCGCCGGACGGATTACGGCCCGGAACAGGTTGCAGCTTTCCGTGAGAAGGTTCTGAGTTCTGTCACGCCGCTGGTTCAGTCTTTGCTGGAACGGCGTCGTCTGAAAATGGGGTGGGACAAGGTCTGGGCCTGGGATGAGGCGCTGATCGATCTTCAGGGAAATCCGAAACCAGCCGGCGATCATGATCTTCTGGTTGCTCGTGCTGAAGGTATGTTCCGTGCGCTCGATCCCAAAGGTGAAATGGGCGATTTCTACGTTCAGATGCGCGATCTTGGGTATCTGGATCTGAAGAACCGTGATGGTAAAGCTGGCGGTGGGTTCTGCACATCCTTCCCAACCATTGGCAGCCCTTACATCTTTGCCAATTTCAACGGCACGCATAACGATATTGGCGTTTTCACGCATGAAATGGGTCATGCGTTCCAGAACTGGAAAAGCCGCGATCAGGATTGGGTGGACCAGCTCT
Source organism: Gluconobacter thailandicus F149-1 = NBRC 100600 (assembly GCF_000964465.1). Lineage (GTDB taxonomy): Bacteria > Pseudomonadota > Alphaproteobacteria > Acetobacterales > Acetobacteraceae > Gluconobacter > Gluconobacter thailandicus. Next base: position 75,910 of record NZ_BANH01000061.1, on the reverse strand, counting down.
GGCCAACCATGGAAGCAGCAGAAATCCATTCGATGGGCCTGGAATTCCTGACCTGGCCGCAGATTGACGCGCTGGTTGAGGATGGAGCAGCGGACCGGTATCGCCGGATGCATCTCATCGATGCTCTGTCATTCTTCCCTTATGGTGTGTGCGTCGATCATTTCCAGCATGAGGTCTATGCCAATCCGCAGATGACCGCAGCGGAACGGCACAAGACCTGGGCGCGTCTGGAAAAGATGTACATGCCATGGCGGGACTGGGGTGATCTGGCCTATCCGGCCAAGGGCGGCCGCTGGCAGGCTCAACTCCATATCTACCGGCTGCCATTTTATTACATTGATTACGCGCTGGCTCAGTGCTGTGCGCTTCAACTGTGGCTTCGGTCCCGAATGGACAAGGAAGGCACGTTTGAAACCTATCGCAATCTCTGCTCCGAAGGTGGTTCGAAGCCGTTTGCACAGTTAGTCGCAGATGCCGGGCTGGTGTCGCCTTTTGAGGCCGACGCACTGGCAGAAGTTGTGCATGAGGCTGAGCAGGAACTCGGGATCTGAAAGTCGCTTCTGGCTCCGAAGTTATTTCCGGAGCCAGAAAGTGAAATCAGCCGCGGCTGTTCCATTCTGAAATCAGGTCCAGAACAGCTTGCGGGGACATGCTACGGGCATTCCCAAGGGCCTTGGACCCGTCACCGTTCAATGCGTGCCCATCCGGCGTGACGATGATGATGGTCGGGACGGCTTTGATTGTCACGCCATACTTTTGAGCCAGATCCAGATTGGTATTGATACGGCCAACATTGACCGGAACAATCACGAACTGGCTGTCGAGCCATGCCTTGGCGTCAGGAAGGGCAAAGATGCCAGAAAGCATCTTGCAGTCCGGGCACCAGTTTCCACCGAAATCGATAAGCACCTTACGTCCGGTTTTCGCGGCGAGGGCAAAAGCATCCTTGACCTGAGCCTGAGCAACAGACGTGTCCGGATAAGGTGCAGCTACCGGCGGAGCAGAGGTTTCACTCAGATGGGGCGCTGGTGCGGTTGCGGCCTGGGCTGCAAATGGAGCAGAGAGCGCCAGACCCAGTCCGGCAGCGGCGAGAAGGGAAACGCGCATAAAAAAGGCTTTCATTGAAGGAACGGACTGCATGACATAACGCAGTCTTGCAGAAAAACGATTAAAGCTGAACTCAACCTTAAGGTCATGTTCTTGATGAAGTTCCAAACGTCTGCTCAACCACAGAAGGCTGTTCCGGAAGTCAGCATTGCTGAAACGCTCCTGCGAACTGTTGGTCTGGTCGGACTAACACTCGCATTCGCGGCCATATTCCGGTTCTGGCATCCGACGATCAAACTTGTGCAGATGGTTGCGGCCACACATGCCTGGCAGTGGCTCTACACACTGTTTCATGTCGATTCCGCGCTGGGCCGGGAACAGATGATCCTGATCGGTATCATCGTTTTCTGCTTCTGCGCGGCGCTGGCCGTTCAGATTGCCGTGCTTTCTCTTATCAAAGTGATACGGAGCAGATCATAGAGTTTCTGAGGATGCTTTGCGCAGGCCGGAAGCCGCCGCCAGAAGCCACGAAATAATCAGAAGCGTGCCACCATAAGGTGCGATCCGCGCGACGGATAAGGCACCGATTTTCAGATCAAAAAGAGCGAATAACGTCACGGGAGTACAGAACAGAACTGTCCCTGTCGCCATGGTGAGGCATGCCAGACGTGCGAGCCGTGGAGCCAGCAAGGGGGCTCCAAGCGCAAGGGCACAAAGAGCAATCGCATGCCACATCAGGATTTCGACACCTGTATGAAGGACGGCTCTGCCATTCAGAACAGCAAATGCCGTATCTGGCAGATGAGATGCCAGCGTTCCGAGAACGAGCCCCAGAGCGCCTCCCAGTGCACCGGAAACGAAGCAGAAGCGAAAGATGCCGGACAGGGCAGGGCGACGGGGATTTGCGGACATGCGCCGAATGTACCATGAAGTGTTCCGGAACATGAATGGACCGTTTTGAAGGCGGGGCCATTCACCCGTAGTGGCCGGGAGCGTTCTCCTGGTCTCACAGATGGAAGGACTGTCTCTTCATGAGAGCCACCGCACGTTTTGCCGCTTTTGCGTCCCTGAGCCTGTTTGCTGGCCTTGCTGCTTGTAACGCTCCGGATGCGCCGCCAGCTCCAGCTCTGCCGTCCGCGGCTTCGACCTATACCCTGTCCACGGCCGATGCTGCTTTCCTACAGCAGGTTGACGGCATGGATCTGACGCAGATCAGCATTGCCAGCCTTGCCGCAACGCATAGCAATAGTGATGTCGTAAAGGCTTTTGCGTCTACGGTCGTTAGTGATCACACGACGAACCGCAAGGCTGTTGCAAAGATTGCCACGGATTCCCACCTGACAGTCACAGACAAGCTGAATGCTGGTGATGAAGAGCATGTTGCCTCGTTTGGTCATCTGTATGGTACGTCTTTTGACCGTGTTTTCCTGAGCGAAATTAAAAGTGTTCAGACGCCAGCTCTGACAAATGCGCTCACCACGGCAACGCAGTCCGGTGGGACGGCAGACATCAAGACGCTGGCCGGTGACACGACGAAGATGCTCAAGGATCATACGACTCGGGCCAATGACCTGAGTGGTGCTAAAACAGTCAAGGGCCATCACCATCACTTCGGCCGTCACTGAGTAGAGGATTGCCGGGATGAGCATTCGGCTTGATCGTATTGTGACCCGAGGTGGGGATCAGGGGCAGACGTCTCTTGGGGATGGTTCGCGCGTCTCCAAGGATTGTGCACGGATCGACGCCATGGGAACGGTCGATGAGCTGAACGCTCTTCTGGGTATTCTTGAATACTATGTGCGGAAACACGGTAATACTTTCAGTATTTCTGCTGATATTCGCCAGATACAGTCCTGTCTATTTGATCTGGGCGCCGATATCTGCATTCCGGATCCCGCCCGGCCATCCAGTTTGACGGATAAGGCTGTGGCGTGGATCGAGAGTTGTATCGAGCTTCTCAGGGTGTCACAGCCGGAATTGCGCAGTTTTATACTGCCAGGTGGTTCCCTGATCTCGGTCCATGCACATCTGGCTCGAACGGTTGCACGCCGGGCAGAGCGCAGCCTGATTTCCCTGGATCCCGCCCCTGCAGAAGGGATCCGGTTTCTGAACCGGTTGTCGGACTATTTCTTCGTTCTCGCCCGTTATGCCAATGATGACGGTGCCGGAGATGTGCTCTGGCAACCGGGGCAGTGGAAATAAAGAAACACGAATACAGTGCTATTGTTTTGATGACAGGCCCTGACGGACCTGATAGAAGACCGTTGTCTGACAAAACGGGTCATTTATGAATTCCGTTAATGTCGACTTTCAATTTCCTTGCCAGGACACGTCTCGCTGATCGGCCCATGGGCTTTTTCAGTCTCTCCGTCATTCAGGGAGGGCGTTCCTGTTGGGGAACCCAGCATAAATTTCATTATTGGTTGAAAAAACAAAGAATGCAGGACGATCAGCAGGTTAGCGAAGACAAACTGCGGGAGGCGCTGGCTCGTCTAGGGTCGGGGTCGTCATCCCGTTCACAGAAGCCACGCCCGGTTACGCCGACCACAGAACGCCGTCGTCGTTTTGTGCGTGACGGTCAGGTTGTTGTCGAACACCAGGCCAGCCGCGGCTTTAATCAGCGTAACAATGGGCCTGGTCAGGAAGATCAGGAAGAAATCGAGCGCCTTCGCCAGTCAGTAAAGCGTGAGCAGCGCCGCTGGGAAGAAGCCGAGAAGAGCCTCACGGAAATCCGTGCGCAGCTCAAGGCTTTCGAGACGCGTGAAGCGCATGCCAAGATCCAGATTACGGAACTGAACCGGGACCTTCGGGACCATCAGGAGCAGATCCAGTCTCTCAAGGCTCAGCTTCATCAGGCTCGCGAGCAGGCTGCCGAAGCGGCCCGCCGCACACCGCGCCCAGTGGGTCGGCCACGTAAGGTCGCCGTTGAAGACGACGTTATGGTTGCCGACGAGCCGGTACTGGCAGACGTTGAATCGAACGAGCCGGAGCCCGTTCAGTGGTGGGTGAAGGCCTGATTTTTCAGGCCGCCGGGCGGCTGACACGCCGCCCGAACCAGAACATCACACCCAGAAACACGACCCACCCCAGTCCGGAGCGAAGCATCGCGGGCAGGTGAAGGGACAGTGTTTCGGTGCTGCCCGTGGCGCCAACAATGGCAGCCACGGCCACGCCGACCAGACTTTCCCCGACAATAAAGCCTGAAGCAATCATCGTTCCCTGATCTTTGGGGAAACGACGCAGGAGCCAGCCGAGCCCCGCGCCGATTGCGATCGTGACGGACACGTCTGCGGGCAGATAGATGCCCATGCCGACTGCAAGCGGCGGAAGAGACAGATTGCGACGTTTCAACAGTCTATCCGCAACGACCAGAACCAGGCCGATCGCAGCGCCGATTTCCAGCATTAACCAGTCAAGATCGTGGGTCAGAATACCCTTGGCAATGGCCGCCATAAGCGCAGGCTGAGGCGCAGCAAGCGCGCGCGTCGGGTCCATGCCGTCGCGTGGCATTGCACCTACAAATCCATAGGCCTGATAAAGTGTTTGAAGCACCCACGGAATGACCACTGCACCCACGGCACAGCCGATCAGCAGGGCGACTTCCTGTTTCCAGGGGGCGGCGCCTACGAGTTGGCCGGTTTTCAGATCCTGAAGGTTGTCATTGGAAACCGCAGCAGACGCTGTAATGGCGGACAGAACAAACAGGCCAAAAGCAATGACTATGGGCCGCTGTTCAGGTGAAAGTACGCCACCGCTTTCAAGCCCCCACAGCGCGACGGAAATAGCGATGATGGCGATAATGCCAACACCGGAAATCGGGGACGACGAAGACCCGATGATCCCAGCCATATATCCGCAGGCACTTGCTACCAGAAAGCCAAGACCGAAACACGCAACAATGCCCAGGATGACAAGTGTAGCCATGGACGCGCCATGAGGCATGACAGGCCAGAGGAACTGCGTAAACAGTCCTGACAGGATCAGCGCGAGAATAATGCTTAGGCCAATCAGGGTTTTAGGGGCGAGATCGAGATCCGTCTCATTCTGCGATGCACGATGTTTGACAGAAAGAGCTTCCTTCAGTCCCTGAGCGACCGGGCCAGAAAGCGCAAGGAGGGTCCAGATCGCGGCTACGGCGATTGCTCCTGCCCCCATGAAACGGACCTTGTACAGCCAGAGCCCCGTCGTTGCCGCCAGAGGGTCTGCCACTGGGTTCAGGTGACCCAGAACCGGGATCATGATTCCCCAGGCCAGCAGCACGCCAAGCAGCATGGCGATGCCGCCCGCAATACCAACGAGATATCCGGTTCCCAGAAGAGCCAGTGAAAAGCTGATATCGAGACGGAATGCCGAAGCGCCCAAACTGGTGGCGGCCGAAACGCCATCTGAAAGAACGCGCAGGCCGGAGGTGACGAAGGCGACGACTGCCGAAACAGCTGTGCCTTTGGTCAGGGAACGAAGGCTCTCTGCGTCTCCCTCTGGAGAAGACGCTCGCAGAATTTCTGCGCAGGCTGTTCCTTCAGGGTATGGAAGATCGGAACTGCTGACCAATGCCCGACGCAGGGGAATGGTGAAAATCACTCCCGTCATACCTCCGGCAAGTGTCAGCAGAAGCGAGATGACGTAGGGAAACTCATGCCAGTACCCCACCATGATGAGGCCGGGGAGCGCTGCGAAGATGCAGGACAGGCTGCCTGCCGCTGAAGCCTGCGTCTGAACCATGTTGTTTTCAAGCATGGTGCCACCGCCCATAAGGCGCAGCACGGCCATCGAAATAATGGTGGCGGGAATGGATGAGCCGAACGTCAGGCCGATCTTCAGGCCCAGATAAACATTGGCGGCCGTAAAGACCACTGTAATGAGCGCACCCAGTATGATGCCCCTCAAGGTCAGTTCGCGGCTGTCCATATATTTCATGATGGGGGCAATCCTGTGATGTCGCGTGAGTATGGGGGGCATTACGCTGCAGGGCGCGGCTCTGCAACCATTCTTCAGAAGGCAAATGAGAGACTGGACTGATAATACAGTCCGCTTTTTGCTCCGGCGTTTTTCAGATCATGCGATGCGGCGAACCAGGCCACGACATGAGTCCAGTTCCAGTGGCGGTTTATAGCCCATGTCAGCAGGCCATTCGGCGCAACGCCGACGAAGTGACTACGAAACTTCGGAAAATTATAGGCGGACGTGATCGAATACACCGAAGCCTGCGTGGTCTGGCGCCACAGGATGGGGGCTTTGACCCGCAGCGAGACCTTTCCATAAGAGCCGACGAGGATCGGAGACAGATTGATCAGGTTCGCAGCGCCGATATAGCCGGTATAATCCAGATAAGGGTTCTGGGGAGCGAAGGGGGCGCTGTACGTTCCAATCCTCCCCGTTCGATGACGTTCGTTACCGCCCGAATAGACGTCCGTCTGTATACCGAAAAAGGGTTTGAACAGCAGGTCGGATCGTCTGTATCCCACGGTTGTGTTCACGGAATACGCTGAAACCTGTCGGCGTGCTATTGTGCCATAGGGCGTAAAATTGCCCTGCTGCCACAGAACACCCAGAGCATATTCCAGTTGCTGGGCCGTTCCATACCAACGAAAGCCAAGATTGTTACGATTGGTCGCGCCGGTCACGGATTTTATCGCGGTTGAACTCAACGTCGGCACCGATCCCGTCTTTCCGCCCAGATGAAACCCGATCCAGAACAGATCCAGATAAGACTGGATACGCTGTTGGCCCAAGTGGAAGGCTGGCACATCGAATGTGGTGTTGAAGCCATACAGCCGCGTGTTCCAGTCCTGTGTGTCATGGAACATGGCCCGCGGAGCAATATTCGTGGCCACGAAGTCATACAGATCAAACCGTACATGCGGCAGAATGGCGTAGGCACGCGGGCCGTTCCAGGTGATCTGGATATTGGGCGGCTCACGGTCGTAAAGAACGTAGGACGGCGCATCGAGAAACTGCTGCCGCCCGAACAGCAGGCCCGTTTTGGCTGTGCCAATGGTTTGTTTGTACTCGATAAAGGCTTGATGCAGATCCAGCCGCTTCCGGTATGTGCTGCCATAGCTGTACCCATTCCAGCCTGCGGCTGTTCCGTTCACGAGCTGCCCGAAAATGCGCCAGTGTTCCCCAAGGTGCAGGTCGGCACCGAACATGTTCCGTGTCACGAAACGCCCTGATCCCGGGTGCGGGATTGTTCCCAGCATCGGGTAGTCATTGTACCAGTTTCGCAGGCGGGTGCGTTCTGAGAGCGAGAGCCAGATGGTGCGTTCGTTGTTCAAGGCAATGAATTTCAGCGGGTCAAACAGATCGTCCCGATGGCTCTGGTTGCGCAGATAGGACCAGTCTTCCGCCCAAGGCGCCACACCATAACGGCCAACAGGACCAAAACCCGCGCCTTCACCGTTTCCGCGATTGAACCCACCCCAGCGCGGCTGTCGGCCAATAGGGGCGAGATTCTGACGAGTGGTCAGACGCCTGGGTTGTTCCAGAAAGCCCGCATGAGGGAAGTTCTGGATCTCTGGGCGCTCTGCGTGATGAACCTTGATCCGTTCTTCTTTCGAAGCCGAAACGTCAAGGGGCGCAGAAAGGGCTGAAGACCCAAAGCCTGCCAGACAGGCTAGGGTCATTTTCAGCGTGATGCGGGTTTTGACGACGGGTGAAAGAGAAAGGAAAAGGCCGTTACTGTGTCCGGCCACGGAATTTTACGACAGGAAGATGGGCACGGTTATAGTCCAGCTCCTCGCGCGTCAGCTGATAGCCGATTTCCAGCGTATAAGGATTGTCCTGCAGGTTCTTGGCGGCTGGAAGGTCAATCAGGCGAAGCTCCGTCCGTACAGCCTGAGTGCTGACATTGGGTTCAAGCTTGAACGTATCCGTGAATACCTTTTTGTCCACGATCTTCCCGTCACGCATGATGACGATAAAATAGGGAACGTCGATGCTGCTGCCTTCAGCCGCCGGGCCGCGTGTCAGGTTCATGGCGAGGCTGATGCGGGTCCGCACCATCTGCTCATCCTTTGGTCCCTTGGGGCCGCGCTGGCAGTCTCCAGCGATGGATGTCAGCTGGGCGTGACTGACCAGGCTGCCAACATCCAGTCCACGCCCATCATAGACGAACCGGTCAGAGGCTGCGCTCGGAATATCCGTAGCAGGGCAGGCAGGAGCGAACATACCCGGATTGGATTCGTCGCATCCTGCCAGTGTCGAAAGCGCGACAACGGCAAAAGCCGGGACAAACAGGGACGTGGCAAGGCGCCGGAAGGCTGGCATCTGCTGTAGAAACTCCCACAAAGCGGCCCGGACGTTGCGACATGCCTCAATCCGGTCGATAATGGTCCTACATATCGAACTCCGCCCGCTTGGGGAACACCATGCCAGAACAGACAACTCTTGCACCAGAAAGTGCTGCACACCAGAAGACGCTCCGGGTCCTGCTCGCCGGCCCGCGTGGTTTCTGCGCCGGTGTGGATCGTGCGATCCGCGTCGTTGAAGAAGCCCTGCGTCGTTATGGCGCGCCAGTCTATGTGCGTCATGAAATTGTTCATAACCGCACCGTGGTCGAGGGATTGGAAGCCAAGGGCGCCATTTTCGTTGAAGAACTCGACGAAGTGCCAGCCGACGGCCACGTCGTTTTCTCGGCTCATGGTGTGCCGAAATCCGTCCCGGCTGAAGCGCAGCGCCGCAACCTGCTTTATCTGGATGCAACCTGCCCGTTGGTGTCCAAAGTTCATCGTGAGGCAGAACGTCATTTTGCTGGCGGTGGCCCGGAGCAGCTTCATATCCTGATGATCGGTCATGCCGGCCATCCGGAAGTTGTTGGCACGATGGGGCAGCTCCCACCCGGAGCCGTGACGCTCATCAACGATGCCGAGGAAGCCCGCACGATCCAGCCGAAAGACCCGGCAAAGCTGGCCTTCATCACGCAGACGACGCTGTCGGTCGATGATACGGCTGAAATCGTTGATATTCTTCGCTCGCGCTTCCCGCTGATCGAAGGGCCGAAGCGCGAAGACATCTGCTACGCCACGACCAATCGTCAGGAAGCTGTGAAAGCCATCGCGCCTGAGAGCGATCTGGTCATTGTCATTGGTTCGCCCAACTCATCCAACTCGCAGCGCCTGCGCGAAGTGGCAGAGCGTTCCGGTGCACGCCGGGCCCTGCTGGTTCCCAAGCTGGAAAACCTCGACTGGTCTGTTCTGGAAGGCGTGGAGACACTCGGTATCAGCGCCGGTGCGTCCGCTCCGGAAAGTCTGGTGCAGGAAATGGTGACGGCGCTTGCGGCCAAGTACACGCTGAAGATCGAGGAGCGGATCGTGAAGGAAGAGAACATCAACTTCCGTCTGCCGGGCCCGCTTGCTGGTGAGGACAACTGAGATTTCATGGCCGTCTATACGGAACTGGCGGCCGAGACGCTTGAAGCGTTCCTTGGCACATATGACATCGGCACCCTGATATCGTTTCAGGGAATCGCCGAAGGCGTCGAAAACAGCAACTTCCTGCTCCAGACGACGGAAGGGAAGTTCATCCTCACGCTTTTCGAAAAGCGCGTGAAAGCTTCGGATCTTCCGTGGTTTCTGGGGTTGATGCAGCATCTTTCAGGGCAGGGGATGAACTGTCCCCTTCCTGTTGCAGGGCGTGACGGGGAGGCTCTGCGGATTCTTGCAGAGCGCCCCGCCGCCATTACGACTTTCCTTCCCGGGCGCGCTATCCCCGAGATCACGGCAGAAGCCTGCCGACAGCTTGGTCAGGTTCTGGCCACGTTCCATGAAAAGGGACGGGACTACAGGGCAGAGCGCCCGAACGGGCTTTCCGTGCACGCGTGGAGGCCTCTTCTTGAGAGTTGTCAGAGGGCTGGGGATGATCTCCTTCCCGGCCTGACCAATGAACTGGTGCAGGCTCTGGATCGGATCGAGACCTCTTGGCCCGCAGAAGGGACGCTTCCACGCGGTCAGATTCATGCGGATCTGTTTCCGGATAACGTCTTCTTTCAGGGGGGTAGGATCTCCGGGCTGATCGATTTCTATTTCGCCTGCACGGATCTCTTCGCCTACGATCTGGCTATCTGTCTGAATGCGTGGTGTTTCCGGGACGAAAAGGTTTTCGAACCTGCCTTCGCTCAGGCCATGATTGATGGCTATGAGACGGTCCGTCCTCTCGACGCTGCGGAAAAAGCTGCTCTGCCCATTCTTTGTCAGGGCGCTTCCATCCGCTTTTTGCTGACGCGTCTCTATGACTGGATCAATACGCCTGCTGATGCGCTTGTGACCCGCAAGGACCCACTCGCTTATCTTGGACGTCTTCGGCATTTCACAGGGCAAGCTGATGTCTGAGACGGAAAGCCTGCTGGTCGAAATCTGGACGGATGGGGGCTGCAAGCCCAATCCAGGTCCGGGAGGGTGGGGCGTTCTTCTATGCTGTAAGGGCAAGGAGAAGGAAATGTGGGGCGGTCATCCGGAAACGACCAATAACCGGATGGAATTGACCGCGGCCGCTGAAGCGCTGGAAGCACTCAAGCGCCCCTGTCAGGTCAAGCTTCATACAGATAGCGAATACCTTAAAAATGGCATTACCCGCTGGCACACAGGCTGGGTTCGTCGGAACTGGCGCAATGCGGCTGGTGATCCGGTAGCCAACATGGATCTGTGGCAGCGTATTCTGGATGCGGCCAAACCGCATGAGATCGAATGGCTCTGGGTTCGGGGTCATTCCGGGGACGTGAATAACGAACGGGTAGACGTTCTGGCAACGCGGGGGCGGGAAGAGCTCTGAATAAAGCCATGTTTTCTGCGTCTTACTGAGGAAAGTTCAGAAAAATGCAGAAAGTTGAAAAAAGGGGCTTTACCGACCCCGTCGGTTGGACTACATACCTCCTCACCGGTCCCGAATAGCTCAGTTGGTAGAGCAAGCGACTGTTAATCGCTGGGTCGTAGGTTCGAGTCCTACTTCGGGAGCCACTTTTCTTATTGAAAATTTGGCTGCGGTGTAAAGAAAAAGCCCCTCGCGGGGCTTTTTTCATTTGTGCTGTATTTGCCTTTGACCGCCAGCCCTTTCGGGCTTGGGCGGTCAATCTGCCCTTCAAAGAATTTCCGGACGCACGTCTTCGAGGCGATCCAGTGACCATAATTTCGGAAAAAGCCGGATCCACACGATGGCCACCAGAATAGTCCCGACGCCGCCTGCAATGACCGCAGCTTCCGGCCCGATTGCGGCTCCGAGTGTGCCGCTTTCAAATTCTCCCAGCTGATTGCTTGAGCCGATGAACAGGGAGTTCACGGCTGACACGCGCCCACGCATGGAATCTGGTGTGGCAAGCTGGATCAGTGACGAGCGCACCACGACGCTGATCACATCCGCTGCGCCCAAGACCATCAGGGCAAGAACAGAAATCCACGTAATGTGAGAGGCACCAAAAACAATGGTCGCTACTCCGAACACGACAACTGAAATGAACATGGTCACGCCGGTGCGTCTCCCCAGCGGGTGTCTGGATAGCCAGGCGGATGTAACCAGGGCCCCTACAGCTGGAGCCGCACGAAGGAAGCCGAGGCCAATTGGCCCAACGTGCAGAACGCTATCTGCATAGACTGGCAGCAGAGCTGTCGCGCCTCCCAGCAGAACCGCAAAGAGATCGAGCGAAATCGCTCCAAGGAGATCCCGGCGTCGGTTCAGAAATCCCAGACCTGCAAAAACGGATGCAAACGTTACCGGCTCTTTTGCGGGGACGGTGTGGTGAAGCTGGAGCGCCAGTGTGCCGAAAAAGGCGAGTGCGAATCCAAGTGTAGCGAGGCTGTAGCAGGTCACGGCTCCCAGTCCGTACAGCAGTCCGCCCAAGCTTGGCCCTACGATGGATGCGGTCATGAATAACGAAGACAGAAGCGCCTGCGCTCGTGGCAGAAGTTCAGGTGGAGCAATAGCGGGCAGAAATGCCTGCTGACAGGGCATCTCAAAGCTGCGTAGCGTGCCGTAGCAGGCCGCAAACGCATAAACGAGGGCGGGTGTCAGAACCTGCATGGCAGCAGTGGCTGCGAGCGCACCTGTGCTCAGAATTTCCAGGATCTGGCAGATGAGAACGATGTTCCGGCGATTGAACCGGTCTGCCACATGCCCGGAAATGAACGTCAGCGGCACCATGGGCAGGAACTGCGCCAGTCCCAGATAGCCCAGTGAAGCCACGCTGTGGGTCAGGGCGTAAATCTGCCAGCCGATGGCGATGGTCATGGTGGTTGCGGAAAGCTGCGAACAGATTCGGCTGATAATCAGAGGGCGAAGGCCGGGGAGGGCCCGCAATGCAGGGTCAGTCATCCGCCCACATTAAGCATTTCCGTTGTGCAAGTTTATTGCAAAATTCTGAGACGGAAGGCAGATGAAGGTCATGACTGCCACACAGACACCCAAACCCGTAACGTACGCAACTGTCACCTGGGACCAGCTCCATCGTGACGCCCGTACCCTCGCCGCAACGCTCATGGAAAAGCACGGACCGTTCCGCGGTATCGTTGCGATTACGCGTGGTGGACTCATCCCGGCTGCCATTCTGGGCCGCGAGATGGGCTGCCGCCTGATCGAAAGCGTTTCCGTCATCAGCTATGCTGGTGAAGAAGGCACCCAGCATGAGCCAAAGGTCGTGAAAGCACCGACCGCCGCAGGTGATGGGGAAGGCTTCCTGATCGTTGATGATCTGGTCGATTCCGGCATTACGGCGAAATACGTTCGTGAAATGCTGCCCAAGGCTGTTTTCGCCTGCCTGTACGCAAAGCCAGATGGCAAGCCGCACACGGATCACTACGTTACGGAAGTCGCGCAGGACACGTGGGTGCTGTTTCCGTGGGATACGGCACCACTTTTCGTGCCGCCGCTCGTAAGAAATGAAAAAGATTGAAAAAACCCTATTGCTTCTGAAACTTACTGCCCCTATGTTCCGCCTCGGTTCGGGGCGTGGCGCAGCCTGGTAGCGCGCCTGTTTTGGGTACAGGAGGCCCCCGGTTCGAGTCCGGGCGCCCCGACCAGTTTCAAGATTTTCTACTGCGCCCTTAGCTCAGTTGGATAGAGCAACAGCCTTCTAAGCTGTGGGTCGCTGGTTCGAATCCAGCAGGGCGCGCCACCCAGCGCGCCTGTCTCTCCCTCTCTCGAGGATTTCGAATTGAGTGGTAACGGAAACAGTGAACACTGTTTCCTGAGACTTTTTCTTGTTGCGACAATCCATCCATTATGGTTCCGCAGCCTTGAAACATCTTCCTGCTTCAAATTTATATAGTTGTGCTCCGGCTGGCTCATATGTGTCCGGGTCTAAACCGAAGCGATTCGGTTTTGCGTTTAGACTGATCTGTCAGCAAGACAGGTCGATTCTCATTGATCGAGCATGGTGCCTGCCCGATTAGGAATTCATTCCATACCGTGGCAGCAATTTTTCGGCTCTAACGAAGCCCGAACTCGCCCTCACTCCTGCTGACGGATAGTTCTGTGCCAGTTGGCTGTAAAAAAGAGCGCTTTGCCTATTCAAGTGGCTCAGAAAAACCTGAGAATTTGGCAGGATCAACGGTCGCCTGAACGTCAAAAACGCGCTTTCTGATTTTTCCTATGCCTTCATGATAATTTCGCCAGGCCTTCCAAAAGGCGTGCAATGGCTTCAGCGCCCGGGTCAGGAATATTTTTCAACTGTGCAGGCGGTACATAAGCTGCTCGCCCTGCGCGGGCAGGCATCGTGCGGGTCGCATCTGCTCCTTCACGGGCAGCAACTGCTGCATCATGCAGGCTGCCTGTCTGGAGGGCGGCTATGGCGGGGAAGAGAGCATCAAGCATGGTGCGATCACCGGGTGATGCGCCACCATAGCTGTGCATGCGCTGTAAACCTGCTTCCAGCCCCGATCGCCAGTTGTCCTGCTGGCCTGCGGTAGAGAACATGATTGAGAGAAGGACGCCGCTCGAGCCACCAGCATTTCGAGCAAGCAGTCGTCCGATTGTCGCACAAAGCTGCTGCGGGGAGGTAAGCGGAAGGCGATCAATATCTTTCAGAATGACACGTGCTGCTTCCGCAAACGTTGAGCCAGCATCACCGTCACCAATCAGGGCATCAAGTGCGTTAAGATCCTTTTCGTTTTCGACAAGAATCTTCGCACCCTCACGAATGAATTTCTCAAGCAGGCTATGAGAAGAGGCTTCAAACGCGAAAGTTTCGGGCAGCGTGGGTGTGGGTTTTGTCTGAATATCCTTGAAAGCTGCAATTCCGGGCCAGGCCCAGGGCTCTACAGGAGAAGTAAGCGCCTCGATAACAGGAGCTTTTGCAGGGATGGCAGACAGGGAAAAACCGTACATATCCAGTGACGTCATCAATGGGGCCGGCCCAATGATGAATGCAGTGCGCTCGGCCAGAGATGTTCGGGCCAGAGCATCCACGATGGCTTGAGCTTCCAGAACAGGCACGGCTCCCAGCATGTTGACCATAACGGCCTGTTTCTCGTCCGTCAGATGCTCGGTAAGTGTATCTGCTGCACGAGCAGCCAGTGCATCCAGTTTCTCTACGCCGATGCGTTCTGCACCGGGTTCTCCATGAATTCCAAGACCAAGCTCGGCTTCATGGTCGTCCAGTCGCGTCTCGTGTTGCGGGTCGTAAACATTGACGTCCGTCAGCGCCAGGCCGATCGACGCAGTAGCCTTAATGGCGTCCAGCGCGACCTGTTTGACGTCAGCCAGACTGGCTCCGGCGTCTGCCGCATGCCCTGCAATTTTCTGAACCAGCACCGTTCCGGCGATGCCACGGGCATGAACGCCCTGACCAAGCGCAATGTCATCCGCCACGATGACCAGCTCAACATTTTTCCCCAAAGCCCGAGCCTGCTCGGTAGCCAGTCCGAAATTCAGGCGGTCGCCGGTGTAGTTCTTGACGATCAGCAGGCAGCCAGCATCGCCTGTGACTTCCAGGATTGCCGCAAGGATGGCATCGACATTCGGAGACGCGAACAGGGCACCGCAGACTGCGGCTGTCAGCATGCCTTTACCAACAAATCCCGCGTGTGCCGGTTCATGACCGGACCCACCCCCGGAAACTATGGCGACTTTTGATCTGTCCCAGTCCCGCCTCAGAACGACATGGATGTTGTCATGTCCTGACAGGCGGCAGAGATGGCTTCCTGCGGAAGATCTGAGAAGTCCGTCTATGGCTTCGGTGACGAGAGTGTCGCGGTGATTGTAAAAGCGCTTCATCGTATCCTTGATCCTCAACGGACTGATAACGAAGAGAACACCTCAACCTGACTGACGGACCAATCACCTTCCCGCGACCCTTCCGTTAAAGAAATAGTCTGGGTCAGTCTGTAGGATTATTCTTGGTGTAAGCGTCTCTGAGAACCTTTTCTATTTCAGGAGTAGGGGAGCCAAGAACGGTCTGTTTCAGTGCGTTATTGGCCTTGATGGACAGGAGCCCCCATGAACCTGAATGATCGGTGGCCAGAACCAGCTCAAGCTGTTGTGCTGCGCAGTCGTGAGGTTTGCACATATGACCAAGGGCATATGTTTTTCCATTCTGCTTGACATATTCCACCGGGGTGGACGTGCCTTTACCGGAGACAATCCACGCTGGAAGCGTAATCATTGCCTTATAGGCTTCTTTGAAACCCGAATGGTTCAGCAGATCCTCCGTTGTGGGTGGTGCTGCTGTCGCTGTCAGGGTTCCGCAGAGGAGTGGGCAGGCAAGCATAAAAATTCTGAGGCGCTGTTTCATGAAGGTCCTTACTTTCGCGTCAGATGTGATCCCTCAGACCGACACCCTGTGCCTTCAGATCGCTGAAGAGCGCGGTCTGGTCGTCGGCAATGCCACGGCAGGCTCCGAGGGCGATGTCTGTTCTGAAACCACAGCGCATGGCGTCCCGGGCAGTTGCAGCAACGCAGAAATCCAGGGCCAGCCCGCAAACAACAATATGGGTGACGTTTAACCCGCGGAGCAGGTGGTCCAGCCCTGTTGAGGTTTCATGGTCGTTATCGAAAAAGGCGGAATAGCTGTCGCGATCCTGAGCCATGCCTTTGTGAATGATGTGGCTGACCGGGCCGAGGTTCAGCGCCGATGAAAAATCAGCGCCTTCAGAGGCTGCAATGCAGTGAGCTGGCCAAGGGCCGCCTTCTTTCTTGAAGGAACAATGGTCCGCCGGATGCCAATCCTGTGTTGCGACGACAGCAGCAAATCCCCTTTGGGATAGTGCATTGATCGGTGCAATGACCTGATCACCGGATGGAACAGCTAGCGCTCCGCCGGGCAGGAAATCGTTCTGAACGTCTACAATAATCAGGGCGGAATGCTGAAAATTGGTCAAAGGAGAGTCTTCCCGGGCTGAGTGAGATCACAATACTGACGATCTTAATCAGTCCCGGGAGACATAAGAAAGGCGCTTTTCAGAGACGTGTCACGAGGAGCTGGTTGATGCGGAAACCTTCAACGTCCACGACTTCAAAGCGGAAGCCGGATGACTCAACGCTGTCAGCCTTCCGGGCCATCCGACGAAGCCTGTTCATCACGAAACCGCCGACCGTATCGAAGTTCTGTGCATCGTCGAACAGTGGAATATCCAGTTCCCGAATGACGTCCCCGATCGGAGCCGCTCCGTCGATCAGCCAGGAATTCGCATCACGTCGTACAATCGCCTGCTCTTCGAACGGACTGACCAGCCCATCCATCAGGGCGCCCATGATGTCTTTGTAGGTAATCAGGCCGACGACCAGACCGTATTCATTCACAATCAGGGCGAAACCTGCGGAATGGGCATCGAACTGGGCCAGTGTTTCCCAGAGATTCAGGGTATCGGGCAGGGAAAGAACATCCCGGCGCATTTTGAAAATCTGGCTGGCAACCGGCGTCAGGCTCTCTTTTGACTGCGGCTCGTCAACGACGGCTACCAGAACGTCTTCCGCGCGAATGGAGCCTATGACGCGATCCAGGCCGCCATCGCAGAGCGGATATCGGGAGTAGGGACGAACACGAACCTTGTCGCGCTGGCTCTCTGGCGTTTCCTGAACGTCCAGAAACACAATCTCATCGCGCGGCGTCATTGCCGAGGTAACAGACCGATCCTGCAGGCCCAGAACGTTCTGAATCATCTGGTGTTCCTGCTCAAGCAGGATACCCGAAGCCGTTCCAGCAGCCAGAATGGCCCGAAGGTCTTCCGGTGTGACGGGTTCCACTGTTGCAGCCGCAGGAATTTTCATAACGCGCAGCAGGACATCCGAGATACGGGAGAAGACCCAGACCGCAGGATACAGCACCTTCAGGGCGAGAGCCGGGAACCAGCCAACCTTGAGGGCAATCCGGTCCGGTGCGTTCATGGCGATCCGCTTTGGCAACAGATCGGCAAAGAGAACAAACAGGCCGGTAATCAGAATAAAGGAACAGGTGGAACCTGCATTCGAGGCCAGAACTGGCGAAAATCCGGTCCACTGAAGGCCTGCGGCTATAGGCTCACTCAGCATCGACTCGCTGATAATACCGCCAAGAACGCCAACAGCATTCAGGCAGATCTGCAGGACGGTGATGACCTGTCCGCTGTTGCGACGCAGCTTGAGGAATGCGACGGCCCGAGGGTCACCAGCTTCAGCTTTGGAGCGAAGCCGGACATCCCGGGCGGCGGCAAATGAGATCTCGGACAGGGAGATCAATATGGAGACCGCGATCAGAGCGACGGTCGCGACAAGACCCAGCAGGAGAAGAATAATCATGTGCTGGGTGGGAGATGATACTGACATGCGGGCGGCATCATACTCCGAAGAACAGAAACAAAGCCAATTATCTTCAGATGGCAGCCATGCAGGTCAATAATGTCATAAGACTGTCAAAGACCGGCCAGGGTTCTCCAGCCTGCTTCGTCAACAGTTTCAAGCCCAAGGTCAGCCGCCTTCTTTGCTTTTGAACCCGCTTTCTCTCCAAGAACAACCAGAGATGTCTTTTTGGAAACGCTGTCCGTCACTTGTGCGCCCAGCCGCTCTGCAATGGCTTTGGCTTCAGGGCGTGTCATGGTTGTCAGGGTGCCAGTGAATACGATGGTTTTGCCAGACAGATGGCCGTCAGAGGGCGCTGCCTCCGTCTCAATCGTGGCTAACTCAGCTCGCAGATCATCCAGCGTGGCAACATTGTGCTCTTCGGAGAAGAAAGCGACCAGTTCATCCGCAATCGCGCCTCCAACGCCCATGATGGACCCGAGGGCTTCTCTTTCTTCCGTGCCGATCTGCGCCGCAACCATGGCGTTACGCCAGTTTTCGAAAGTACCGTAATGCCGGGCCAGAAGCTGTGCGTTGCGTTCTCCGATGCGTCGGATACCCAAGCCGAAAATGAGACGGGCGAGGGAGATGGTTCGGCGCTCTTCAATGGCACGAAGCAGGTTGTCGACCGAAAGCTGACCCCAGCCATCGCGTTTTAGCAGCGCATCCTGATGATTTTTCAGACGGAAAATATCACCGGGTTTGAGAATGTAGCCCGCAGCATGAAACTCCCGGATACTCCGTTCGCCCAGCCCATCAATATCGAAAGCCGCACGGGACACCATATGGATCAGGCGTTCAACGACCTGTGCTTCACAGGTCAGACCACCTGTGCATCGGCGCACGGCTTCTCCATGGACGCGTTCCGCCAGAGATCCGCAGACAGGGCAGTGATCCGGAAAAACATATCGTGGACCGCGTGGCTCATCACTCTCGACCACGCCCAGTATCTGGGGAATGACATCCCCGGCGCGTTGCAGGCGCACCAGATCACCGTCACGAACGTCCTTGCGCTCAATCTCGTCTTCATTGTGCAGCGTTGCACGGGAGACAATCACACCGCCCACATTGACCGGCTCAAGATGCGCAACAGGCGTGAGGGCGCCTGTTCGACCGACCTGAATTTCGATTTTGATTAGGCGTGTCATCGCCTGTTCAGCCGGAAATTTCCAGGCAATGGCCCAACGAGGAGCACGGCCCGCAAATCCCAGACGCTCCTGGAGAGAAAGATCGTTTAATTTGAAAACGATACCGTCAATATCGTAATCCAGTCCTGAACGCTCGCGCGCAAGCTTGTCCACATAGGCGGGAATGTCCCGGGCGTGCTCAATCAGTTCGGACAGTGGATTGACGGTGAAACCCCAGCGACGAAGCGTCTCCAGATAGCCCCAGTGCGTTTCGCTGACGGGCGAAGAGGAGTACCCCTGCGCGTAAGCAAAGAGCGAAAGTGGCCGACTACGCGTGATTTCCGGATCGAGCTGGCGAAGAGAGCCAGCGGCTGCATTGCGCGGATTGGCAAAGGGTTTGATGCCGCGCTTTTCCTGCTGCTCATTCAGCTCAAGGAAGTTCTTCTTTGACAGAAAAACTTCTCCACGGATTTCCAAAACATCAGGCGCATCATCCGGGAGGATGGATGGAACATCCTTCAATGTCAGAAGGTTAGCGGTGACGTCTTCTCCCTCGATCCCGTTGCCACGCGTGGTGCCCCGAACGAATTTACGGTTTTCGTAGGTGAGGCTGATGGAGAGCCCGTCAATTTTCGGCTCCGCGACAAACTGAAGGGCCTGAAGACCATCTTCCGTCAGCCCCAGGAACCGGCCAACGCGAGACACAAAACCATCAAATCCTTCAGCGCCAAAAACGTTATCCAGCGAAAGCATGGGCACGAGGTGCCGGTGCTTGCCAAATGCGGAGTCAGGAATGGCCCCCACGCGTTCGCTGGCGCCGCCTTCACGCTTCAGCTCAGGGTGAGCCTCTTCAAGCTGCAGAAGTTCCTGACGCGCGGCATCATATTCCGCGTCGGAAACTTCCGGATCATCTTTGCCATGATAAGCTTCGTCCCAGCGGGCAAGCAAAATCTCAAGTTCGGCGTGACGATCGGCAGGAATCATGCGGTCTGTCCCAGGAGGCTGTCAGCGGCGCCGCGAGCCGCATCGGTAATAACGTCACCCGCCAGCATACGCGCGATTTCCTCGCGTCGTGCTTCGCGGGAAAGGGGCTCGGCGAGTGTCTCAGTGCGCTCGTTGCGGATACGCTTGGCAATGCGAAGGTGATGGTCCCCCCGGGCGGCAACCTGAGGGCTATGCGTGACGACCAGAACCTGAACGTCCTGTGCCACCTTGTGCAGACGGTCGCCGATCGAAGAAGCTGTTGCTCCGCCGACACCAGAGTCCACTTCGTCAAATACCAGAGTGCCAATATCGGAACGCTGCGCCAGAACTACTTTGAGAGCCAGCATCAGACGGGACAGTTCGCCGCCTGACGCCACCTTGGCAAGAGGGCCAGGGGCTTGGCCGGGGTTGGCCGCGATCAGGAAGGAAGACTGTTCCATCCCCCGACTGTTCCATTGGTCTGGAGACAAAGGAAGTAGCGAGACAATGAAGCGGGCGCGTTCCAGCTTGACCGGTTTCAGCTCGCGCGTGACGGCCTGCTCCAGCTTCTGGGCGGACTGTTTGCGTGCTTCCGAAAGCTGTCGTGCTGCATCTTCATAAGCCAGCCGGGCTTCAGTCAGGGCTGTTTCCAGCCGCGCCAGTTCAGCATTGCCCGAATCAAGGGCGGTGAGGCGAGCTTTTAATGAGGCAAGGAAAGACGGAAGCTCTGCGACGGCGATATTATGTTTGCGGGCTTCGGCGCGAAGCGCGAAAAGCCGCTCTTCCGTTTCTTCCAGAAGGCGAGGGTCGCCTTCCGTATCGGCCGCAAGGCGAGTGAGAAGCATCTCTGCATCTGCCAAAGCCTCTTCGGCTTTTTCCAGAGCATCCAGAGCTTCCTGCGCCTGTCCCTGATGCATGGAAGACTCGTTCTCGGCATCGGTAGTGGAGGGGAGAAGGCGGACGAGAGCCCGACTGGCCGAGCGTAATGCTGCAGCAGGACTGGAAGAGCGTCGATCCCGCGGCGTGAGTTCTGCAAGGGCTGCTGCGACAGCTTCGCCGCGCTTCTCATCCTGCTGCAAGCTGACGCGCAGGGCAGCAAGATTGTCTTCCTCCCCTTCTTGCGGAGCAAGGGTTGAGAGATCATCGACCGTCGCACGAAGCCATTCTTCCTCGCGCGCCGCAGCGTCCATATCGCTGCGTGCTTTTTTGAGTGCCGTGCGGGCGGCTGCCCATTGATGGAAAGCCGCCGATGTCTGAGCAAGCAGTGCGGGCTTTACGCCAAACGCGTCCAGAAGATCCAGATGCGTGCTCTGGTCTGCCAGTCCCATCTGTTCATGTTGGCCCTGAATTTCCACAAGCTGCGATGCGATACGGCGCAGGAGGGTAATGCCAACGGGCTGGTCCGACACGTAGGCACGGGAACGGCCGTCCTGCGTGACAATGCGCCGTAGCACGAGTGGCTCTGACGGATCTTCCAGAGCAATGCCCTGTTCGCCCAAAAGGGTGAAAACCGGGTGCCTGGGTGGAACTTCAAAAATCGCCGCGACACTGGCCTGCGTTGCGCCAGACCGGATCAGGCCCGCATTGGCGCGATCGCCAAGGGCAAGCCCCAGACTATCCAGCAGGATGGATTTACCGGCTCCGGTCTCGCCCGTCAGAACGGTGAGACCGGAAGCCAGGGCCAGATCGAGCTTTTCGATCAGAACCACGTCACGGATCGAGAGATGGGTCAGCATGACGGGAATGTTGTGTGTGTGGAGGCGTGTTTCAAACGCCTCACATCAGAATACGCTGTGCCAGGCGCGCGTAAAGAAGCCGCGCGGCTTGCTGGTTGGCTTCTGGGTGATGGGTTGTTTGAAATCATCAGACAGGAGTTTGCTTTCCCGCAGATTTGCATAGGCATAGCGGTACCACTGGCTGTCCGGGTAATTGTAGCCGAGAACAGAGGCCGTCTGACGAGCTTCGTTTTTCAGGCCGAGAGCCAGATAAACCTCAACCAGACGCTCCAGAGCCTCAGCCACATGGTTTGTAGTCTGGTAATCCTGAACTACGCGCTGATAACGGGTCATGGCCGCTTCATAGTTGCGCTGCTGCTGATACCAGCGGCCAACAAGCATTTCCTTGCCAGCCAGATGGTCACGGCAAAGATCGATCTTGAGCTGTGCATCGCGGGCGTAAGACGTCTGGGGGAAGCGGGTAATCACTTCTTCCAGAGCATTCAGAGCTTCAACTGTTCCCTGCTGGTCACGCTGCACATCGGCAATCTGCTCGTAGTAGCAGAGCGCGCGCAGGTAGAAGGCATAAGCCGCATCCGGGCTGGTCGGATGCAACTGCAGATAACGCTCAAGCTGCTGCACGGAAAGGGCATACTCACCCTGCAGATAGTAGGAATAACCTTCCATCAGCTCCGCGTTACCGGTGAAGCCGGAATACGGATAATTCTGCTGCAGAAGCTCGAATTCGCCGCCAGCCAGCTCGTAACGGCCGGATCTCAGGGCATCAATGCCGTAGTTGTAGAGGGTCTCTGCATCTGCCGTCTTGGGAATGGCAGGCTTCTCATGCTTATGAGAAAACAGTGAACAGCCCGACAGAAGCAGGAGTCCGCTGACGGCCGTAGCCTTCAGGATCAGACCCCGCCCGTTGGAGGACACTTCAAGATGACGTTGCGTGCTGCTTGGCATACCTGCTCTTCCCGTGAAGCCCGTCTTATATCACGGGAATGCGGCGGCGAAAGACCCGCCAGTCATCCTCATGCCGCAACGCGTGTGCGTCGGCTGTTTCGAACGGGTGCTACAGCCGCTTCAGGCTCAAAACGCCAGTTGCGACGATCCGAGAAAACGGTGTGAAGAAGCTCGTTATTGATCTTGTGTCCGGACTTGTGACCAATAAAACCGGCCTTAAGTCGGTGACCACAACAGTAAAGGTCTCCGATGGCATCCAGAAGTTTGTGACGGGCAAATTCCCGCTCAATTTTCAGGCCAGCGGGATTGAGAATATTGTCCCCGTCCACAACAACAGCGTTGTCTAGGGAACCGCCGCGGGCCAGCCCAATGCTTTGCAGATATTCAATATCCTTGCGATTCACGAAAGTTCTGCAAAACGAAATTTCTTCAAGAAAACGCTGCGGATCAAGCTGCATGGCATAACGCTGGCTACCAATCGCGCCGGCTTCGAAATTCAATGAAATGGCGAGAGAAAGCCCACGTTGTGCTGGTCGAAGTTCAGCAAACGCGCCGTTAGACCCTTCTGCACGGACGTTCCGCAGAATTTCAATGACTCGGCGTGGTTTCTCCAGCACGGCAGTTCCAGCACACCGGATAAGAAAAGCAAACGCATCAGCCGATCCGTCCAGAACCGGAAGCTCCGGGCCACTGACGCGAATCAGGGCGTTATCAATTTCCAGCGCATGCAGGGCAGCCATGAGATGCTCGATGGTCGCGACCCGAAGAGACGGATCATTTTCACATGCGACAACGGTCGAGAGCTTCGTATCAATGATGCGGTCATAGCGGGCCGGAAAAGACGGCGAACCCGGATAGTCACTTCTCTGAAAACGAATTCCAGTGTCGGCTTTGGCCGGAAGCATTTCGAGATCAACATTGATGCCGCTGTGCAGAGCGATGCCACGGCAGGAAATCGGCGAAGAGAGAGTTGTTTGCAGGGTCTTCAAATCGGGCCGCCCGGAATAGGGATGTGCCTGATTGGTGTCAGACACGCTGGAAAGGATCTGCCGAACCTGTTGGTCCGTAGAAGCAGACTTTCCGTGATGCGCTGGCTTGGCCTGCATGAAACCCCCGATGATTTGGACTGCTGTAATAAAACCCAGTCATCGGAGGAGTGCCATTCAATGATTGTTGCCGGATATTACCCGGCTTCTCCCGCGAGGCAGGTCATCGCGGGAGAGACTTCGAACAGTCAGCGGCGCAGGTACGTTGGGATATCAAGCGTCGAATCGTCGGTTCCATCTGTCGGTGCCTGATTGTGACGCTGATCCTGGGATCCATGCTGATCGGAAGGATAAGACTCACGAGTGTGCGGCTCTGACCGAGGCGCCTGCTGTGCAGGCTGCTGAGGAGCAGGGCGGCTGCGGAAAGCGCCCGTCATCAGGCCGAAAAGGCTTCGTGGAGCCTCAGGAGCCGGATTACGGGGCGGCTCAGAGAAAAGTCCTGCACGGGGAGACCGCTGGGATGCATCTTCCTGAGGTGCCGGTGCGTGCTGCTGCTGCGGAGCGACATGCGGCGGGGGCGCAACCGGGCTTTCTGCCGCCGGAGCAGGGTGGGACTGCTGAGGCTGAGCGTTCGGATCCAGGCTGAAGTTCGGGCGAGGGGGGCCGCCGGCATAGGTCGAACCGGGCTGGAAGTTCTGAGGAGCCTGGCGCGGCTGGGATGCACTCTCACGCGGAGCAGAAGATGTGGATGTCTGCTGTTGTGCCGGCGTGGGAGCAGAAACTGATTCGGTACCCTGTGGGCCATTTTTGGACTGGGTATCGATACCTGTTGCAACAACAGATACGCGGATACGGCCGTTCATGTTCTCATCAATGAGCGCACCGAAGATGATGTTGGCTTCTTCAGCCACTTCCTCACGGATACGATCCGCCGCAGCGTTCACTTCGTAGAGGGTAAGATCTTCACCGCCCGTGATGTTGATAAGCAGGCCGCGCGCGCCCGCCATGGAAGCATCTTCCAGAAGCGGGTTGGAAATGGCGCGCTCGGCAGCAGCAACGGCACGGTCTTCACCGTCTTCCTCGCTGCTGGCTTCGCCTGTTCCCATCATGGCCTTGCCCATCTCTTCCATCACGGCCTTAACGTCCGCAAAATCGAGATTGATGAGGCCCGGAGAGACCATCAGGTCCGTGATGCCACGAACGCCCATGTTCAGGACGTTGTCAGCCATTTTGAAGGCTTCACGGAACGTCGTGTTCTGGTTGGCCGAATTGAACAGATTCTGGTTCGGGATGACGATGAGCGTGTCGACGTGCTTCTGAAGCTCGGCAATGCCGGACTCAGCGGCAAGCGTACGGCGACGGCCTTCAAAGTTGAACGGCTTTGAGACGACGCCAACTGTCAGAACGCCCCGTTCCCGCGCCATCCGTGCGATGACAGGCGCAGCACCCGTACCCGTACCACCGCCCATACCGGCCGTGATGAAGACCAGATTTGCCCCTTCGAGCTGGCGCTCGATTTCCTGTGCAGCTTCTTCGGCAGCTTCACGACCGATCTCCGGCTTGGCACCAGCACCAAGCCCGCGCGTCAGATGCGGACCAAGCTGGACGCGGCGTTCAGCCTTGGAGTGGGCGAGCTGCTGCGCATCCGTATTGGCAACAACGAACTCGACACCCTTGAGCTCTGAATCAATCATGTTGTTGACGGCATTCGTGCCGCCACCACCGACGCCGACGACGGTAATGCGCGGAGCCAGTTCTACGTGAGAGTTCGGGGTCGGGGTAAGGTTCAAAGTCATGATCAGGTCCGGAACTGCGAGGAAGCAACGGAAAAAAGGGCGTTAATTTCTGTGTAGCTCATCCACGATCGCGGATGAAGCCCACGAAACGCTTCAGAAGGCCGCCAGAGCGGGGTTCAGGAGCAGAAACGTCTCCAAAATCCCGATCAGCGCCCGCTGCCCAGGCCAGAAGCCCCGCAGCGGTGGAAAAACCGGCCGAAGCTGCAGCAGTCTCCGGCAGGCCATGAACGTTCAGCGGTTTGCCCATACGAACCGGCCGAGCGAGAATACGTGTGGCGACAGGAACAATGCCTTCCATGAGGGAGGCCCCTCCTGTCAGAACGACGCGCCCATTGGCGAGCCGACCCAGACCGGCATTGTCCAGAGCATGGCGCACAAGTTCAAGCGTCTCTTCAACCCGGGGCTGAATAACGGAAATCACTTTTGAGCGCGGAATACGAGCCAGACGGTCCCGTCCTTCCCCGATCAGGGGAACAGACAGGATTTCGCGTTGATCATCTGAGCCGAGCTGTGCAGCACCATACATGGTTTTCAGGCGTTCGGCTGTTTCCAGAGATGTAGAGAGCACACCGGCAATATCGCGTGTGACATGCAGGCCACCAACCGGAATTTGCGCCGTATGGATCAGCTTGCCTTCACAGAACACGGCCAGAGATGTTGTGCCGCCACCCATTTCAACAACCGTGACACCGAGATCGCGCTCTTCATCTGCCAGAACGGAAACGCCAGATGCGAAGGGGCTGGAAACCAGACCATCAAGTTTCAGCTCCGAATGCTGCAGAACCGTATCCAGCGTACGCAGGGCGCTGGAATTCATATCCACGACATGCAGTTTCGTGGCGAGTTGCTCGCACTGGTGCCCGCGGGGATCTGCAATGCCGGGCATGGAATCAACGACATACCCAATGGGAAGCGTATGAATAACGTCCCGGCCCTCGGACCATGCGCGTGCCTGTCCGTCCGCAATGAGACGCTGCACATCGCCATCCGTGACTTCCCGGCCACCAATCGGCAGATGTGCATCGATGAGTCGGCTGCGGGGATGACCGCAGGACAGATTGACGACCAGCGAATCCATGCGGCGCTCGGCTGCTTCTTCGGCTTGACCAACTGTCGCGCGGATCGCGGCTTCCGCTTCCCGGATATCGACAATCGACCCCGACCGAATACCGTGGGAGCGACGCCAGCCATACCCCAGAACCTGAATTGATCCGTCTGGTTCGCCTTTGCCGATCAGGCAGGTCATTTTGGTTGTGCCAATATCCAGCGCACCAAAAACGCCATTCCGCCATACCCGCGGTTTGGAAGTCTCCTCCGGCGGTAGGGGTAGAATTTCCCGCGGGGTCCGGTTTAGCGCGACATCACGCTCCCCGCCCACGGGAATCAGGGACCGGCCTCGCAGACCGCGCCGGCGACGGAAGGCCGGAAGATCGGACGTTGGTGTGAGATCGGTCATGGCTGTTGTGTCGTCTGGTTACTGTCAGAAGGCGGGGCGGAAGGGTCAGGCTTTGCGGCGTCAGGCGGCGGAGCGGGGGCCGGAACCTGATGAATGACCATCCTGTCTGGCAGTCGCATGTCAATCGACACCACAGGCCGGTCCAGCAACTGCATGGAACCCTGGTAACGGGCAAGACGTGCAAAGGCGGCAGCTTCTTCGCCTTCTGGCAGGAGCACGGTTGTTCCGTCCTTCAGGGTTATATTCCAGCGGCGGTTTCCCACACGGACCAGGGCTGTCACGCGCGATTTGACATCCGGCTGTTTCGCCAGCGCGTCGATCACGCTGGATGCCGCCGTATTAGCGCCTTCACCTACTACCAGTGGAAGCTGAAGGAATGCCTGCGCGTTTTTTCCCGTCAGTCCCTGATCCGGAACCTCTTCACCTGCCCGGTTGATCAGGGTGAAATGGCCATGGATCTGCCAGACGGCAACGGGGGTGCGTTCCGTCAGATTGATGATGACTGTGTCTGGCATCCGGCGCTCGACAGTGGCGTGATCGACGAACGGCAATTCATCAATCCGCTTGCGGGCGGCCTCGACGGAAAACCCAAAAATCGGTCGTCCCAGATTGGTCCCAAGAGCATCATAGATCGAGGCTTCGCTGGTCATACCTCGGCCGTTGATGACAACATGACGGATGGGCAAAGGCTCCATCGCAACCAGTTTTTCGCGCAACGGAGCAAAACGTTCTTCAGACGCCGCATCGTAAAGAAGACGTGCACCCACAGTGCCTATTCCAACGACTACCAGGAGTACAATTCCCGGTCTGATCAGTCGCCGCTGCCGACGCCAGAACAGCTTCGCGCGTGATGGCCGGTCTTCATACGGCGGCATGGCCGTCGGGCGGCCAGTCCGGAAAGACGGGTCACGGTGGAAATCCGGTTCCTGAGGGCGGCCATCCCTGCGCATCAGCGGTTCAGTGCCTCCCGAACCATCCAGTCACACAGGTCTGGATAGGAAATACCACAATAGGCAGCCTGTTCCGGCAACAGGGACGTTGGAGTCATACCAGGCTGTGTGTTGACTTCGAGAATGATGAGCGTGTCGGTTTCGTCATCATAGCGGAAATCTGTCCGGCTGGCCCCGGCGCAACCCAGTGTCTGATGAGCGCGCAGAGCGTAGTCAAGCGCACGTGCCGTGACACTTTCAGGCAAGTCAGCAGGCACGACGTGACGTGAGCCACCAGCCTTGTACTTGGCTTCAAAATCGTAAAATGCCGCGGTTTCGGCAGGTAGGATATCGGTCACGGCAAGCGCACGATTTCCCATGACGCCGGCCGTCAGTTCACGTCCGGGGATAAAGCTCTCAACAAGGGCTTCCTTGCCAAAACGCCATGTCCGCGCGATTTCGGCGCGGCGGTTGTCACCTGCACGGATGATCTCGACACCAACGGAAGACCCTTCTGCAACAGGCTTGATCACATAAGGGACGGGAAGGGGATCGGCTTCGGCAAGTTCGGTAGCTGTCACGACACGGCCTTCTGCAACCGGCAGGCCCGCTGCGGCAAGAAGGATACGTGTCGCTCCCTTGTCCATGGCAACGGCAGATGCCCGGATGCCGGAATGGGTATAGGGCAGATTCAGCCATTCCAGAACGCCCTGAATAGCCCCGTCTTCACCCTTCGGGCCGTGGAGAGCATTGAAGACGACGTCCGGAGAGGCAGTTTTCAGCGCCTGAATGGTCGTCGCGATATCGGGCCCGATATCCACGGGCGTAACATCGTGACCCTTCTCACGCAGGGCTGAGATGGCGGCCTCACCGCTGACAAGGCTGACAGGTCGCTCGCTGGACGTACCGCCATAAAGAACTGCGACCTTCATACCGTCTTCTCTCCCATATTCCTGCGACCAATGCGTCTGATTTCCCAGTGCAGGTCAATACCGCTCTGATCCAGAACTTTTTTGCGAACGGTCTCACCAAGGGTTTCAAGCTGTTCGCTTGTTGCTTCACCAAGGTTGAGCAGAAAATTGCAGTGTTTCTCGCTGACCTGCGCACCGCCCAGCATCATGCCGCGACAACCTGCTTCATCAACCAGCGCCCAGGCCTTGTGACCATCCGGATTGCGGAAGGTCGATCCACCCGTACGGGCGCGCACGGGTTGCGAGGCTTCACGAGACGCCCGGATTTCTGCAAGACGTTCACGAATGGCTTCCGGTGCGTCAGGTGTTCCACGCAGGCGGGCACGGACGACGATCGCTCCTTCAGGCAATTCGGAATGGCGATAATCGAAACCCAGCTCTTCGCAGGACAGGCGACGCAGTTCACCATCAGCCGTCAGGATTTCGGCCCAGTCGAGAACAGCTTTGATATCGGAGCCATAGGCACCAGCATTCATGCGCACCGCACCGCCGATAGATCCCGGAATACCAACCAGAAATTCCAGTCCCGCCAGTCCGGCCGCAGCACTGTGTTCGGCAACTGTGACATCCAGAGCCGCCGCGCCCGCAATAATGCCGTCTGCTTCAACCTGAATATCCGAAAAGCCACGGGCCAGACGAATGACGACGCCCTCGATGCCGCCATCACGAATAATGACGTTCGAGCAGGCCCCGAGAACGGTCAGGGGCAGATCGGTTGGGCGGTTACGCAGAAGATTGGCGAGATCTTCCACATCTTCGGGAATGAACAGCCAGTCCGCAGGGCCACCAGTCCGGAACCACGCACGTGCACCCAGAGGCGCATTGGCCGTCAGGCGTCCGCGCAGTCCGCTAACAGGGAAAGCGTCGTTCATACCGCGCTTTCCGCTGTTGGCTTCTTGGCGTTCAGGGCTTCGAGATCATGCGGGAGTGTCTGCGCCCACTGTGTGATGGTTCCTGCGCCGAGGCACACAACGTAATCGCCCGGTTTAGCGATGGCGTTGATCATTTCCGGCAGAAGCTCAGGCGAAGGCAGTGGCACAACCGATCGGTGGCCACGATCACGTAGTCCTTCAACCAGAGCATCCCGATCTGCGTCTTCAATCGGGCTTTCCCCGGCGGCATAGACATCTGCTACGATCACGGTATCCGCATCATTCATGCAGGTGCAGAATTCGCCAAACAGACCCTTGAGACGGGAATAACGGTGAGGCTGCACAACAGCAATGACGTTCTTTGCACCCGCCTGCCGCGCAGCTTTCAGAACGGCCGCGATTTCGACCGGGTGATGGCCGTAATCATCAATGATCGCCACGCCATTGTATTCGCCAGTGCGGGTAAAGCGACGCTTCACGCCCTTGAACGATGCAAGGCCAGACGCGATTACGGAATCACTGATTTCCATTTCCAGCGCCACAGCAATGGCAGCCAGCGAGTTCAGAACGTTATGGTGTCCCAGCATCGGCAGGCGGAAAGGCCCAGCCCGGCGGGTCCGGTTGTGAGCACGGTTCGTCACCACAACCTCGAATGTCGCACCGCGCTTGTCCATCACAACCTTTTCGGCGCGAACATCGGCTTGCGGGCTGAAGCCATAGGTGATGATGCGATGATCCGACAGGCGTGGGATCATCTGCTGAACCTGCGGATGGTCGACGCAAAGCACTGCAAAACCATAGAACGGAATATTGGAGACGAACTGGTCATAGCCCGCCTGCATCGCTTCTTCCGTTCCCCAGTGATCGAGATGCTCGGGGTCCATATTCGTGATGACGGCAATAACGGCCGGAAGGCGCAGGAAAGACCCGTCGCTTTCGTCGGCTTCCACGACCATCCAGTCTCCGGAGCCCATGCGGGTATTGGTGCCATAAGCCTCAATGATACCACCGTTGATGACGGTCGGGTCCAGCTTGGCATGTTCCAGAACGCAGGCTACGAGGCTCGTCGTCGTCGTCTTGCCGTGTGTGCCGCCAATGGCGACGGACCAGCGCAGACGCATCAGTTCTGCCAGCATTTCCGCACGTCGCACGACCGGGATCAGCTTTGCACGGGCTGCAACAACCTCCGGATTGTCTTTTTTGACAGCCGTGGACGTCACGACAACCTGAGCATCGCCCAGATTGACAGCATCATGCCCGATATGGATCTCGATACCCGCCTGACGAAGGCGCTGTACGTTCGCGTTCTCCGCAATATCCGAACCCTGAACCCGGTATCCGAGCATGTGCAGAACTTCCGCAATGCCGGACATTCCGATGCCGCCGATACCGACGAAATGAATGGTTCCGATGTTCAGGGGCAGGGCGCGCATGGGGCAGGTACTCTTGAGGTAATAGGACAAAAGAAAAAGATCAGGACTTGAGGCCTGATTCGATCAGGTCGGCTACCTTTGCGGCAGCATGAGGGCGAGCAAAGCGTCGGGCAGCTTCCGCAGCGGCGGCGAGACGGTCTGGATGTGTCAGCAGATCGGCGACCAGGGCCGTGACGGCGGCGGCTGTAAAGTCCGGCTGGCGGATCATCCATGCTGCGCCGGTGTCCTGGAGGGCCTTGCCGTTGGCGCCCTGTTCGTCAGAGGCTGCGATCGGCAGCGGAACCAGAATGGACGGAAGACCTGCCATTGCCAGTTCGGCTACGGAAGAGCCACCCGCACGACCGATTACCAGATGAGCGGATTTCAGACGGTCCGGCACATCGTTAAAGAAGGGCTCAACTTCAACGGCAATGCCCGCGTCTTCGTATATGGCGCGAACACGGTCCGTATCCTCGGCGCGAACCTGCTGGGTTACATGCAGACGCGTGCGGAACCCGAACGGTAAAGCCGCCAAAGCTTGCGGAACAACATCCGAAAACACACGCGCACCAAGAGACCCGCCCCAGACAAGAATGCGAACGGTTTCAGTTGGCGCTGCATAGGTCTGCCCAAAGAGCGCCTCAATTTCCGCCCGAACGGGCATGCCCGTCAAGGTCACGTGAGAACCCTGCGGCAGGCGGGCCACGTTCTCATAGGATGTGGCAATCAGCGGAGAAAACCGGGACAGGAACGCATTGGCCTGCCCCAGAACGGCATTGCCTTCATGGATGACCATTTCCGGCCGACTGGCTTTTGACAACATCCGGGATGCCAGCAAAGGCGGAATGGACGGATACCCGCCGAAACCAACAACAGCTGCCGCATCCAGCGTCTTCAGAATCTTGCGGGCTTCCAGCATCCCGCGCAGCAGAGCCGTCACACCACGCAGTTTGCCGCCAATGCCCTTGCCCGCCACGCCAGCACCGTCCAGCACATATTGCGGGCGATCCTTGAACAGACCCGTCTCACGGCGCCCATGTCGGGCATCCGTCATGAGAACAAGATCATGACCACGCTCCGCCAGGACTGTTGCAACAGCTTCAGCCGGGAAGAAATGTCCTCCCGTTCCGCCAGCAGCAATGACAATCGGGCGTTTCATGGTGTGTGTCTTTCAAGGAGGGAACCGGGGGTGTAGGGCGTTGCGACGCGCTGGGCAATCCTGCCGGGGCCGACATGATGGCGCGTCAGGGCCAGAACCATGCCCATCGTCATCGCTACGGACATGGCCGAACTGCCGCCATAGGAAATAAACGGCAGCGTCATGCCTTTCGTCGGGATGAGATGGAGTGTCGAGCCCATATTGACGAAGGCCTGCAAGCCGAAACCGGTGACCAGACCCGCGGCCGATACGATCACGAACGGATCTTCTTCCCGCATCAGCTTCAGCAATGTGCGCAGGACGATAATTCCGAAAACGATGATGATGCCAAAGCAGAGCAGAAGCCCGTACTCTTCGCCAGCAACCGCGAACACGAAGTCAGCATGGGCGTCAGGCAACAGGTCCTTGACGCGCCCTTCACCCGGACCGCGCCCCAGAAGGCCACCATTGCCGAAAGCGCGCAGAGCCGTGTCGATCTGATAATGATCGCCGACATCCGGATGCAGGAAGCGCTCAACACGGGAACGGACATGCGGGAACATGACAAACGCCATACCGAACGCGCCAACCATGCCCGCAACGCAAAGACCGACCCAGTACAGCCGCAGACCGTCCACGAAAAGCTGCGTCATGAAGACCATCGTAATGACGGATAGCATGCCGATATCAGGCTGGGATTTCAGAAGCGCGAGAATGACGCCGAAACAGGCAAAGGCGAGAAGCATGCCGGGAAAAGCAATATTCCCGCGTAGCACAACAGTTCGGCGGGCAGACAGAAGCCATCCCGTGACCACAGCAAAACAGGGCTTGAGAAACTCGGAAGGCTGCACGGACATCATGGGCAGGGCAATCCACCGCCGTGCGCCCTTGATCTCCATGCCGTGGACAAGCGTCATGGCCGTGGCGGCGAGGGCAATAATGCCGCCGATGAATGCCAGCTTCTTGACCCCTTCGCGAGACAGGTAAGAGACCCCCAGCACGATTACTCCAGCGAGCGTCAGGAAGATGACCTGCTTGAGAATGAACATGTTGCGGGACGCGCCGATACGTGATGCCACGGCCGGGCTGGCCGCGAGCATCAGAACATATCCCAGACCAATCAGGATGCCGACGCAGGCGAGCGTGACGCGGTCGGTATTGCGCCACCAGCGGGCGACTGCCGATGAATCGACACGGGAGGTACCCGCCATGACCGTCACCCTTCCTGTTGTGCTGTGAGCATTTCGCCCGAATGGCCTGATTTCACAATATTATCGCAAATCTGGAGAAAGTGTGACCCACGATCCTCAAAACTGCGAAACTGATCAAAACTTGCGCATGCAGGAGACAGAAGAACGGTTTTTACGCCTTCTTTTCGTGCAGCCTCAAATGCTGCCGGGACGGCGAGATCCAACGTTTTGCTCACCGTGAAAGGCACGTCATGAGCCTTGAGTGTTTCTGCAAAAATGCCCGCATCCCGACCGATCAGAAAAGCCTGCGCAATTCGGTCGAACCAAGGGGCCAGCATTTCGATGCCACCTGCTTTGGCCGTGCCGCCTGCAATCCACATAACCCGATCATACGACCCGAGCGCCTTGGACGCAGCTTCCGCGTTGGTGGCCTTGCTGTCATTGACGAAAGCGACACCATCGCATTCGGCAATTTTTTGAAGGCGATGTTCTAGCCCCGGGAAAGACGCCAGCCCCTTGCGGATTGCGTCATCATTCAATCCAAGATGGCGCGCCATGGCCCAGGCCGCAGCAACGTTTTGAAGATTGTGTCGGCCCGGCAGGGCGTCGCCCACAAATTCAGGCACCGTATCCGGGTTCAGCAACGTCACGGGCACACCCTGAGCCGTGAGTTCGTCTGCAATTTTCTGGCACCAGGGATCATCCTGCCCGATGGCAGCCAGATCATCTGACGTCATGTTGTCAAAGACATGGGCTTTGGCGGCGGCATACCCGTCCATATCGCCATGACGATCCAGATGATCAGGCGTGATGTTCAGGAGGCATGCCGTGGAAGCATGAAAACGGTCGAGCCGTTCCAGCATGTAGGACGACATCTCGATGACATAGGCGCCCTGATCAGGAAGGAGGGGAAGAGCGAGGGATGCCGTTCCCAGATTGCCACCCGCTGAGCAAGGTACTCCGGCGGACTGGAGCAGATGAGCCAGAAGGGCCGTTGTTGTGGATTTTCCGTTCGTGCCTGTTACAGCTGCAAATCGTGCCTGTGATCCGGCTTTTCTGACTGCGTGATAGAGCAGTTCGGCATCGGAGAGGATCTGGATACCTTGCGCGCGTGCCAGTTCGGCAACGGGGTGCGGGGTCGGGAGAAGATGGGGAATACCCGGTGACAGCACGAGGGCTGTCATACCCGACAAATCCGTCAGAGGAGCGAGCGTCAGGCGGTCGTGAAATGGAAGGACAGGGTTGCGATCATCCCACGCCTGAACCTCGGCCCCCATCCCCAGAAGCGCATCAACTACGGCTGCACCGTTACGGCCGAGACCGCAGACGGCGTATCGCTCACCTGCAAGAAGATCTGTCGGAAATCCGTTCATCTCAGTTTCAGCGTGGCCAGACCACACAGCCCCAGAACAATGGAGACAATCCAGAACCGTACGACGATCTTCGGCTCCTGCCAGCCCTTCTTTTCG
Organism: Gluconobacter thailandicus F149-1 = NBRC 100600; assembly: GCF_000964465.1. GTDB lineage: Bacteria > Pseudomonadota > Alphaproteobacteria > Acetobacterales > Acetobacteraceae > Gluconobacter > Gluconobacter thailandicus. The sequence goes on along the minus strand of NZ_BANH01000061.1, from coordinate 41,139 downwards.
AAGTGATGATGCAGCGGAGCCATCAGGAACACACGTCGTCCGGTGCGTTTGTACCAGAACACCTGAATGACGACGGACAGCGTCTCCGCCACGAACAGGCCACCAACGATGCACAGAACAAGCTCATGCTTGACGGCGACGGCAATGGCGCCCAGTGCGCCGCCGAGCGAGAGGGAGCCTGTATCGCCCATGAAAACGGCTGCTGGAGGCGCATTGAACCATAGGAAGCCAAGGCCGGCCCCAATCAGTGCGGCACAGAAAACCGCCAGTTCGCCAGTGCCTGGAACCGGATGAAGCTGGAGGTAATCCGCGAAGACGTGGTTGCCAACCAGATAGGCGATCAGTGCAAAAACCAGAGCAGCGATCACAACCGGAACAATGGCCAGACCATCCAGGCCATCCGTGAAGTTCACGGCATTGCCAAAGCCGGTAATCGTAATCATGGCAAAGAGCGGGAAGGCATAACCCAGCGGCAGGAGAATATCCTTCACAAAGGGAAAGGCTACGGCGTTGCGAATTTCCGGGGGCGTCAGGTGCTGGAGCCAGATGCCTGCAATCAGGGACGCCGCGAATTCACAGCCTAGCCGCATCCGCTTTGAAACGCCCTGTGTGTTGCGCTTTGAAAGCTTCAGGTAATCGTCCGCAAACCCAACAGCCCCAAAAGCCGCTGTCGTCAGCATGACGGCCCAGACGAAACCGTTTGTCAGATCCGCCCAGAGGAGTGTGGCTGAAAACAGGGCAATGAGGATCAGCATCCCGCCCATGGTCGGCGTGCCCGCCTTTTCCAGAATATGACGTTCAGGGCCAAGTGCCCGGATAGGCTGGCCTTCGCGCTGGATCCGCTTGAGTTGCGCGATGAACGGATTGCCGAGCGCAAGCGAGATCACCAGTGCCGTCAGGCAGGCACATCCGGAACGGAACGTCAGATAATGGAAAAGGTTGAAGAAGCCTCCATGCGACGAGGCATGTGAGGCAACAAGATTGAAGAGCATCAGGCAGAGACCGGGTTGGAAGCGTTATCGAGAGCGGCGATGACATCGCGCATCCGGCTACCCAGGCTGCCTTTGACAAGCAGAAGATCGCCGGGCCGGAGAGCGTTGAGAAGGAGGGGGGCGAGCGAACGTGAGTCTGGCGCGTAAGCCCCGCGCAGAGCTTCAGGCAGAGCCTCGTAAAGAGCGCGCATATGCTCGCCACAGCAGAATGCAATTGCATTGGCCGCAATGACGGCATCTGCCAGAGAGCGATGTTCAGCATCCGCAAACGCACCAAGCTCGCGGATATCGCCTAAAGCAGCGATGCGGCGCTTTGCGGGCAGCAGGGCAAGTGTTTCGAGCGTCGAACGGATGCTGGTCGTCGAGGCATTGTAGCTCTCATCAAGCAACTGAACACCATTCAGCACTGCACGCATCTGACCGCGCCCGGCACCCGGAACAAAATCCGCAAGAGCATGAGACGCTTTAGAAACGTTCTCCCCAAGCGCAGCAACTGCACCCAGAGCTAATGCGGCATTCCGCGCAAGATGGCGACCCGGCGCATTCAGATGAACGCTTATGTCTCCAACGCCGGGAAGCGTCAGGACAAAGTCACTTCCATCTGCCGTGCAGACAAGCCCCGTGAGCCGGATTTCAGAGTTTGTGGAAAGACCACTGTGCCAGAGCTTCGCATGAGCCGGGAGTGCGGCCCTGAACAGATCCTGCCCGATCGCATCGTCTGGAACGATGGCGGTGCCATTTTCCGTCAGGGCCCCAAAGAGCGTGGCCTTTTCGCGGGCGATCTCTTCCAAACTTCCCATATGGCCGAGATGGGCGGTACCAATCGTGGTGATGATCGCTACATCCGGCCGCACCTGCGCGGCCAGAGGCGCAATTTCACCCACATGGTTCATGCCGACTTCACTGATGCAGAACCGCGCGTCTCGTGGCAGGCGGGCGAGCGTCAGAGGGACGCCCCAGTGATTGTTATAGGAGGCGACTGCCGCATGTGTCGGACCAAGAGCTGACAACGCCGTACGCAGCATGTCTTTCGTGGTGGTCTTACCCACACTTCCCGTAACGGCGATGACCTTTCCGTCAAAACGGTCACGCGCGTAACGCCCAAGTGCTTCAAGACCACTCATCGTATCCGCGACGATCAGCAGGCGAGGATCTGTCGAACCCTGCGTATCGTGCACCATGACGCAAGCTGCGCCGGCCTCGAGGGCCTGCGCAATATGGGCATGTCCGTCACTGGTTTCGCCCTTGAGAGCAATGAACAGATCGCCAAGCTTCAGAGTACGTGTATCGATGGAAATACCCGTCACGCTGACATCGGCCGCGAGCGTCCCTTGCGTGGCATCACGGAGTTCCTGGCTGGTCCAGAGAGCGGTCATGCTGCACCTGCCAGTTCGCGGATCACGCTGCGATCATCAAACGGAAGAACCGTCTGGCCAACAATCTGCCCCTGTTCATGACCTTTCCCTGCGACGACCAGAATGTCACCGGGCTTAAGCGCCTCCAGACCCGCTGCAATGGCAGACCGGCGATCACCGATTTCCAGTGCATCAGGGCAGGCGGCGTGAATGGCGGCGCGAATGCTCTGCGGTTCTTCCGTGCGGGGGTTGTCGTCCGTAACAATGGCCACATCGGCCATGCGCGCCGCAACTTCGCCCATGAGCGGACGTTTGCCACGGTCCCGATCGCCACCGGCCCCAAAGACCACAACCAGACGCCCTTCGGTATGCGGGCGAAGGCTTGCCAGAACGCGTTCCAGAGCATCAGGCGTATGGGCGTAATCTACATACGCTGCGGCACCATTGGACAGTTCAACGGCACACTCGCAGCGTCCTCGTACTCCAGTCAACTGCGGCAGCAGATCCACGAGACTGCGTGCGTCGTCTTCTGTCTGCCAGCACATCGCCGCAGCCAGCATGGCATTGTCGGCCTGGAACAGTCCCGGCAAACCAAGCGTCATTTCCGGTAAGTCTTCGCCATAGAGAGAGAGACGGATAATCTGGCCCGTCGGTGTGGGGCGTGTCTCCAGAAGGCGCAGTGTACTTCCCGTTTTGCCTGTTGTCCGAAGTGCCATGCCCCGTTGCGCTGCAATGGCGTGCAATGCGTTCAACGTATCCGGGTCCATGTCCGCATTGACGGCGGCAATACCATTGGCAGGCAGGAGATCTTCGAACAGACGCAGTTTCGCTGCCCGATAGGCTGCAATGGTGCCGTGATAATCCAGATGGTCTCGGGTCAGGTTCGAAAACCCGGCAGCATTGAGCGTAACACCATCCAGCCGATGCTGCTCCAGACCGTGAGACGAGGCTTCAAGGGCGACGTGATCCACACCATGCTGGGCCAGAGACGCCAATGTGGCTGCCAGCGAGACCGGGTCGGGTGTTGTCAGTGAAGGCGGAGGCGGAACATCTACATTCGCAATCAGCCCTAATGTGCCGAGGCTTGCAGCTTTAAGCCCCTGAAGTGTCCAGATCTGACGCAGAAATTCAGCCGTGCTGCTCTTGCCGTTCGTTCCGGTGACTGCCGCAATGCAGGAGGGCTGTGGGCCCGCAAGCGTTGCCGCCGTCAGTGCAAGCAGACGTTTTGCGTCAGGCGTCAATAGAACCGGGACGTCTGCTTCAGCGGGATGATCTGCAATGATAGCGACAGCACCATTTGCAACAGCCTGAGGAATAAAAGCTGCTCCGTCCTGTTTCGCACCTCGCAGGGCGAAAAACAGTGTGCCTGATCGCACCTGTCTGCTGTCTGCTGTCACAGTCAGAATTTCAGGGTCGACGGAACGCGACAGAACGGAACCATTCTGCCGGAGAAGTTCAGAGAGACGCATGGGCAGGCTCAGTGCTGTGTCTTGGAAGAGTGCGCCTGATTGCGCGGGTCGCCGGGATCATTTCCGGGACCGAGGGCACGATAGCCCGTTGGCACAGACGGATTCATGGGAATGGCAAGAGACGCTTCAATCGCGTCCTTGTTGGCGGTGTCCGGGAACTGGTTCAGAATTGGCCCAACGCGTGAGATGATCTTCTTCACAGTTGGTGCGGCGTTCCAGGCGGCTGTGGTCCAGCCATGGGTCGCAGCCGTTCCCTGAGGACTGTCGAGCATGACATAGACCGCATAATGCGGGTTGTTCATTGGGAAGACACTGGTGAAGGCCGAAACGTTGACGTGCTTCAGGTATCCACCATGGGCACCAATCTTTTCTGCCGTACCCGTCTTGCCGCCAACGTAATAACCCGGAACTTCAGCTGACTTGCCGCTGCCTACCGTGACGTCAAGACGAAGCAGTTTGCGGAGCAGGGCAGAGGTCTTCTCTGACAGAACCCGCGTTCCAACAGGGGTCTGCGCACCAATGTCGTCGCCATTATCCGTTTCATCCGGTTTGTAGGCGACAGGACGCAGCTTGGCGTCTGGTGTCTGGGCTTCATCCTGCTGGTCGCGTGCCACAAGCGTCGGCTTAAGAAGGATGCCACCATTCACAGTTGCTGCGGTGCCGCGGACAATGGCCAGAGGCGGTTCGGCAACACCATGACCAAAGCCGACGGTCATGACAGTCGAAATACCCCAGTTTTTTGATGCTGGTACGAGCGGCCGCCCGGCTTCAGGCAGTTCAACCGGAACGCGGTTGAAGAAGCCCATGCCGCGCAGCCACTCCTGCTGGCGCTGCGCCCCGACATCCAGAGCAATATGGGCCGCAGCCGGGTTGGACGAGTATGCCAAAACGCCAGGCAGAGACAGCCATGGCGCAAAATGATCGGTCTTCATGTCACGAATAGTGAAGCGTCCGACCCGGATGGGAATGGTTGAGAAACGATCCCAGATATGGACGACACCAAGCTGAAGACCCATGGCTGCTGTCTGAAGCTTGAAGGTCGAACCCGGCTCGTACATGCCCGTCACTGCGCGGTTGAAGCGGGCATCATTCGGCGCATGGTTGAATTCATTGGCGTCGTAATCAGGCAGACTGACCATGGCGAGGATCTCGCCCGTTCGAACATCCATGACGATCGCTGAGGCACCAATGGCCGAAAACTCATCTTTGGCGGCCGCAAGCTCATCATGTGCGACTGCCTGCACACGAACATCCAGGGACAGACGGAGTGGCGTGCGATCCGAATTCAGGCGCTGATCGAAAAAGCGCTCAACGCCGGCAATGCCATGGTCGTCAATATCCACGCTGCCCATGATCTGGGCAGCCGTACGGCCAAGAGGATAGTGGCGGCGCTCGCCGGCTTCAAAATAGATGCCAGGAATACCAAGGTTATTGATCGCGATTTCCTGTACGGGAGAAATATCGCGGGCAATGTAAACGAACTGCTTTTTCAGGGAGAGGCGACGAACGGTTTCCGCCTCATCCAGTTTTGGCAGAACGGTTTTCAGTTTTTTGGCCGCCTCTTCAGGATCAATCAGCTCCATCGGATTGGCATAGACCTGCGCCACCGGGAGGGAGAGGGCGAGAGCCTGACCGTTTCGATCCGTGATGGTTGCGCGTTTGACGGATGGCAGGACGAAATCGCCAGCCATCTCACCGCGCGGATCACTCTTGGGAATTTCCGGAACCTGAGGGGCGATCTGGCGCTTTTCCGGCTCCATGGGCATCAGGACGGTTGCAAAGGTCGCCTTGAGGGCGACAGCGCCATAGATCGCAAGAAAGCCCATGCCAGCCACGAGAAGGCGGCCATGCATCTGGTCAAGGTTCAGGCGACGGGACGAGAGCTTTGGTCCCGCTGCCTGTGAGCCGCGCTGCTCCGCCCGTTTATTCTGGCGCGCTGCGCGATGCGAACCTGATGAGGGTGGCACGTCCTGAGGCATCGTGCGGCGTTGCGTCCTATGTAAGGTGCTCGCCCGAAGCTATCCGGAAAATACTTAACGAGCAGTTAACAAGAGAGAGGGTCTCAGTTAGCCAACGGAACCGGCGGGGGCAATGCGTCTCCGTCATTTCCCAGCGCAGAGCTGGCATGATGATGGATTCGCGGGCGCTCTTCTTCAGCAACCCGCGTCAGGGATGCTTCCCGAACCTGATGCGCAGGCTGGCTATGCCAGGCCGTTGCGACAACCGGCGTCGGACGTGTTCCATGGTAGCTCACAAGGCGAACGCTCGGCGTCACATCCGATCGTGCCGTGCTCAGGTGCGGAGCAACCGGGCGCGTCGTGGTTGCGGAGGCCAGCTCGGTGTCCTGGCTGTGTAAGATCCGGTCTGCATGTGGATGGACAACACGTGGCGCAGTCGCCTTGGCGGTCATGACACGTGGTGTGACCGGGAGAGGCTGCGGAGCGGCCGTCGCGATAACGGGAGCATGCGCGACAGGAGCGGCAGGACGTACAACCGGCGCTGCAGGAAGCGGGAGATGTGCTTCGGTTGCAGCGCGGTTTACGACTTCATGCAGTCCTTCGCGCGGATCAACTGGAGCAGGACGTGAGCCGGGAGCAGGCAGGCGTGCTTCCACGCTTGCCATGCGAACGAACTGGTCCGGCGCCATAGGGTGTAGATCCGGAACAAAACGAGCTGCCAGCGTATTCAGGCGATCAGGCTGATTGAGAAGGGCCCATTCCGTCCGCAGCATGGCCGTTTGTGAACGGACCTTCTGCGTTTCCTGCACAATCTTGGTGATCTTCTGGTCGAGAACCGTCGTCTCATGTTTCTTGGTATAAAGAAACAGGCCAGATCCTGCAGCGAGGACAGCGCAGGCAATGGTGAAAGGCCGGATCATGCTCGGTTTCCTGAGGCGGACGGTTGTGGGGCGGAATTACGAACCAGGGCGCGCAGACGTGCACTTCTTGCTCTGGGGTTTTCCCGCGCTTCCTCTTCCGTGGCAGGCAGGGGGCGGGAATGGAGAAGGGAAAAAGCCGGCGGCTCTTTCCGGACCGGGGCCGGATCGTAGCGGGACGGATTGGCCGTACGGCCAGCCAGTTCCGCCATGGCGCGTTTGGCCAGACGATCTTCAAGGGAATGGAACGTCACGACGACGAACACACCACCGGGAGCCAGAAGGCGAGGGGCAGCTTCCAGCGCGCGTTCCAGTTCGCCCAGCTCATCGTTCACAGCAATCCGAAGACCCTGAAAACTGCGGGTGGCCGGGTCGATCTTGGAACGATCCTTGGGAACGCAGGAACGCACGATATGGGCCAGGCGACCGGTGGTCGTGATGGGCTCTTCAGCGCGTGCGGCGACAATGGCGCGAGCGATACGACGGGACAGTTTCTCTTCACCGTAGCGATAAAGAACGTCCGCCAGATCGCTTTCCTTCATGGAATTGACAAGGTCTGAGGCAGACGGTCCGTCAGCACCCATTCGCATGTCCAGCGGGCCATCGTTGCGGAAGGAAAATCCGCGCTCTGCCTGATCGATCTGAAACGAGGATACGCCAAGATCCAGCACGATCCCGTCAAACGGACCATCCTGCCCGACGAGCTGTTCCATATCCCCGAACGTACCCTGATGCATGATCAGGCGGCCATTGGCCTGCTGGGCCATGGCTTCGCCGCGGGCAATTGCCGTGGGATCACGATCAATGCCGTGCAACGTGCAATCCGCACTGTTCAGGATGGCGCGGGCATAACCGCCGCCGCCGAAAGTGCCGTCCAGATAGCGGCCGCCATCACGGGGAGACAGCGCCTCAAGGACTTCCTTCAGCATGACGGGGACATGCCCCTGGTGGACGAGAGTAATCGCGTTCATGCCGCAACTCCGTTGGCCGGTCTGCGGCTGCCTGTCAGTTCTTTTGCCCGTGCGCGCGCCTGGAGACGGCGCTCTGCTGCGGCTTCCGGATTCCAGATCTGGAAAACACGACCCAGTCCCATGAAAGAGACTTCATCCGTCAGCGAAGCATGCGTGCGCAGGATATCGGGAAGAATGATCCGGCCTTCCTTGTCGCTATCCAGCGGATAGGCATCCGCATACAGGCTGGCAGCTAGGTCATCATGATCTTCAGAAAACGGGTCGTATTCGTCGAGCGGCTGGGCGAGGGAGGCAAAAGCGGCCGACGTCCAGGCTTCGATGCAGGGATGCAGATGAGATGGCCGAAGAATGACCAAAGCTTCACCCGGCTGTGCCTGTGTTCTGAGAGCGGATCGGAAAGGGGCCGGAATGGAAACACGTCCCTTGGCGTCAAAGCGGTTCTGATGCGTGCCGAGGAACATGCTCATTGATGATGTGCCTCCCTTCACTTCAGGACCCGCGCAAGGTGTTCAGGTATTTCTCTGTTCTTTCTTGGGATACCATGGGATTTTATGGGACGTCAAACACATATCTTCGAAAAACGGCAGAAAACTGCGGCTATTTTCAATGTGGGAATTGTGACGAGATTTTTTGCTATTTATTAGGAGTTATCAGGGATAATCGCCGGGCGAGATCTATACCTGCCGCTATTTGTTCTCTTTATGTTCTCTTAATATCTGTTCTGGCGAGTATTGGAGAACAGTTTTTGTTCAGAGGTGCCAGACGGCCTGTAAGCCGGGTTCTGTCCGCCAAAGGCGGGACGATCATTCCTCTGGGACATACATTGCTGCATGCCTCACGCAACCAACCCGAACGGCGGAGTGAGACGCTCCCGGCCATCTTGCGACAGCCTGCCGTTCCTATTCGGTTTTGCTCCCGGTAGGGTTTACCGTGACCGACGCCGTTGCCGGAATCGCGGTGCGCTCTTACCGCACCGTTTCGCCCTTACCCGCGACATGTTCCAGAAGGAACAGTCCGGCGGGCGGTCTGTTTTCTGTGGCACTGTCCCTAGGGTCGCCCCCGCCGGCTGTTAGCCGGTACCGTTTTCCCATGGAGCCCGGACTTTCCTCCATGACAGGGATCCTCATCCCGGCCACAGCGATCGTCCAGCCGTCTGGCGGGCGGACCTTGCGCCGGGAGCGAGTGCGGGTCAAGGGCAGACTTTCGGTTCATTTGTCGCCATGATGCTGGAATGCAACCGACTTTTGCTCTGCGGATCTTTCTTTTCTGGCTTGAATGGCAGGCCCGTCGGCGGGGCATAATATCCCGTTCAGTACCTGTCGATGTGATCCCGGATATTCCTGCGCCTATGCCGTCAGCCGCCGCGCTCGCCCAGATCCGGCGCATCACCGGGCGCCCCAGCTTCCCTCAATGTCTGTCTTCCCTTCGCATTCGCAAGTGGATCGAGATCAAGGTCCCTGGTGAAGTCGGGGAGCGACCTGCACGGCTCTATCGCCCAAGGGGGAAAGTCACTGGAGTCTTGCTGTTTCTGCATGGTGGAGGATTCGTTCATTGCGATACCACCTCTCACCACGGTATCTGCTGCCGACTGGCCGCTGCGTCGGGCGCGATGGTTTTGTCCCTCGATTACCGCCTTGCCCCTGAGCATCGTTTCCCGGCGGGTCTGAGAGACGCACAGGTAGCACTCAAGTGGCTGAGGAAGGCTGTACCGAATCTTCCGATCGCAGTGGCGGGGGACAGTGCTGGCGGAAATCTCTCAGCCGCGCTCACGCACTGGAGTCGGACTAATCCAGAGATCACTCTGGCGGCCCAGCTTCTTTATTACCCAGCGGTCAGCGGCCCCATCATTCCACCCTCCCGACAGACATATGGCCAAGGCTATATGCTCACCACGGAACTGCTGCATTGGTATTGCGGTCAGACGCTTGTGTCGCCAGATGATCTGTTCGACCCGGAGTTCTCGCCTGTTTTCGCCGAGACCTTCAATGACCTTCCGCCCGCAATGATCGTCACGGCAGGATTCGATCCGCTGAGAGGCGAGGGGGAGCTTTATAGCCGTCTACTTAGAGACGCAGGTGTCCCAGTTCGATATCGACTTTTTCCGCGCATGATTCATGGCTTTCTGAACGGTTACGCCCTGTTCAGGGATGGTCGGACAGCATTGCGGGAAGGGGGAGAGTTTTTGCGGGAAGCCTTCAGGAAGGCCGGATCACGCCCTTCCTGAAAATTGCTCCTGTCAGGGTTGAAGCTGGCGGAAAGAACCGGGCGTACCGGCATCAGTCTGGACGGTCCGTTCGCTACGATCAATCTTCAGGCTGAACAGCTTGTCGGCGGAAGGCTTGTCGCCTGGGCAACCGTTTCCATGGCGTCCGAGAACATCAATATCCGGATTATTGTCCGCAGCATTGCCATTGACCACGAACACCAGGCACCGCTTGGGCATATCCGTGAGGCCATCATTGGTCACGACGAGCCGGAGATGTTCCACAAGGGCGGTGTTGTCGAACCAGCTCAGCTTGCTGAACGTGAACTTGTCATAAGAAAAATCCAGAAGTCCGGTACGAACGATCACGAACATCAACAGAAACGCCGGCACCACAATCAGGAGCCGGCGCATCAGGTGCTGTTTGAGTGTACGGGGCGGACGCCGTGTGCCCCGTGAGAAACGGGGCTTTGCGTTCGCGTTGTCAGTCAAAAGCGTTTACTCCATGTCTTCGTGCCATTTGTCGCCACGTTCAGCGAGCATTTCAGCAGACGTCTCCGGGCCGTACGACCCGGCACTATATGTCTGCATCGGCACCTTGTTCTCGCTCCAGGCATTGAGAACAGGCTCAGCCCAGCGCCATGCCGCTTCGACTTCGTCGCGACGGATGAAGAGAATCGGATTTCCCCGTACCGCGTCAAGCAGAAGGCGCTCATAAGAATCAGGGAAGGGAAGACCTCCCTCCATCCGGATCGTCGTATCCAGATCTGCCGTTCGCAGAGTGTATGCGTCCAGTGCGGGATTCTTGACGTTCAAATGAAGCTCGATGCCTTCATTGGGCTGAACGCGAATCACCAGAACGTTCTCTGGGGGGGCTGAACCGAAAAGAGTAGTCGGTGCAGAACGGAAGCGGATGACGATCTCGCTGACCTTGCGGGCGGAACGCTTGGCGGTGCGGATGTAGAACGGCACGCCTTTCCAGCGAGGTGTATCCACCCAGGCGCGAATGGCAGCATAGGTTTCCGTATTGCTCGGCTGACCCAGTTCTTCCAGATAGCCAGGAACGCTCTGGCCCCCGACAACACCTGCCGTGTACTGCCCACGAACGGTTTCTGCCGCCACAGTGTCATCTGTGATCGGGCGAAGGGCGTTCAGGACAGCCAGCTTCGCGTTGCGAACCGTGTCGGCTTCCAGGGAATCCGGCGCTTCCATCGCGACAAGACACAAAACCTGAAGAAGGTGATTCTGGATCATGTCCCGCATGGCGCCGGATGTGTCGTAGTAGGACGCGCGTCCTTCTACGCCGACGGTCTCGGCAGCCGTGATCTGCACGCTTTCAATCTGCTCACCGGACCAGATCGCATTCATGATCGGATTGGCAAAGCGCAGGGCCAGAACGTTCTGGACTGTCTCTTTCCCGAGATAATGATCAATGCGGTAGATCTGGTTTTCCGGGAAGTACTGGCCCACGCCGTCATTGATGGCGGTAGCCGTTGCCATATCCGTGCCGATTGGCTTTTCCAGCACGACGCGCGAGTGAGGCGTTACGAGACCCTGGCTGTGCAGGTTCTCGCAGATGCTTCCATAAAGCTGCGGCGCCGTAGCAAAATAGTAGACACGGATGCGGTCAGCCGGCGCGTCCGACAGCACAGTGGAGAGAACTCCCCAGTCACTGTCGGCTTTTGTGCCATCAAGTGTGACATAATGTACAAGTTTCAGAAACCGGTCGACAAGGACCGGTGAACGGACGTCATCGGGTATGAAGCGTTCCAGCGCCTCTCTGGCGCGGGCAACGTAGCCCTCCCGGTCGATATCCGTGCGGGCTGTCCCAATGATGCGGGCATCGTCGGGGATCTGCCCCATGCGGAGACGGTTATAAAGCGCAGGCAGAAGCTTGCGCATTGTGAGATCGCCGGTGGCGCCAAAGATAACATAGTCGAATGGCTCGACCTGCTGGACGTGTTCCATGAGTGCTCTCTGACCTCTCGAACCCGGATTGTCGGGGAAAAGGGTTTAGGGTTCAGACCTTTGCAGGCACGGTCTAGTTCCGCTCTGGGGGGCTTCCTGTCAAGGGAACGGGCATGCACGACATCGGGAGGAACCATCACGGAAACGCGCGCGTTCCCTAAATGTGCACATAAATCCGTTGACCTCCCAAGCCCCGGCGCGATAAGCCGCGCGGCTGGTATCGCATCTTTGCGGCACTCTGGACTTATGCCTGAAAAAGGAAATCGAACATGGACGCAGAAAGCAAAATCGAAGGCGCCGCAACGGGTGGCATTGCTGCCGACCGCCTGCGCTCCATCATCGAGCGGGTTGAGCGTCTGGAAGAAGAACGCAAGGCTCTGGCAGGGGACATCAAGGATATTTTCTCCGAAGCCAAGTCCGCCGGTTTTGACGTGAAGGTGATCAAGCAGATCATTAAACTGCGCAAGCAGGAGCCTGCCGAGGTGGAAGAACAGGAAACACTGCTCGACATCTATCGTCGCGCTCTGGGCATGTAATCTGAATTAACTCAGCATCGTCAGACTTCCTTAACATCCGGGCCGGAACATGATGTCCGATATTTCATGGCTGCCCACCTGGGCAATGATGTGTCTCCTGATCATAGCCGGTCTGTTCGGGCTGGCGTTGCTGTGCATGCCATTTGCGGTCTTCGGCGTGAAGCCGAGGTTGCAGGAACTGGAGTTCCAGATCGCGGAACTGCGTGCGGAATTGCAGTCTCTCACGCTTCGCCTGACTGCGCCTCCGTCAGACAGGACTGTGGCTTCAGGTCCGGTCCGGGAGGACAGTGTGCGTGCGCCTTCGCGCGCTACGCCTGAAAAGGTTCGTGCAGTGGAGCCCGCACCTTCGAAGACGGCAGACTATTTTGAGCCTGTCGCAGTCGTTCGTGCTGAGGGGCCGACCTACGAGGATGGCCCGATGGCCGCTGATCCAGAGGTCTTGCGCCGGGCCGTCAAAAGGCAGGAGCCGGCTAAGAGCTGGTCTCGTGCGCCTTGGGAAGAGGAACGCACTCAGGCGGGTAGCCGTGAGCGTGAAGAGCTTGCACCGCGGTCTGTCGCTACCCGAAGCGATGATGAGGAAACACTTCGCCGCCGAGCGGAGCCGAAGCTCCGCTGGCCGCCAAGAGGCTAAAACACTTCGTTTGTTTCAGTGTTGATCCAGAGCCAGATCGTCTCGGTGGATCAACACATCCCGGCCTCTGTAGCCCAGAAGCTGCTCCATCTCCGCTGACCGATGACCAATGAGTTTCCTGCATTCATCAGCGTTGTAGGACGGCAGTCCCCGACCGATTGTGTTGCCATTCTCATCCTTGATGAGCACCAGGTCGCCACGCTCGAAATACCCGTCAATGGCAGTCACACCAGCGGGCAACAGGGAAGCACCGACAATGAGAGCCTGTCGGGCGCCGTTATCAACAGTGAGTGCGCCTTTGGGGTGCAGACTGCTGCCTATCCAGCGCTTACGCGCCGAGCCGGTATCGGTCTGGGGGAGAAACCAAGTGCACAGGCCGCCATCCAGTAGCCTCTGAAGAGGGTTCTGTGTCTGGCCTGCGGCAATGACCATGGCCGCACCAGCGCGATTGGCAATGCGCGCTGCCATGAGTTTGGTGCGCATACCGCCGGATGAATATCCTGGCGGGGGTTCGCCGCCCATCGCCATGATCTCGTCAGTCACCTGTTCAATCACTGGAATATGGCGTGCATCGGGATTCGTGCGGGGATCTGCGGTATAGAGGCCGTCAATATCAGAAAGAAGAACCAGACAGTCTGCCTCGATCATCTGGGCCACGCGGGCGCCAAGGCGATCATTGTCACCGAACCGGATTTCGGACGTCGCAATCGCATCATTTTCGTTGATGACGGGAATGCATCCAAGATCAATCAGCGTCTGAAGGGTGGCGCGGGCGTTGAGATGCCGTTCACGGCTTTCGGTATCATCCGGTGTGAGAAGAAGTTGTCCGGCAACGAGTCCATGCTCGGCCAGTGCGGTGCTCCATCCCTGAGCCAGACCGATCTGCCCAACGGTGGCCAGAGCCTGTTTTTCGTCAAGCCGAAGTCGGCGGTTCATCAGGCTGAGCTGATGCCGGGCAAGCGAGATCGCTCCCGATGAAACAACGACAACTTCTGTCCCTGCTTTCCGCAGATTGGCGATGTCTTCACAAACGCTGCGGAGCCAGTCCGTCCGCAGCGTCGCCTGTGCGCTATCAACCAGAAGAGCGCTACCAATCTTGATGACAATCCGGCGCAACTGCGCCAGGTGAGGGGCAGCGGCCGGGGATGTCATGCCTGTTTGCTTTCCTTCGCAGCATTGACACGATCCTGAAGCAGCCGGAGCAGCTCGGGCAGCCCCTCTCCAGTCACGCCAGAGAGCGTTAGTACTTCTGCGCCAGATGCTTTTGCCAAGGCACGCTTCTTGGCCGATTTCTGTTCGGCCGTCAGAGAGTCGCACTTGTTAAGCACAATGATTTCAGGCTTCGCAGCAAGGCCCGGGTCATAGGCCTCGAGTTCATGCCTGATCAGGCGCCAGTGCTTCACGATCTGCGACTCTGTTCCATCAATCAGATGAAGCAGCGTTGCGCATCGTTCGACGTGACCCAGGAAGCGATCACCAAGCCCTGCGCCTTCACTGGCCCCCTCGATCAGGCCAGGAATGTCCGCGATGACGAATTCTTCCGTCGTGTTCAGGCGTACCACACCCAACTGAGGATGCAGCGTTGTGAACGGGTAATCTGCAATCTTTGGGCGAGCTCGGGACGCCACGGAAAGTAGTGTCGATTTGCCTGCATTCGGGAGGCCAACAAGGCCAACATCCGCAATGAGTTTCAGGCGCAGCCAGACCCAGCGCTCTTCACCCGGCCACCCCTTGTCGGCACGGCGTGGCGCACGGTTGGTGCTGGTCTTGTAATGAGCGTTACCCCGGCCACCGTCACCGCCACGGCAAAGGAGAATTTCCTTACCGGCTTCGTCCAGATCCGCGAGGAGGGTTTCGCGATCTTCGTCGAAGATCTGCGTGCCGACGGGGACATCAATGATGACATTATCCGCAGCCGCGCCGGTACGGTCAGAGCCCGCGCCATTCCCACCTTTGCGGGCCTTGAAATGCTGGGTGTACCGGAAGTCGATCAGCGTATTGAGGGCAGGGACAGCCCGGAAAATGACGTCACCGCCACGTCCACCATTGCCGCCATCAGGGCCGCCGAATTCGATATATTTTTCCCGACGGAAGGCGATCACGCCGTCACCGCCATCGCCGGAACGTACATAGATCTTGGCCTGGTCGAGAAATTTCATCGTATTATCCGCAACATATGAAAAAGGCCGGCCCTGAGGAGGACCGGCCCTTCCGCTCGCGCTTGGGGCGCGGTGACTTATTCGGCGGCTTCCGGCAGCGCCACGGAAACGTGGACGCGGCCTTCGGCGCGACGCTGGAACTTCACATGTCCGTCCACAAGGGCGAACAGGGTGTGATCGCGACCAACGCCGACATTGCTGCCAGCCTTCATCTTGGTTCCACGCTGACGGACAATGATGTTGCCTGCCAGAACGCTCTCGCCGCCGAACTTCTTGACGCCGAGACGGCGACCGGCGCTATCGCGCCCGTTACGACTGGAACCGCCTGCCTTTTTTTGTGCCATGGCTGTTTATCCTTCCTGGTGCGGGCTATCAGGCCGCGTTGATCGCGTCGATGCGCAGCACGGTAACGTGCTGGCGGTGTCCGTTCTTGCGACGGCTGTTCTGACGGCGACGCTTCTTGAAGATGATGACCTTGGCCAGACGATCCTGTGCGACCACGGTGGCCGTCACGGTTGCGCCAGCAACCAGAGGTGCACCAACGGTGACGCTGCCCTCGCTGCCGACCAGCAGGACGTCGGAGAAGGTCACGGTGCTGCCGGCTTCCGCCTCAAGCTTCTCAACCTTCAGGATGCTCTCGGGAGCAACACGATACTGTTTTCCGCCCGTGCGGATGACTGCAAACATTCTGGAAACTCTCGCTGTTCCGATCTCGTGGTCACTTTTGCCGGGGTATTCCCGGTCTGGCGCAACCCAGTCGCTTTTTATCGTTGGTTCCTGTCATCTCTGTGAAAAGACGGACAGAACAGGCGGGTCGATACAGGCCGACAGCCTTTGCGTCAATCAAAAACAGCATATTGAGGCACTCTGATCATGCTTTTTTCAACGTGACTGATAGAGCCCTCTTGCAATGTCCTGAAAACCTCGCCATAAGCCGCTCCATCGATCAGGCCTGTTTACGCGGGCTGTACGGAGAGGTGCCAGAGTGGTCGATTGGGGCGGTCTCGAAAACCGTTGTGCCTTCGCGGGTACCGTGGGTTCGAATCCCACCCTCTCCGCCAGATAAATCAGAAATTCCCAGTCTGTTCAGTTGTTTATTTGATTTATCAAATTCCGCCCCTTTTGATCCCATCTTAAAAAATGCGTCACCCTGCGGCCCGTGGATGCGATATGCGGCGTGGAGAAAACATTTTGGTATTGCTTGCTGAATGAGAGCTATCTCCCCAAGGCGTCGATGATCCTGCATTCGCCAATCTCACCATGCTGGCATTGCTTCAGCAGATGATTCAATTCCTGCCTTAGTGAGTGTAGATCACGGATTTTGCGGTCAATTTCCAAAATATGTTCTCGAACAAGAATATCGACGTCCTCGCAGGATCGGTCTGTCTGGGCCGCCAGATTCAGCAGCATCCGCACCTGATTCAGCGGAAAGCCCAACTCTCTTGCGCGGCGGATGAAGCCCAGGCGCCCTAAATGTTCCTGAGTGTAGACACGATAGTTCCCGGCACTGCGAGGAGGAGAAGGCAACAGACCCGCACGTTCATAATAGCGGATGGTTTCGATCTTCGTGTCGGTTAGGCGCCCCATCTCTCCGATTGAATAAGTCTGCGGCATTTTGTCTTGACCCTATAGTGACTACAGGGTCGATATGGGGTGCTTTCTGCCCTTTGCCGAGAGCGTTCCATGTCCTGTTGTCATGATTCCTGCTGCCTGCCTGTCGTGGCATCACCTACGAAAGAGGAAAGTGCCCGTTGGCGACGTGCGCTCTGGATTGCTTTGATCGTCAACGCAGGCTTTTTTCTGGCGGAAATTATCGCAGGAGTCATGGCAGGCTCTGCTTCCCTTCAGGCCGATGCGCTCGATTTCTTCGGAGATACTGCCAACTACGCCATCAGTCTGGCAGTGACTGGTATGGCGCTTATCTGGCGAAGCCGGGCCGCGTTGCTCAAAGGGATGACAATGCTGGTTTTTGCCCTGTGGGTTCTGGGAAATACGCTCTGGCATGCCTGGTCCGCTACGTTGCCTCATGCCGGGACGATGGGCCTCATCGGTGGTCTGGCTTTGTTCGCCAATGGTGGTGTTGCTCTGATGCTTTATCGTTTCCGCAGTGGAGATGCGAATATGCGATCTGTGTGGATCTGCTCCAGAAATGATGCCATTGGCAATCTCGCTGTTTTGCTGGCGGCTCTGGGAGTGTTTGGCACAGGAACGGGATGGCCCGACATCATTGTGGCTTGTGTCATGGGTGGATTGGGGCTCTGGGGCGGGTTGCAGATTGTCCGTCACAGCATGAAGGAGGTTGGCAGGACGACCGCTGAGGTAATTGTCTAAGGCTTTGTGTGCCTGCGGAGCAAAGTTTTACTGGGGTGCGTTCTGAAGCTTCAGATGGCTCCGCTCACCTTTAAAAGGGCGACTGGCGTCAAGGAAGTCTGCATTGGTCTGCATCGTATAGGCAATGACGACGAGATAAGTGATGGCGCGTGTCATCTCCAGTCGTGTCACTAGGTCCGTTTCATGCTCATCGAGTGCGCGCAAACGCCTGACAGCAGCATTTGCCACGCGTGCCGCTTTATCGTGGCGCCGTGTAGACTGCTCAACATAATGAAGAACCAGCTGGATAGGGCGGCGCGCGCTGTCTGGCAGATATTCCCGATCAAGCAACGTCCGGAGACGGATAATATTCAGCCCGAGCGTCAGTGTTGCCAGTGTTCCGAGAATACAGGCTTCAATAAGCGGGGCAGGCGTTGGCCCGGCGTGGCGGATGAGGCGTGCAAAGCGATCTGTGTTACGTCCGATCCAGACACTGATCTGGGGCGCATAATTCGGGTCCGCCAGATGGCGCAGTTCCGTCAGCATGATCCGGCGAAGGCGCAGCCTTTCCTCCGAGCTGTTGAAAGGTAGTACAGTGCGGAACACCAGAACGCTGATACCGACTGCCATCACAACGGCCATATTGCTGTTATAGAACGCGACTTCATTCATGACGTGATGGTTTTCGAGCCCCAGCATGGCAGGGAGCAGCAAACCGTAAGCTGCCGCCCCGCCAGCGGTTGACGGATTGCCTTTGGCCAGACCACCCAGAAACATCGCAGGGCCGAGGAAAAGCGTTAGCGTCTCGAAGGTCGTCACCTTCGGCATCAGAACAAACACAAGGACCCAAGCCACCGCATATGCGACAAGCGCCCCCTTTAGAAACTCGGTCGTGCCAAGAACCGGATTTTCCTTGGTTGCAAATAGTCCGCAAACCAGTGTCGTGATGGCTATGAAACCAAGCCCGCTAGGCCAGGCGGTTATTTCATAAATCAGGGCTGTAACCAGAACGGCACAGGCGCCACGCAGGCCGTTATGAATGGCTTCGCGCGTATCCCGATGGGTCTGACGCTGAAAATGAAAATGGTCGCCAGGAATGGTGTGCGTGCTGGCTTCATACTCCTTGATGGCAAGTTCCAGATCTCCAAGCAGTTCACCCAGAGACATGAACAGGACGCGCTCATCCAGATGGGCCTCCGTGTCCTGTTCATTCAGTCGCAGATCAAAAGGGTCTGCGCCTGGAATGGGTTCGTTGCTGTTTTGAATATCCGTCTCACGATGTGGCGCGGCGTACAGGCGACACACGTCCCGAAGATGTTGGAGTTCCGCAAGCAGATCGGGAACCGTCTCCGTATTGGCGATACGTTTTGGAAGTTCTCTGAGGAAAGAGAGGATCTCGTCTGCGGCCTGTGTAAAGGCGGGATGATCATGGTTGAGAAGTTGCAGGCGCATCGCCATGCCGAACCCGCGTGACAGCAGGGCGGACACAGACGCCAGAGCGGCGCGGGCGTGATCCCCTTCATGCCCGTGCGGGCCCATTTCCACTTCAGCAAATTCGATCTGATCATTAATACTGAGGATCGTGCCAAACTGCCTTCGGGCGGCATTCAATGCGCCGCGCTCTTCACCAAGAATGCTGCATAACGTGCCGGTTACGAGAATGAGGGCGGATTCCAGCTTCTGGCGCAACTGCATCCGGGCCTGTCGTTCCTGGGTCGTCGCAAAGATTAGTCCCATGAAGGCTTCGCACAGAACGCCCAGAGTGATGTACGTCGTTCGGGAGACAGCGACCGTAAAAATATTGTCAGGGTCGGACGCGGCGTCCATGCAGATGATCGAACAGGTATATCCCGCAAGAACAAGAGCATAGGAGCGGAAGTTGCTGACAAATGTTGCCAGCCCGCTGCACAGGCCGATCCAGATGGCAATCATGGGGAAAAACAGCCAGGGGGCCTGCGGAGCCGCCGCCATCAGGGCAATCGAGGCAACAGCGCCCGTTATGGTGCCGATGATACGCCACTTGGCTTTTGACTGGCTTTCACCGCGCGTCGCCTGCGCAACGGCCCAGACCGTCATGGCAGCCCAGGCCGGGCTGTCGAGTTCCATCCAGAAAGCGATGCCTACAGCAAGGCAGGCAGCAAAGGTATTTCTGAGTGCAAATGTAAGCGTTGCCGCCGATGGAGCATAGATCCATGACAGAGGCAGCTTGACCCTGGGCCGCAGGGCTGCGGAAGCACCTGCACCGGTAGGGGAGCTGTTCGGAGTCGGACGTCCTGCTGACGTAGTGCTGCCACTCATTGCAGGGCTTTCTTAACCCCGATGGTTCCCGTTAGGCGAGAGCGGAAATGGCCATTCTCAAATCTGCGACGAATTTTATGTATTCGCGTGTCTTTGCATCGTCATCGGGTAAACGAAGCAGATAAGAGGGATGCACCGTTACAAGGCCGATGCTCCCATCTTCGAGGGTAAAGAGCCGAGAACGTTCACGAGAGACTGTCACAGGGCGTCCAAGTAAAGCGCTGGCCCCTGTAACGCCCAGCATGACGGTAACTTTTGGAGACAGGATTCGTCGTTCCGCCGCAACCCATGGGGCGCATGCATGAACCTCGGCACTTCCCGGCTTCTGATGAATGCGTCTGTTTCCCTTGCGTACAAATTTGAAATGTTTGACGGCATTACTGATCCACGCCTCATGACGATCGCCACCCGCTTCCTGAAGAGCTCTGTCAAAAAGTTGGCCTGCTGGCCCAACAAATGGACGCCCCTGAAGATCTTCCTGATCACCAGGCTGCTCGCCTACAAAAAGAAGACGGGCCTCCTGTGAACCTTCCCCGAAAACGGTCCGTGTTGCGTGATGGCAAAGATCACAGAAAGAACAGTCCACCGCGAGACTACGCAGGGCAGGGAGAGACTGAACCTGACAGGTGTCATGATCAGTGGGGGTAACATGCACTGTGCCCAAACCGTGCCAATGGGCATTGGCACGAGTGGCAGTGGCTGTCTGCTGCGCGTGGGAGACAAGGTCTGCGTCAGAAAGGGGCGTATCTGTCAGGGCTGGACCGATCCGGTAGTCCTGCCCGTCCCAGCAAAGCGTTCTGGCATCTGACAGAAGAATCCATGGCGCTGTTCGCAGCCGACCAAGCGGGCCAATCTGGCTGTCAATAAGTTGGGGAGGGTAGTCCGTCCTTATGATCTGCCAGTCGAGGATGCGGTTTTCCGGAAACGTGTTTCTGAGCGCAAGAATCTGGGTTCGAACTTCTGCCGCAACCTGCTTGAAATCCTGAAGATCTTTCGTGGAAGGTTCTCCATGCGTCTGGATATGCTCAAGCGCGCGATAGAGCCGATCAAACCTGTCAGGGAGTGAGGATGCGAACACCGCAGACATTAACCGACCGAAAAATCGAGGTATTTTCAGTGGAGAAGAAGCATTCGGAAGAATACGCTCGCTCTGTGGTGTGTATAAAATGTCTGGTTCCTGTATGGACCAGTGAATGGTATTGGCCTCGACCTGCCGGTTCAGGAAATCACGGCTCAGTGAGCGCCATCCCATGAAATCACTTGGGGAGCAGAGGGTGGCATTGATCGGTTGCATAGGGCTCACGAAAGAACGTTGGTAAATTTCAAAAACGCTACAGTTATGATTACTTCTTTTTTAGGCTGCATATTCTAGAAAATTTGTTAAAGTTGATTCGCTATCTGCATGGTACTGTGTTGTATATTCAGCGTTCGTACATGCAGAACGTTTTCACGCCGCGAATGGCTAAAAATATTATTCCGTAGGGAAGGTAAAGTATTATGTCGGAGAACACATCCCACCCGGATCTGCTGGAGCTTACTGCGCAGATTGTTGCGGCCCAGGTCTCCAAAGGAAGTGTGGATGCTGAAACTCTTCCGGCATTGATTCGGCAGGTCTATGAAGCACTTGCCAATGCCGGTGTCCCGCAGCAGGCACCTGAGCCAGAGCGTCCGCAGCCTGCTGTGCCGATTAAGCGCTCGGTGTTTCCAGACTATATTGTCTGCCTCGAAGACGGCAAGAAGCTGAAAATGCTCAAGCGTCATCTTCAGAGCGCTTATAATATGACACCTGAACAGTATCGCGAGCGCTGGGGCCTGCCATCTGATTATCCACTGGTTGCACCGAACTACGCCCAGCGTCGCTCTGCTCTTGCCCGCGAAATCGGGCTTGGCCGTAAGATCAGCGCAACGGGTGAGGGTAAAAAAGAAAGCCCGCGTGCTCGCCAGCCGAAGAAACAGGGCTGAAGAGTTTGATTTCCCAGCATAAGATCATCTTGGGAAATTGACATTGTCTGTCGGTCCGGAGACTACTGTTTCATGAATTCTGAAGCAGACATCTTACTCCGGACCCATACTGAAAGACGGCGGCTTCTCCGATGGAGAATTGCCGCCCTCTTGCTCTTTATCGCAGCCCTTATTGTTGCTGTTGGTAAAGGCCACCCAGTCGCAGTTGATCTGGGAGGACGGCCACATATTGCGCGTCTCGTCATTCGGGGAATCATCGGTAACGATGTCTCGCGCATTACGACTGCACTGAAAAAAGCCCAGAATTCTTCTTCCGTGACTGGACTTCTGGTTGTTGTAGACAGTCCAGGGGGTGGCGTGACAGGTGGCGAGCGCCTGCATGATGCGATTGAGCAATTTGCTTCCAAAAAACCGGTTGTTGTCACAATGGGAGATATGGGCGCATCAGCTGCTTATATGCTCTCTGTGCCTGCGCAGCATATTGTCGCACTGCCGTCCACGCTCACAGGTTCAATTGGTGTCATTCTGCAGCGGCCGGATGTTTCGCCTCTGCTGGGACGGGTGGGAATCGATGTGGCGGCCATCACTTCGGGTGCCATGAAAGATCAGACAGATCCCACAAGTCACCTGACGCCCGAAGGCAGGACGATGCTGCAAGGGCTGGTGAACGACCTTTTCGATCAGTTCGTTGGTATGGTGTCCAAGGGGCGACATCTTTCGGAAGAGAAAGTCCGTAGTCTTGCTGATGGCCGTGCATATACGGGGCGGCAGGCTATCGGGCTTGGCCTCATAGACGAACTTGGAGATGAGGATGCCGCTCGGTTGTGGCTTCGCAAACAGTTGAAGATTGGCAATGCTCAATACCCTGTCATGCCGCTGCTACCGGAAACATCACGGCACTGGTATGATCTTCCGCGCCGACGTGCCATTCTGGAAGGCGTGCTCGGGGAAGGCATTATGGAAAAAATGGATAGGCAGCTGGCTATCAGCAGCCTTGACGGGGCCGTTGCGATCTTGCAACCCTGAAACCAGTTTCATGGGCGGAGGCAGATAGGCTGCAATCATGACCAGATCGGAACTTATTGCCGAGCTTTCTGCACAATATCCCAACCTGCTGGCGCGGGATATTGAACGGATCGTTCATACGATTTTTGATGAAATTGGCGCTGCCCTTTCACGCGGGGACCGGGTCGAGCTGAGAGGCTTTGGCGCGTTCATTCCCCGGCAGCGTGACGCCCGGACGGGTCGTAACCCCCGGACGGGCGATACCGTGTCAGTGGATGAAAAGAGCGTTCCTTTTTTCAAAGTTGGAAAAGAATTGCGCGAGCGGGTCAATCACAGCGCAGTGCGTTCTGCGCATGAGGACTAACGCGCTGGCGCGTTTCCTCGCACCGCGCCCTGTTGTGCTATCCTTGCATCATTTCGTGAAGGATTGCCGGCAGGCTCTTATTTGGACGCGGGGAATGCGTTCAAATAGGGTATTCTCTCCGCCATGTGGAGAGAAATTTCCTTGCGCTCTGTAATGATTTTCCTGTGGGTGGCTCTTGGCGTTGGTACATTCGTGCAGCCATGTTTTGCGGCATCGTCTTCCCATACCCAACAATCTGTGCACCCCACGAGCAGGTATGTCGCGCCGCGAGTGATCCTTCAGAAGAGTTCAGGCGCACCCTGCTATCGATCCCAGGCTGGACTGATTTTTCTCAAAGCCAGTCCGGGAAAAGGTCACCTTGGGCATTCCAACAGTTTTGCTCCCATTGGGGAGGCTGTCTTTCGGTCCTCGGCAGATCAGCACGCCTGCACCCTGGAGCACGGACGCCGCGGCTGAGCCGACGGCGTCTGGACTGATTATTCCTGTCCTTTGAGGCTGCTGATTTCAGTCAGCAGAAAGTCCCTGAATACGGCGATTCTCTTGGATGTACGAAGTTCTTCCGGATAGACGAAATAAGCCTCCACCAGAGGAACCGGCTGATCTGGCAGAACGCGAACCAGGTTGGAGTAGGACGCCGCAGTATAAAGCGGCAGAGACCCAATCCCCGTGCCCGATGAAATAGCGTTGGCGACAGCGGCAATGTTGTTGATGGCCAACCGGCTTCCGTGATGGGCAAGCCCTTCGTGCCGCAAAAGATCCAGCATCCAGTTAACATTGGGCAAGGGCAGGTGGCGTCCCGCAAAGCCTATGATTTGATGTTCTGCCAGTTCCCGCAGATTGGTCGGCGTGCCGTAACGCTCCAGATAATCCGGGCTTGCATAGATTGGCATGGGGAAATTGGCGAGATGCCGCTGAACAAGATCGGGCTGCGTAGGTGGATGCAGACGAATAGCCACATCTGCTTCACGCATTCCAAGATCGAGATCCGCATCTTCAAGAAGAAGCGTAACCTCAATATCAGGATGCATTTCCAGAAAGCGATGCAGTCGCGGGGACAGCCATGAGAGGCCGAAGCCGGTCGTGGTCGTAATCTTGATCTTTCCAGCCGCACGCTCCTTGCTCTCGCTAAGGAAAGCCTGCGTCAGAGCCAGCTTCGAGAAAACTTCCCGTACGGTCCGGTTCAGAACTTCACCCTGTTCCGTCAGGATGAGGCCGCGGGCATGCCGATGAAACAGCGGTACCCTTAACACTTCTTCCAGTGCGGAAATCTGCCGCGAGACGGCAGACTGACTGAGATTCAGTCTGTCGCCCGCATGGGTGAAGGATCCGGCTTCAGCGACTGCGTGGAAAATACGCAGCTTGTCCCAGTCCATGTGGTGGTCTCCCCGATCGCTGGCGCGTCGGTCTTCGTCCTTCTTGCCCATGTCACCTGGCGTTATTTTTGCAGTGTGTCGTTGAAGGGACGAAACTGTCTTAACCTGGGGCGAGGGTCAAGTTTTTGTCATAGCAGGTATGCCAGAAAGATATCGTTCTGCTTCCAGTGCAGCCATGCAACCGGTTCCGGCAGCAGTGACGGCCTGCCTGTAAATGCGATCCTGAATGTCGCCGGCAGCAAAAACACCCTCAACGGAAGTTGCGGTTCCACCCGCTTCGGTCAGGATATACCCGTCTTCGTCACAATCCACTTCACGGCGGAATGGTCCCGTATTCGGGGTATGGCCAATGGCCACGAAGACACCATCCACGGCGAGTGTGGAGATCTCACCTGTCTGGGTGTTCTTGAGTTTGACGCCGCAGACGACTTCCGGGGAGCCCGCGCCCAGAACTTCTTCAACTGCCTGATCCCAGTGGAGTTCAATTTTCGGATTCGCGAAAAGGCGCTCCTGCAAAATCCGCTCTGCCCTCAGTCCATCCCGACGATGAATGAGATGAACCCTGTCAGCATGATGTGTGAGGTACAGGGCCTCTTCGACGGCCGTGTTGCCTCCACCAATCACGGCAACGGTTTTGCCACGGTAGAAGAAGCCGTCGCAGGTCGCGCAGGCGGAGACGCCACCAGCCTGCAGCCGCTTTTCCGACTCGAGGCCCAGCCACTTGGCCTGTGCCCCTGTTGCGATCACGACAGTCCGGGCATGATACTCGTCACCAGAATCGCCTTTGAGACGGAAATAACCATCCGAGGCCGGTCCGCTCTTGAGATCTGCTTCCGTGATGAGATCGTAAATCAGGCGCGTGCCAACGTGCTCTGCCTGCTCCCGCATCTGCTCCATGAGCCATGGCCCCTGAACCGGAGCGGCAAATCCGGGATAATTCTCGACATCTGTTGTGATTGTCAGCTGGCCACCCGGCTGAAGACCCGTGACGAGAATCGGTTTCAGGCTGGCACGTGCGGCGTAAATGGCGGCAGTGTAACCAGCAGGGCCCGCGCCTACGACCAGAAGGTCCGTATGATGGATTTCAGGCATGATTGATCCTCGTCCGTGTTTTGACCCTTCATATAAAGGTTTCAGACGCATGTGCCATCTTTGCGGACGCCACCTCCTGCCATATACGTCAGATTCAAATGAACGCTTCTCTCTCTCCTATCCCCGTTGAACTGGATGCCATTGACCGGCAGATTATCGCCGAGCTTCAGGCAGATGGCCGTATGACCAATGTGGAGCTGGCCCGACGGGCTGGTATTTCTGCGCCTCCCTGTCTGCGGCGTGTCAGGCGCCTGGAAGAACTGGGAATCATCAAGGGCTATCATGCCGAGGTGGATGCCCCGCTTCTGGGATGGTCTCTTAATTTCTATGCCCTGATAGGACTCGACAGTCAGAAAGGAAGTGTTCTCGAAGCTTTCGAGGCTCAGGTTGGGGCTTGGCCCGAAACGCGGGAATGTCACATGATCCGCGGTGGCGGGGATTTCCTGGTTCGTCTTGTTGCCCGTGATGCCGCTCACCAGAACATCCTGACCCGTCGCCTGACAGACAGCGTGCATGTTGTTCGCGTCCAGACCCTTCAGACCATTCATACCAGCCGGGATCTGGCTGGGGTCCCCATCTGATGGCTCTGGGATCTGAAAGAACAGATCTCCTTTTGCCCGCACGGTTGAGCATCATCGTTCCCTGCTACAACGAAGCAGAGAACGTCGCTCCCATGGTTGCGGCTCTGAGCCGTGTCATTGCTGATGAATACTGGGAAGTCATCTTCGTTGATGACAACTCCCCTGATGGCACCGCTGCCCGTGTCTCCGCCATTGCTGCTCATGACCCTCGCGTTCGTGTAATACGGCGCGTCGGACGGCGAGGGCTGTCCTCTGCCGTCATAGAGGGGTTTCTTTCATCCAGCGCGACGTATGTGGCGGTCATGGATGGAGATCTTCAGCACGACGAAGGCGTTCTTCCGAAAATGCTTGCGGCTCTTGATGCCGGATCGCAAATGGTCGTCGGCAGCCGGCATGTGGAAGGCGGCGACAATGCCGGTCTTGCTGGACATTGGCGCCATATGCTGTCGGATACCGGGATTCGCGCAGCCCAGGCAGTCCTGCCTCATCCTCTGACAGATCCCATGAGTGGTTTCTTTGCCATGAGACGGGATCTCTTCACGGCGATCCTTCCAAAACTATCTGGCACGGGGTTCAAGATCCTGCTGGATCTTGTCATGTCTGCGCCCAAAGATACGACAATCACCGAAGTGCCGTTTGTTTTCCGACCAAGGGTCGCGGGCGAAAGCAAGCTGGACGTCGTCGTGCTGCTTCAGTTTGCAACCATGCTGCTCGACAAGCTCACACATGGCTGGCTGCCAACACGGTTTCTGGCGTTTGCGCTGGTTGGACTGGTTGGCGTCGTAGTGAATGTTGTGGTCATGCAACTGGCACGTATGGCGGGAATGGATTTCTCCCAGTCCCAACTCGTGGGTACGGCCGTTGCCATTCTGACCAACTTCCTTCTCAATAATCGTCTGACCTACCATGACCGTCGCCTCAAGGGGGCGCGGATGTGGCGGGGTTTTGCACTATTCGCTGCGGTGTGTTCCTTCGGTGTGTTCGCCAATATCGGTGTCGCCCGGCTGGTTTTACACAACGTAGGTCATGGACACTGGGATCGCGCGTCTGCAGCCGGAGCGGTTATTGGCGTGGTCTGGAATTATGCGGTCTCTTCAACCCTGATCTGGCGCTGAGATGCCAGCCGTCAAGGTGCGTACGTGTGAAATGTTCTGGGCATTTCTGGCCGTGCTTACGGCTATACGCCTCACACTGGCTGCCATTCTGCCCCTGACACCGGATGAAGCCTACTACTGGGTCTGGTCTCGCCATTTACAGATGGGATATTTTGACCATCCGTTCATGGTTGCTCTCTGGATAAAGATCGGAACCTGGATTGCCGGAGACACACCTCTCGGGGTACGTTTTCTGGGGCCTCTCTCTGTTTTGCCGGGAAGCTGGGCGTTATTCCATGCCGCCAGGCTGCTGCTCCCCTCTCGACCATGGCCGCTGTCCGGCTTTCAGGCTGTTCTTCTGTTGAACGCGACCCTGATGCTGGGACTGGGCGCTGCTACCATGACGCCCGATACGCCATTGGTATTCTTTGTCTCTCTGGCGTTGTACGCCATAGGCAAAGCAGTCAGCCAGCCTGCTAGCAGAGCCCTCGGATGGTGGTTGCTGGCCGGTATGCTGTTGGGGCTGGCATTTGATTCGAAATATACGGCAGTTCTGATCGGGCTGGGGTTTGGTGGCACTGTGGTGTTCTCGCCTGCATTGAGAAAACAGCCCGGTCCATGGCTCGCCATTCCGGTTCTGTTAGCCGCAACGGTCCCGGTTCTGTACTGGAACGCGGCCCACCACTGGGCGAGCCTGCTCAAGCAGGGAGGACGTGCGGGGGACTGGCATCCTGCTCGGGCAATACAGTTTTTATCAGAACTTCTGGGGGGGCAGATTGGCCTGGCCACACCCTTGATATTCGGTCTGTTCGTAATGGGACTCTGGGCCTGTTTCAAGCGCAACAGACTTCTTGGATGGCTCGGTACTCTTCCACTGGCCGTGTTCATTTTTCACGCCTTTGGAGACCGCGTTCAGGCGAACTGGCCTGCTGTCGTGTATCCCGTCCTTGCCCTGGCGGCGATAGAGGCGGGAAGACGTATTCGCTGGGCTGCGATCAGCGGTCTTGTCGTGACGGCGCTTGTCTATGTGCAGGCTGCATTTGCACCATTGCCGCTGCCGCCAGCAAAAGATCCGGTTCAACGCCAGACCGGTGGATGGCCAGAGTTCAGTCAGAAGCTGGAAGAGCGGGCTGTAGCGCAGGGAGCTACAGTCTTTATGGCGGAAGATTACGGTCTCGCGTCCCAGCTGGCATTCAATCAGTCTCATCTGGATGTTCTGGGAACAGATCGTCGGTGGAGCCTGTTTCGCCTCCCTGTTGTGCAGACCGATAAAGGGCTTCAGGTCGAAGAAATACACCATATCCCGGCACCACTGCCGGCCGATGTTTTATGTCGCGAAAGTCACGGGCAGACGGTGCGCTGCTATCGGATGACGGTGGTGAAAAACCCTCTTGGCGTGCAGTTGCCACGTCACTCTTAAAGCTCTCCTTAACCTTTGACTGCCATACTTGAGATCTCTCAGGAGGTGGAATGTCGAAAGCAGGTGGCAAGGACGAGCGCAAGATCATTATCAAGCGCTTTGAAGTGGTGGAGGGTGGCCATCACGGCGGAAGCTGGAAGATTGCTTACGCCGATTTTGTAACAGCCATGATGGCGTTCTTTCTCGTGATGTGGCTCATCAACGCCACTACAGAAGAACAGCGTAAAGGCATTGCAAATTTCTTTAATCCCATGGCGGTCCAGCAGGATATTCCACCCCCTGCCGAAAATGTACTTCATCTGGTTCCGGAGCCGGTAGCCTCCACCCCGAAGTCGGCTGCCATTCATCCGGGAGATCCGGCCGGTGCCCAACCGGATAACGGCGCTCCTGGCACAAACCATCTTTTGAACAGGGATGCAGGGGATCGCAGTACTCGAATTGTCGTTCTTCATGATCAGCAGATCCAGCTTGGTCAACCTCCCGCAACTCCGGATGGACAAGAGGCGCAGGAGGCTGAGTTAAGTCATGCCGCAGCGCAGATCAGCAAGGCTTTGGATGCTTCGCCGCAGCTGGCCGATGTGCGCTCTCAGGTGTCGGTCAAGGTGGGTGATGATGGGCTACACGTGGAAATTGCGGACTCTGACCATCAGCCCATGTTCGCACTCGGCTCTGCCACTCCTACGCGACATGCTTCGGATCTGCTGAAACTGATTGCGCCCTATCTGGAAAAGCTTCCAGGGCGCCTGTCCGTCAGTGGCTATACAGACGCGGCCCCATATCGCCCCGGTCAGCCCGGGAACTGGAGCCTGTCCAGTGACCGGGCTGTGACCGCGCGCGATATCCTTGTGCGCAATGGCTTCCCTGACAGACGACTGAAAGCCGTCACAGGATACGCAGATCGTAACCTGTTTGATCCCGCCAATCCTCTCAGCGCCCGAAACAGGCGTGTTGTTCTCGTTCTTTCCCCGGATCAGCCGTAATCCTTCGCCAGTCAGGAAAAATCTGAATGTTTATTCTTATCGGTCTGGGCGTTGTCCTTGCGTGCGTCTTCGGGTCATTCGTCGCGTCTGGGGGAGCCATCGGGCCACTGCTCGCATCAATGCCTTTCGAACTCCTGACAATTCTTGGGGCAGCAGTTGGTACGTTCGTGATGGCCAACTCCATCGGTGCAGTGAAGCACCTTCCCGCAGGGATCAAAAAGGCCATGAAAGGCTCCCAGTACACGCGTCAGGATTATCTGGAGCTGTTGGGTCTGCTGTTTCATGTGACGAAGCTCGCCGCAGCCAAGGGCATGATGGCGATTGAAAGCCATATTGAAGATCCACAAGGCAGTACGGTCTTCGGAGCTTTTCCCAAAATCCGCGACAACGAGCATGTTTGCTCATTTATCTGCGATTACCTCCGTATGGCCGGAATGAACGCAACAGATCCGTTTCAGATGGATGACGTCATGGGGCGTGAGTTGAAGAAAAACCTCCGTGAGGAAATGCATCTTCCACATGCTCTTCAGTCCGTGTCCGATGCTCTGCCAGCTCTGGGGATTGTGGCGGCAGTGCTGGGCGTCATCAAAACGATGGCTTCCATCAGCAAGCCTCCCATTGTGTTGGGTGAGATGATTGCCGGTGCCCTTGTCGGAACCTTCCTCGGTATTCTTCTGGCCTACGGTATTGTCGCGCCCATCGCCGGGCGGCTTGGAGGCGTCGTGGAAGAGGAGGCCTCATATCTTGATCTGGTCCGGTCCGTTATCGTGGCCCATCTTCAGGGAAATGCCCCGCAGGTCAGTGTGGAAATCGGGCGTAAAAGCATCCCGTCGGACCTGATGCCAACTTTCCAGGAAGTTGAGGAATCCCTCAGTGCGGTTGCCGTAAACTGAGGTTGTTTTCCCGGGCGTGACCTTTACGATGCCGTCATTATCATGAATGGCGGCCGAAAGGATCAGGCATGCGCCCCTCCGCACTGCGGGCTCTCTGTCTCTTACTTCCTCTTTTCCCTCTGGTGTCCTCAGCTCAGGCTGAGACCCTGAGCTCACCACAGGCACCACCCCGCGCAGAGCTTGAGCGTGTCGATGGCTCATCTGCTCTTCACTGGGTGAAAGCAGAAAATGCCCAGACCCAGCACGCTCTTGCATCGGACCCGAGGTATAAGCCGCTCTATGACCGCATTCTTGCGGCTCAGCAGTCTCCAGATCGATTGGCAGCCCCAACCCAGATGGCCGGAGAGATCTGGAATTTCTGGCAGGACAAAGCTCATACACGCGGAATATGGAGAAGCGCTTCCATATCTGATTTCCAGTCCGGGCAACCCGTCTGGAAAACACGCTTTGATCTGGACGCGCTTTCCAAATCAGAACACGCCAACTGGGTCATGGAAGGCCTGAACTGCCTTGAGCCGGATGATCAGCGTTGCCTGATGGGCTTGTCCAACGCCGGTGAAGATGCGCATGAACTGCGGGAATACGACACGTCATCTGACCGCTTTGTCCCGAAAGGGTTTGCTCTTCCGAATGGGAAACAGGCCGTGGCATGGCTCGACCAAAATATGCTCCTGGTTTCCCGGGACTGGGGAACAGCAGATGCCGGTCTGACGACCTCAGGCTATCCTTATGTCGTCCGTGCCCTGAAGCGGGGACAGCCCCTTTCTCAGGCACAGGACGTCTTTCGTGGGACAGCGAGCGATATGGAAGTGGCTCCCATGGTCCTGCGGGACGGGCAGGGGCGCCAGCTCTTTCTGATCGACCGTCACAAGGATTTTTTCCACAGTGACGTGGAAAGAGTGGACCCGAAAACCCTCCATATCAGCCAGCTTCCGATGCCGGAGAAATATGATGGCCTGAGCTACCAGGATGGTCAGCTGGTCTTCCATCTTCTGCAGGACTGGACGACCGCTCATGGCATCATTCCTGCTGACAGCGTCGTCGCGATCGATCCCGAGCATCCAGGCTCGCCGGAAGTCATCATATCCCCCACCGCCCAACAGACGATTGGTGATGGGATGGAAGGCGCAATCGCCGCGACCAAAGACGGCCTGATTGTTGTGCTGTACGACAATGTGCAGCCAAAACTGATGCTCTATCGTCGTGACGACGGTGGGCATTGGGCCGGGCGTGCCATAGAGCTGCCGAAAAACATGGCTGCGACGATTGTTTCATCGGATGCCAGAAGTTCGGATGCTTATCTTCAGTTGGAAGGGTTCATCCAGCCTCCGCAGATCTGGAGCGTGGATACGGCTCGTCAGACCACGCATCTGCTTTATAGCCAGCCACACCTCTTCGACGCGTCCAAACTAACCGTCGAACAACAGTTCGCGACCAGCACAGACGGCACGCAGGTGCCCTATTTCATTGTGCATGCCAAAAACTGGACGAAGAACAGCCTCAACCCGACGCTGATGACTGCCTATGGTGGCTTTGGTCTGTCCTATCTGCCTGTCTACCACCCCGATCTCGGAATCACGTGGTTCGAGCGCGGTGGCGTCTATGTGATGGCAAACATCCGCGGAGGCGGCGAATTCGGCCCAGCCTGGCACGAAGCAGCCCGTTACGCCGGACGCCAGCATGCCTATGACGATTTTGCGTCTGTCGCCAAAGACCTGTTTGCCCGGAACATCACGTCTCCCAAGCGGCTGGGTATCCGTGGTCGCTCAAATGGTGGTCTGCTGATGGGAGTAGAGTTCACCCAGCATCCCGAACTGTGGAATGCGACCATCATCGGTGTTCCGCTTCTGGATATGCTCAATTACGAACATATGGCGGCAGGTGCTTCATGGGCTGCGGAGTATGGAAGCGTCTCCACGCCTGAAGGCAAGGCCTTCTGGGAAAAGACATCTCCCGTGCAGATGCTCAAGGCCGATATGCATTATCCGACGCCTTTCATCTTCACATCCACGCGTGATGATCGCGTTGGTCCTGTGCACGCACGTCTGTTTGCAGCGCGTCTGCAGGAAATGCATATGCCGTTCTTCTATTACGAGGATACGGAAGGTGGGCATGCCGGGACCGTCAACGCGGCCGAGGTTGCTCATGAGAGGGCGCTGGAAGCCATCTACCTTAGTAAGATGATGGACCCTCGCTGATCTGAACGTCACTTGTGCTCTCGTCTGCATGGGCGAGGGCACGGTTACGATAAATGCCTGTCAGATCCAGAAAAACGGCAATAAAAAAGCCGCTCCCTGAAAAGGGTAGCGGCTTTTCTCGTCCGTTCAGATGACGGGAAGGACTTTAGAAGCCTTCACGCTCCAGACGCTTGCGCTCCATCTTGCGGGCACGGCGAACAGCTTCAGCTGCTTCGCGGGCGCGACGCTCAGAGGGCTTCTCGAAGTGGCGACGCAGCTTCATCTCACGAAACACGCCTTCGCGCTGCATCTTCTTCTTGAGCGCCTTTAGCGCCTGGTCAACATTATTGTCACGAACGAGTACCTGCACGGTGCCGTCAACTCCTTCTGGGCCCGCCTTTAGCGTCACCCGTGATATGGCAATCCAATTGGGATGGAGCCCTTAACACACTCTTTTGGCGGTGTGCAATTCATTCGACGGTTCTTGTGCAGATTTTTATCCATGCGCAATCTGCTGGCGACTTGTGCGTTAATAATCAGTCACAGAGAGAGGAAGCTCATGGCCCTGCTTAAGATTGCCCGTATGGGCCACCCCGTCCTGCACCAGATTGCCGAACCTGTGAGTGACCCTACAGCGCCGGAAATCCGCCGTTTGATCAAGGATATGCTTGAAACAATGGCGGACGCACGCGGAGCCGGACTGGCCGCCCCACAGGTTCACGTTTCCCTGCGGCTGTTCATCTATCACGTTCCCGCAAACAGGGTGTCGGACCCGGAACAGGCAATGCTGCCCCGCGTTCTCATCAATCCGGAAATTATCCCCGTCGGTGATGAAATGATGTTGTGCAGTGAGGGATGCCTCTCGATTCCGGGCCTCAGAGGTGATGTTCCGCGTTATGCAAAAGTCCGTTATCGCGGTCTGGACGAAAATGGCGATCCTGTTGAAGGGGAGGCTGTCGGCTTCCACGCCAATGTGCTGCAACACGAGAATGACCATCTTGATGGTGTGTTGTACCCGCAGCGCATTCAGGATTTCACCCGCTTTGGATATGTGGAGGAAGTGGTTCGGTGACAGCGCGGCCGCCTGAAGGGCCTTCCTCTGCCACAGCGCATCTTTACCTTCGTGAAGAGCAGATTCGTCAGTCCTATGAGTCTCTCATGCTGGCGTGGCGAAGTCTGAATTCCGAATGTGAGGCCTTCCTGAGGGAAAATGGCCTCGGGGCAGCCCACCACAGAATTCTGTTTCTGGTTGCAGCTCATCCGGGCATTACGCCGAGTGTTCTGCTCACCAGTCTTGGGATTACCAAACAGTCTCTGGGGCGCGCTCTCGGAGATCTGAGAGAGCGCAATCTTCTTATCCAGGAGGAAGACCGCCATGATCGCCGCAAGCGCCCCCTGAAACTGACACCGCATGGAGAGGCGATCGAACGCCAGCTTTTCCAGCTGATCCGTGAAGCCATGACGCGGGCTTACAGGGAAGCTGGGGTCACGGCCGTGGAAGGCTTCAAGCGCGTCCTTTCTCCTCTTCAGATGGCTCCGGGAGGGGGCTTTCGATGAGCGATGAACATATTCTCGTTGTAGACGACGACCAGCGTCTTTTAAGGCTTCTCCAGCGATACCTCGCGGAGAACGGCTACAGGGTCACTACCGCCCAGGACGCCATACAGGCACGGGACGTTCTGAAACTGATCCAGCCGGATGCCCTGGTCCTGGATGTTACCATGCCGGGAGAAAACGGCCTTTCCCTGACACGGTCCCTGAGAGAAGAGGGGCTGTCCCTGCCCATTCTTCTGCTGACGGCACGTGGCGAACCCGCCGATCGGATTGACGGTCTGGAATCCGGCGCAGATGACTATCTCGGAAAGCCTTTTGAGCCTCGGGAACTCCTCCTGCGTCTGAGGGCACATCTGAGGCGCGTCGTCCCCGCGTTGTCGCCCGTAACAGAAGTTCCGTCCGTTCTCAGGCTTGGTCCCCTCGAATTCGACGTTGAGCGAGGGCTTCTGACGGGGCCAGAGGGGCCTGTTCACCTCACGGGAGGTGAGGCCGCTCTCCTGGGCGTTCTCACTGCCCGGCCGGGTATCGTGATGTCCCGGGAAGATATCGCCAAATCGCTTGATATGGACGAGATTGGCGAGCGTGCAGTTGACGTGCAGGTCACGCGTCTGCGTCGTCGAATCGAGGCGGATCCGAAGGAGCCCAGGTTTCTGCATACTGTTCGTGGCAAGGGTTATGTTCTCAAACCCGGACTCTGATGAACGCTGGGTCAGGCTGGACCGCCCGCTAAGGCGGGTGTTGCCTCGCTCCCTTCTGGGGCGTTCCATGCTGATCGTGCTGGTCCCGCTCCTTGTGACGCAGGCCATCGTTCTTGTGCTGTTTTACGGGACATATCTGAACGTCGTTTCCAGACGTTTGTCTGATGGCATTACGGGTGAAATTTCGCTCGTCATTTCTATGTTGGAGCGCACGCCTGAGGCAGATCGTCGCGAAGAACTGCTCAAAGATGCAGCTTTCCGCACCCAGCTTCAGTTCATTTTCCATCCTCACACCACTCTGGGGCGGGAAGGAACGAACCATGTTCTTGGCCCGATAGACGATGACTTCGAGCGGGCGCTGAAACAGGGGCTTGGCCGTCCATTCTTCGTTGATTGGTCGGCTGCTCCGGAAACGGTTCAGGTTTCAATCGGCTTGCCCGATGGAATGCTGGACGTTCTGACCCCACACAAGAGACTGAGCATCGGCCCGATCTGGATGTTTCTGGCCTGGGCTTTCAGTAGTTCGGCGCTCCTGTTCCTGATCGCTGGGCTGTTCATGCGCAATCAGGTCCGTGCCATTCGCCGACTGGCCGAAGCGGCCGAACTCTTCGGCCTCGGGCGTGATGAGGGGGCAATCCGCCCTCAGGGTGCGCGTGAGGTCCGTCAGGCCGCAATCGCGTTCAATCGCATGCAGGAGCGCGTCAATCGCTTTGTCGCGCAAAGGACGGCAGTGCTGGCGGGTGTCTCACATGATTTGAGGACGCCGCTGACACGGCTGCGGCTCAGTATGGCCATGTTGCCTACCAAAGGCATGATCCGGGCTGAGGATCTTCAACCTGACGTGCACGACATGGTGGCAGATATCGAGGATATGGAACGCCTCATAGGAAGCTACCTGTCATTTGCGCGTGGGGAAGGGGCCGAGAAGCCCGTTGTGACGGATATCCGGGCTCTTATTGAAGACGTAGCCGTCGCGGCCCGGCGCGCAGGTGGCCATGTGCTGGGCGTAGAAGGCAAAGAGGGGGTGGATGTTCTTGTTCGTCCGGATGCCCTGAAGCGTGCGCTGACCAATCTCGCTGACAATGCCCGACGGCACGGCGGAGCAATGCGATTCTCGCTCTGGGAAGGGGAGCGTCGGATCGAGATTACCGTCGAAGATGATGGGGGAGGCATTCCGGCCGATCGGCGGAAGACACTTCTTGAAATCGGCGGCTCAGGAAATAACGGCGGAACCGGCCTCGGGCTGACCATCGTGCGTGACATCATTCACGCCCATGGCGGCACTATCAGACTTCTGGAAAGCCCACTTGGCGGACTGAGCGTTCTGCTCAGCCTGCCAAAGTAAGTGAGTTGGATCAGGGCAGCGTATTGCCTGCACCGCCGTTGCCGGTGCCCTGGTTGCCCAGCGGCCCCTGGCTGCCGCCAAAGGTGCTGCTCATGTTGCTCATCGGGTTGTAACGGCCAACGTTGCCCAGCAGCTGCTGAATGACGGACGTTTTGGTGCCCGGCGTCGGGGTCGTTTCGCCCACCATGCCGACGCGGACGCCATCCTTACGGTTCAGGGTATCCATTTTCCGCAGAACGCCAGAGTTGTCGAAGGTCAGAACTACAACCTGCTGTTTGTCCACGCTTGGAAAGCCCAGAGGAGTCGGAGACGTGATCATGGAGACATAGATCCATGTGTTGTCATCGAACGTCGCATGAGCGGTCGGAGAGCCAAGGGAGTCCAGAACGTCTGAACGCGTGCTCGTTCCCGGTACAAGCTGGGCATAGTCCGTTTTTTCGATCAGCGAGCCGCGGGGTTCGGGAATCGGGCTGAAGAAAGAGCATCCCCCCAGAAGAAGCGGAGCGCAGGTCAGTCCTGCCAGACTCAGGCGCTGCAGAAGAGGTGTTCTGCTTTTGGCCGTCGGAAAAGATGCGTTATTCATGGAACCAGAAACTATCCTGTGCAAGAGAACCGCTCAACCCAGCGCGTGCCTTAAACGGAACCCGCCTGTCAACGATTTCCCCCATTACGACCGGGGGTGGAGTGCTCAAATGTCCAATACTCCCGAATTTTCCCGCCGCATTCCCCTGAGCCGGCTGGGATCGGGTCTGGAAGAAACGATTACGGCTACGGAGCAGGAGCGTGAGGCTCTGGCTCGGCGTTTCGGTATTCCTGCCATCCATCATCTGGAATGCCGCTTCCTTCTGACCCCTGAAGACAAGAAGCACATTCTTGCTGAAGGGCGCCTGTCAGCAAGAGTGACACAGCTCTGCGTCATTACGGCAGAAAAATTTGATGACGTTCTCGCTGAAACATTCGTTCTGCGCTTTATCCCTGAATCCGAAATGCCCGAAGACGAATTCGATATCGATTCCATCGATCTCGAAGGACCGGACGAGGTTCCGCATGACGGCCGGGGGGTTGATATCGGAGAAGCTGCGGCCGAACAGTTGGCCCTTATGCTGGATCCCTATCCACGCAAGCCGGGGGTAGGTCTCGAAAATGCTGTTGACGTAACTCCAGCAGAAGGAGAAGAAGGGGTTGGTCATTCTGATGACCTGCCTGAGTCAGACCGTCGTCCGAACCCGTTTGCGGCGCTGGCGACCCTGAAGAACGGGGATAAAAAAGAATAAAATCCCCAGCTTTGGCTTGCGGGTTCGCGTTTGCTCTGCTAGAGCCGCCCGCCTGAACTCGGCGTAAATACGAGACGACGAATAACGGGGCACCGCATGCCGCTGGGAGCGGAGAGGGTGCCGACACAGAAGCAGAAAGAGGCATAAAAGCCATGGCCGTCCCCAAAAGAAAGACCACGCCGTCCCGTGCTGGTATGCGTCGCAGCCACCATGCCCTGCAGGCAGAGGCACATGCTGAATGCGCGAACTGCGGTGAGCTGAAGCGCCCGCATCACGTTTGCAGCCACTGCGGCCATTACGATGGACGTGAAGTTGTTGCAGCAGGCAAGAGCCTGAAGACGGCCGTCCGCGCCTGATCTCTTCTGCGGGCACTCCACAGGCGTGCCCGCATCTGCGATGCTGTCCGGGAAACTGTCTTAATGTCTAAAGCGCCTGTCACGTCTGATCGTGACGTCGCGGCCTCAAGGCCCTACGCCCTCGCCGTCGACGCAATGGGAGGAGACAGGGCACCGGATATCGTTCTCGCCGGCCTTGAGCTGGCTGCAGATCGGCATCCGACAGCCAGAGTGCTCCTGATCGGAGATGAGGCGGTTCTCAAGCCGGCTCTGGCACGATACCCAAAAGCCACCCGTATCTGTGACATCCGTCACGCTCCTGCCAGCATTTCCATGGAAATGAAGCCGACCGCAGCCCTGCGTGTCCGTGGCTCATCCATGCGTCTTGCAATGGAAGCCGTTGCGTCTGGTGACGCACTCGGAGTTGTCTCTGCCGGAAACAGCGGTGCCATGCTGGCGCTCGCTAAAATCATCGTCAAAGCACTTCCGGGTATCTCCAGACCCGCCATGGTGGCTGTTCAGCCCTCGTCGCGCGGCGATACCGTGATGCTGGATCTGGGAGCAAACATCGCCTGCGATGCACGCAATCTGGTTGAGTTTGCTGTTATGGGTGAGGCCTTTGCGCAGGCTGCGCTGGGTCTTCCAAAGCCCACGATTGGTCTCCTCAATGTCGGCTCCGAGGATCTGAAGGGTGACGAACGTCTCCGTCAGGCCGCCGAGCGACTGCGGGAAAGCGTCCTGGCGGATCAGTTTCATGGCTTCGTGGAAGGTCATGACATCACTGCCGGCACGACGGATGTCGTCGTGACAGACGGATTTACGGGAAATGTAGCTTTGAAGACCGGAGAAGGCGCGCTCAAGCTTGCTTTCGGTCTGCTGAAAAACGTCTTCCAGACCAATCTCCTGACGCGTATCGGATACCTTCTGGTTCGTCCTGGACTGGAGCGTATGCGGGAGTGGATTGATCCACGGCGTTACAATGGTGCCGTGTTTGTCGGGTTGAACGGCATTGTCGTGAAATCCCATGGCGGCGCGGATGGTGAAGGCTTTGCGTCTGCCATTGATGTCGCAATGGATGCTGTCACCCATAACCTGAACGACAAGATCCGTGCCCGTCTGGATCAGCTCGGCATGCTTGGAGCTGATGCGGCTCCGGTTTCTGCCAGCACGGTCGCTCCAGAACCTGTGAGCTGAAAATAATGTCCGGTCCTATTCGTGCCCGCCTGACGGGTGTGGGTGGCTATCTGCCACGCACGGTCGTCACCAATGACGATCTCGCTCAGAAGATCGATACATCCGACGAATGGATCCGGACGCGAACCGGCATCACTCAGCGGCATATTGTTTCAGGCGATGAAACTACAGCCTCCATGGC
The DNA here is from genome assembly GCF_000964465.1 of Gluconobacter thailandicus F149-1 = NBRC 100600. Classification (GTDB taxonomy): domain Bacteria; phylum Pseudomonadota; class Alphaproteobacteria; order Acetobacterales; family Acetobacteraceae; genus Gluconobacter; species Gluconobacter thailandicus. The sequence continues at coordinate 1,850 of NZ_BANH01000061.1, read as the reverse complement.
GGCAGAGGCCGCCCGTCAGGCCCTTGAACAGGCCGGCGTGAACGCTGATGAAGTTGACGCCATTCTGGTCGCAACTTCGACGCCTGATCAGATTTTTCCTGCTGTTGCCACGCAGGTGCAGGCGCTCCTTGGCATAACCCGGGGCTTTGGCTTTGATATCAGCGCTGCCTGCTCTGGATTTGTCTATGCATTGGCATCTGCCAATTCGTTCATCCAGTCAGGACTGGCCAAAAAGGTTCTGGTGATTGGCAGCGAAGTGTTTTCGCGCCTACTGGACTGGAACGACCGCACAACCTGCGTACTTTTCGGAGATGGCGCGGGCGCTGTCCTTCTGGAAGCCGGAGCTGAAGAAGGTGAGGGTGTGCTCTCAACCCATCTGCACTCCGATGGGCGGTCAGGCGACATCCTGTATGTTGACGGCGCCGTAGGCTGTGCAGGCACGACCCAGCACCTCAAGATGCTGGGACGCGAAGTGTTCCGCCATGCAGTCGTCAAGCTTTCACAAGCTGTTGATGAGGCGCTGGAAGCCAATAACCTGACTGGTCAGGATATCCAGTGGCTTGTGCCGCATCAGGCCAACCTGCGCATTATTGACGGTATGGCCAAGAAGCTGGCTCTTCCAGCCGATCGCGTCGTCGTGACGGTAGACCGCCATGCGAACACCTCGGCTGCGTCCATTCCGCTCGCTCTCAACGAAGCAGTGCGTGACGGACGTATCCAGAAGGGCGATCTCGTTCTGATGGAAGCTCTGGGCGGCGGTCTGACCTGGGGATCCGCGCTCGTTCGCATGTGAGCGCATTCGCGTCTTTCAGGGTTAACGATTGATTCCTTTGACTGTTCTGAACGTCATGATACGCATGTGTCATGAGTACAGTCACGCGCGCGAATCTTGTCGAGCACATCTATAGCCGTGTTGGGCTGTCCCGGCACGATTCCTCCACGATTCCTCCATGATTCTGGAAAGTGTTCTGGAGAAAATCTCCAGCACACTTGAGACCGGAGAATCCGTGAAGCTGAGCGGCTTCGGGACGTTCTCTGTTCGCCAGAAGGGGGAGCGTATCGGAAGAAATCCCAAAACCGGCGTGGAAGTCCCTATTCTTCCGAGGGCTGTACTGGTCTTCCGACCGTCCCAGATTCTCAGGGACCGGATGAACGGTATCGTTGATGATGCTCATGGAGTGGACGGAACGGATGACTGAAAATTTGTCGACTTCAGTCAATGCTGCTGAGCAGGATCAGGAAAACCTGAATTCTGCCAAGGCAAAAAAAGGCCCGGATGCGTATCGCACCATTAGCGAAGTTGCAGAAGAGCTCCATATTCCGCAGCATCGCCTTCGCTCCTGGGAAACGATTTATCCCGGTGTGAAGCCTTTTCGGGGCGAGAGCGGTCGGCGGTACTACAACCCCGAGCATGTTGAAACGCTTCGTTTGATCTCCGATCTCCTGTATGTTCAGGGTTACAAGGGGCAGGGCGTCCTGCGCGTTTTGAGAGAGCGCAAGGCCAGAAAAGCTGCTGAGAATCAGTCTCATCCGGCTTCGATCGAACATTCTCTCGCTGCTGAGGAGGCGCCGGTATTCTCAAGCGTAGAGGAAGCTTCGGACGTCCCTGCTTCATCTGTTGATGATATTGCGTTTCCTGAGGCTCCTTCAGATCGCGTTTATTCCTCTGATCCAGTGATGGAGGAGGTTTTGGCGATGTCAGTTGCGGAAGAGAAGCACGCCCTAGAAGCATCGGAACCGGAGATCTCTCCGGAAGAAGAAAAAGCGTCCCAGGTGCTTGACGAGTGCCTGACAGGCATTACGCCTGCCGAAGCCGAAGCCGAAGCCGAAGCCGAAGCCGAAGCCGAAGC
>NZ_BANH01000062.1 GCF_000964465.1 Gluconobacter thailandicus F149-1 = NBRC 100600 | reverse complement strand
TGAATCAAAATTCCCTACAAAAATCAATGGGTCCTGAGCCTACGCAGTTTCCATGTGGGCAAGAGTGTGGATCGTAGCTTTATCTTAGCCTTGGTATCAGCATACTGTCTTAAAAGATGAACTGTCAGACTCTCCAGAAGGCCATTTACAAATAAGGGATTTGCAATAACAGAAGATTGCATTTCAGCTATCAGACCACTCAAAATGCCTGATATGAAAGCATCCTCCCCGCCCGAAACATCCTGCATTCGAATACGGGATGAAGTCAGATTTAATGACATGGCAGCTCGATCGACAAGCTCAAGTCCAAGATAGAGATGCAACACTTCAAAACAAGTGTTTCCCTTGCCCTGCCACCGCATCAGATAGGGTGTGTCCGTCTGCGTGAGGTAAAATGTTCCTGCTCTTGCCTTGCTCTGTTCCCAAGGCCCTGTCAGTTCACGCTCTTCAATATTTGCTTCTCCGCGGATAACCCAAACAAGCAGGGGTTCTGCGACGGCAGGTACAAGAATTTCGTCTTCTTGTACCGGGCGAGTGAATATCTGGACGTCAACATCCTTCCAGACATCCCCTTCACTTTGCGCGACTTTCTTCCCGGGGAGAAGTTGCTCCAGTGTCAAACTGGCAGCACGCCGAGAAGGAAGGCAGGACAAAACCATCTGCTACACTCTCTCATTTCCATGCGCGACTATCTATAGCGCAAAATCGCGATAGTTTCAGCAAGAAGCCATGAGAGATATCTTCTGGCATAATTTACACCTCCTTCGACAATGAAGGCCGATTGAAGGCTCGTCGTGTGGAGAAGATTATGAATATTGCAGGAAAAGTTGCTCTGGTGACCGGAGCATCCAGTGGCATTGGTGCTGCAACAGCGCGCAAACTTGCAACAGAAGGAATCACAGTTGGCCTGGCGGCACGTCGTCATGATCGCCTGGAAACGCTTGTCAGTGAGATTACCAAGGCTGGCGGTCACGCTATTCCTCTGGTGACGGACGTTACTGATCTTGTCTCGTGTCAAGAAGCGGCAAAGAGCTTGATCGCCCAATTTGGAAGGATTGATGTTCTGGTCAACAACGCGGGCTTGATGCCCCTATCCAGCGTTGACAGCCTGAAAGTGAACGAATGGCAGCAGATGGTGGACGTCAATATATCCGGTGTTCTCAATGCAACGGCAGCCGTTCTTCCGCAGATGATCGCACAGCATTCGGGTCATATTTTCAACATGTCCTCGATTGCAGGCCGTAAGGTCTTTACGGGTCTCGCCGTTTATTGTGCCACCAAGGCTGCGGTGACAGCGTTTTCAGACGGCCTAAGAATGGAGATCGGACCAAAGCATAATATCCGCGTTACCTGCATTCAGCCGGGAGCCGTAAAATCAGAGCTTTACGATCACATTACAGATGCTGATTACCGCAAACAGATGGATGACCTTGCAGCGTCCATGACCTTTCTCGAGGGCGAGGACATAGCAGACAGTATCCTTTTTGCTCTGAAATCACCTGCACGTATGGATGTTGCAGAACTGTTTGTTCTTCCGACTGAACAGGGATGGTGAACAGGAACTGATTGCCAACTGAGCTTAGGAGTCAGGCACTCTACCGTCGAAAAGAGGCTTCAGGCTGGAAAGCCTCTTGAAGCTCGGTTACAAAGACCCGCAGCTTTGGTGTCATAACCGGACCGGCGTTATAGAGCAGGTGCATGGGCCTGTCCGGAACTGTCCACCTGGGCATAAGCCGGACAAGCCGTTTGTTTTTAATATCAGGAAGCAGAGCCTGCTCATATCCCAGCAGAATGCCATCGCCACCAAGAGCTGCAGAATGCAGAACACTTGAATCATTACTGATTATCTTCCCGGACACGGTGACAGGTCGCGTAACGCTCCCCTGAGAAAGGTGCCACGTGGTTACAGGGCCGCCGGAGTTTTCATATACGAGACACTCGTGGCGCATCAGATCTTCGGGCTGCCGTGGAAAACCGTGTTTTTCCAGATAGGTTTGAGCCGCGCAGATGACCCGACGATAGGCTGTCAAAGGACGACTGACCGCTGTAAGGTCCGTGTCCAGCTCACCAATTCGGATCACAGCCTCATGACCATCCATTGTGGGGTGAACCAGTTGGTCTGTCAGTGATAAATGCACTTGAATTTCTGGGTATCTTTTTTGAAAACTGTGAATAAATGATAGAAATACCGTTCGCCCGAAGGTGACTGGGACGCTGACAGATAATGTGCCGCGCGGTGTGCCAAGCATATTGGCTGCCAGACTGTCAGCTCGTTCAGCAGCCTGCAGAACAAGCCGACATTGCTCGCAATAGAGCCGTCCTGTTTCAGTCAGACTTTGCCGACGTGTCGTTCGATGCAACAGGCGAGCACCAAGGTGATGCTCCAGAGCCTCTATATGCTTGGCGACCATCTGCGGCGACAAAGTCAGATGCTGGGAGGCCGCAGCAAAGGACCCCAATTCCACGACCTTGATAAAAATCTTCATGCTGGTTAACCGGTCAAGCATTCATCATCCTCAGTTGTGACTGATGTCTCGTATCGACAATTTATCCAGCGAAAAAGAGGAATATGCTGAAGGCTTCGAGTGATTGGCAAGTCTAGTTCTGGTGGAGACTTTCGAAATGCCTGTTTATCTTGTGCGCATGGACCACCCTGACGGCGAGGGATGGGGACAGCATGTCGCAGCCCACGTGTTGTATCTCAGGCGCCTTATTCAGGAAGGCAGCCTGCTGGCCTCCGGTCCGTTGAAAGGTACCCCACTGCGCTCCGGCTTTCTGATTATGAAAGGCGCCAATCGGCAGGAGATTGACGCGATGATTGCCGGTGATCCCTTTGCATCCGAAGGTTTGATTTGTGATCTGCGGATTGAAGAATGGGACCCACTATTCGGGTGCCTGTCAAACCATGCAACAGGCGCACTCCCGCAAGAATTGAAGTCTCTTTTCCCTTCATGACGACAGCGCTGTGTTTTTTGAGAAATAAAAACGAAAAGAGAGCCTTGGGATTATGAACGATCTTCAGTGGTATACTGTAGGGGATGCCCGCATACTAAAAATACAGGATCTGACGCTGGCAGCACTCACTCCAGAACACTTGCTTCCTGACTGGGATGATGCAACGGCACTTCAGGTCTATCCTGATCTGTCTGAAACGCTGGATGCTTCAGAAACGAAAATCCTTTTGAGCGTTCATAGCTGGCTCATCAAGGATCGCGGTCGGAACATTCTTGTGGATACGGGGGCCGGGAATAGCAAGGCTCGACCTGCTGCTCTGTATTTCGATCACTTGCACACCGTGTGGCTTGAAAATCTGATGCGCGCTGGCGTCCGGCCAGAAGATATCGATTTTGTTCTTCTCACCCATCTGCATGTCGATCATGTCGGGTGGAACACACGCCTGCAAAATGGCATCTGGGTTCCGACCTTCCCGAATGCCCGATATGTCTTTTCTAGAGCCGAATATGATTTTTTCAGCAATCCAGCTCATGATAGTGCCCGTAATAAAACCAGTTTCATGACACGCATTGATAGCGTTGATCCGATTATCTCGGCGGATCTTGCGGATCAGATTGACCTAGACGGATCCGAAGTTCTTGAAGGAATTTCCTTTCACCCCACACCTGGGCATACGCCCCATCACGCGTCTCTTGTGCTGAAATCAGGTATGGAGCGTGCGCTCTTCACGGGTGATGTCATGCATCACCCCATTCAGGTATGTATTCCGGAGTGGAGTGCCGTTTTTGATGCAGATCCTCAGATAGCCATCATATCGCGCAAATGGGCTTTGAATTACGCTGTCGAGCACAACGCGGCATTATTCACATCGCATTTTCCGATGACAGCCGCTGGAAAAGTGATGACATACGATCAGGGAAGGGGTTGGTCTTTCTTCTAGGGCTGCCATTATGTCCGCTGTTCACCTCGTTCTATTCCATTACGGACATTCGGCTCCCCCCTTGGCGGACATTACATGTTGCTTCTGGTGCGGGTTAAAAGATCAGAGATCCATTCAGATACAGCTCCTGAAGCCTTTGTCTCAGGACGCCAATGTTGTCATGGGAGCGTCGGCTGTGCGCATGTGAATTCTCCCCTGGGTTTCACAGGGGGGGAGGAATTGAGGAGGAAGAATCCTCTACCTTCAAGTCTTTACGTCACCTCCCGGAATTTGCCTGAGCAACGAGTGGGGAACCATCCTGCCTGTCAGATGCAAATTGGCATTGACTTGCGTAATCACATGAGAACAAAATAAGAACATATAGTCTTGAAATTCTGCCAGACAAGGGGCGGCGGACCTGTGCAATGAGTGCTTCTCCCGACATGAAACCAGTGCTGGAGACGTTGCGTGCTGCCATCAGCCGTCTGGAAGGTCATACAAACCGGCGTCGGTCTGTTCTGCCTTTTGGTGTGAGGGAGATCGACAGTCGTCTGCCAGGGGGAGGGCTCGCGCTCGGGGCTCTGCATGAAGTGGCCGGTGGCGGCAATGATGCGCTGCATGGTGCGGCAGCCGGACAGTTCGTCGCCGGGATCGCGGCCCGTACACGCGGCAAGGTGTTGTGGATCGTCACCCGTCAGGATGTGTTTGGTCCCGCGCTCAAACAGGCCGGATTGTCCGGCCGAAGGGTCATCTATGTCGAGGCGGCCTCAGAGGCTGACGTTCTGGCGTGTTTCGAGGAAGGGCTGCGACATGGTGGTCTTGGGGCCGTGGTCGCAGACGTGGCGCGTCTGTCGATGACGGCGTCCCGTCGCCTGCAACTGGCGGCTGAAACATCTGGCGCGCTTGGCCTCGCGATCCGGCGCTGGCGCCGTCAGACCGAGGCCGCCGATTTTGGTCAGCCGACGGCCAGTGCCACGCGCTGGCGGGTGTCCGTATTGCCCTCGGTTGGGTTGCCGGTGCCGGGAGTGGACCGGCCCCGCTGGTTGCTTGAGCTGATCCGCGCCCGTGCGGGCGAATGTGCTGATTTTGAAGTGGAGGCCTGCGATGCCAAAGGGAGGCTCGCCTACAGTCGTGGTCTCGCGAGTGGTCTCGCTCTACCTGCCGCTCTGGCCAACAGACCGGATCAGGAAGCGGCTGGGGCACGACGCGCCCGCGCCTGACCTCCCTCTGGCACTGGTAGGGCGGGATGGGCGTCGTCGCGTTGTGCTGTCGGTTGATCTGCCGGCCCGCAGGCTGGGTCTGCGTCCTGGCACGCCGGTCGCCAAGGCCCAGGCGCTCTATCCTGATCTGGTCTTCATGGATGCCGATCCCGACGGCGACCGGCAGGGGCTGGAAAAGCTGGCGTTGTGGTTCCAGCACCGGATTTCCCCTCTCGTCGCAACCGATCCGCCGGATGGCCTGATTCTGAACACCACGGGAGCTGACCATCTTCATGGTGGTGAGCACGCCATGCTCATAAACATGATCCATCGTCTGTCCGGTGCCGGCTTCAGAGCAAAAGCGGCCATAGCCGAGACGTGGGGCGCCGCTCATGCGCTCGCCCGTTATGGACAGGCATCGCTGACTGTTGTGCCCCAGGGCGACGTGGCTTCTGCCCTTTCTGACTTGCCCATTGAAGCCCTGCGTCTACCTCCCACGAGTGTCGAGGGACTAATGGCGCTAGGCGTGTCGCGGATTGGCCCGCTCGCTGCGATGCCGCGTGCCCCGCTGACACTGCGTTTTGGCCCCGACATAGCCCGCAGACTGGATCAGGCCTTCGGTCGCGTGAATGAGGCCATCATCCCGATCCGGCCCGTTGACCCGGTCCAGGTGGTGCGAAACTTTGCCGAGCCGATCGCGGCGGCGGAGACCATCGCCCGCTCTATCGGCAAGCTGGTTCCTCCGCTGTGTGAAAAGCTGGACGAACGCGGGCAGGGTGTGCGGCGTCTTGATCTGCTATTGCACCGTGTCGACCGCCGCACCGAAGCTGTCCGCGTTGCCACGGCGACGCCGGTGCGGGACGCCAAGCGCCTGACCCGGCTGTTGTGCGAGAAGATCGAGACCATCGACCCCGGTTTCGGCATTGAGCGTATGGTGCTGATTGCCTCGCTGGCCGAGCCGATGGACCGGCGTCAGACCGTCTCCTCCCTGATCGAAGAGGAAGAAAGCGATGTTTCCGACCTGATCGACACGCTGGCCAATCGTGTTGGCACCCACGCGCTTTACCGGTTTGCTGCGGTAGAGAGCGATCTCCCCGAAAGGTCTTTCTGTCGTGTGTCGGCTCTTGCCCCGGCAGAGGCGAAGGACTGGCCCGATCACTGGCCACGTCCGACCCGGCTGCTGCCGCGTCCCGAACCGGTGCAGGCGATGGCGGAACTCCCCGACCAACCGCCGTTGTTCTTCATTTGGCGTGGCATACGGCGCAGGGTGAAATGCGCGGATGGCCCGGAACGGGTTTTCGGGGAGTGGTGGAAGAATGACACCGAACTGACCATCGCCCGGGATTATTTCCGGGTGGAGGACACGAGCGGAGAGCGGTTCTGGCTCTACCGCGCGGGGGATGGTGAACATGGCGAGACCGGATCGCAGGCCTGGTTTCTGCATGGAATCTTCGGATGACGTCCCTGGCACCGCCTTATGCCGAGTTGCAGGTCACAACGTATTTCTCGTTCCTGCGCGGGGCTTCATCTCCCATCGAGCTCTTCGAGGAGGCGAAAGCCCTTGGGATCGAGGCGCTCGGGATCTGTGACCGCAATTCTCTGGCAGGCATGGTGCAGGCCCATGTCGCGGCAAAAGCGGCCGGAATCCGGCTGGTCGTCGGCTGTCGTCTCGACTTTGCTGATTTCCCGCCTGTGCTGGCCTATCCGACCGACCGCGCCGCTTATGGGCGGTTGTGCCGGCTGCTTACCATCGGCAAGGCCCGCGCCGGGAAGGGTAAGTGCCATCTGGTCTGGGAGGATCTGGTTCACTGGGGTGAGGGGCTGTTTGTCATCCTGATCCCGGACGTGGCTGATGATGCATGCGCCCTGCATCTGCGCAAACTGAAAGACGCCTTTGCCGATCGCGCCTTTATGGCGCTGACGCTGCTCCGGCGTCCCAATGACCAGATGCGGATTTATGAACTGGCGAACCTGGCGCATCAGGCAAAAGTGCCGACGGTCGTAACCAATGACGTGCTGTTTCATACCTACGACCGGCGCATCCTGCAGGATGTCGTCACTTGTATCCGGCACAACACCACCATCGACGACGCCGGGTTTGCCCGCGAACGCCATGCGGACCGCTACCTAAAACCGCCTGAAGAAATGGCCCGACTGTTCAGTCGGTATCCGGAAGCTGTTGCGCGGTCCGTCACCATCATGAAACGCTGCAGGTTCAGCCTTGATGATCTGGCCTACCAGTATCCGGATGAAGTTTCTGTTCCGGGCCAGACGCCGCAGCAGGCCCTTGAAGCTCTGACCTGGGAAGGGGCGAACAGTTTCTATCCCGAGGGGATCCCTGAAGCGGTTCGCAGAAGCCTTCATCATGAACTCGCCCTGATCGCGCGCATGGATTATGCACCCTACTTTCTGACGGTGCACAGCATCGTCCGTTATGCCCGTTCCCGGGGTATTCTGTGTCAGGGGCGGGGTTCGGCCGCCAATAGTGCCGTTTGCTACGTGCTGGGTGTCACGGCCATCGATCCGGCCCGGAACAACCTGTTGTTCGAGCGCTTCATCAGCGAGGAGAGGCGCGAGCCGCCGGATATCGACGTGGACTTCGAACATGCGCGCCGGGAGGAGGTACTCCAGTGGGTTTACAGTCATTATGGCCGGGACCGCGCAGCCCTGACGGCTGTCGTGACGCGTTATCGTGCCAAAGGTGCGTTGCGAGATGTCGGCAAGGTCATGGGGCTGCCTGAAGATCTGATCCGTACGCTCTCCGGGCAGATCTGGGGCTGGGGGCGAAAGCTGGAAACAGACATGCTGACGGACACCGGCATCGATCTCTCCGACCGCCGCGTCCGTCTGACCCTGGATCTGGCCCGCTGCCTGATGGGCGTGCCACGCCATCTTTCCCAGCATCCCGGTGGCTTCGTGCTGACCCATGACCGGCTGGATGAACTGGTCCCGGTGGAGCCCGCGGCCATGGAGAACCGGCAGATCATCGAGTGGGACAAGGATGATATCGATGTCCTGAAATTCATGAAGGTCGACTGTCTGGCGCTGGGGATGCTGACCTGTATGAAGAAAGGGCTCGACCTTCTGGCCGAACACAAAGGTCAGCATTTCACGCTTGCGACCATTCCTGCCGAGGATCCGCGCACGTATGCAATGATCCGCAAGGCGGATACGATCGGGGTGTTTCAGATCGAGAGCCGGGCGCAGATGTCGATGCTACCGCGTCTCAAGCCTCGCGGTTTCTATGATCTGGTCATTGAAGTTGCGATCGTGCGGCCTGGTCCCATTCAGGGGGATATGGTCCATCCTTATCTGAGACGACGCGAGGGGCTTGAACCAGAAGACTATCCGACACCTGAACTGGAGAAGGTTCTGAAAAAGACCCTTGGCATCCCGCTGTTTCAGGAGCAGGTGATGCAGGTCGCGATGGTCTGTGCGGGATTTTCAGCCAGCGAGGCGGATCAGCTGCGCCGCGCCATGGCGACGTTCAAGAATACTGGCACTGTCTCCCAGTTTCAGGCCCGGTTGGTCGAGGGCATGAAGGAGAAAGGTTACCAGGAAGAGTTTGCCGAACGGATTTACCAGCAGCTTGAGGGCTTTGGGTCTTACGGCTTCCCGGAGAGCCACGCGGCAAGTTTCGCAATTCTCGCCTATTCCTCGTCCTGGATGAAATGCAGACATCCCGATGTGTTTCTGGCGTCTCTGCTCAATTCCCAGCCGATGGGGTTTTATGCGCCGGCCCAGCTTGTGCGGGACGCGCGCGAGCATGGCGTTGAGATCAGGCCAATCTGCGTCAATGCGTCACGATGGGACAGTACGCTCGAGGGGCCGGAGACAGGAGATGGCAGATTTGCTGTCCGGCTGGGCATGAGCCTGGTGAAAGGACTTGCCAATGATGAAGCCGCACGGATCGTTATCGCGCGGGGGGTAAAAGCGTTCATATCGGTAGACGATCTGTGGCGTCGGGCAGGGGTAAAGGCAGCCTCGTTGACGCATCTTGCGGAAGCGGATGCTTTCCGGCCGGCTTTCGGTCTCGCACGACGTGAAGCGCTTTGGGCTATCAGAGCCCTGCGTGACGAGCCCTTGCCGCTTTTTGCCGCGGCCATGGTCGAACGCGAGGCAGAGGAACCCGATGTGTTGCTCCGTCCCATGCAGGAAGGGGCCGAAGTGACACGCGATTACAACCGGACCGGTCTGAGCCTACGGGACCATCCACTCGCCTTCCTGCGCAGCGATCTGCGTCAACAGGGCATCGTGTCCTGCCGACAGGCACTGGACGCAAAGGACGGACGCATCCTGACTGCGGCAGGGCTTGTGCTGGTGCGGCAGCGTCCGGGTTCGGCGGAGGGTGTGGTGTTCCTTACTCTGGAAGATGAGACCGCCGCGCTGAATGTCATTGTCTGGCCGGACATGTTCGAGAAATACCGGCGCGTCGTACTGTCCAGCCAGATGTTGGGCGTAATGGGGCGTCTTCAGAAGGAAGGTGAGGTCGTGCATCTCGTCGCCCGCGAGATCATTGATTGTTCTGTATTGCTGGCCGATGTCGGGAACCGTTCTCTGCACAGAATTGGCACAGAACGGCAGGAACCACAGTCCGAGCAGATCGTCGTGGCATCACGAAATTTCCACTGATTGAGGTCGTGATGTCCTAATTTCAGGTTGGCTCGCTCAATCGCGATCTGGGCATGGGGTGTATGCCGTAAATCTTGAGTGCTTCCATGGTTTCTCTCTTGAGATGCTCTATGTCGGACGGATTGAAAGAGCCCGCTCGGACAAGATGGTTCACGAGCTTATCGCAGAAATTTTTGCGACCACGCTTCGTGCTCAAATTATAGCCGAGGGCGGTCAAGTCGGATGCGGGCCGCCGAAGAATGCGGAATATCGCATGCCGATGCGGATCGCATGTTTTCTGACGACGTACTGCGCGAAAGCGTGGCGGTGCGATGGGAGAGGGCGAAGCCTGGCGAAGTATTCTTGCCATAGTGCCAACGTGAAAATCGGCTTCGATTTTTTTTCCATGTTCCTTCTTATGATTTTCAGAAGAACGCTGAGTCGCTCCGGAGGGTATTTTTTCTCAAGATACGGTTGAAGCAGCGCAAGCCGTGTCGGCACAGCGTTCAGAGCACGTCTTTTTACGGAAATGTCGTCCCTCAGGCCAGCCTGTCGCAATTGTCGTTCCCGTGCGGCCTTCAGCACGGACCGACGTTTCCGGCTCCTGACGTCCTCAAAAGCGATCTCAGCGTCCCGATATGCGAATGCAATTTGCGGATTGTCCCAGCCCGAGACGGGTGTATTCGGAGGAGCTGCAGTGTCTGGAAAACGTCGCAGATCGCGCTTGTAACCCTCAAAATACGTCAGATCTTCCAGCTCGATCTTCCGATGTGCGATAAGATCGGAAAGAGTTTTTCCGGGGAAACAACACTCTGGCCTCGCGAACTTGTTTATATTCTGAGTGTTACCAGAGAGAGGGAGCGAACTTCCGGTCGGGATTGGCCGCTTTTCGTGATCTCGAACTGTTTTTTCGGAAACCCCAGCGGCAACGGCAAGAGCCGACTGCGTGAGCTTTTTATCGGAGGGCCACGCAAGAATGAGCCCCACCAGTCGACGCGATGTGGTTTCTCGACGCATTGCCCCGGTCTCGCGTCCTGAGCGTGCCTGCGCCTGCCGGGGTGTTTCCTCAGGATCTCGGCGTCGAGTGGCGCGGCGAGCAAGTTTCTTGTGAAGGTAGTCGTGAATACGCTGACACATTCCCATAACGTTTCCCGGGGGAACGGGACGAGGAAATTGCCTGTTGATCGCGCGGGCGTAGGCGAGGATGCCTTCGGAGTCAGGCGACGGGTGAGGTGCAAAGTGTCGCCTCACGTTGTTGAACAGGTACTGGTTTGTAATCCTGATCGCTTTTGGAGTGTTGTAGAAGTCGCTGGTGCTGTCGCAGTTTTCACCAAAATCCGGACCTGTTCCAGGAGAAAGCAGTTTGACAACCGCGCGCAGTTCAACCCTCTCTGCCCCTGGCCGGATTTTCCAGACGGGTCGCTCAGATGTCGGGCTGCCCTGCCGGCTCCCCCGGATTGCCCAGGGCGATCCCACCAGGGCAAGGGCCGGGAGACGTGATGCTCCGAGAAAGTGTGCCATCAGTTTTTCAGCCCAATCGGCAAGAATCTGAGGGGCAAGACGACCATTTGCGCTGGTAATAACAGGCGTGTTTAACCAGAGGATGGCGAACCCGCGTTGCTCCTCGGCATCCGTAACGATCATCGGGCGGATCATGTCAGGCAAGGCTGCCAAACGTTCTTTCCTGTCAGAGCTGAGTCTGAAAAGCAGGGCATTCCGGGCGTCCGGGGTATTGAGCGAGACGTAGTCCTGTGAAACTGCGTCTACAAGATCCATGATTTGCGTCGCTGTTTCGTCTTCGGTCATCGACGCGCGGACACGACAGGGCATTCGTGGCAGATAACGCCCTGCTATGTCTGAAGCCGTAGGCAGAGCCCCTTGTATGAGCGCAAGGGCGTTCTTTAAGAAGTGCGGACGCCGGACATGCCAAGCAGGAAGCATGGAAGCATCATAGCTTGCACCCGCTGCCGACACTGAATTCTGGTGCAACGAAAATTCTATTTTATCAGACATTGTACAGCTTCCCAGTGGATCGCTGAGGACAGCGAAAAGCTGACGGCATACAAACCTGCGATCAAAGCCAGGAGGGTAGCGGCCCGGAGATATACGAGGACTGGCATGAGGACGATCTGGCCTCTGGAACGCGGTCGGCCCCTTTTACGCTTTGCGGTGGCGTTCTGCTCAGACTCCGTAGAAACACCTTTGCCGTGACCCAAGTCGGAAACGCGGGCGTCGCACTGAACGCGCGAGGCAAGAAATGCGTCAAGGTCCTGCTTGCGAAAGCGCAGCCGTCTGCCAAGCGAAATAAAAACGGCAGGTCCGTGACCACGCGATCGCATTGTCCGGAAACCATCATACGATATCCGGAGGTATTCCGCGGCTTCCCTTGAAGTCATGACCGTGAGGGAGTTCTCGTAATCTGCTCTGTCCACGTCAATATCTCAATGCTTGTCGGTATATTCGACAGAGTAGAAAAGCGTATTTATAAATCAATCAGTAAATCGACCCTGAGAGATTGCACCTCGTCACGAAATCTACTTCCGAAAAGCATTTCCTGTTTCTGGCCAGAGAGATTTTCCGCGTATGGAGAAACATGACAAATGATGTCAGCGGAAATATGTCCTGTATTCGTATGAACATCTTGTGTGTCGCGTCTATGTGGTCGCGCTTTCATCCCGATCGTAAATGTATCCCAGCAGACGGGCGCGCTCTTCCGCATCCTCAGCAAGGGTTGTCAACACGGGCTGGTAGTAGCGGTCCAGACTTTTGAGATCGCGATGCCCGGTGACCCTGCACAGATCCAGGGGATTGGGGAAAAATCTGGCAAGACGGCTGGTGGCTTCATGCCGGAGATCGTGAAACGTCAAATCGACAAGCCCTGCTTTTTTGACGTGACGACCGTATCGCACTGAAAAAGCGCGTTCATCGCCGATCTGGAAGATCGGGTCATCCGGATCAGGGGAAGCAGGAAGCGTGTTCAGCTTGTCGTAGAGCAGAGCTCGCGCCCCGGGCATCAGCGGGCGTAGTTCCGGACCCATTTCCTCGGCAAGATGCAGGGTCTTGGTGTGTCGGAGCGAAATTGTTCGTGCCACAAGATTGACATCGCGCCAGCGCAGGGACGCGGCTTCGCCTAATCGCGTGGCCTGCTCGATGGCCCATCTCACAAACCAGACGTCATCCGGATGGCTTTCGGACGTCACTGCGGCAAGCAGGCGGTCATATTCGCTGGCTTCTGTCGTGTTGGGAGGGGCGGTGGTCGTTGGGTTCTCCGGAGCGTCTTCCTGCAGTCGTCGGTTGCGCTTGCGATCGGCGCCTGTCGGCCGCTTGATCATGCGTCCCGAAGCCGGGTTCAGCGAGAGCGGGACATCCCATTCGCTCATGGCATGATTGAGGATGGAGGCCAGGAGGTTGAGCCGCTTGACGACTGTCGCAGGGGCCCGATCCTTTCCCTGACGGTCGCGAAAGCCTCGAACCGCTGGAACCGTCAGGCGGGAGAGCTTCAGGTCTGCGATGGGATCGCGAAGCAGTGCCGGGATATGGCCTGTCCGGTCAGCGTCGCGGTGAGCCATGCATTCGTCACGGTAGCGCTCAATCAGGGTTCGGAGCACGAGGCCGTCCAAGGCCCGGACGTCGATATGACGCCCTTCGCGCACTTTGACCGAGGTTTCCTCGAGCCACGCGCGGGCAAGACGGGCGGTGTCAAATGTTCTGGTGATCCGCTGGCCGTTGACCAGCTTCCGGGCCCTGTATTGCCTGGGCCCCCGGCAACTCACGCCATCAGG
>NZ_BANH01000063.1 GCF_000964465.1 Gluconobacter thailandicus F149-1 = NBRC 100600 | reverse complement strand
GGGCGGCAGGAAAGCTCATCGGACGTCCACCCCGCCTGACGTCCATTCAGCGTCAGCATATTCGCGAGATGGCGCAGCAGGGCAAATCTCTTAGAACGATTGCCAGACTG
The DNA here is from genome assembly GCF_000964465.1 of Gluconobacter thailandicus F149-1 = NBRC 100600. GTDB lineage: Bacteria > Pseudomonadota > Alphaproteobacteria > Acetobacterales > Acetobacteraceae > Gluconobacter > Gluconobacter thailandicus. The sequence continues at coordinate 6,481 of NZ_BANH01000063.1, read as the reverse complement.
TTTCGTGTCGGACCAAGCACTGTCCACCGCGTCGTGCAGCAGACAGCTTAAAATAATCCCCACAAAATAACGGACTTCAGAACTGAGGGAAATGATCTTCCTCAGTTACACATTCACTACAATCCCAGCACCCACATCAGCAGAGCTATTAAGATCAATGCGAAAAATACTCCGAGTGGTGCTACGCCTCTACGCGGACGTTTTGGGCGTTTACGAGCTGGCTCTGGAGAAGATGTCACTCCGGCCTTGAGGTCTAACCATTCATCCAGATCAGAAATACGAAATCTGATATCCCTTTTTCCGTACGTTACCGACCTTGGTCCTTGCCGCATCCACTTAAGATTCCGAAGACGACCTTGGCTGATGCCAAGATATTCAGCCGCCTGCGGATATGTCAGGACAGCAGGACGGACAGACTCAGGAAGTTCAGACATAAGCCATCAAATTAAACATCGGACTTTAATCCGAAAATGATAGTCGAGATTGGTCAAGAGAACCATGACAAATGGTGCGAGGACGAGCAGGAAGCCTAAACTCTCCCTTCAAGCTCAGAATGCCATCAAGCGACGTTATCGGGAAAACCTTAGCCAGCGAATATGGCGTTGGCCTCAGAACAGTCCAGCGCATTACCTCTGACTTGTAATGCTCATCATGAGCAACAGGCCAGAGAGAGGGCGTCGACAGGTTTCCTCACAATACCATCGGAGATATGAAAGGATATCTTGTGTTTGAAGGTTCTTCCGATGTCCGCTCTTTCCACGCTTCTCGATACGTTCCGCCGGATGGCTGTTTCAGAGAGCGAGAAAGGAACGTATTTCGAAGAACTGATTGTCTGCTATCTGCGGACTGAACCCAGCTATGCTGACCTTTACGATATGGTCTGGCCATACAAGGTTTGGGCTGGTGAGAATGGCCACCCTGTCAAAGACACGGGCATTGACCTTGTGGCCAGAGAACGAGGGACAGGGAAGCTCCATGCCATCCAGTGCAAATTCTATGCGCCGGACCACAAGATAACCAAGAAGGACATCGACACCTTCTTCTCAGCCTCTGGCAAAAGCTGGTTCTCCCATCGCGTCATCGTAGCCACCACCAATCTGTGGAACAGCAACGCAGAAGCCACGCTGGCGGACCAGCACCCTCCTGTCAGCAAGATTGACCTGCTCGACCTCGAAACCAGTGTCATCGACTGGTCGCAGTATCAGCCAAAACAAGCCCCTGTTCTGCGAAAGAAGAAGACACCACTTCCTCACCAGGACACAGCTATAAAGAATGTGCTGGCTGGCTTCATAGCTTCTGACCGTGGCCGTCTCATCATGGCCTGCGGAACAGGCAAGACCTTCACCAGCCTGAAGTTGGCAGAACAACAGGTCGGCGCTGGCGGTCGTGTTCTGTTTCTGGTTCCCAGCCTCTCCCTGCTCTCCCAGTCCCTGACAGAGTGGACGCAGGAAAGTCAGGTTCCCCTGCACAGTTTTGCCGTCTGTTCAGACAGCGATGTAGGGAAGAAGAAGGCGTCTCAGGACGACGAAATCAAAGTCAAAGTCCACGAACTCCGCTATCCGGCGACCACGAACCCCGAGCGTCTGGCCAGCGAATATCAGAAGCGTCACGATGCCACCCACATGACGGTGGTCTTTTCCACCTATCATTCCATTGATGTTATCTCTCAGGCCCAGAAAGAGTTCGGCTTTCCCGAGTTTGACCTGATTGTCTGCGATGAAGCACACCGCACAACAGGCGTGACCTTCGGAGGCGAAGAGAACGACAGCGCCTTTGTCCGTGTTCATAACCAGACCTATCTACAGGGCCAGAAACGTCTCTACATGACCGCCACCCCCCGCATCTATGGGGATGTGGCTCAGGAAAAGGCAGAGAATGAGGGGGCCATTGTCTATGGCATGAACAATGCCGAAATCTTCGGCCCTGAGTTTCATGTCATCACCTTCTCCGAAGCAGTCAGACGCAAACTACTGGTCGATTACAAAGTCATCGTTCTGGCCGTGGATGAAGGCACCGTCAGCGCAAGACTTCAGAAGCTCCTGGATGACCCTGACAATGGCCTGAAAGTGGATGATGCCGCCAAAATTGTCGGGTGCTGGAAAGCACTGGCCAAGATTGGTCTGTCACAGGATGGCGTTGAAGACCCGGAGCCTATGAAACGGGCTGTGGCCTTCTGTCAGGTCATTTCCCCAGACTACAAGGGACGCGCTCACAAGGTCAGTTCCATCCAGATTGCCGATATGTTCCAGAAGGTAGTCGAGGAATACCAGCTCCAGGACAATATCGAACCTGAAGCCCGCCTGACCTGCGAAGCGAAACACGTCGATGGCGGGATGAATGCCAGCGAGAAAGAAGCAAAGCTCTCTTGGCTAAAAGATAAACCAGAGGAAAACAAAGGAAAGATTTGCCGCGTTCTCTCCAACGTCCGATGCCTCTCTGAAGGTGTGGATGTTCCTGCCTTGGATGCCGTATTGTTCCTGACCCCCCGCAATTCTCAGGTGGATGTGGTGCAATCCGTGGGTCGTGTCATGCGAAACGCTCCGGGAAAGACACGAGGCTATGTCGTTCTGCCTGTTGTCATTCCTGCGGGAACACCTCCCGAGGATTCTCTTGATAATAATCAGGCCTACAAGGTGGTGTGGCAGGTTCTTCAAGCTCTGCGCTCACATGATGACCGCTTCGACAGCATGGTCAACAAAATGGACCTTCAGGCCAAGCCTGACACGTCCCGCATGGAAGTTGTCGCCGTCACCCAGAAAATTACCCAGAAGACGATGGCCCTGACGGCAGGGACAGCCCAGAAAGCGCATTCGTCCTATAACCTTGGCAAAAAAGCTTCTCGCTCAAGCGATGAGCAGTTCAAGATGGAATTCCAGGTCGGGGAAATCGAACGCGCCATCTACGCGAAAATCGTCAAGAAGGTAGGCAATCGTCACCACTGGGAAGACTGGGCTGGTGATATTGCCAAGATTGCCCAAACCCACATCACCCGCATCACCACCATCCTCGACAATCCAGAGAATGTTCAGGCGCGTGAAGCGTTCGACCAGTTCGTGTCTGACCTGCGCTCAGAACTCAATGACAGCATCAGTCGAGAGGACATTATTGAGATGCTGGCCCAGCATCTCATCACCCGTCCTGTGTTTGAAGCCCTGTTTTCAGGCCATAGCTTTGTTTCCGACAATCCCATGTCGAAAGCCATGCAATCCGTGCTGGATGCGCTAAACAAGCACAGCCTGCACAAGGAAGCGGACACGCTGGAAAACTTCTATGCCAATGTGCGTGAACGCGCCTCTGGCATTGATACGGCCTATGGTCGGCAGAAGGTCATCAAGGAACTCTATGACGGCTTTTTCCAGCAGGCTTTCCCACGCCTGAAAGAGCGCCTCGGGATTGTCTACACCCCACTGGAAGTCGTGGACTTCATTATCCACTCTATCAATGACGTGCTGGAAAGCGAGTTTGGCCAGACTCTGGGAAGCAAAGGCGTCCACATTATGGACCCTTTCACGGGCACAGGGACATTCATCACCCGCCTGCTTCAGAGTGGCCTGATTACGAAGGAGCAGATGCTCCACAAGTTCAGGCACGAACTTCATGCCAACGAAATCGTCCTGCTGGCCTATTACATTGCGTCTATCAACATCGAGGCGACGTTCTCCGACCTGATGGACGGCACCTATGAGCCTTTCGAGGGTATCTGCCTGACAGACACCTTCCGACTGAATGAAGCTCATGACCTGATTGGCTCAACACTGGAAGACAACAACAAGCGCATCAGGAAGCAGAAGACGCTCGACATCCGCGTCATCATGGGGAACCCGCCTTATTCGGTCGGGCAGGAAAGCGGAAACGATAACAACCAAAACGTGTCCTATCCCGCACTAGATGCCCGGATTGCCGAAACCTATGCTGGCAGGTCTGCAACAGCATCTGTCAGAACGATGTATGACAGTTATATCCGCGCTATCCGATGGGCTTCTGACCGCATTGGAGACTGTGGTATTCTAGGCTTTGTGACTAATGCAGGCTTCCTCGATACGACCTCAGCCGATGGCCTGCGTCAGTGTCTGGCTGAAGAGTTCTCAAGCATCCATGTGTTCCATCTTCGGGGGAATCAAAGGACGTCAGGTGAAACGTCTCGCAAGGAAGGCGGTAAGATTTTCGACGCGGGAAGTCGTGCCCCGATTGCCATTTCCATTCTGGTGAAGAACCGGGAAGCCAGGGAGCAGGGACGCATTCTGTTCCATGATATTGGGGATTATCTGACCCGCGAACAGAAACTGAAAAAGATTGAAGAACTGGCCAGCATCAAGGGTCTGACTGATGCGGGGCTATGGCAGAACATCACGCCAGATGAGCATGGTGACTGGCTTCGTCAGAGAGATAGTAGCTTCGGAGCATTCATGCCTATTGGAATGAAAAAAGGAAGCGAGACAACATTGTTTTCTCATTTCTCTCTCGGCGTAGTAACGAACAGAGACGCGTGGTGCTGGAACTCTTCACCTGAGGCCTTAAACACCAATCTACAACGAATGCTAAGCGTTTATAATTCGGAATTAACGCGCTTTAATACCGCATATTCAACAAAAACCCAGAAAGAAAAGGATGGATTTGTAGTATCCTTTGTAACAACAGAAGCATCTGCAATTAGCTGGACACGTGGGTTACGGCATAACCTTTCTCGTAATAAAACTATCAATTTTTATGAAGAACGTCTGATAAAGGCGATTTACCGGCCATTTAGCCCACAATGGCTATATTTCGACAGGAGTCTGAACGAGGTAGTCTCACAAATGCCTCGCCTGTTTCCTGATGCAAAGGCGGATAATCTGGTCATCTGCATGAATGGAGTGGGGAGCAGAAACGGCACAACTGTGTTGATGACCTGCTCAATCATTGACCTGAATGCATTTGATGCAGGCGCACAGTCTTTTCCACTCTATGTCTACGCAGATGAAAATACCCAAAAAAACGCTGGCAGTGACCTGTTCAATGGCCAAAAATCCCAAGGTCCCACCCGCAAAGATGCCATCACAGATGAAGGACTGAAGCACTTCCAGGACGCCTATCCTGGGCAAAGCATCAGCAAGGAAGACCTGTTCTATTACGTCTATGGGCTTCTGCACTCTCCAGACTATCGGGAACGCTATGCTGACACCCTAAGGAAAGAACTGCCTCGCATTCCTCGCGTGAAAACATACGAAGCCTTCAAGGCGTTTTCAGACGCTGGTCGGCGCTTGGGAGAAATGCATGTCCATTTCGAGACCCAGCCTATCTATGAAGGGGTGAAAATCGACACAGGAAACACGCGCCTTTCACCTGAAGACTACCGTGTCACCCAGATGAAGTATGGCAAGGGCAAGGACAAAACCGTCCTGCACTACAATGACCGCATCACAGTCACAGGAATCCCGCTGGAAGCCTACGACTATGTGGTCAACGGCAAATCTGCTCTGGACTGGGTGGTTGAGCGTCAATGCGTCAAAAAAGATAAGGCCAGCGGTATCGTCAACGATGCCAATGACTGGGCCATCGAGACCATGAACAACCCACGCTATCCATTGGAACTCTTCCTACGCGTGATAACTGTCAGCCTTGAGACGATGAAAATCGTGAAGTCCCTCCCTGCCCTGGAGATTCTGGACACATAAAGTGCTTCTTCTTTCGCAAAGCGACTGCGCTTATCCGCCAGCCAGAAACCTCAGGATAAGCAGTGCAGTCGCTATGATCCCCAGCGCGACAAAGATATCCAAAAGGATAATGCCTCGACGAGAACGCTTGGCACGTTTGCGGGCAGGGTCTGGAGGAGGTGTCACTCCAGCCTTAAGGTCTAACCATTCCTCAAGGTCAGAAATACGAAATCTGATATCCCTTCTACCGTATGCTACCGACCTCGGGCCTATCTTCATCCACTTGAGATTTCGAACACGACCTTCGCTGATGCCAAGATATTCAACAGCCTGCGGGTGTGTCAGGACATCAGGACGACCAAACTCAGGAAGTTCGGACATCAGCGATCAAATCAGAACGCGGGGCTCCAACCTAGAAACTATAGTCGAGATCCGTCAAGGGAACCCCTCTTACCTCTTGAGCCATTTGTGAGCCAATCTGGGGAGGATGTAGGGTGACAAGCTGTGATGAGGGGTGATATTAAATCGTTGGAAAGCAAGGTTATTAACAATTTTCTCGTAGATTTAGGAACCTATTTTCTGCCCTCTCACGGCGGCAACAGGGGTTCGAATCCCCTATGGGACACCATGACTCTAAGTCATTGATTTTTCAGACAATTTTTTGCAGGTTTTCTGGCGTGTGGCACATAACCGTGGCACATGGGACGACACTGCGTGGCAACGCCTTACATGACCCGCCGGGGCTCCGGTTGGTATCTGAAAATCCGTATCCCGTCCGACATCCGCCCCATCCTGGGTGAGCATCTTGTCCGTTCGCTCCGCACCAGCGATAAATCCACCGCCCAAGC
>NZ_BANH01000064.1 GCF_000964465.1 Gluconobacter thailandicus F149-1 = NBRC 100600 | reverse complement strand
CGCCGCAACCGTCATCTTCTGGCTATGAGTCCTGAGCCTAGATTCGACTACCCTTTTTGCGATATCGTTAGGAATAAAACCATTTCTAGTTCTTAAAAAGAGGTTTTTCCCAATAATTTTTTCAAATTCTATACAGCTTTTCGATACTGCTGCGGGTGTTATAGACATAATATCAGAAGTATTCTTTAAATTTTGTATTTTATATAAATTTTTCACGACATCTAAGTGTCTAATTTTTATATTTGATTTTCTTTTCATATAAAAATTACGGCCTTTCTTAATAAAAAACAAATTTGTTCTTTTTTGACGAAATTTTACGTGGATCGTATTGGGCGCGGTGAGTGAGGGATTTGTCTTTAAATAAGAAAAATTTTCGAGGAACCCCTATGATACAATTTGTTTAACGCGGAAGTTTCAATAATTAATTGATATTTACATGCTTTAATGAAAGAAAAAATAAGATAAGTAATTGAATTTAATGGATTATTAAAATTTTCTCGTTGCGCATGGAGATATAAGGGGGGAAAGTTCATCAACTTTTTTTCTAACGTTAAAAAATTCATCACTTCCCGTATCTCTCAAAAATGTGCCTCTATCTGCATGACAAGATTCTTCAAACTGACTTGGGTGGAGATGTTTTTCTTTGGAGACTGAATATTTGTCTATTCAGATAAATATATAATTTTTCAAAATGAAAAACTCGAATTTTTAGTAAAAAACCAAGAAAATTAGAAGAATCTTTATTGAAATGGAGTATTGTTTATGAGTCACGTATCAAACGGCGTTTTGTATGTAGACGATTACATTCAGAGTGGAACTGATCCTGGAAGTTTCTATGGATCCAGTTTTTCGTCCGTTAATGTTTCTTCCGGGGGGGACATACGCAAAAGCAACTGTTATTATCGGAGGTACATTAATTGTACAGAGCGGTGGAAGTGCGTTCTCAGACACTATTTCATCCGGCGGAACGCTTACAGTTTTATCTGGTGGGTCTGGTAGCTATATTACTTTAGCTGCGGGTGCGACTTTTAATGTCGGAAATACTTATGACAATCAGCATCAAGCTTCTCTGACTGCTCTTTCGGGAACAACAATTAACGTTCTTTCCGGCGGAACGCTGCTGAACCCGGATGCCGTTAACCACGGTACCATCAATGTCAGCAAGGGAGGTGTCGTTAGCAACGCTATCATTTCAAGTGGCGGCGGCCTGACGGTTTCATCTGGCGGAACGGTGTCGACTGCAACGGTTAATGCTGGGGGATCTGCGACTTTCTCTGCAGGAGCTAGTACTTCAGCTCTGACGCTTAATGGTGGCACAATTGATACCTATGTCACCCCGAAGTTTGTTGCGGGCGGGGTCGTTAGCGGCACTCTGATTTTCGAGAGTGGTGTCAGCGATGGCGGCTATCAGAAACTCGGCACGGGCGTAACAATTCAGCTTAAATCTGGTGCATCTCTTTCTAACAGCACCATCGGTTCGGGAAACAATGTAACTGTCAGCTCCGGTGGCACGGCAACGGGCCTGGTGGCGAGCAGTGGCGGATCAATTTACGCCGCATCTGGTGCACACATTGGCACCACGACGGTTTCAAGTGGCGCAACTCTGAGTGCTGCTGCTGGAGCTACTCTTTCAGGCACTGTCACGACGACCAACGGTGCAAAGATTATCATCCCGACCACGGCTGGTGGCACTGTTAATCTGCAGGGTGACAGCAATGTCGGTCTGACTATTACGGGTTCGGGCAGCCCGACCACAGTGATCTCGGGCTTTTCCGCGAATACAACTGCTGGGACGTCAGACGGTATCACGCTGGAGAGCGTCAAGACTGCGGATGTCGTTGCCGTAAGCTATCCGGATACGGATCATGTTACGTTCACCCTGAAGGATGGTTCAGCCGTTTCCCTGAATATTATCGGGGTTAAGGATGTTGGTTATACCCTGTCATCGGATAGTAGCGGTGATCTTGTTTGTGAGGTCTGCTTCCTGGCCGATACTCTGGTGGCCGGGCCGAATGGCGACACCGCTGTTCAGAATCTCGTTCCAGGAGATATCATCACATCTTATCGTGATGGCGTAACGAGCAGCAGCAGAATTTCTTGGGCCGGGAAGGCTCACTGCGTGATCCGTCCTGAAAAAGCGGATGATGAAGCAGGCTATCCTGTGCGGATTGTTAAAGATGCAATCGCACTGGGTGTGCCTTTTAAGGACCTGCTTGTCACCTCAGAGCATTGCCTGTTCCTGGATGGAAAATTCATCCCGGCTCGCATGCTTGTAAATGGCCGTTCGATCTTTTTCGATAAATCCTTCACGTCTTATGACTATTTCCATATCGAGACCGAAGATCATTCAGTCATCGTGGCTAACGGTGCCTTGACGGAGAGTTATCTGGATACTGGAAATCGCCGTGCGTTCCGCCAGGAAGGGAATGTCTTTGTCCTTGGTCAGCAGGCTAAGTCCTGGGAAACAGATGCAGCGGCTCCTCTGGCAGTGTCTCGAGAGCTCGTCGAACCCGCATATCGCCTGATTGAGCAGCGTGCACAGGTACTTCAGTTTGAAATTCAGGCGCCTGCTATTAGTACGGTTGTCGAGAGTGATCTGCACCTGGTGTCCAATAATGGTCACCGGATTGAGGCGCTCCGGACGGTCGATGGACGCACCATGTTCATGATTCCGGACGGAGTGAATTCTGTTCAAGTTGTTTCGAACAATAGTCGCCCTTCAGACGCGATCGGCCCGTTTGTTGATGATCGACGCATGCTGGGTGTGTTGGTCAGTGACATTTCGTTCTTCGACAGTGGGGTGACAAAAAACATTTCAACTCATCTCTCTGACGACACTCTGAGTGGTTGGCATGATAGGGAGCATGCTTCAATGCGCTGGACGAATGGAAATGCGCTTCTTCCTCTTGGTGAACGCATGCCGGGCAGCATTGGTCTTCTTGCCCTCAAGATTGAGGCGGCAGGTCCTTATGTTGTCCGCAGTTCAGAGTCCGTGGATAATGTCTTGAAAATTGCCTGATATATCAGGTACCTACCCGCATCATGCGGGTAGGTTTTTATAATTCTTTACTGATCACGCTTTCTGAGATGACTGGCGTTAAATCGTCTCTATTCGCTTACCTAAATTTCTATGGCGAAGTGGACTGTACGAATCTGTTCTCAAGTGCCTGGAATTCCGAGGAGAGCATGTTCCATTTGGTTTAGTGAAAGATCTTAATCCGGGGCGAAAAGACCCAGATCGAGATGATGACCGTTTGAATAATTTAGGCCTTTGATCCGCCCGTATTCGACGACGCTCATTCCGCTTTTTGCTAGCGCATTCTGGAAAACCTTTTCGTCTTTTCGGTCTACGAGTGCGAGCGTGCATCGTGGGTTTTTTTGCAGGTAAAGGGCTGCCTCTGCTGGGCCGATCAACTGGGTCTGTTCACCGGCCAGAAAAACCAGACTCGGTTCAGAATAAGACGTGGAGACCAGCACGCTCTGATCGCAGGGTTTGACCTCTTCGAAAAGAGCGGCAACGCGAGGTGCCAGACGGATTGTCTGCAGGTTGGGTATGACAGCCAGGAAAAGACCTGCCTGTGCAATGACCGCAGCACCCATTGCGCAAAAGGCGGCCTGTTGCCGATGCTGGCGCAGTAACAGAAAAATTGCAGCTCCCATCAAGGGCAGTGTGCCGCAGAGAGCCAGACCTTCACGCAAGGAAAATACGTGTTCCATCTTGTAAAGGAGGACCGTACCAGCAACGCAGAACGCTACTCCGATGATAGCCCAGAGTACCCCATAGAATCCCAGAGCGGCTTTGCCCCACCGGGATAGAGGGGGAGTGGTCCAGACAGTGAGGGAGGCTGCTGTCAGGATTGCTATGGCTGGGTAGGTGGGGAGGACGTAGTGCGGTAGCTTAGTTGCGATGAGCTCGAACACGATCCAGTGGGGAATGATCCAGCTTAGCAGGAAGCGGACCTGTGGAAGTTTCCTGTTCTTCCAGATGGCAGGGAGTGCCAGGGCTGCAAACAAGGATCCTGGCCAGAAAGCCAGTGCAAAAACCAGCAGGTGGAAGCCGGGAGGAAGTCCGTGCGCTTCCTGGCCGTGCGCGACTTTGCCCAGGAAGTTTCGGCCGATGGCGCGTGAGAAAAAATCGCCGTGGCTAACGACTTCAATTGCGATGCACCAAGGTACAACCACGGCACCCATGAGAAGCCAGCCCCAGCTGGGACGGAGACGGGACCACCATGTCTTGTCTCGTTCCACTGCCCAGAGCGCCAGTGGCGTGCCGAAGCCGGGAATGAGAACGACGGGCCCTTTGAGCATAAGCCCAATCCCTAGGGCCAACCAGTAACCGCATGCGACCAGAACCGGGGTAGGGATATTTTTCTGGCGATCAAGAAAGGCACGCAGAAGCATCGCTTCAAAGCAAAGGACGTCCAGCAGCAGGACCGTATCGATCGTCGCCATATGGCTTTCGGCGACGAAGAGCGTTGAGACCATCAACAGGCCGGCTGCCATCAGTCCGGTCGTTGCTCCGAACAGGACTGTTCCCATCCAGGCTGTCAGCGGAACAATGAGAGTGGCTGCCAGAAGACTTGGGATACGGTAAGGCCAGGTTTTTCTCAGGACGTCGGGGCCAAAAAATTCCTTGGCGACTTGTGCCGAAGAGGATTCCAGCCAGTAGATGCCTGCGGGCTGAAGGTAACGGGGTTTGTCCTGAAAACGAACATCCACGAAATTACCGGACGTCAGCATCTGCTCGGATGCTTCCATATATCTCGGCTCATCCCGATCGAGCGGAGGCAGAGTCATGCGTCCTGACAGGGTGAGCAGAAATGTTACCAGCCCGAGAAGGGCATAGTGCCGGAATGTCAGTTTCATGGTGAGGCTCCGTTCCGGTCCATCGGGGAATGGTGGACGGAGACGGGCCTAAAGACCATCCCCGATCCGTGGATGGATCAGTGTTCGGTCAGATGGTCAGGCAGGTGAGTACGGTTCTGTAGCCACATGACACCCAGCAGATCGCGAATGCCAACAAGAGCCCGATTGAAGTTGGTGTATTTTGAAGAACCGTGCAGGCGCGCGCGATGCTGGACTTCATGGCAGATCAGCGGTGCACCGTAATGTCCGAGCAGTGCTGGCAGGAAACGATGGACACCCTCGAACTGCGGAATACGCAGGAACATCTCGCGGGAGAAAAGCTTGAGGGGAGCCCCGGTATCGGGACAGCCATCGTTCAGAAGTCTGCGGCGCAGGCCATTGGCAAGCTTTGTGGCGACACGACGTGACAGTCTGTCATTCCGCTTGCGACGAACGCCTACTACCAGCGGGGGATGGGAGTTGGCTGTACGAGCCAGTTCCAGCATCCGGATGATGGAAGACGGATCGTCCTGCCCATCACCGTCGATGGTTGCCATCCATTCTCCATGGGCCGCGGTTGCGCCTGTTCTCAGGGCTGCGGATTTTCCAAGGCGACGGGGGTGGCCGATGATTCGGAGATTGGGAAGATACTGTTGCCGGGCTTCGAGAAGCTTCTGGACAGTGGCGTCTGTGCTACCATCGTCAACGACGACAATTTCAGTATTTTCCGGAAGGCGGTCAAGAACTCCTGCGAGTTCCTGACACACCGGGAGTATATTCTCCGCCTCGTTCAATACCGCCATGACAATGGAAAGAGTCACGGATGTCTGCGATGGACGGAGGGCTGTCATAGGCTCAGGCCGCGGAACGGCGCAGAGCTTCCGGAAGGTTCTGAATGCTATGCTCAATCAACTGGGCAGCAACGTCCGGGCTTTCGGAAAGGCGGGAAGCCACAACGTCACGTGCTGCGGAAATGGCGATTGCCGTTGCACGCTCCTGAACTTCGCGGATGGCAGCGCGCTCGGCCGCTTCAATGCGATCATGCGCCATCTTCTCGTAACGAGCAGCAGCGGCTTCCGCTTCGTGACGGGCACGTTCTGCAAGAGCAGCAGCTTCCGTTTCGGAGCGGGCGATCATGGCCTGCGTTTCAGCAAGCGTCTTTTCGCGTTCGCGGGTTGCATCTTCCAACATCTGCTCGGCTTCACGACGAAGGCGTGCTGCTTCATCGAGGTCACGACGGACGCCCTCTGCACGGGCATCAAGATGGCTGGTGATGACGGCCCAAAGCTTGCGACCGAAGATCACAAAGAACAGGACAAAAGCCAGGGCGGTCCAGAAACGGGGTTCTTGGAACATCGTCGTCTCCTTAAGCGCTGACGCGTTTGACGGCGCTGGCGATAGTCTGCTCGTCCTGTTCCCCGATCAGACGGGAAACAAGGTTCTGGGCGGTACCAGTAGCGATTGCGGGCAGGCTGGACAGTGCCTGTTCGCGGGACTGGGCGATCCGGGCCTCGGCGTTCGCAATATCAGCTTCGAGACGCTTGGCGGTTTCCCGTGCGTGCGCTTCGGCGCTGAGGCGAGCCTCGTTCTGGATGCGCTCTACATTGGCCCGGGCCTGTGCGGCCGCTTCATGGCGGGTGCTCAGAAGTTCGGCGCTTGCGCGGTCGGACTCTGCTTTCGCACGGCGGGCAATATCGAGGTCATTCTGGATGCGGGTGCGTCGGTTGGACAGCACGCGCTCGATCCGCGGCAGAGCGGAGCGGCTGAGGACAATGTAGAAGCCGGCAAAGATGACGGCTCCCCAGACGACCTGTCCGATCAGCAGCGGATCATGGACGTTCAGCTGGGGCATGCCCGCAGCCACAGCTCGGCCCGGCACAGCCGCCAGCGGAGCGGCGAACAGGAAAAGACGTGGCGTGCGGTGCATGTTCGACCTCAGGCGAACAGGATCAGGAAGGCGATCAGCAGCGCGAACAGAGCAACAGCTTCTGTCAGCGCGAAGCCGAGCATGCCGAGGCCGAAAACGTGCGGGCGGGAAGCCGGGTTGCGAGCAATGGAGCTCACGAGCGTCGAGAAGATGTTGCCGAGGCCGATGCCCACGCCTGCGAGGGCGATAACTGCAATACCGGCGCCGATGTCACGAGCGGCTTGAACGTCCATGGTCAGGTTCCTTTAGGGTCGATACAGGGGTTGTGCAAAACCGCGCTCAGTGAGCGACGGCCTCGCGCAGATAGATGCAGGTGAGGATGGCGAAGACGTATGCCTGAAGCACACCCACCAGCAATTCCAGAGCCGTCAGCGCAATGTTGATCGCGATCGGGGCAACGGCCAGGATATGACCGAAGAAGCCCAGACCGGCGAGCATGATCGTGAAGCCGGCAAACATCTCGAGCAGAACGTGACCGGCCACCATATTGGCGAACAGACGGATCGACAGGCTGACGGGGCGAGAAAGGAAAGACAGGATCTCGATCGGCACGAGCAGCGGCGACAGCCATACAGGGGCGCCAGCTGGCATGAAGTGCTTGAAAAAACCCAGGCCCTGGAAACGCAGGGAGGCCAGGATCGAGATCAGGAACACCGTGACGGCCAGCGCAAGGGTCACTGCGATATGGCTCGTGTAGGTGAAGGAAAAGGGAAGGAGGCCGAGATAGTTACCGGCCAGGATGAAGAAGAACAGAGCGAACACGAACGGGAAAAAAGCAGCGCCTTCTTCGCCCATCGTGCCGATGGCAAGGTCGTGAATGAAGTCATAGCCGATTTCTGCTGCGGCCTGGAGACGGCCGGGAACGACGGAGGCCGGGCGCATTCCGATGAAGAGGAATGCGAGCACCAGCACAACGGCGATCAGCATGAACAGTGGAGACTGTGAGAACCGCAGAGCTTCGCCCAGAGATCCGAGAACCGGATGGAGCTCGAACTGTCCGAGCGCGTCAATCGTCGATCCGGCTGCCACGCTGGCTTCTCCCGTCATCTTTTGGCTCGGGTACCATGCCCGGCCCATTCAACACCCGCCAGACATTCATCATGCCGGCACCAAAACCCAACAGGGCAAAAATCAGCAGGAACAAGACCCTGTAACCCAGCCAGCGGTCAAGAGCGTAACCTAACGCCACACCAACCGCCAAGCCAGCTACGAGCTCTGTTCCGACCCGGATCGCTACACCGAAAGATGCAATCGAGCTGCTATCGTCTTCGATGGACTTTGTGGAAAACTCTTCCGCCCGAGGGTCAAGCTTCTTCCTTGCGCGGTTAAGGCGCTCATCGAAGTTGCCATCCTCATTGGAAGGGGCGTTTCCCACGCTGTCTGATCCCTTACCCTGTGCGCATCCTTCTTATCCGGGCGAAATGTCCGGATTCCTTCTCAGCGCAGGCGCTAGCTACCGACGAGTCCGCGGGCTGTCAATGTATTCCAGCCACACGGAGGTCTGTAGACGCCATTTCTTCATCAACTTACCAGTCTGAGGCGCCGTCCACGTGGGGTATCACCCGACGAGTGATCGAATGGCAGCATGGGAGAGGGATCTTCCGAACTGGGTTCGATCTGGGGAGCGTCTGGCATGTGCTGTCCGAGATAGGCTTCGGACAGCGTGCGGAACGCATAATCCAGCATTGACGACGCATATGCGGTACCCGGGTCGCCCTCGACCGTTCCGGCGGGGCCGAAGCGCGTATAGGCGAATCGCTCCACAAAAACTTCCAGCGGTGCGCCAAACTGCAGCCCGATGCTGACGGCCTGGCCCAGGCAATCCATCAGGCCGCGTGCCATGGGGCTTTCACGTGTTGGGATGATGCTGACTTCGCCCAGTGTGCCGTCTTCAAATTCGCTGGTGCGCATGAACAGGTTGTGACCACCGACGGCCGTTCTTTGCGTGAAACCCGTTTGGCGCATGGGAAGGGGACGACGGACGCCACGTTCCAGCTTCGCTCTGAGATTCGCAATCTCCGGTTCTGGAAGTTCCGGCAGGAAGTCGACGGAGCGTTCCAGCGCACGATGCATTGCCGTGTGTGCCTCAGGGCGCGTGGGCGGCAAAGGAGTCTCGCCTGCAAGGGCCATGGCGAGGGCAGATTCGGGGGTCAGGCCACGATGGGCAAGCCGCGCAAGCGTCGAGGGGCGAAGGTGCCCGTCTTCCCGTAATGGGGAAAAGACAGGAGCCAGTCCGCAGGATTCTGCACCAAGGAGAGCATCTATGGCCCCCGGAGCAGAAAATCCTGTTTCAACGGGGGAAAGATGTCGTCCTTCCAGAGAGGCGCAGGCCTGAGCGGCCAGACCACGAAGATCGGGGAGGGCGGGGCATCCTGGAATTGGCGGTAGCGACAGATCCGTGCCGGCGCGGGCTATGCTTGTTGCGAGCGCGGCAATGGCCTTGGCGGCATTGCGTCCTTCATCGCTGTCATAGTCCAGCCCCATGGATGCAAGGCAGGCATCCAGATCCGTAAGCAGAATGAGACCGGCGGGTTCATCCGAGGGATCAACGGGAAGGTCGAACAGTGGAAGTTCGCCGGTGCGCTCAATGCGTGTGGCAGCATGCAGGCGACGCAGGGAATCACAGGCCAGCTTCAGGCAGGCGACAAAGTGCTCCGGTGCAAAGCCGTCATCCTGAACAAAGCCGGACAGGCGAACGATAAAGCCTGGTGTTTCGTCCGGATGGCGTTCCCAGAGCGCGATATTGGGAGCGAGCTGCCTCATCAGCAGCAGGCATGACAGGCTTCGGCCCGGTGCCGGGGTGTTGGCTGGCGTACCCGGAAGTGGTGGACACGCGTCGATCATATCGACCCAGCGTGCCGCTTCCGTCGAGAGGCGGAGGGGGCCACCGTTCTGTGTGATCTGGGCCAGAGCCTGGGCGGCGTCATCCTCCCAGGCAGCCGGAAGGGTGACGGAGCGCGTGGCGCTGTCGTCCGGATCGGTCGTGACCCGAAGCGTTCTCATCCGAACGCCGGTCCAATGAAGACGGGCTGTCATGCTGCGAATCTACGCTTCGTACCCGGCGCCCGGAAGCCGGAAAACAGGTCTTTTTGCTCCGTTAATGGGTGGGAACATGGGGATATGGGGGATAACATTTTTTGAGAAAGATAATCTCTGTTTCCAAAGGGAGGGTTGGACGGAGGCAGCGGAGTCCGCTAGTGCAGGAAAATGAATTTTTCGAAGGTGATGTCATGAGCGCAGCCACGGGAACCGCGCGCCCCGCCGCTCGTCACGATCGGCTGGAACTTCTGGCCGGAATGCTGGTGCTGGCTTTTCTGGCTGGAATGCTTGCTCTGGCCATGCTGGGGCATCATCAGACCAATGATGGTGGCTATCAGGTCCATGCGTCTTTCAGCCAGATTGATGGTCTGAATGTGGGCTCGGATGTGCGTCTGGCTGGTATTACGGTCGGGCATGTGACGTCGGAAGTCGTCGATCCGAAGACCTTTCAGGCGAAAGTGACCTTCACGTTGTCTCCGGACGTGAAGTTGCCGACGGATTCTGCTGCGATCATTACCTCTGACAGTCTTCTGGGGGGCAAATACATTGCCCTTTCTCCCGGTGGAGCAGATGCGACGGTCAAGGCAGGTGGTGCCCTGACAGAGACGCAGGGGTCCATCAGTCTGGAGCAGCTTCTGAGCAAGTTCATCTTCTCCGTAACGGATACGCTTCAGAAGGCCCAGAAGACCCAGAAGCCTGCTGGCAGCCTTTCGGACGAACCGTGACGCCGGAAGATTTTCTTTGGCTGGACCATGACGGGCAGCCGGTGGCCTGTGTTGAGAAGGTCCGTGTCCTGAGGGAAAATGATGCCGAATTGCGGCAGGCTCTTCAGGATGCGTTTGAGGATGGGATTCTGATGGGGGTTTCACCCGAGGCCATGCGTCGATCCTTTGCGGTGATGCTGGCAGACCTCACAGACCCGACGGCCAAAGGAAAAGACTGATCATGACCAAACGTTCTTTTTCTGCTGGCATAGCGCTTCTGGCTCTGGGCGTAGCGCCGTTCGCTCATGCTGCAGTCGGGGTTGCTCCTCCTGCAATGTATCCCGCCAATCTCTGGCAGGGGCGTACGCAGGCGGTCATCCGTGTGCTGGACCGTCTGGATGCGCATATTGAGACGTTGACTGTTCCGGTTGGAGGGACGGCCTCATACCGGACGCTTTCCGTAGCGGTTGAAGCCTGTGTCAGTCGGCCTGAAACATTGCCTGCTGATTCCGGAGCGTTACTCCATCTGCGTGATACGGGGGATGCGGAGCGCTCACCCTTTGATGGCTGGATGCTCCAGAATGAGCCGTCAGTCGCGACTTATGGCAGCCCGCTCTATGATGTGCGTGTTGTTTCCTGTGCGGGGGACAAGGTTGCGCCGGATGCTGGTCCGCTGCCGGCCACAAAAACGCCGCAACTCACTGACACAAATGCACCAGAGGAAGAGGGAGGGGACGATCAGTCTCGTTCCGCTCCTTCGTCTGAGGGTGGTCCGGTTCCATTGGCTCCGGATACCCATGCCCCCATTCCTCTCGCGCCTCCGAGCGGTGGGGCACAGTCCCTTGTGCCTTCTGCACCGCAGGCTCCGCCTTCCGGGCAACCGTTGCCCCCTCCTGAGGCTGATCCCGGTCTCGAATAGACGGGAGATGGGCGGAGCAGGGATAACCCTGACACTGGAAAGAGATAACTGACTCATGATCCAGGTTCCTTTTCCGCCTTCCAAAGCCGCTGTTCTGCTGGACTTTGATGGAACGCTTGTTGATATCGCTCCGACGCCTGAAAGTGTGATTGTCCCTTCTGGTCTGAGGGAAGATCTTCTCAGGCTCAAGGATCTGCTGGGAGGGGCCCTGGCAATTGTGACAGGGCGGCCGATTGCCCAGATCGATCACTTTCTTCCTGGAATTCCTCACGCTGTTGCAGGCGAGCATGGTGTAGCTGTGCGCAAGTCACCTGTGCATGACGTTGATCATCTGGTTCTACCTGCTGTTCCGGTGGACTGGCTCAAGGGTGCCGAAGACATTGTAGGACGGTACCCGGGTGCCAGTGTTGAGCGCAAAAGAGCGGGTATGGTGCTGCATTACCGGCAGAACCATGACGCGGAACCGGCATTTCGATCGCTGGTTGGTGGATGGGCGGCGGAGCCGAATGGCTTTCGACTTCAGGATGCTCATATGGCCATCGAGCTGCGTCCGCTGGGTGTGGATAAAGGTGGAGCCGTGCGGGAGCTGATGGCCGAAAATCCTTTTCGGGGTCGGTTGCCACTCTTTGTCGGTGATGACGTTACAGACATGGATGGAGTGAGGGCTGCCCGCCAGATGGGGGGAGATGGCTGGCTCATTCCCGATGATTTTCCTGATGCAGCCACGTTCCGCCGATGGCTGCATGATTTGTCGGAGGGACACGGATGGGGCGCCTGATTGTTGTTTCCAATCGTACACCGGCGCCCGGAGAGCGGACGCAGCCCGCCGGGGGACTGACTGTCGGGCTGTATGATGCCGTGCAGACACGTGACAGCCTCTGGTTTGGCTGGTCCGGAGAGCAGCGTGAGGATGCGCTCGAGCATCCCGTTACGGAAGAGCGTGTCGGGAATGTGACTTATGCCACATTCGACATGACGCCGCGGCAATATGACCGGTTCTATCTGAATTTCTCAAATGGTGTTCTCTGGCCGCTCTGCCATTATCGGACGCAGCTCATGCGCTATACGCGTGAGGATTGTGAGGCATATTACGAAGCCAATGCCGTGTTTGCCGACCGTCTCGTGCCGCTGCTGAAAGAGGACGATACGATGTGGATCCACGATTATCATCTCTTTCCGCTGGGCAGGATGCTGAGAGATCGTGGTGTGACGGGCCGGATTGGTTTCTTTCTGCATATTCCGTTCCCGCCCTGGAGCATGGCGCGCCTTCTTCCGCAGTTGAGGCGTTTGCTTGAAGGACTTGCCGGGTGTGACCGGATTGGTGTGCAGACGCCCGAGGACGCGCAGAATCTTCGTGGCTGTTTTGCGGCCTATGGTCTGGAAGCGGACGTGGAAGCTGTGCCGATTGGTATTGATCCGATCCGGTTCAGGCAGCAGGCTATCGAGAGTGCGGCCGGAGAAGAGGTCGAGCAGATCGTCGATAGTTTGGTCGGTAAGCGTCTGATCATTGGTGTGGACCGTCTGGATTATTCCAAAGGTCTGCCGGAGCGGATGCGCGGCTATGAGATGCTTCTGAAGAACTATCCGGAGTATCGCGGAAAGGTCACGTTCCTTCAGATCACGCCGGTTTCACGTACGGGTGTCGAAAGCTATCGGCTGCTCAAGGAAGAGCTGGATGGTCTGGTCGGAACCATCAATGGCGCTTACGGAACGCCGGACTGGGTACCGATCCGTTATACGACGTGGCCGATCTCCCGGAATGTTCTGGCGGGGCTCTATCGGGTTTCGGATGTCGGGTACATCACGCCGTTGCGCGATGGCATGAACCTGGTCGCCAAGGAATTTGTGGCGGCGCAGGATTCCAAGGATCCCGGGGTTCTTGTACTGTCACGGTTTGCAGGTGCTGCGCCTGAAATGCCGGAGGCCCTGCAGGTGAACCCGCTGGATGCCGAAGGGATGGCGGATGCGCTTCATGCGGCACTGACCATGGACGTGGAGACCCGTCATGAGGCATGGTCCGCGCTTTATGGCGAAGTGTCCCGCAATACGGCGGGGAGCTGGGCCAAACAGTTTCTTGATAGCCTGGAGGCTTCCCGACCATGACACTGACTGGAACGAAACAGCCCGATATGACCAGGATTCTGGGAGGGTTGTTCGTTCTGGCTGGTCTGGCTGCTTTGGGGGCGGCATGGTTTGCAGAGCACAGGCTTCTGCTGGCGCCTTGTGAGCTTTGTCTCTGGGAGCGGCGACCGTGGCGTGTGCTGATCGCCATCGGTGTTTTGACGCTGGCCGTACCCCGGCGTTATGCACGCTACCCGGTGTTTGCCGGGTTGGTATGTGTGGCGGTCAGTATCGGTCTGGCTGTTTTACATGCTGGTGTGGAGCACAAGTTCTGGCCAAGTCCGGCACCTGAGTGTCGCGCGCCCGTTTTTCATGGGGGCAGTTTCAAGGATTGGATGGCCAGTATGCCAGCGCGTCCGAACAAGCCCTGTGACTCACCTGACTATCTGTTCGGGCTTCCTGTTTCCATGACGGAACTGGGTGGTCTCTATGCCCTGGCGGTGTTCATGTTAGGTAGCCTCGGAACCGTGCGACTGCTTCGGTCCCGAGGCTGAGATCTTCAGAGTCTTGGGCGGCCGCGGCCGAAGATCAGACTGATGATCAGGAGTACGAGGAAGATGAAGAACAGGATTTTGCCGATATAGGCGAAATCTGCCGAAATTCCTCCAAAGCCGAGAACGGCTGCACACAGGGCGAGGATGAGGAATACAATCGTCCAGCGAAGCAGATCCATGGGTAGGGTCTCCTGTGTTATGATGTTCTGCCATCTGGAAGAACGGGGGTGAGGAACGCAGAACGGCGCAGGGCCTCTCCGGTTCAATTTCGCAACGGCTCTTTCATGATGCGGGCATTTAAATACGAGACCCGGCGATCGGGTTCTTCTGTTCCGAGAGGATCATCATGACCAGATTCCGCTCTCTCTATCATCAGGGCTTTGCGCGGATTGCGGCCTGTACGCTGCCTGTTTCGTTAGCCGAGGCGCAGATCAATGCCGAGCGGGTTCTGGACGTTCTGAAGGACTGTGATCGGCAGAGGGTTGCTACCGTTGTTTTTCCAGAGCTAGGGCTGACCGGGTATACGCTGGATGATCTCCGGTTCCAGGATGTTGTGCTGGAAGAGGCGCAGGCTGCTCTGATCTGGCTGGCGGAACAGACGGCCTCTCTCATGAGTGTTGCTGTCGTCGGAGTGCCGCTGTGTCGTGGTGATCTGCTCTATAACTGTGCGGCTGTACTGCATCGTGGGCGTATTCTTGGTGTTGTTCCAAAGTCCTATCTGCCCCGATATCGGGAGTTTTATGAGCCACGCCAGTTCACAGCGGGGTTGGGGACGACGGGCAGTATCCGAATTGATGGGGAGGACTTTCCGTTCGGTGCCGATCTTCTGTTTGATGCAGAAGATCAGGCCGGTCTGATCCTCGGTGTTGAGATCTGTGAAGATCTGTGGGTGGCTAATCCGCCGAGTGGTCGTCTGGCGCAGGCGGGTGCGAGCGTCATTCTGAATCCGTCCGCTTCTCCGGTGACGATCGGACGGACGGACGATCGGTCGCTACTCTGTCAGGCGCAGTCTATGCGGACGCTGACGGCCTATGTTTATGCGGCTGCCGGTGAAGGGGAGTCCACAACGGATCTTGCCTGGGATGGGCAGGTGTCCATCCATGAGAACGGGCGTCTTCTGGCGCAATCAGATCGTTTTCCTCAGGGCGAGCGGCTGGTTGTTGCGGATGTTGATCTGGATTTGCTGCGGCAGGAGCGTTTGCGGACCGGGCAGTTCGGGGTGGGATGTGAGAGTATCCGCACAATTGGTTTCGAGCTGGGAGCGCCGGGTGAGGATCTTGGTCTAAAGCGGGATGTGCCTCGGTTTCCGTTTGTGCCTTCTGATACGAAGACGCTTGCCCGGGATTGCTATGAGGCCTGGACCATTCAGGTCAGTGCGCTGCGTCAGCGTTTGAAGGCTAGCGGGGCGCAGCGGGCGGTGATTGGGGTTTCTGGTGGCCTGGACAGCACGTTGGCTCTTCTGGTTGCTGCGAGGGCTGCCGATGAGCTGGGATGGCCGCGGACGCATGTGCTGGCCTACACGATGCCCGGTTTTGCAACGGGCAGTGAAAGTCGTGGACTGGCTCATGCCCTGATGGAGGCGTTGGGTGTTGAGTCCAATGAGCTGGATATTCGGCCGGCTGCGGAGACCATGCTGGCGGGCATTGGCCATCCCTATGCAGAGGGCGAAGCTGTTCATGACATTACGTTCGAGAATGTTCAGGCAGGGTTGCGAACGGATTTCCTGTTCAGGCTGGCCAATCATCGCAATGGGATTGTGATTGGCACAGGAGATCTGTCCGAACTGGCGCTGGGCTGGTGCACGTATGGCGTGGGCGATCAGATGTCTCACTACAATGTTAATGCCGGGATGCCGAAGACGTTGATCCAGCATGTTATCCGGTGGCTGGCACGGGAAGGCGAGTTGGGGAATGGAACGGCTGACGTTCTGGAGAAGATCGTCAGTGCCGAAATTTCGCCGGAACTGGTGCCGGATACGGGGCAGGGCATTCAGAGCACAGAGCAGATGATTGGCCCGTATGCCCTTCAGGACTTTACGCTGTTTTATGTTCTGAGATATGGGTTTCGCCCGTCACGGATCGCCTTTCTCGCTGAAAAAGCGTGGGGGGATGTTACAATCGGCTCCTGGCCTGCACATTACCCAGAAGATCGACGGATTTCCTATGATCTGACGGAGATATGTCACTGGTTGGAAGTCTTTATCCGTCGGTTTTTTGCCACCAGTCAGTTCAAGCGCTCAGCCATGCCAAACGGGCCGAAAATCGTTGCTGGTGGCTCCCTTTCGCCGCGTGGTGACTGGCGTGCTCCATCGGATGGTAACGCACGATCCTGGCTAAAAGAACTGAAACAGAACACGGATATGTGAACTTTCAAACTTTTCGGGGGTTGGGGGTTCCGTACCGTGGCTTTCATGCCAATATGTTGAGGTATTATTTTATCTAACGGAGATTTGTCCGTCATGGCTTACGCTACGACCAACCCTTATACGGGTGAGACGCTGAAGACTTTCCCGGAAGCAACCGACCAGGAAGTTCAGCAGGCGATTACCGATGCGTATGAGGCCTTCAAAAGCTGGCGTGATGTGTCTTTCGCAGACCGCGCCCAGGTCATGAGCGCAGCTGGTGCCATCCTGCGCCGCGATATCGACAAGTACGCCAAGCTTCTGACCCTTGAAATGGGCAAGCTCTATGAAGAAGCCAAGCTGGAGACGATCCTCTCCGCTGAAATCTTCGAATATTATGCCAAAAATGCTGAAGAGCTTCTGAAGCCAGAAAAGCTTCCGGTTGCTGATCCGAAGGAAGGCGAAGCCATCCTGGTCCATCAGCCGCAGGGTATTGTTTTTGCGATCGAGCCTTGGAACTTCCCATATTACCAGATCGCCCGCATCATTGCGCCGCAGCTTTCTGCTGGTAACACGGTTCTGCTGAAGCATGCTTCGAACGTTCCGCAGTGTGCGGCTATCTTTGATGACCTGATGATCGAAGCAGGTCTGCCGAAGGGTGCGTTCAAGAATTTGTATGCGGCGCGTCATCATACGGCGGTTATCCTGAATGATCCGCGTGTGTGTGGTGTTGCTCTGACGGGTTCCGAAGGGGCTGGCGCCATTGTTGCCAGCACGGCAGGCCAGGCTCTCAAGAAGGCAACCATGGAGCTCGGTGGTGCCGATGCTTTCGTGGTTCTGGAAGATGCTGACGTTGAGAAGGCTGCGAAGTGGGCCGCATTCGGTCGTCACTGGAATGCTGGTCAGGTTTGCGTATCGTCCAAGCGTTTGATCGTTGTGGATTCGATCTACGACAAGTTCCTTGAGATCTACAAGGCTGAGGTTGCCAAGCTGAAGGCTGGTGATCCGATGGATCCGTCCACGACGCTGGCTCCGCTGTCTTCGCAGAAGGCTGCTGATGATCTGAAGGCTCAGGTTGAAGAAGCCAAGAAGCATGGTGCTGTTGTCGAAGTGATTGGCGCACCGGTTCCGGAGAAGGGGGCTTTCTTCCAGCCGCTTCTGATGACGAACCTGCATGGTGATAACGAAGCCCGTCATTGGGAATTCTTTGGTCCGGTTACGCAGCTTTATCGTGTGAAGGATGAGGCTGAGGCGATCCGCGTTGCCAATGACTCCCCGTTCGGTCTGGGCGGATCCGTCTTTACGAAGGATACGGCTCGCGGCGTGAAGGTTGCCGAAAAGATCCACACGGGCATGGTTTATGTGAACCATCCGACGATGGTGAAGGCTGATCTGCCGTTTGGTGGTGTGGCCCGTTCTGGGTATGGCCGTGAACTGATCGGTCTTGGCATCAAGGAATTCGTCAATCACAAGCTGATTGATGTCGTTGATATCGACGCTCCGTTCTAAGGGTATAAGGGCCAGGGAAAACTCTGGTCTTTCAAGTATAAAAAAACCCCGGGCAGATAATCTGTCCGGGGTTTTTTTATGATTCTCGTGGATAAGCGTTTAGAGGCGTTGAACAGGGGCTTCTGCTGTCAGATTGATCCACGGATGGCGTGATTTGATGTATTCGACGACGCGAGCTTTGTGAGCCGCCCGCTCAGTGGACATGTTAGTCATGGAGTAACTGTGCTCTCGGTAGTCGGCAAGAATCTCTCGAACCTGTCGTCCGGGCAGGCCGAGTTCTGCAAAGACGCACCAGAGGTCGAAGTCTTCCCATCCCATTGCTTCACGTGAAACATAGTAGCCGCCAGCAGCTGCCCAGGCCCATTTTGCGACCATTGCCATGGCATCCACATGGTTTCCCCCTACGAAGTTTAGTGGATGGAAAGGAAGATCCCCCATGACGGCGAAAGAGCTTATATCGGTAGCTTTTTCCTGGGATTTGATAGGAGCAGGGCCGTTCTCGTTGAAACACTGAATGACAGGATAGGCGTATGCGATCCCGAACGTCATGGCGGCGTGAAGCTTTTCGCAGGCCTCTGGGCGCAGGAGATTATCTGCATCCAGGTGTAGGACGTACTCGGTTTCTGCGGCATCCATTCCGATGTTTCTTGCTCCGCCCAATCCGGCGTTGCGAACGGATCGGCGCAGAAGCAGTCTGTTAAAGCGAGAGGTGTTTCGCTCCATCCAGATGCGTACCAGATCTACGGAACCATCTGTTGAGCCATCATCAACAACAATCAAATCAAGTTGGGAGAGGCTCTGGGCTGAAACAGAGTGTAGAGCATCAAGGATGTAAGCCGAATAATTGTAGGATGTGATGACGACCGTGACATCTGCTTCAGCGAAGGTGTCGTGATGGAAAAGTGTTTCACTTTCAGGAATCACGGGGACGTTGCGCCGTTCCTGACGATCACGGGCTAGAACAAGTTCGCCTGTTTCTGCTACGTCTTCGTCACTTCCCAGGGACGAAAAGGCGAGTTTTATGCGCCTGGCTTGCGCTTGTGGACTGAATGGCCAGAGCACATCGTGATACGCATCGCGTGCCATGCGCTGTCGTAATCCGGGGTTATCAATCAGGGTAAGAAGGGCTGTGGTCCATTCCTCCGGTGTGTCGGCCAGAAAGCCGGTTTCTCCGTGACGGACAAGCCGCTTGAATGGGCCGGTCGGAGAAACGACGGATGCACTTCCCGCAAGGGAAGCCTCCAAAAACTTAATCTCGCTTTTTGCCTCACAGAAGACATTCCCAACTTCCAGAGGAGCGATTGATATATCGAGGCGCCCGAATTCATCTGGGAGATCTGATAAGGGGACAGTTTCGCGCCATTCAATCTGGTAGCCCAGTCCCCTAAGCTCGGGAAATTCTTCCATTGCCAGGATGCTGGTTTGGCTTTGCTTGTCTCGGAACAGGACCAACCGAACATTCGGACGCATTTTTAGAACATGGGCGATGGCAGGAACGGCTATGGCGAAGTCCCGTTGGTGGGTACGGGTGCCCGTGGTGTACCCAATTCGGATCAGAGTGTCTCCGGCGGCGGAAAGGTTGAGTCCTTCATGCAGTCGGCGGCTCAGACGGGCACGGTGAAGGCTGGGTTTGTCATAGGTATTGGGAAGCAGGTGTACGACAGGTCGCACTTCGTGCATGGCACGGGCCAGTTCCCGGGTGGTGGTTGATCCATGATCGCAGCGGACGAAGGTTCGGCGCATATCTGCGAAAAGACGAGCGACGCTTCCTTCGTTTTCGCCCGTGGACCGAATACCGTCGATAAGGTCTACGCGCGCGTAGTGCGGAACAATAATAATATCATCGATGTCGAAGATGGTTCTGACGCCTTCCTGGCGTGCCAGATCGAGGATGGTGCTGACATGACCACTATATTCTACTCGCCATAAAATCATGACGTCTGCCCAGTGGATATCGTCATAGCTAACGACTGCACAGTCTTGAACACGTGCCTCAAACCCCGCATGGCGTGCGGCTTCCGCATTTCGATGGCAGCGATAGACTACCCCTGGGGTATGGGGTTCGCCCGCGACAAATAGAATGCGTTTTATGCCTTTAGACGAAGGGCGGCCTTCTTTCGGGGAGGGAGCGTCTGAACAAACGGTTTCTGTTGGATTGGGTGTGAGGTCGGGAAGTGTTTCTGTGTTGCAGGCACGAAAATCCCGAAGGGTAAGTGTTTCAGGAAGTGTTGGCACATACGGGACAAAAGGGGTCCGTAGGGCTCTCGCCAGTCTGCGCCAGAGAGGTGTCGGCTGCTGAAGAAAGTCTTTGAGTGCTTCAAGGGCTGTGTGACTGGAGATGAGTTTTGCATTGAATACGGCAATATCCTGCTGGGTGGCCGCGTAAGACTGTTCAAGTTGTTTTCGAGTGTTTGTTAGTTTTTCACTAATAGAAATATTTTTGGATTTGAAATCTTCAACTTGTTCCGAGAAGAGGCGAGATTCGATCCGGAGAGCATGAGTTGCTGTTTCTGCAGCATGCAGATTTTTGAGAGTTGTACTGAGTGTATTTCTGGCCAGGCGCCCTTCCAGATCATGCGTTAGAATTTGACGCAGTTTCTGGCGAAAGGGGTACGTACTCTCAGATGCGTCGCTGAGAAAAGATAGCGTGGAATCCTGATGAGGGATTCGAACATGTATGCAGTCTGAAAGGGACGTGAACTCTGTCTGATTATAAAAATTCTCCCCTACAACCAGCGTCGCAGAGGAAATCCGATCTGGTATGGTGTCTTCAGAACAGTAGCAGGACAGTAAAACGTCGTTTGTTTCGGTGTCTGTAGTGAATGTGTTTCTTAGATAGGAAGTGAAATTTTTTTGAAATTCTCCAAGCTGTATTGCAATCCGTCTCTCAAGTTTGTGGGACAGCAGAATGAGTGGCTTGTTGGTGGATTTGTTTTTCCCAAACAGGGACGCCATCCAATACAGAAAGCGCACGCAGTGTTCCTCACAAGCAGACGTCAGAACGTCTTTTTCTGTTACTTGTGAGGGAGTTGCAAGGAACAGAGCCAGGTCGGCCAGAGCTTGGTCTTGGTGAGCTGGTGAGGTGAAGGGCAAATGATTAATCACGATATTCAGCTTAAGGATTCGGAGAGAGTTGCACGAGGGGGTATTTGAAACAAAAATTGAAAAATGCGCTACAATACTCCGATTTTATACAAAGTATTGAATTTTTATAGTGATTGGGCATGGTAAATTTCACGCAGTCATTGCAACCTTTGCTAAAATGCAATCTTGTGTTTGGGGGCATTCGAGCTCCGGCCCATTCTGCTTCTTTAATAGCCGAGTGGGATACAAGCACTGCGTGCGGGTCTGTATGTTACCCTGTGAACGCGAGACAGTTTTGCGGATGGCAAGGCGAAATCCTGATTGCTTTTTGGGAAGAGGCTTTGATATATGCAAGACTCGTCGCTCGATCATTTGGGTGGTCTGAGGGCCGCCAGTGCGAGGCAACCTTTGTTTAGGAGTGCATGGTAATGGCAATCACTACCGTGGTTGGCGCCTCAGGCGTGACCCTTGCGGTCACGGTCGATGGTGCACAGGCCCAAGCTCTGGCCAGTCAATATTCGTCTGCTGTCTCAGGTGTGAGCGGCCTTACGAGTTACGATCTGGTTCCAGGAAGCAACAGTTCATTTTCTGCGGGTGTTTCTCAGGGTGTTATCACCCAGAGCGGCAGTTACAGCATTGTCGGGGACGTGCAGTACGTCTCCGCAGGCAGCTATGCTGAGCAGGATACGCTCACCGGCTCCGTGGCTATTGATCTGACCAAGAACACGGCATCGTCTGTCAGCCTGCTGACGGGCGCATGGGATGGTGCAACTGTTTTTGTCGGCAACCAGAACGGTTCTTTCGTGGGTGGCGTTGGCAACAACGTGTTCCTCGGAGCGGGCAAGACTGGTAGCTGGAACATTGCTACGGGTTCCGGAAACGACACGATCCTCGGTACGAACGGCAATACGACCATTGACGGCGGAACAGGTTCAAACCTGATCTATCTCGGCAGTGGCACGAACACTGTTCGCTCTGAAGGTCAGGACACGATTGACGGCACCAATGGTACCGATACCGTTACCCTGCTTGGTGGCAGCTCGGTTGTTAACCTGCATGACAATGCAACGGTTTATGACACGACTGGCTCCAACAGCGTGACTGTTGGTAACAACAGCTTCGTCACGGGTGGCAGCTCCAGCACGTACTTCACGACTGGTGCCAGCGCTACGGTTTCTGGCGGTCTTAACGACACGATTTCTGCTGCAGGCGATCTTCAGCAGATCCGTGGTACGGGTAACTCCATCAGTGTCGACGGTTCGCTGTCCTTCCTCAATGGTACGGGCAACACGACCATTACGGCAGGCAACGCAACCCTGTTTGGTGCTTCTGGCCTGAACGTCCAGTTCGACGGTACCTCCGGTTACAGCCTGTTTGTGGGCGGTGACGGCGATGAAACGATCTCTGCTGCTTCTTCGCACGGCGTTCTGGAAGCTTTTGCTGGTAGCGGCACGACCACTCTTATTGGTGGTACGGGCGCTGATACGCTTGTTGGTGGTACGGGTAACTCAACCCTCACGGGCGGTTCGGGCAGTTCTAACCTGTTCGCCCTGGTCGACGGCCATGCCGGTGGTGACTACACGGTCACCGATTTTGGTAGCGCAGCTGGCAACCTCATGGCTCTGTATCAGTATGGTCTGCAGAACAATAACGGTCTGCAGGACGTTCTGAACGCAGCTACTGTGGCTGGTGGCAACACGACCATTGCTCTGAACGACGGCTCCAAGATCACCTTCGTTGGTGTCACGGATCTGAAGGCTTCGGACTTTACTGTGAGCTGATCTGGCTTGTTAGCTCGCTAACATCTATAAAGGGAGCTGGGTTCGAAAGAGCCCAGCTCTTTTTATTTGTACTGAACAGTCTCCAGACGTTGAGCTTTTCTTTTGATGACAGTGCCCAGTAAAGACGTAACGCTTCTTCCCGCTGAAGTTGAAGAAGACTCACAAAAGGTTTTGCTGGAAAGCTATCGTAGCTCTTCCCGGTTGAACGGTATGCGTGCTGATGGCCTGCAGGCCGAAAGTGCTCATCTGCGGCACCAGATTTCCCTGATTCATCGTTCTTTGTCCTGGCGAGTTACCCAACCACTCAGGGCAGTGCGGTCTCTTAGTCTGGGGCGACTTCCATCCGGACGCCCGCTCAGAGAACTGCCTGAAAGGCTTTCCGCTCTCTGGGATGAGGGAGGCGTCAAAGCGATTGGCCGGGCGGTTGAAAAGCGATTTCCTGTCCGGGAACGGTTGAAAAAGAACGTCAGGCCTTCTTCTAAGCACTCCGGAAAATTATCATCTCCGGGGGCAAGTAGGGCGGTTGTTTCGGAAGTGTCCTCGAAGCCTGAGTTTTCTGTTGCTGTTTATACTGACCGTCTTGATAAGACGGCGGTGACTTTGCCTCCTCGCATTTTGATTATTGCGGAGGTGTCGATCCGTCAGTGTGCGAAATACCGTGTCTGGCAGAAGCGCGATCTTCTTGAGCGTCTTGGATGGACTGTTCAGGTAGTTGACTGGCGTGACGTCAATGTTGCCATGTCAGCCTTGCAGCTTTGCACACAGGTTATTTTCTACCGGGTTCCTGGCTTTGACGATGTCATGAAGCTCGTCAGGGAAGCGCACCGTTTGCGTCTTGAGCCGCGTTGGGAAGTCGATGATCTGATTTTTGATGCGGAAGAATATCTGCAAAACGGAAATATCAGCAGCCTTCCACGATCTGAGCAGGATTTGCTCATGTCGGGTGTGCTTCTGTTCAAGCGCTGCATGTTGGCGTGTGGGCAGGGGATTGCCTCGACCCGGGCTCTGGCTCAGGCGATGCGAGATGCCGGACTGAAACATGTTGATGTTGTCGAAAATGCTCTTGATCGTGAGACATTGGAAATTGCAGCATCCTTGCCGCCTAGGGGGGAAGCGGTTGATGAGCGTGTCTGGGTCTCTTATGGCTCAGGAACCAATACGCATGATGAGGATTTCCGGCAGGCTGAGGCAGGGCTTATTGCCGCTCTGGATGAGGAGCCGCGTCTGTGTCTGCGTATTATTGGCCAGCTCAGGCTTTCGAAAGAATTCGACCGGTTTGGCGATCGTGTTGAACGTCTGACGGAACTGTCCTATCGCGATTATCTTGCGGCGCTGGCCCAAACGGACATTGCAATTGCGCCACTGGAGCCTACGCTTTTCAACGATTGCAAAAGCAACATCAAGTTTCTGGAAGCCGCCATTGTGCGTGTTGCTGCCATCTGTTCGCCTCGTGATGCCTTTCTTGCGGTTATGCGTCATGAAGAGAACGGATTGCTGGCGGTCACACGCGGCGAATGGAAGAGCTGCTTCCTGAAACTTGCACGAGACAAGGATCTTCGTGATCGCCTTGCAGTTCAGGCCTGGCAGGACGTTACTGAGCGTTATGCGCCTGAATCGATGGCGTTTACGCAGGGTAAGGCCCTTTTTGGTCTGCCGGTCGCGCCTGAGCGCAAGGCGCTGCGCGTTCTGATGACGAATGTTTATTACGCACCACGATCTTTTGGTGGGGCGACAATCGTTGTGGAAGAACTGGCCCTTCGTTTGCGGAAAAGCGGCGTTGAAGTCGGGATGTTGACCTCTCGACCGCATCTGGATGGAAGACTGTCTGGTAATATCCGCTATGTTGCCAATGGGACGGATGTTCTGGCGGCGATGATTCCGGACGGTAACGACGTTATCGGTTCGATGGATAATCCGCATATGGCGGGGCAGTTTGCAGACTGGCTGGATGCCTATCAGCCGGATGTGGTGCATGTCCACGCTGCGCAGGGGTTGGGAACAGCCATGTTGCGGGTGTGTCAGGAACGCGGGGTTCCTTATGTTCTGACGCTTCATGATGCCTGGTGGTTGTGTGATCGGCAGTTCATGGTTCGCGGGGATGGGCGTTACTGCTTCCAGACCACGATAGATCAGCAGGTCTGTCAGATGTGCGTGCCGCACGCCCGCCATCTGAAGGATCGGTGGTTCCTGATGCATCAGGCTCTCTCGGAAGCTGCGCTGCTGATCAGCCCTTCGGAGGCTCATCGCCAGCTTTATCTGGCGAATGGGGTAGAGCCTGAGCGTATTGTGGTGAACCGGAATGGTTTCCGTTGGCCTGAACGTCCTCGCACTCCACGTATTCCGGGCTCGCCTGTGCGGTTTGGATTTGTGGGTGGGACGGAGGCTGTGAAGGGCTATCCGCAGCTCAAGAAATGCATGGAATCCCTGGATCGATCAGACTGGGAGCTGGTTCTGGTTGATAACAAGCTCAACCTTGGTTTCAGTTCGATTCATGCGCGGGACTGGTCTGTCAAAGGACATCTGGAAATCGTGCCGGCCTTTAGTCAGAACGGGCTGGATGATTTCTATGACCAGATTGATGTGTTGCTGTTCCCGTCCCAGTGGAAAGAGAGCTACGGTCTGACGGTGCGTGAAGCTCTGTCCCGGGATGTCTGGGTTGTGACGACAGCGCCTGGCGGACAGTCAGAAGATGTCGTTGATGGTGTGAATGGCACTTATCTGCCGATTGATGCTCGGGCGGAAACGCTTGCGGCGGCTGTTGAGGCCATTCTGGATCAGCCGGGCAAGTTCGATGGGTATGTCAATCCGTTCAAGGATCGTCTGGCAACGTATGAGGCTCAGACGGAAGAGCTGCTTGGCTTCCTTGAGATGGTTGCCAAGCGCAAGAATAAGAACTGATTATCGACCGAGCAGCAGGGCCGGCAATGCATGTAGCCGGTCTTCGCTTGCAATCGCCTGTACCAGTCGAGCACGGAAACTTGCCTTTTTGTACTGGGCGCGTGGCGGATGATTTGCCAGATATTGAGCGATCCAGTCCGGATTGAAAAAGGCGGGATCGGGGATTTCCTGACGCCAGAGATGTACGGACGGAATTCCGCTGGGATTATCTCTCAATAATTCTGTTTTGATAAAGGGCGCTTTTCCTGAGCGCAGGACGGCCCGCCAATCCGTGTGCATGGGGTTTATGGCGAGGAGACGCGCTATGCCACGTGTGCCGCTCCAGGAGGCCGTCATATCCAGGTTTGCGGCCTGCATGGCTAGACCGAGGCCCAGTTCACCGTGAAGGACGATTTCCGGCTTGCTCATGTCGCAGAAGGGCTGGTTGAAGACCCTCTGAATGGCGGGGTGCTCGAATGCCTGACGTGTCATGACCATAAACCACGACTGGAGATGACGATTGATGGCCTCGGAGCGGACCATACCCCAGATCGGACGTCGTTCGGCACGCATACGGGTCATGATGGGTAGTAGCGGCGTCATGGGGCCAAAGACGCTGTCATTGGCAAATAGGATCTCGTCAGCCCCTGCATCGCAGCGCCTCTTGAGTAGTTCTTGCCAGGAACCGAAATCAAGGCCGGAGTTCTCGCGCGGATAAAGCTCTGCTTTTACGGGATTAGGACCGGATGCAAAGCTGAGCTTCAGAGCTTCCAGTCCAGCGTGGTCCTGTGGTGAGAGGCTGGATACGGCGATATGTATCTCAAACCCACACTCTGCAATCTGGCTAAGAAGATGTCGGGTGTGTGGGGCGAGTGTTCCGGTTGGGTCGTGATAGGCGAAAAGGCAGACAGAACGCGACATGGAATTCCTGACGATGGAACGCTGGAGCAGTTGCCGCGATTATATCACTGTTCCTTGGTAGCACTGTAAGAAATACTGAGGAATGTTGTGTTGGAGAAAACAGGGCTTCTAAGTGTTTTGGGATGCAGCCTGAGAAAAAATCGGATCAGAGGAGAAACATGCATCCATGAGTAAAGCATTTCTCGCCGCAGTTCTTCAGGACTCTATTGACTGCACGGGGGTCGCCGCGCAACGGGCTGCGAACGATCTTATAGAAGCGATTATTGATGAGTTGAAGCGCGAAGGTGGCTTCACAATTCCGTCTTTCGGCACGTTCACTGTGTGTGAGACCAAGGCTCGACAGGCAACCAATCCTCGAACTGGGGAGCCGGTTTCGGTTCCGTCTGGGAGAACGGTTCGATTTAAGGCTAGTCCGGGATTAAAGCAAAATTTGTAAAACGTAGCTGTGGGAGAGTGCTGGATTTGAGAACTGGTACTCTATTGGAATATTTGATCCCGATTGATTCAGGAATTTATTCTGTATTCCAAGGCGTAGGCTTCAATTTTTGAGATAAAAATGAAGCCTACTGCAATATGGATTGTGGACGTGAACGTATGAACGCACCGGTCATATGTGGTTGTCACACGTCTCTAGGCCGATTTTTGTACGTCCGACCTGCCTGTTCATTCAGAAACCTGAAAGTTTGTTTTGAACCGAATGTCCGTCACGGCTTTCGACTTTTTGAAAAGATTGCCTGACGCGAAGTTTCAGGCATGGGCGTTCTACCAGGCGCCATGAGAGGATGGCGCCCCCAAGAGTGGTGACGATTGTAAAGAGAAGCGCATATCTGATGCGAATGCCGTAGCGGACCTGAAGGTCGCCAGCCACCAGAACGAGCGGCAGATGACACAAATAGAGAGCGTAGCTATGGGTGCTAATACTTCGAACGGTTTGGTTGATCAAAGGTGGTAATGCACTTAACCGCATCATAGCGGGCATGCAGAGGGCATAGGCAAGACCAACGACATCATAAATGGCCATCGACTGAAAACGCCCGTTCCAGAGCGGAAATGGGAGCTTGTCAGACCACCAGATGATGGAAACAATGAATGTGCCGCAAAGAGCTAATGGAATATGAAATGTCGTTATTATACGAAAACGTCTGTAGAACCACGCGGCCAGGATACCCCAAGCAATTGAATCGAAACGACAAGGAACAATTTTGCTAGTGACTTCGTTCCAGTCCACGTTTGTTGGCAGGGAGAGGCGCCACCAAAGGGGAACAATGAAGAACGCAGCAAGTATCGTGCCGAATGCCACTGCAGATCGAACCCGGCAGGCAAGTAGTAGCAACAGGAGCACGGGGAAAGTGATGTAGAACCACTCCTCTACGCACAGGGACCATGTCACGCCGTACCAGCCTGAGACCATGGGCCAGCCGAGGTTCTGGGTGAGTGTAAGGTAGTAGGGTAGAACGCGTTTTCCCTCGTCCCATGTCACGCCGTAGGGCCCAAAATAGGCAAGTGGGATCAGCAGGACGATGAGCCAGACATAATAGGCTGGAAGGGTGCGGAGCCAGCGTCGTACGAGGAAAATACTCCAGTCTTTTGGAGAAGCCTTTCGATCTAGGAGGTCGAGGATGATCGTACCGATCAGAAATCCGCTCAGGACGAAAAAGAGCATCACACCGTAAAATCCAAGAACGGCTAGATGAAATGGAAGCGTTTTGTGACACCAAGCGGAGATCATGCCGCCATCGTGGCAGATTAATACCTCTGTAATTGCGATGGCCCGGACAAGATCGGGTCCGGCAAGTCGTTCTCTGGTATTCTCAAAGGAGGCTAAATGATCGGACGCCATCTGGAGACAAATTTCCCAAAGCTACAGAGATTAGTCTGTTAGAGACCATTCAAGAAAATTTTCAACCCTGACAATACAGTGAGGATTATCTATGGACGAGGTTGCGCCCGATTTCTTTCTTGAAGGAAGGGTAAGGGTTCTGCGTCCGTTTTTTAGTATGATGATCAGAACACTATCTTCGAGAAGTTCAAAGTGATCAGCAAGATCCAATTGCTCGGATCAGACTTTTGGAAAAACTGAGCGGGCCGTCATCCTGCCAACGGAGGCAAACAGAACCGACCACG
>NZ_BANH01000065.1 GCF_000964465.1 Gluconobacter thailandicus F149-1 = NBRC 100600 | reverse complement strand
ACGCTTCCATTACGACAGTCATGAGCAGTTGAGGACACACCTCAACGACTTCATGGCAGCCTATAATTTTGGGCGAAGGCTCAAGACCCTCAGTGGCCTCACACCTTACGAGTACGTCTGCAAAATATGGACTTCAGAGCCAGAAAAATTCATCATCAATCCAACCCATCAAACCCCAGGACCAAACACCAAAGTTAGAGACGGATCACTTTGTTCATTCCCAAGGAAACGGCAGGAAACAATTTAAAAGACAGACGACGCGACAACGCCCTCGTTCCGACTGATCGGCACGGGGGCGACGGTCTTGGGTTCATCCTATCGATGGCGGTACGCGATATCCAATGACACAGTAAGGATAAGGTTCATCCTTCGGTCAGCAGTTGTGCTGTGCCGTCGTCCGGCCACCGAACTCTGGTTCAATATCGACGTCGAGAAAGTGGAGGCATCATGGGGCGCACCGAGGCGTTAAAGCTCGAAGCTGCGCATCATCACTTATTTTTCTTTCCCGCACCGTACTGTGAACCACGATGTGGTCTCCACGATCGTGGGCCGCAACACTGAAAATGAACATTACGCATGACTACTTTCGATCACTGACATTCCCTTCCCCGCATAGCCGTTCTCCCAACATGGCGTTTCTTTCGGGGGCACGCATGCCCGAGGCGGCGCTCGGCTCTCCTGCCCTTTTTACTCTCCGCCTGTTTACGCCCTGACGCGCCCTTGCAGGCCTATGTCTATGTCTGAAGCAGATCTGTTAAAACTTGCCTCGTCGGCTTCCATAGACTTTTCAACGCTGCTGAAAGAACAATGATATCTGAAAAAAGCTTAGATCTTGCTATTATGGCACCAAAGGAATAATTCCCCCTTTACTGCATCGAAGTCATACTGAAGTGTAGGGTAGAAGATACGATATGCGGTCTGTACAATGGCATCACAAGCCGAAGCGATCTTTCAGTCTTCCGCGTGCGATCCCAGCAAGCACACCGGCTTTCCAGCCAAAGTGCAAAGGCACAGGCTTTATTGGTTGGGCCGGGAATAACGGCTCTCCACCCTGAAGCACATCAGCAATATTCTGCCCCATGAGCGTTGCCATGGCCACACCACGTCCATTGTATCCCAGACAGGCCATCAAGCCCCGCGCTGGTTCGTGATAATGGGGATAGTGATCCAGTGTCATGGCTAACTGGCCATTCCAGCCAGAAGTCCATTGTATAGTTTTCAGTTCCGGCCAGAGCTTGAGCGCACGTGCTTTCAGATACGGAAAAGCGTCTGGCCCATGCAGGGCGTGAGAGGCGGATCGCCCTCCCATGAGAAAGCGCCCCTGAGCATCTACCCGATAATAGGTGGTAATTTCGCCCAGTTCATAAACCACTTCACGTTGGGCCAGAATTTTACCGCGAAGAGCCTCAGGAAGGGGCTCGGTGGCAACAATGGCGCTGAATAGTGGGATGATGGATCGCCGCATTTTATCCAGAAGACGACCAGAATACCCGTTGGTCGCCATCACGACTGACTGGGCGACCACTTCGCCTCGATCGGTTGAGACGGCCCACCCCGTCCCCCGGCGAACGACGGACCTCACTCTCGATTGATCATGGATACGGGCCCCAGCGGATATCGCCGCTTTTGCAAGACCTCTGGTATAGGCCAAAGGGTCGATCTGCCCTCCCCGTGCATCAATCATTCCCCCGGCATACACAGATGCGCCCGTGCGCTGCATCATATCGGCGGCGGTCAGCCACGTTGCCGGACCACTGTAATTTTCACACTGGCGGGTCAGCTCTCTCAGAGCATCAAGCTGGCTGCTTGCTGTTGCTGCGCGAATTGTTCCACCGCGAGCAGCATCACAATCAATACTGTGACGTGCAATGAGGTCAAAGACCAGATCAGGTGCATTCCACGCCTTGTCGACAAGGCGTGCACCAATTGTGGGACCAAAATCCTTCAAAACCTGCTCTGGCGGCATTTTGAGGCCGGGATTAACCTGGCCGCCATTTCGACCCGACGCTCCCCAGCCGGGCTCGTGCGTATCCAGAACGACAACATCTTTCCCGGCCTCAGCAAGATGCAGAGCGGTTGAAATTCCTGTAAGGCCAGCCCCAATGACGACCGTCTCCGCACTTGCTTGCCCCGCGAGAGGCGCAAGAGACAAACCGGGACCTTTCCGGGCATAAAGACTGGGAATCATCTGAAGGGTCCTCTCGCTATTTTCAGGCGCCGTAGCCGATGATGGCCTTGATTTCCACAAAGTCTGCCAGGCCCCAACGAGAACATTCACGACCATTTCCCGACTGCCCATATCCGCCAAACGGTGCGGTTACAGTCCAGTCTGCACCGTTAATATTGACGTTTCCCGCCCTCAGCCGACGCGCAACCTGGCGGGCATGGGACAGATTGCCAGACTGAACATACGCGGCCAGTCCGTAAGGAGTGTCATTGGCAATTCGGATCGCATGCTCTTCATCGTCATAGGCGATGATTGACAGAACAGGCCCAAAGATTTCCTCACGAGACACGGTCATCTCCGGCTGGACGTTTCCGAACACGGTTGGACGCACATAGTAACCCGTTTCGAGGCCCGCGGGCTTACCCATCCCTCCTGTTACCAGTGTAGCCCCCTCGTCGATCCCCTTTTGAATCAATGCCTGAATACGATTGTACTGGGTTTCACTAACAACAGGACCGAGCTGTGTTTCCTCTGAGGTTGGAGAACCCAGCCTGAAAGAGTCTGCGGTCTCTTTGGCGATTTCCATTGCTTCGTCCATACGAGCATGCGGGACGAGCAGACGAGTGGGCGCATCGCAGGACTGACCGGAATTGCTGTAGCAGCCTTTCACGCCACGTCGGATTGCATCTGCAAAATCGGCGTCTGGCAGAACAATATTCGGAGACTTTCCACCCAGTTCCTGATGCACACGCTTGACTGTATCGGCAGCCCGCTTTGCAACCGCAATTCCTGCCCGTGTGGAACCCGTAATGGAGATCATGTCGATATCCGGATGCCGAGCGAGCGCTTCTCCTACCATGGGTCCGTCACCGTTAACCATGTTAAACACGCCAGGCGGCACACCGGCCTCATCAAGAATTTCCGCGAAAACTAACGCACTGAGTGGCGCAATTTCGCTAGGTTTCAGAACCATCGTGCAGCCTGCGGCCAAAGCAGGCGCAACCTTGCAGACAATCTGGTTCATCGGCCAGTTCCAGGGCGTTATGAGCCCACAGACACCAACCGGCTCGCGTGTGATGAGAGTATCGCCCTGTAGCTCATCGAAAACAAAAGTTTTGAGCGCGGAGATCATTTCCTCCAGATGCGCCATGCCAGCCCAACTTTGACTATCTCGGGCGCGTGCAATGGGCGACCCCATTTCAAGGGAAATTGCCTGTGCCATATCCTCGGTGCGGCGCTTGTAAACTTGCAGGATACGCTCAAGAACGGCCAGACGATCCTCTCGTGTGGATGTCGACCACACTGGAAAGGCTGCGTGAGCCGCTTTCACCGCCAGATCGACGTCTGTCGCATCTCCCAGCACAATCTGGCTGCACGGCCGTTCTGTTGCCGGGTTAATGACGTCAATAACGTGTGTTCCGTGAGGTTTGACCCACTGACCGTTGATATAGAATTCGAGAGAGTGTGACATGAACGCAGGAACTCCTTGTGGATCGTGATTCAAACCGGGTTTCATTTTTTGAAAAAGGTATGCTTCATAAAGCCCGACTAGGCGCTTTGCCCACAAAATGGCGAACGATTGCAATCACAAGCATGATCCCCATCGTAAGCGTGCTGATGGCCAGTTCGTGACGAGTATGCGGCACAAGCGCCATTGCGATCAGGGCGCCGAGCAAAAGCAAGAATGTGAGGATCGGAGTGATACCCAATCCACATAAACGCACACGGGTGAAAACGATCAGAGTATTGTGAAAAATAATGAGGGCGCCTGTTGCACTTAACAGAAACGCAAAGACCGCATTGGGCGAAAGTATCGCGACGGCCGCAATTATAAGAGCTGCTGCCGAGCTGAAAAGAACGGCAATCCGGGGAGACTGAGTGCTGGGGTGCAGCCGCATGAACGCCTTGGGCGCATCATCGACATCGGCTAGCTCAAAAAGGATGCGGGACGTTGCGTAAAGCCCTGAATTCAGGGTGGAGAGCATGGCAGAAACAATCACAACTTCCATGGCTGCACTGGCAAAAGGAATGTGAAGCTGATTTAGAACAAACAGAAAGGGTGATTCTCCTGGCGTGAGCGAGCTCCAGGGGACAAGACAGAGAATAAGCGCAACAGAAGTAAGATAAAAACCCACGATCCGCAGGCCAACCGACCGCGTCGCTTTTGCGATGTTTTTATCTGGAGTTTCAGACTCAAGAGCTGCGATCGTGATCACTTCGCTACCGGACATGGAAAACATGATCGCCGGAATTGCTGCCAGAAGTGCTAGCCAGCCATGAGGTAAAAGGCCACCCCCAAAAAGGTTCTGCCGAATGGGGATGTGGCCTTGAAAAAGGGTTACAACACCAATCAGAATGAAAGCAGCGATGGCGCCGACCTTCAGCATAGAAAACCAGTATTCGAACTCGCCATAAGCACGGACAGCCATAAGATTGGCGCCCGTCATGACGGCCAAGATAATGCACTCAACCAATGCATAAGGAAGATGAACAAGCGGCGTTAGAAGGGACGCTGCTGCCATGATCTCGATCCCGAGGGTCGTGACCCAGACGAGCCAGTAGGTCCATCCCGTCATGAAACCGGCGTGTCCTCCGAGCGCATGGCGTATCTGATTGACGAAAGACCCATGTCCAGGGGCACTTAATGCAACATCCCGGAGCATGAGATTTACCAGATAGGTCATCAGCCCTGACAGGGCGTAAGATAGCAAGGCTCCCGGCCCTGCGACCGAAATAGGAGCAGAAGCGCCAATAAAAAACCCGGCCCCGACCACGCCGCCGATAGAAATCATGGCGATGTGGCGTGGTTTCAGGCTTTGAGCAAGCACTGTATCTTTCATGCACAGACGCCCTTGTTAGGCTCAGGACCCATTGATTTTTGTAGGGAATTTTGATTCAG
>NZ_BANH01000066.1 GCF_000964465.1 Gluconobacter thailandicus F149-1 = NBRC 100600 | reverse complement strand
GGGCGAGTAAGCCCGGGTTCGCCGCCGATCCACACCCTGATCCTGGCATGTTTTCTCAAACGTATCCGCAGTGAAGCAGGAGCCGCGATCGGTCAGGATATGGGTTGTTTTGAATGGGAAGGCGGCTTTGACGGCCAGATGCACGAAGCGCGAGCAGCGATCGATCGCGACATAGAGGAACCGTTTGCGAGCCTCACCGTCTGCGGTCTGCAGCTTTTGCAGATGCTTCACGTCGATATGAACATAGCCCAGATCGTAGTAATCCCGGAAGGTACCCTCTCCCCGCACCGGGCGGATCTTCTCCTTCACCGGCCAACGATTGAGTCCTGCATCCTTGAGGATGCACCAGACGCTGCCTCGGTTGAGGTGGGACAGGAAGTGCCGCAGCACGAAGGTCAGGTCATCGAGCCCGAACTCGGTTGCACGACGCAGATGACAAACGATCGCGCGCTCTTCCCCGGTCGCTTCCGTCGAGCCCGCGATTTCGGCCCGCACAGATGGCGTAGTGCGGGCTTACGGATGGATCTGATGCATCAACAATCACTCCGGGGTTCAACGTCAAAACAGGGGGCATCGGCGGCAATAGCCCGCGATATCTCATCCCAATGATGTCTCACGACCTGCCTGCCAGTCCCCCCTGCGGTCCAGTCGCCTCGATAGCACTT
>NZ_BANH01000067.1 GCF_000964465.1 Gluconobacter thailandicus F149-1 = NBRC 100600 | reverse complement strand
TCATAGCATCTGTTCAGGATTAAGAATTTGGTCGGGGAAAATCCATCATGGGGAGAAAAATGACAGTAACAAAAAATATGAAAAGGAATAAATTTATAGGTTAATTAAGAATTAATCCATAAAGTTGACAGAATAAAACAAGTATGAAGATTTTTAGTTATTTATTAAAATTCATCCACAATTCACCGTAATTGGAATTGTTGCGCCAGAATAGTCTATATACTGATGTTTCCTTTCAGATCTCCCGGCGAAGGAAACGTTGGTGAAGATCTGGCTTCAATGACATGA
>NZ_BANH01000068.1 GCF_000964465.1 Gluconobacter thailandicus F149-1 = NBRC 100600 | reverse complement strand
CGACCGTCAGACGCGACAACCCAGAACTTCTGGTAGTGACGGGTGGAGAAGGTTTTCTCGGTAGGAATATCCACAAACAGCGTATCTCCGACCTTCATGCTGCTAG
>NZ_BANH01000069.1 GCF_000964465.1 Gluconobacter thailandicus F149-1 = NBRC 100600 | reverse complement strand
GATTGTGGCGGTTGAAACCACGACCGCCACAACGGCCAGGAGAAGGACCGTTGCCGTTTCATGGGCCAGACGTCTCACATCAATGGCCATGGCGCCCTGGAAGACCAGAATGGGCAGGAAGATCAGCAGGAAGGCTTCACTGTTGATCGGAAAGTAGATCAGGGCTTCTGCCGCGCCATCCAGCAGGTCCGTGGCAGACGAGCGCACGACAAGAGATGCAGCGCCGCCAAGAACGATGCCAACAAGGGCAAGCAGAACCGTTTCGGAAATCTCAAGCCGTTTGGCCAGAGGCTGAATGATGCTGACGAGCGTGAGCAGGAACGCAATCGCGAGAAGAACGGCTGCAAGCCCTGTCACCATCATTGTATTCCGTACTCCTTTAGTTCGAAAGCCATCCTAGAGAGCGTTTCCGCTACAAGATAGCGCTGTCTTCAAATTATGTGTCAGCAGC
This sequence comes from Gluconobacter thailandicus F149-1 = NBRC 100600, assembly GCF_000964465.1. Taxonomy (GTDB): domain Bacteria; phylum Pseudomonadota; class Alphaproteobacteria; order Acetobacterales; family Acetobacteraceae; genus Gluconobacter; species Gluconobacter thailandicus. Next base: position 48,479 of record NZ_BANH01000069.1, on the reverse strand, counting down.
GGCAAGCCACTGTTTCACCTGACTTTCCGGATCTTCTGCCCGAATGAAATCGCTGACGGCCGCCACACTGTCTGCCCCTGCTTTCAAACAGGACGGCAAACGCTCCAGCGTAATGCCCCCGATCGCCACCAGGGGCACGTCCCCGCACAGCTCCCGCCACTCCGTCAGACGCTCAACCCCCTGAGGACCGAACGCCATTTTCTTCAGTTTTGTTTCCCAGATCGGGCCAAGCGCAACATAGTCTGGCTTGCAGGCCAGAGCGCGTTGCAGCTCTTCATGGCTATGGGTGGAAATGCCGAGGCGAATACCTGTCTGCCGGATGGCATTTAGATCAGCTGTATCAAGATCTTCCTGTCCCAGATGCAGCCATTCATAGCCGAGTTCGATTGCCAGCTCCCAGTAATCGTTCAGCACAAGGGCGACATTATGGCGTACAGCCAGTTCCTGTGCGGTTTCGATCTGGGCACGCAGTTCTTCGGGCGGAAGATCCTTGAGGCGAAGCTGAATGAAGCGTGCGCCTGCGCCGCCAAGGCGCTCAACCCAGCGGGGATGATCAACAACCGGATAAATTTTCGAGGGCAGACGGGACATCAGAGCGTTTCTCCACCAAGGCCGCGGGCCAGACCCAGTGTCGGGGTCGATGGCACCGCCATATCGCGTTCTTCCATAGGGTCTGCGGCGTATCCTGCCAGTCCGGCCTCACAGGCCAGACGGAAGGCTTTTGCCATCTGTGCGGGATCTCCAGCCTTGGCAACGGCTGTGTTGATCAGCACAGCATCAAATCCAAGCTCGAACGCCGCCGTTGCATGTGACGGCTTGCCGATGCCAGCATCCACAACCATCGGAACATCCGGGAAATGCCCACGGAGCGCGCGCAGGCCGAAAAGATTGTTCAGGCCCCTGCCCGAGCCAATTGGCGCCCCCCATGGCATGAGGACTTCCGCACCCGCCCGTAGCAGCCGTTCCGCGACGACAAGATCTTCTGTCGTGTATGGGAACACCTGGAACCCGTCTTCCGTCAGAATACGGGTTGCTTCCACAAGCCCGAAAACGTCTGGCTGGAGCAAATCCCCCTGCCCGATGACTTCGAGCTTGATCCAGTTTGTATCAAAGACATCGCGGGCCATCTGAGCTGTCGTGACAGCTTCACGAACGCCGTGGCAGCCGGCCGTATTCGGCAGGACGGGAACGTCCAGGCTCTGGATCAGCGACCAGAAGGCCTGCCCGGCCTGTGCGCCGGCGGATTCACGTCGAAGGGAGACCGTCACGACGCCAGCCTGTGCGGCCTTGACCGCATCAGCAAGAATGGCCGGGCTGTCATATTGCGCCGTGCCCAGCATGAGGCGTGAGGACAGTTCGGTACCGTAGAATTTCATGTTTCAGCCTCCCTGCATCGGGGCAAGGATTTCGAGGACAGCCCCCTCGTCCACCGTTTTGAGGCTGCGCTGCGTTGCAGGCACAAAGAAGCCGTTCAGTGCGGTGGCGACGCGAGTCTTTCCATAGCCCAGTTCATCAAGAATGGCTCCGAGGGTGCGGGCATGAACCTCTTTGAGTTCGTCATTGACGGTGATCTGCATGATGTCTCTCCCATCCAGGGCTGTATGAGGAAGAAAGGGTTCAGGCCCGATCTGTTCCGAAAATGATGTCACAGACTTCCCTTGCGCGCGCTGGCGATAACAGGAACCCATGGCGATACATGCCATTCAGGGAAATCCTGTTCCCCTCTCGTCGGACGCGGGGAACATTGTCCGGATAGGCGGGTCGCAGCCCTGCATTGGCTTCCAGAAGTTCAGCCTCGGCAAAGGCTGGATGAAGCGTATAGGCGGCGTTGAGAAGGTCTGTGATGGCGCGCACGGTAATGGCGCGGGTGTCATCACTTTCCACCATAGTCGCTCCGACCATGAAAACAGAGTTATCCCGTGGCACGATATAGACTGGAATACGCGGATGCAGCATTCGGATCGGGCGATGAAGTGTGATTTCGGGGCAGCGCAGAAGCACCATCTCGCCTCGCATTCCCCGCAGGTCGCTCTGAAAGTTACGCGCTGCCACGCCTGTGCAATCTACAATCCAGTCAAAGAGTGCCTCATCTGCAGGGTGCTGTGACAGAAGGGTTCCGCCGTTTTGAACCAGTCTGTCCGCAAGGGCCTGAAGGGCTTTGCGTGGATCAACATGGCCCTCTTCTGCAAAAAACAGCGCCTTGTCGAAGCGGTCTTCCAGATCGGGCTCGAGAGTTCTGATGCGCTCAACGCCGATGGTTTCAAAATGGCTGGTTCGACGTCCAAACCGCGCAAGCTCCGGTGTGTCACGCGGGGGAGCAACCACCAGGCTTCCTGCCTGCATCACATCCGGAACATGGGTTTTCCACCAGTCAAGCGATGTCAGACTGTCCTGTGTGACTTCATCGGGAGCAGATTCTGCCTCGCACCATGGTGCAAGCATCCCGCCAGCGAACCATGAGGCTCCGGCCCCAACCCGTCCGCCGGTATCATGAACCGTGACTTGGGCGCCGTGCTCAGCGAGGGCGACAGCGGTGACCATTCCGGCCACCCCGGCTCCACGAACCAGAATGTGAGGTCCCGTCATGCATGCCCTCTCAGAAAATCCGGAGCGAGTGTAACACACCTCTCTGGATTTGGTCAGGAGGCTCGCGCAGGAAGATGATCGGCATTGTACAGAAGGATGGTGTACCGGCCTTCTGTCATACGGGCTGCTGGAATGCCGAAAGTTCTGATGACACCACCTTCATTAAAGGTCTCATCAGGATGAGGAATGACGACAAAAAAAGCTTTACCATCAAAGCTGTGCCAGTTCAGCCGTTTGCGAATATGCACAAATGGGGCAATCGTTCCGTTCCCCTGTATCATGGCCGGATACACATGAATTTTCCCTAAGGACGCCACTTCCAGATTCCCTGAACTCCACCAGGAGCCAATTCCATCGGGTGGAAAGTCCTTCTCCAGGCGGCTGAGAAGCTGGTTATCTTCCGAACTGAGGATCCCGGTCGAATATGGAGGAATGTCCCGGTAATCCGTGATCAGGGTCACGGCCAGTACGGCTGTTGAGATACCTGCCGCCATACGGGATTTTGGCCAGACAAGGGCGGCAATGCAGGCCAGATCGAGCCAGAGTGGAAAAAGATAGCGGCCTACGGCGAGAGGGCTACCATCAAGCGCGATACGGTTGCTGATCGCGAGGGCCGTAAAGTCCAGTAACGCGGAGACTATGAGCAGGGAGCAGAAAGGATTGTCCTGGCCGCCACTCGCCCAGGCCGTGCGGGCAACCCGATAGGCTGCTGCAAGTGCCAGCACCACAAGAGCGAGGCGAAGGCATTCCGGGATGACTGCCCCGACGATCTGGCCTGAAGGTTCAGCACCATACACCAGAAGGATGGAGCGGAATGTTGTCAGCAGATTGCTGCTGAGTTGCTCCCAGGTTGCAAATCGCGTCTCCAGCCCTTCGGTTTCGAAACCGCCAGTTATGACGTTCAGATGCAGTGCGATCTTGGCCAGAGTGACGGCAAAAAGTGTGCCTGCCGCCAATAGGGCGCGCCGTCCCTTGGAAAGCTCTTTTGCCAACAAGGCATATAGCAGAAGCGAGCCAGCGCCCGTGATGGCCAGGAGCGGATCGCCAATAACGCCCAGACAGAGAAGGAGCGCCATAATGGTCAGCGAACGATAAGAGCCGGACGAGAGGAACCGATCAGCCCAGTGAAAAGCCCATATCCCATATATCAGCACCCCCATGTGGATGGCTGAAAGCGTAATGAAATACGCAATGGGGGAGCGCATCAACGGGAATGCCAGCACCGGCAATAAGAGTGCAGCAGCCCCCAGTCGGGCCTTGGGGTCTGGGAGGCGGAGAAAAACTACGGCGAATGCGGATGCAACGACGCCAGTCCAGAGAATGGCTGGCTGCATTATCAGCAGAAACGGGTTTCCTGCGGGATGACCAAGCAGATGCCACAGGCCAGCAAGAGCAGCACTTAACGCAATGTCAGACGTCCAGAAGTCAGGTGGTGTCAGAACCCAGCCCTTAAGACGCCAGTTACCATGCAGGACATCCAGCCCTGCAAGGAAATAGGACGCCTGATCGGACGTTTTGGGCCAAAGGGACGAAACATGGGTAGCGAGGACGAGGTAGAGAGCGAGTAACAAAATCGGCAAAACAACGGTTTTCGAAAATCTCTTATAATGAGAAAAATCCTTTAAATTCATTATGTTAATTAAACTTCCGAAGTGTACTGCTGAATGCTGGCAGAAAGAATTTCTACGGGGTGCGATGGACGCTGCCCGGCCAGTCGCTTCGCTTGACAGCGACAGGAAAACCCTGTTGCCAGAACGTTGCCCTTTTTACTCCAGTTCTGTTCGAAAATGGCTGCTGAGAGTTCAGCGTGCTCGCTTTCGTGCCCAAATAATCCAGCCATCCCGCAACATCCCGCTTTGCCAGCCTGTGCGTGTATGCCCAGGTGTTGCAAAATGGTGGCCCAGTCCTGAGCACTTCCAGGACGTACAGCCTGCTCCGTGCAGTGAGATATGACTGTCAGCGCTGTCGTTTCAGCGGTTGGAACCTTTTTCGCAAGCAGGCCCTTTTCAATCTGGCGTTTCAGGAAACCTTCCAGGGAAAAAACATCTGGGACAGGTTCAGTGCCTGCAATATCCTTATATTCCTGCTCGAACATCAGGCCGGTTGCAGCATCCAGGGAGATGACAGGGACATTGTGACGACTGATATTGCGAAGTTGCCGAAGTGTTTCGCGTGCGGCGGACGCGAACCCCTTGCGAAAACCACGAACATGCCGCGCCTTGCCGTTATCCCACACGGGCGTGACACGCACATCCATCCCGAGTGAAGACAGGAGGGTATACGCACTTTCGATAACGCCACCATCAAAAGTACCCGTGAAGGAATCTTGGATCAGGACAACAGAACGATCATTCTCCGTCGCCTGCCGAAGCCATTCCTGTGTCAGAAGCGCTGTTCGTGGAAGAGAGGCTGGTTTCAGTGTCGGGAGATCAACCAGACCAACTCTTTTCAGAACTCCAGCCGATAGTGGATTGTGCATCAGAGCGTTGGCCAGTCTTGGCATCCGTCGCCCAATTCCAAGCAGTGGCTCCAGCCAGTACACCAGATAATCTCTCACCGGGCGCTTGCGGGTCTGAAAATACAGATCCAGAAACTTCGATCGCATGGAGGGAATATCCACGCGGATCGGGCACTGGGTCGCACAGGCTTTGCACGACAGGCAGGTATCGAGTGACGCTTTGAGTTCGGCCGTCAGTTCAGGAAGAGCATTTCTGTCAGGAGCGTCGTCCGGCAGTGAGTTCAGGCGTGCCCAACTGCGCAGAAGTGTAGCGCGTCCCTTTGGTGACTGGAGTCTATCTTTCGTCGCCTTGTAGGATGGACACATTGCCATGTCCGGCTCTCGGTTGTAGCACGCGCCGTTGCCGTTACAACTGACTGAAAGGCCGAATTTTTCCCGGAGATCAGCAGAAATCTTTTCGTCGAACTGACCTTTGAACGGAATTCCGTCGATCCGGTCCACGGGATACATGTCACCAACCGGAGCGAGCTTCCCGCGATTGAAAATATCTTCCGGATCAAAGACTTCCTTGATCCTGCACAATTCCCTGAAAAGCGTTTCACCGAAGAACAGCGGGGAGAATTCGCCCCGATAGCCGCGCCCGTGCTCTCCCCATAGAAGGCCGCCATGCTTCTTGGTGAGATTTGCAACGGCGTCGGAAATCGGCCGGATCAGCGCGCGATCTTTGTCGGACAGCATATCCAGAAACGGTCGGACATGCAGACATCCAACATCAGCATGCCCGAACATCCCATAGGACAGATCATACTTATCCAGAATGGCACGAAATTCGGCGACATAATCGGCCAGGGACTCCGGAGGAACCGCAGTGTCCTCAACAAAAGCCACGCCCTGTTTCCGGCCGTCAGGTCGTCCTAACAATCCGACGGACTTCTCCCTCAAAGTCCAGAGCTGGTTGATGATTTCCTGATCAGAAACAGGTTTATAATCAATAACTTCGTAAGGAGAGTTCTCAAGAAGAGTCACCGCCTCCTGCATCTGTTGATGCAGATGATCGGCATCATCTCCAACGAATTCCACAAAGCTCATGCCTTGAACCGGTATTTCGGACCGGGCACCCAGAACGCTCTCAAGGGATTGCCAGACGATATCTTGGGATGCCTTTTCCAGTACCCGGTCATCCAGCACTTCTATAGCCGAGGGATTGGAAGGAAGAATGGTCTGAACGTCGCGCAAGGTATGATCGAAGCTGGCATAACGGACGACCAGAAGCTGCCTGAACTTTGGCAGGCGTCGCACGCGCAGAACCATGCGCTTTGTCAGAGCCAGCGTCCCTTCAGAACCCGCGAGCAGTCGAGCAAGGCTGAATTGCCCGTTTTCAAGCAGGATATTCTGTAGATTGTAGCCCGTGAGGCCACGGTTCATATCCGGAAAAACCTGACGGATCTCGTCGGCCTGTTCTGTGACAACCCGATGAACTTCGCGGTAGATCCGTGCCGGAAGGTCCTCTCGTGCCTCGACCTGCTTGAGTTCCTCTGGTGAGAGTTTCCCAACATGCAGGTCAGACCCATCAGACAGCACCACGTCCATAGTTTCGATGTAGTCGGACGTCCGGCCATAAATACGGGATCCCTTGCCTGATGCATCGGTGGCAACCATGCCTCCGATCGTGGCTCGGGTTGCCGTTGAAACTGTTGGCGGGAAAAAATAGCCATGTGGTTTCAGGAAGGCATTCAGTCTCGCAAGCACAACGCCGGGTTCGACCGTAACCAGCCCTGCTTCGGCATCGAAATCCAGAATACGGTCAAGATATCGGGCCAGATCTACGATGATGCCCGACGTCAGGGACTGGCCGTTCGTGCCGGTTCCACCGCCTCGTACCGCGAGCGTCAGGCGTCCCCCGGCAGCAGCGCGGACAGCACGGTTCAGGTCTTCAATAGTCCGGGGATAAATGACGAGCGCGGGCAGTCGCTGATAGATGCTGTTGTCAGTTGCAGCAACAAGCCGTGCCGAGACCTGCGGGGTAACATCCCCTTCAAAACCTTCGGCTGTCAGTCGAGCCAGGAAAGTATCGCGGGCGGCAATTTCAGACGCGGCCAGAGTGAGACCAGATTGCCCGCTCTCGCCTGATAAAGCTGCATCGCCACCCATGGTTTTCTCCCCGTCCTCGCAGAGTGTTGAAGGGCTATCCTCTGCGAAATGAACCGTCTTGGAAAGCCCTGCCTACCGGAAGAAAATGTCCTTATTCCACCGTGACGGATTTGGCCAGATTGCGAGGCTGATCTACATCCGTACCCTTCAGGAGAGCGACCTCGTAGGCGAGGATCTGAACGGGGATCGCATAGAGAATAGGGGCAACAAACGCATCTACGTCCGGAAGAACGACAATGTGTTCTGCAATGCCTTCAAGGCGTTTGGCTCCCGCCGCATCCGTAAACGCGAGAATACGGCCTCCGCGTGCCTTGGCTTCCTGAAGATTGGACAGGGTCTTGTCGAACAGGATCGTGGATGGCGCGATCGCCACAACAGGGACGGTCCGGTCAATCAGGCTGATGGGTCCATGTTTCAGTTCACCAGCCGCATAAGCTTCCGCATGGATGTAGCTGATTTCCTTAAGTTTTAGAGCCCCTTCATAAGCGATCGGCGTACAGATTCCGCGACCGAGATACAGCACATCCCGAGCCTCTGCGATGACACGTGCCATGGCCTGAATGGCTTCAACCCGCGTGAAAACTTCGGCTGCACGGGATGGAAGATCAAGAAGGTTAGCGGTCAGGCTTTCTTCCCGTGTCTTGTCAATCGTCCCGCGAGCACGGGCGAAATCGATGGAAAGAGCTGCTAGAACAGAGAGTTGGGCTGTAAATGCTTTTGTGGAAGCGACCGAGATTTCCGGTCCTGCGACCATGCCGAGAACAAGGTCACTTTCGCGACCCATGGTTGAGTGCTCGACATTCAGAACCGAGACAATACTCTGCCCGGCCTTTTTGAGGCTGCGTAATACACCAAGCGTATCTGCCGTTTCACCAGACTGGGAAATCAGTAGTGCCACACCCTTGTCAGGCTGAGGCGCGTCCCGGTAGCGCATTTCGGAGGCCACATCGATTTCGACGGGAACTCGGGCCAGAGATTCAAGCCAATAACGCCCGACCATGCCAGCATAGAACGCAGAACCGCACGCAGTGATGGTGACGCGAGGAACCTGAGCCGGATCGAAAGGCATCTTTGGCAAAGTGATGGTTTTGGAGGCAGGGTCTGTGATGCGTTGAAGCGTCTGGCCTATGGCGACCGGATGCTCGTGCAGTTCCTTCTCCATGTAATGGCGATAGCCGTCCTTGCCGACCTGCCCTGCCATGAACGCGATGTTCTGGATCGGGCGGCTGACTTCCTGACCCTCGCCATTGAAAATGATGGCGTTACCGGGTGTGAGTTCGCACCAGTCGCCATCATCCAGATAGGTGATACGGCTTGCCAGAGGTGCCAGAGCCAGACTGTCGGAGCCGAGGAACATCTCGCCTTCGCCATACCCGACGGCCAGAGGGGCGCCGTGACGTGCGCCAATCAGCAGGCCATCATGGCCCTGAAAGATGATGGCAATCGCATAAGCGCCTTCAAGACGCTGGATGGCAGCAAAAGCAGCGTCGCGAGGTGCCTTGCCCTGATCCAGATAGAAATCGACCAGATGGGCGACGGTCTCTGAATCCGTATCGGACAGGAAGATCCGGCCCTGGGCTTCAAGCTCGGTTTTTAGCGTGGCGAAGTTTTCGATGATCCCGTTATGAACGATGGCTACGCGGCCTGCAGCGTGCGGGTGAGCGTTGGTTTCGGTCGGTGCGCCGTGAGTGGCCCACCTTGTGTGGCCGATACCGGTTGTGCCGCTGAGGGGCTCGGCCTTTAGAATCGCTTCCAGATTATCGAGCTTGCCAGCTGCGCGACGACGATCAATCGTGCCATCTGCAGACAGGGTCGCGATGCCGGCGGAATCATAACCGCGATATTCAAGCCGACGGAGTGCTTCGAAGACGATCGGGGTGGCTGGACGATGGCCTACAACGCCACAAATTCCACACATCAGCCCTGCTCCTTCTTGGCTTTAAGGGTCTGTTTGATTTCGAGGCCGCGGCCCGGTTTGACGACCTGACGCGCACGTCCGAATGCGAGACCCTCAGCAGGAACATCTTCCGTGATGGTGCTCCCCGCTGCGATCAGTGCGTCGTCTCCGATCGTGACGGGGGCCACGAGAATGGAATCCGACCCGATGAAGTTACGTTCACCAATGATGGTCCGATGCTTGAAGTACCCATCGTAGTTGCAGGTCACGGTCCCTGCCCCAACATTGGTTTCAGCGCCGACGGAGGCGTCCCCGAGATAGGTCAGGTGATTGGCTTTTGCGCCGCGGCCGAGATCGACGTTCTTGAGTTCGACAAAATTTCCAACATGCGTGTCTGCGGCGCAGACCGTGCCGGGACGCAGGCGGGCATAGGGACCAATCATGGCACCCTCGCCGACTGTACACCCTTCCAGATGTGAGAATGCCCGGATCAACGCGCCGCTGCGAACTGTCACACCTGGTCCGAAAAAGACGTTCGGTTCGACAACTACATCCGGTTCCAGAACCGTATCTGTGCTGAGGAATGTGGTTTCAGGAGAGACAAGCGTCACACCTGCTTCCATGGCAGCAGTCCGCAGGCGTGCTTGAAGCGTCGCTTCTGCCTGTGCCAGTTCTGCTCGGGAGTTTACGCCTGCCAGCTCGGTCTCGGGAGATTCAACGCACTGAACCGGTCCTTGGACTGCCGCCATGGCAACGACGTCCGTCAGGTAATATTCACCCTGTGCATTGTTGTTGTCGACAGCGGCGAGCCAGGTCCGAAAATCGTCGGCGCCAGCGCACATGACGCCTGCATTGCATAACGTGATCTGTCGTTCGTCTTCGGTTGCGTCCTTGAATTCGACGATCCGGCTGACACGGCCCTGCTCTTCGACAATCCGCCCATAACGACCCGGATTGGCGGGACGCATACCAAGAAGTGCGAGACTTGCCCCGCTCTGACGAGCTGCTGTGAGTCTGCGCATTGTCTCTGCGGTGATTAAGGGATTGTCGGCATACAGGACGGCAATATCTCCGTCACCGAACAGGTCTTTTGCCATGTTGGTGGCGTGTGCCGTTCCCAGGCGATCGGCCTGCACGACCGTTTTGCAAGGCTGAACGACGCGTTCCAGTTCGGGCATATCCGGCCCGACCACAACAACCACATCGTCAAAGACTTCGCGGGCAGTCTCGATCAGATGCGTGATCATGGGGCGGTTTCCCAGGCGATGCAAAGCCTTGGGAAGGCGGGACTTCATGCGCGTGCCGAGGCCCGCTGCAAGGATGATGGCTGTGGTGTGGCGTGCGGTATTGGTCATGTTCCGTCCCGGGTATCCAAACCGCGCCAGTTCGTCAAACGATGGTTGAGCGACGCACCATCACTTCGGATTGCCATTTATTGCGAAATGGTGGTCGCTGATTTTGAGGGTGGAAGCGGGTTCTGCATGACAACAGTAACATGTCCCAGCTTCGGATGATTGAATTCGATCCGGACGGGGACTAGCCCAATACCTTCAACATCTTTGAACCAGGCTGAACCAGGCTGAGGCATAGCCATCTTTGCGCGATTTGGAGAGTCTTTTATAAATCCGGCAACCTGCTGACCGATGAAATCGCAACGGAGTGCGGGGGTTCCGGAATAGGCCTGCTTGTGGGTCTGCGGGATATTGACCTGCGTGGGACCATGTACGGTCATTTTCGTCAGACGCAGGCCGTCAAAAATAACAGCAGACCCATCACAATGGCCCGTCTGCGTCAGGGTCTCAAGAAGACGGGCCATGCCGCTCAGAGTGTCAATGGTATGAGGCAGCTCGCTATCCGGTACGGGGTCACGGTCTGTTTCGATGGGCTCCAGAATATCAACATGTGGAGTATTGCCGTTATAGGTCAGCAGAACCCGACGATGTTGCCCGCGAGACAGGCCGCCGCTGTCATAGCGGATGGGCTTGACGTTTCCGCCCTCTATAAAGTCCCCTTCCACGCGGGACCGGATGTCCATCGTGACGAACCAGCTGATCAGCCCTGCCGGCCTGATATGCGTGGTGCCGCCATAGCCCCAGTGTTCAATCTGGTAGGAAGTATCGGCATCAAGCACATGCAGCCCACGCAGATAGACTGCGTAGGATGTGTTGACCTGACCGGCTGCTGCATGAGCGGTGGAGACGCCAGCGAGCAGCAGGAAACCTGCGCCAACCAGCGCCCGGAGCGCTTTAAACGTCAAGATTAGCCACCTTCAGGGCATTTCCGACGATGAAGTCGCGCCGTGGCTCCACCACGTCGCCCATCAGGGTCGAGAATACCTGTCCCGCATCTTCCACGTCACCGATCTTCACCTGAAGCAGGGTGCGGGTAGAAGGATCGAGTGTCGTGTGCCAGAGCTGCTCGTCGTTCATCTCGCCCAGGCCTTTGAAGCGGTTGATCGTCAAGCCACGGCGACCCTGTGCGAAGATCCGGTCCATGACGTTGGAAGGACCAAACATACGGCTTTCAGTCTGGTCAAGACGGAGAGTGGCAGGCGTGATGAAGTCGCGGGCGAGACGCTCCCCTTCAGCCGCGAGCCATCGTGCTTCAGCAGATTTCAAAACGGTCTGTTCAAGACGGTAAATTTCGCTGACCCCTCGAACCGAACGGGCACACTCGATACCAGTGCTGGACAGGGAAACTTTCCAGCCGCGTTCATTTTCGGGAGATGCTTCATCGAGTTTGCGCTGGAAGTCCGGAATGCGCTCGCTGATGGCGGTCGGGTCCAGCTCTAGAACGCGTGCAATGGCAGCCTGCTCAAGCACCCAGACGGGAATCTTGGTCGCGATGTTCTTCAGGTTCTGGCTTGCAGCGATCAGGAAGCGGACTTCCTCACGGAGTTCCTCCCCTGTCAGTTCAAGGTTGTCTCCAAAACGCAGGGATGCATTACCCAGAGCCTTGTCGAGCAGATACTGCTCAAGCGCAGCATCGTCCTTCAGATAGCGCTCTTCCTGCCCACGCTTAGCACGATAGAGCGGCGGTTGGGCGATATAGAGGTAACCCTGTTCGATCAGTTCAGGCATCTGACGGAAGAAGAACGTCAGCAGCAGCGTACGGATATGGGAGCCGTCGACGTCAGCATCAGTCATGATGACGATCTTGTGGTAGCGCAGCTTCTCGGCAGAGAAACCGCCCTGATCCACCTCGCCGCGCCCGATACCGGTGCCAAGCGCTGTAATCAGAGTGCCGATTTCCGCAGAACCCAGCATACGGTCGAAACGTGCACGCTCGACGTTCAGGATCTTGCCGCGCAGAGGCAGAATGGCTTGGAAACGACGATCACGTCCCTGCTTTGCTGTGCCACCTGCGGAGTCACCCTCGACGATGAAGATTTCGGCCTTGGAAGCATCACGTTCCTGACAGTCCGCCAGTTTCCCCGGGAGTGAGGAAACGTCCAGCACACCCTTACGGCGTGTCAGTTCACGGGCACGACGCGCAGCTTCACGGGCGCTGGCAGCATCAATGATCTTGGCGACGATTGCCTTGGCTTCTTTGGGGTGCGTTTCAAACCAATGTGAAATCGAGTCAGCAGCGGTGGCATGTACAACAGGCTGAACTTCGGACGAGACCAGCTTGTCCTTCGTTTGGGACGAGAACTTTGGATCAGGAACCTTGACGGAAAGGATTGCCGTCATGCCTTCACGCATGTCTTCGCCCGTCAGGGAGCCAGATTCACGCTTGGAAACGCTTTCAGCATACTTGCCGACCACGCGGGTCAGGGCCTGACGGAAGCCTGCCAGATGTGTGCCGCCATCCCGCTGGGGGATATTGTTTGTGAAGCACAGCATCGTTTCGTGGTAGCTGTCGTTCCACGTCAAGGCAAACTCAACGCGGATACCACTTTCGGTGTGGTCGATCGCGCCTGTGATCGGTGGCGTTACAATAGACGTTTTGGACGAATCAAGCCACTCAGCAAACGCGCTCAGGCCACCTTCGTAAAAGAAGCGGACTTCCTTGCTCTCGGCATGACGTTCATCACGTAGAATGATTTCCATTCCGGAATTCAGGAAGGCCAGTTCGCGAACGCGACGTTCCAGAATGGAGAATTCAAACTCTACCTTGGTAAAGGTCTGCTTGCTGGGCTTGAATGTGACAAGCGTGCCGCGCGGTTCGTCAGATGGGCCGACAACGCTCAGGGCTTCGTCGCGCTCACCGTGCTGGAAGCGGATTTTATGCTCGAGCCCGTTACGCCAGATGCGAACTTCCATCCACTCGGACAGCGCATTCACAACAGCCGCACCCACACCGTGGAGACCGCCAGAAACCTTGTAGGAATTCTGGTTGAACTTGCCGCCCGCATGGAGCTTGGTCAGTACGACTTCCGCAGCACTGATCCCCTCTTCGGGATGCATGTCTGTTGGGATGCCACGTCCGTCATCGCGTACGGAAACGGAGCCGTCTCCGTTCAGCGTCAGGATGCAGCGGGTGGCGTGTCCGGCCTGGGCTTCGTCAACGGCATTATCGATGATTTCGAACACCATGTGATGAAGGCCGGAGCCATCATCCGTGTCACCGATATACATGCCAGGGCGTTTACGGACAGCGTCCAGTCCCTTCAGTACCGAGATCGAGGAGGCGCCGTAATCGTCACCGTCTGCGCCTGGAATCTCCGGCTGGTTCTGGGTCTCTGACATGCGCGAGGCGGTCTCCGTGGAACTCTGAAAAACTATTGTCTCAATTATAGCGCGTCGAAGCCGGTGAGGCCAGAGCGCCTGGGTCAGGCGGGTCGGATATGGCCATCCTGAACATTGAAAAATCCGGCTTTTCCGTTGAGGGCTGAAAAGGGCGCAGTATCCGTCCCGGTCAGTAGGATGGGCGTTTCAATGTTTGCAAGACTGGCGAGCAGCGCATCACGGCGGGGCTCATCCAGGTGAAGGAGTGGTTCATCCAGAAGAATGGCAGGTGCGTCGCCCCTGCTCTGCTCGATTAATGCAGCATGACACAGGACGACGCCGATCAACATGGCTTTCTGCTGCCCGCTACTGGAAAGCTCAGCAGATCGGCCTGTTTGGCGATCGGATAGAAGAAAATCCGCCTTGTGGGCACCGAAAGACGTACTGCCGCGAACGCGGTCTTCCCCTCGGCTGTCACGCAGTTTTGCTCGTAGCCAATCCTCCACCTTTAGGGCTGGACCGTTTGCAAGTTGCTGGGAAATCTCACAGTCCAGGTGCAGGACACTTTGAGGAAAATCGGCACTGGCAAAAGGCTGTGCGTTCATGCTCTCCACAAGGGACAGACGTGCCGCAGAGGCTGCAACTGCGTGGCGGGCGATGGAATCTTCCAGAGAGGCGAGCCATAAATTCTCGTCCGGACGATCTGCAAGGACGCGGTTTCGGCTGGAAACGGATCGCTCATGCGCAGCCATCTGCCGGGCGTGATCCGAGGAAAGCGCCATGACGAGACGATCAAGAAAGCGTCGGCGCCCGCTGGCCCCTTCCAGGAAAAGTCGATCCATCTGTGGCGTCAGCCAGACGCAGGAAAAAACCTGCGCGATCTCGGCCTGAGATCGAACGGCAACGCCATCCAGTCTGAAGGACCGTCTGCTTTTTTCGGAGAGGTCGGCCCCCGTGCCCAGTAGGGTCTGGTCAATACCGTGGGTCAGTGTGGCGGCAACGCCCCATTGACGGGCATCTGTGCGGCATAACGCCTGAAGAGGGGCGCTCCGTAGGCCGCGCCCCGGGGCTAGAAGCGAGATAGCTTCCAGCAGGTTTGTTTTTCCTGAGCCGTTCTGGCCCGTCAGGATGGAGATGTTTGTCTCAGGCTTCCAGACGGAATGCCGGTAGTTCCGGAAATCCGTCAGGGCAAGGCGCGTCAGTCTCAATGCGGACCAATCAGACCCGCATCGGCATCAGAACGTACAGGGCGGATGGGGATGCCGTGTCACGCACCAGCGTCGGAGCAGAGCTGTCTGCGAAGGCAAACTCAACCTCGACGTCGATCTGGTCCGTGATGTCCGTCAGATAACGGGCCTGGAAACCGATTTCGATAGGCGGCGCGTCATACGTTACCGTGCTGTCGTCCAGTTCCTCGTGCGCCACTCCCTGATCGGGGCTGATGGCGGAAAGTGTCAGCATGTTGTGCGTGACCGACAGCTTTACCGGGCGCGAACGCTCCTGACTGATGGCTGCAACGCGACCGACGGCGGCGGCGAAGTCTTTCTTCGTGATGCGAAGAATGCGGTCATTACCCTTGGGAATGACGCGCTCATATTCGGGGAACGTACCGTCAATCAGCTTGGACGTCAGCAGGACAGGCCCGGCCTGGAACTGGATGCGGGTGTCTGAAAGGGACACTTCCAGATCGGCCGCACCTTCATCCAGAAGTTTGCGGAGCTCTGCGACTGTTTTGCGAGGAATGATGACACCCGGCATGCCACGGGCGCCTTCTGGCAGTTCAGTCTCTACGCGCGCCAGACGGTGACCGTCCGTCGCGACAGCGCGCAGCATCGGGAATGTGCCGCCTTCCGCAACGTGCAGATAGATACCGTTCAGGTAGTAGCGTGTTTCCTCGTTGGAAATTGCAAACTTCGTTCGGTCGATCAGGCCACGCAGCGTTGCAGCCGGGATGCGGAAACGATGCGGCAGATCTCCGGCGACCATGGCGGGGAAATCATCTACTGGCAGCACGTTGAGGCTTGTTGCGTAACGTCCTGCCCGCAGAGCGAGCGGAGCATCGCTTTCCGGGTGATCGAACTCGATTTCCACGCCATCTGGCAGCTTGCGGACGATTTCGAAAAGCACGGCAGCAGGCACTGTGGTGGAGCCGAGGCGCTCACCTGTGGCTGCGATATCTTCGACGACGGCAATTTCCATATCCGTGGCTGTCAGGCGAAGGATGTCACCTTCGTAGGACAGCAGGACGTTCGCCAGGATGGGAATGGTGTTCCGCTTTTCTGCAACGCCATGAATATGCGCCAGGGCCCGTTGCAGCAGGGTGCGGTCAACCTTGAATTTCATCGTTTTTTTCCCTGGGTCGGCAATCTTTAAGTTTTGCCGTTTCTTAGCAGACACCCGCTTGCGGTGAAAGGTACCGATAGCGGGTTGTCGTCCCTACTCAGCCCTCAAGCATCCGGCGCATCAGTTCGACGTCTTCGGCAAAAGACGTATCCTGCTCCATCAGTTCTGCAACGCGATTCACGGCGTGCATGACGGTCGTATGATCGCGGTTGCCGAATTTGCGTCCGATTTCCGGAAGGGATCGACTGGTCAACTGCTTGGCGAGGAACATGGCGACCTGACGTGGACGGGCTACAGCCCGCGCACGGCGCGCGGAAGACATGTCCGTCAGGCGGATATTCCAGTGTTCCGCAACCTTGCGCTGGATCTCCTCGATCGTCACGCGGCGGTCATGAGCCTTCAGCATGTCCTTGAGGACATCCTGGGTCGTATCCAGGGTGACAGGGCGACCGACCAGATCGGCATGGGCAATCAGGCGATTCAGTGCGCCTTCAAGCTCACGAACGTTTGTCGTGATCTTGTGTGCCAGATATTCCAGCACTTTGGACGGAACATGTGTGCCGGAGGCCTTGGCCTTGGCTTCCAGAATGGAAATACGCAGCTCAAAGGTTGTGGCGTGGATATCCGCAATCATGCCACAGCCGAGGCGTGTTCTCAGGCGATCTTCAAGGCCTGATAGATCAGACGGGCTCTTGTCTGCGCTGACAATGATCTGGCGTCCGGCATCCACCAGAGCGTTAAACGTATGGAAGAATTCTTCCTGCGTATTGTCTTTGCCGATCAGGAACTGAAGATCGTCAATCATCAGCACGTCCACGGAACGCAGCTGTTCCTTGAACTCCATGGTCGACTGGGAGCGGATAGCCGCAATGAAGCGGTACATGAACTTCTCGGCTGACATGTAGGCAACCGAGACGTTGCCGGTTTTTGTCAGTTCCGAGCCGATGGCATGCATGAGATGCGTTTTGCCAAGACCGACCCCGCCGTAAAGGAAAAGCGGGTTAAAGCCCGGACTGGATGGCTTTTCAGCCACGCGCCGTGCACAGGCATACGCAAATTCGTTTGGCTTGCCCACAACGAAGCTGTCGAAGGAGAAGCGCGGGTCCAGAGGGACGGCAAGATCGCTGCGAACTTCGTGACTGACCGCAACCTGGGCAGTGACTTCTTCGACGGCGCTGTCGCTCTCGATATCGGCGGAGGGGGGAGCTTCGGGCAGGCCACGTTTGACCTGGAGTTCAATACCTTGCACATCCGCGCGCTCGGTACGCCACAGCGTCTGAAGGCGTTCTTCGTACTGACTGCGAACCCAGTCCCGAAGGAATCGGCTCGGTAGATACAGGATGAGTTCACCATCCTCGATCGGGCCCAGAACGATCTGACGAAGCCATGTACGATATTCGACTTCGCCGACTTCGCCCTTCAGCTTCTCACGAACTTTGTGCCAGGAGGCTTCCAAAAGGCTCGCCGAGCCGGGGGCGGAGGCGCTGGCGTCCAGATACTGAGCGTTTTCCACCTATGGTACCCCCTTTCATTTCTGCCCCGAATACGGAGGGGCGTCTGTCATGGTTCCCTGCACGCAGGGTAGATACGTCTTCAACGGGAAGCAGCCACGCAGGATTGT
This sequence comes from Gluconobacter thailandicus F149-1 = NBRC 100600, assembly GCF_000964465.1. Taxonomy (GTDB): domain Bacteria; phylum Pseudomonadota; class Alphaproteobacteria; order Acetobacterales; family Acetobacteraceae; genus Gluconobacter; species Gluconobacter thailandicus. The sequence goes on along the minus strand of NZ_BANH01000069.1, from coordinate 30,753 downwards.
ATGGCGCTTCAAAAAAGCTGACGCTTTCCGGAGAAAACAGAGCCTCTGGCACTGAGCTTGATCTGGAAGGATAGGCTTCTGACCAGACCGAAGCAAGCTGGAACACGAAAGGTTCAGAGATGCCGAGGTAAGGTGTTGCAGTATAGTCAAAAAAGAACGCGCTCCCTTCCAGGAGCGCGTTCTTCAGTTCGTACCCTGCAAAGGGGCTCAGGCGGTTGCCAGAGCCTTGATGCGAGCAGACAGACGGGACAGCTTGCGGCTGATCGTGTTCTTTGCAATCACGCCCTTGCCGGCAGCGCGCTGCATCTCAGGCTGTGCAACCTTGTAGGCCTCGGCAGCAGCCGTCTTGTCGCCGGACTGGATGGCCTGTTCGACCTTCTTGATGAAGGTACGCATACGGGACATACGGGCCACGTTGCGCTCGCGGCGGCGTTCGTTCTGACGGATGCGCTTACGGGCAGAAGCTGTATTTGCCATGGATCTTTCGGTTCAGTTAGCGGTCTTGTCGCGGAAAATGATTGGCGCCCTCTACCCGTCATGAACGGGGACGTCAAGCGTTTTACACATTTTATACACACTGGGCGCTCGGTATAAGCAGCCCTTATTTCTGGCAGTTCGCGCAGTAGAACGTGGATCGGCCTGACTGTGTGATGCGCGAGACAGTATAGCCTGTTGCGCAGTATGAACATGGCTCCCCTTCCCGTCCATAAACAAGGTGCAGGTCCTGAAAGCCTCCCTTTGTGCCATCCGCCTGAACATAGTCTCTTAAAGACGACCCTCCAGACGCGATGGCCTCTGTCAGAATGGCTCTTATGAACGTAGCGAGCCTGTTCGCTTCCTGTAGCGTGATGGATGTTGCCGCGCGTGTGGGGTGGATATGGCTGCGGAAGAGTGCTTCACAGACATAAATATTGCCAAGGCCAACGATCAGTCGCTGATCCAGTAAGGCTGTCTTGATTGGCGTGCGTCGGCTCTGCATGAGGCTGTGCAGATATGGACCCGTCATTTTGTCTGATAGTGGCTCGATTCCGAGACCGCTCAGAAGGCGGTGGGTGTCTTCGTGATCTGTTGGGACAAGATCCACCATCCCGAACCGGCGGGGGTCCACGAGGCCCGCACGCGCTTCGTTTTCCGTCTCCAGCACCAGATGTTCATGTCTGGGTGGAGTCGTGTTCATACCAGACTGTCCGAGGAGCAGCCGGCCGGACATTCCGAGATGCAGCATCATGCTCATGCCATTCCCGACGCGCATGAGAATATACTTCGCACGACGATGAAAGGAGAGCACCTCCTGCCCTTCCAGCCGTTCCCGGAGATCCAAGGGAAATGGCCATCTGAGGTCTGGGCGGTTGACGGTAACGTGACGGATCCTCTGCCCTTCAAAGGCAGTGCGGAACCCACGCATGACGGTTTCGACTTCTGGAAGCTCTGGCATGACTGGTCACAAAGATATATCGATTGCCCCATGACCGATAGCGCTGAACATAACGTCCCGCCCTTCCCGTCTTCCGAACAGACCGGAGACACCACGGATTTTGGTTACCGCAATGTTCCGCGGAACCAGAAGAAGACCATGGTCAGGGAGGTGTTTGAGAGCGTCGCTGGCAAGTATGACATCATGAACGATGTCATGTCGCTGGGCATTCATCGCGTCTGGAAGCGGATTTTTGTGGGTATGCTCGGTGCGCGTCCCAACATGAAGCTGCTGGATCTGGCGGGTGGAACGGGTGACATCACATTTGGCTGGCTGCGCGCTGGTGGCGGTCCGGCCATCCTGTCAGACATTAATTCTGCCATGCTTTCCGTGGGGCGGGACCGCGCTATCAAAGCCGGGCTGATCGGCCAGATCGAAGTCTGTGTTGTTGATGCAGAAGCGATTCCCCTGCCCGACTGTTCCGTTGACCGCGTGACGATTGCCTTTGGTTTGCGGAATTGCACGGACAAGGATGCAGTCCTCCGTGAGGCGCGCCGCGTGCTGAAGCCGGGTGGACGTTTCTTCTGTCTTGAATTCTCCCGCGTGGAAATTGCCGCTCTGTCACCGGTTTATGACACGTGGTCTTTCAAGGTTCTGCCGAAGATGGGTCAGCTGATCGCAAAGGATGCGGAGAGCTACCAGTATCTGGCGGAAAGCATTCGTATGTTCCCGGATCAGGAAACGCTCGCCCAGATGATGCGCGATGCGGGTCTTGAGCGTGTTCAGTACCGGAACCTTTCAGGCGGTATCGCTGCGATCCATTCCGGCTGGCGCCTGTAAGTCATGCGCCGTGTTCTGCTGATTGTTGGTGGAGGTATTGCAGCTTACCGGGCGCTCGAACTCGTGCGTCTTCTGAAGGCTGACAATATTGCCGTCGCCCCGGTCATGACAGACGCGGCAAAGGCGTTCATTACGCCACTTAGTCTGGAAGCCCTGTCCGGGGAGCGCGTGCATGACGCGCTTTTTGCGCCCACACAGGAGAGTGAGATTGGTCATATCGCGCTTGCGCGGAGCGCGGATCTGGTTGTGGTCTGTCCTGCTACAGCCAATCTTATGGCTCGTATGGCGCACGGTCTGGCGGATGATCTGGCCACCACGCTGCTTCTGGCAACCACAACGCCCATCCTGCTTGCTCCTGCGATGAATGTGCGCATGTGGGAGCATCCGGCCACGCAGGCCAATCTGACGCTTCTTCGGCAACGTGGTGTGCAGGTGGTCGGGCCGGATGAGGGCAGCATGGCCTGTGGTGAGTTCGGACCGGGCCGTCTGAGCCAGCCTGACGTACTGAGGGACGCTATTGTGACTGCTCTGACGTCAGAGCAGTCTCTGGTCGGGCGTCATGCTCTTGTGACGGCTGGGCCAACTGTTGAGCCTCTCGATCCTGTTCGTTTCATCTCCAATCATTCGTCTGGCAAGCAGGGTTATGCCATTGCAGAAGCCCTTGCGGCCCTGGGCGCGCGGGTCACGCTTGTTAGTGGGCCTGTCTCCATTCCTGCGCCCAGGGGGGTGACCTGCGTGAAGGTCCAGACTGCGGAGGAGATGCTGGCCGCTTGTGAACAGGCGCTTCCCGCAGATATTGCCGTGTGTACGGCTGCCGTCAGTGACTGGCGCGCCAGTGTTCCGGCTGGACGTAAGATCAAGAAGACGGGCGATGGCCCTCCAGCTCTTAATCTTGTTGAGAACCCGGATATTCTGGCAACGCTGTGCCATCATGCCAGACGCCCGAGGCTGGTTGTCGGCTTTGCGGCGGAAACGGACGATGTTCGGGAAAATGCGTTGGCCAAGCGTCAGCGAAAGGGTTGTGACTGGCTGGTTGCCAATGATGTCCGTCGTGGAGTTTTTGGGGCGGACAGAAATCTTGTCAGTCTGATTGATGGCAGTGGTATCGAGACCTGGCCGGAGATGGACAAGTCAGCTGTCGCCGGGAAACTGGCAGAGCGGATTGCCGAAACCTTCAGGTCTTCAACCGCCTGAAAATCCGGGATAAGAGAAGCGTCATGACGACCGATCTGATTGATGTACGCATTACCCGCCTTCCTCATGCAGAAGGGCTTTCTTTTCCGTCCTATGCCACATCCGGGGCTGCCGGCTTCGATTTTGTGGCGGCCATCACTGACCCGATGACGATTGCCCCGGGCGGCCGCGCCCTGGTCCCGACCGGTCTGTGCATCGCCCTTCCCTCAGCTTACGAGCTTCAGGTGCGCCCACGGTCTGGTCTGGCTCTGAAGCATGGCATTACGCTGCCTAACTCTCCGGGAACGATCGATGAAGATTACCGTGGTGAGATTGGCATCATTGTCATGAATGCCGGGACGGAAGCCTTCACGATCGAACGTGGCACACGGATTGCCCAGGGCGTTCTGGCCCCGGTGTCCCGTCTGCGCTGGCAGGAAGTTCCTTCTCTGGATGAAACGGAGCGTGGCGCCGGTGGTTTTGGCAGTACGGGCCACTGAAACGTTCTGGGATATGCAGAAAACACTTGAGCCTCCGGAAGAACCTTCCTTACTCTCGGTCACTCTGAAACCGGGAGGACAACGGTCATCATGACGGGCAGCCCTCTGGCCATGCCCATCCGCGTCATGCATCGCTGGCGACAGCGCATGAGTGGCATTGAACTTTCGATTCTGTTCGCCGGGGCTGCCCTGTGCCTTTTCCTTGTGAAAAAGGCAGCCTGGGTGCCTGCTTCTCTGCCACTGCCTGGTAGAGCCGCAGTCCCCATCTGGCAGGAACTCCTGTTCACGCTTCTGCATGTGTTTCTGGCTTTGGTCACGGTCGTGATCGTGTCGCTGGCTTTGACCGGGCTTTCCCGTCAGTTTCCTGGCTTTCGCAGATTACTCGTTCCCGCGCTGTCTGTTGCCCGGTCCATTCCCGGACTGGGGCTGACGGGGCTTCTGGCGCTGGTCTTGCCACCTCTTGCAACCATCGTAATCGTGGCTGCCTTTAACATGATCTGGCGTGTTCTCACGGCCATTCTGGATGCTGAAGAAACGCTCCCTCCCGAATTGAACGAAGTTGCTATCGGCCTTCATATGACGGGGTGGCAGCATTTCTGGCGTTTGCAGATGCCGGTTGCGATTCCTCTTGTGGCATTCCGGGCGTCTCAGGCGTTGCCGGGGCTGTGGTTCCGGCTGCTGTGTGTGGAGGGGCTTGCTACCCTGCTGATGTGTCAAGATGTTGGCGGTTTGGGAGCGCAGGCTCTTATCGGGCTCGAAACGCATCATGCATTGTGGTTTCTGATCGCTGGCAGTCTGGCGGTGTTGCTGATTCTGATTGTCGATCAATGTCTGACGCGGCCGATGATGGGTTGGGCACAGCGTTACAGACTGGATGGCCCGCAGCCCCAGAAAAGTCGGGGACGGTCCTGGATGCTCCAGTTCTGGCGTGAGTCTGCAATCCTGAATGGGGCCAGTGTAGGTCTGCACAGGTTGATCGGAGGGATCGGAAACTGGCGTGTGGGTCGAGCGCGGCGGCATGCGCCCGCGATGTCATACGCATCGCTTTTTTTGCCCGACTGGCTTGTGCCGCTGGCGTCTCTGCTCTTTCTGGGGCTGGCAGTTGCGCAAAGTCACCTGACAGACCGCCTGTCCTATGATCTGCTTGAGAGCATTCTTACACTTTCGCATGTCTGTGGAGCGTTGGTGCTGTGCGGACTGCTCTGGCTGCCTCTGGCACTGTTCTTTTTTGATGCCAGCGAGCGTGTGTTTCGGGCAGCAAGACTGCTCGTGCTTGCAGGTGGGCTTTTCCCGGCTGTCCTTTTTTATCCTCTCTTCCGTGAGGTCGACATTATTCCGGCAGCGGTTCTGCTGTTCATCGGTGCGCACTGGCTGACCGGAGGAACCGTTCTGGACGCCATGCAGGCTATTCCAGGGCCATTCCGTCAGGTCGCACGTGGTCTGCGCCTCAAAGGGGTGCTGCTCTGGAAACGGCTTATCCTTCCTGCTGTGGCACCTGACCTGTGTGGTGGACTTCTGCTGGCAGCCGTCCCGATCTGGGATGCAGTCATGATTGCAGAGGCGTTTGTGCCGTCAGACACCGGTCTGGGGGCAACGTTGCTGGCCGATATGCTTCAGGGGCAAATCGCGGCGCAGGTTGTTGTCCTCATGCTTCTCACGCTTTTGTCCATGTTGCTGGACCGTCTCGTTCTTCAGCCCCTTGCGGTTCATGCCGCCCAGAAATACGCGATCCAATGACCCGAACCCTGCTCAGCCTCCAGGACTGCCGTCAGACCTATCTGAAAGACAGCAATGCTGATCTCGTTGTTTTCGATCAGGTCAGCTTTGATGTCCGTGCCGGAGAAATTCTTGGTCTGCTTGGGCGCTCCGGCTCCGGAAAATCGTCCCTTTTGCGCGTCATGTCCGGTTTGATGCCGGCTGTGAAGGGAAAGGTTTTCTGGCAGGGAAAACCAGTCAATGGGCCTCTTGATGGGGTTGCGACGGTCTTTCAGTCCGGAGCGCTCTTTCCATGGCTGACCCTTCGACAGAACGTTCTTCTTGGTCTTGAGGCGCGTCGCCTGCCGCGGGCGGACCGTGAGAGTCAGGCCAGTGCGGCGATCGCGGTTATGGGGCTTGAAGGGTATGAGAACGCTTACCCCAAGGAACTGTCAGACGCCCTGAGTCAGCGCGCATCTCTTGCAAGGGCTCTGGCGCTCCAGCCGTCCCTGCTTCTGCTTGATGAGCCTTTTTCTGCTCTGGATGTTCTGAGTGCGGAAAATCTGCGCACGGATCTGATCGAACTCTGGGCTGAAAAGCGGCTGTCGTCCCTTCATGCCATGCTGCTTGCGACGCATGGCATCGAGGAAGCCGTGCTGATGTGTGACCGGATTCTGATTTTCTCTTCCAGTCCTGGCCGGGTAACGCACGAGATCAATGTGCCCTTCCCCCATCCGCGGAACCGTGAAGACGCGGATTTCCGCCGGTTTGTGGATCAGATCTACACGTTGATGACCCGCCGCGCGCCGATCGTCTCTGAGGTGGATACAACGGTCGGGCTGTCTCCTGCAGCGCTTCCTCCGCTCTCCATTGTGCTGCCTGATCTTCAGGTGGAAGTTCTCGTCGGGTTGATGGAGGTGCTGAATGGTGCGCCCCTGTCCGGGCGTGCGGATCTCCCCGAGTTGGCGCAGCGTCTGCAGATGACGCTCGACGATCTGCTGTCGCTGGGTGAATCGTTACAGCTTCTGGAACTTGCGGAACTCGAAGATGGCGACATTCTTCTGACAAATGACGGGCGGTCTTTTGTCGAAGGGGATGCGGATGCCCGCCGTGACATCATGCGGACGGCGCTTTTGCATTACCTGCCCCTGCTCCGTGTTATCCGCAGCACGCTTGATGAGCGTCCCAATCATGTCGTGGACGCCAATCGCTTCCGAAAAGCACTGGAAGAAAACATGTCGCCTGATTATGCCCAGCAGACGCTGACGACAGCGATCGGCTGGGCACGGTACGCGGAACTCTTCGATTATGATGAAGAGTCAGACCGCTTCCATCTGGAAACCGAAGAGTAAGGTTTCAGGCCGGGGTCTTCAGGCGATCCCGGTACAGTTTACGGGCCTTGGCGACCTTTGGCGCTACGACGGCTGCGCAGTAGGCCGTTTCCGGATTGCGGGCAAAATAATCGAGGTGTTTTTCCTCGGCACGCCAGAAATGGGCCGGGCCTTCGATGCTCGTGACAATTGGCGCAGGCCAGATCTGTTCCGCGGTGATTTCATCCTTTACGGCCTGGGCAACTCGCTGCTGCTCTTCATCCCCGAAAATGACAGACCGGTATTGTGTGCCGATGTCATTACCCTGACGATTGAGCTGCGTCGGATCATGGGTCGTGAAAAAGACGCGCAGAATATCATGCAGGGAAATCTCTTCAGGGTCGAAAACGACCTTCACGACTTCCGCATGACCGGTATTGCCAGTGCAAACAGCCTCATAGGACGGGTTGTCGACCTGGCCTCCTGCGTACCCTGGATCAGCCGAAATAATGCCACGAAGGCCGGTAAAGACGGCCTCCACGCACCAGAAGCAGCCTGCACCAAGAAGAATGGAAGACTGTGTGCTCATGAACTGGATCTCCTGAGGAGGTAAGCCTCCCCATATAGGGAGGCGCCGTCCTTATTTCACGACCGGCAGCCAGACCGCGCTGGCAGCGTTTCCGCCCCGATGAATGGTCTGCGTGGCGGTGTGGTAGTCCGATGGCTTGGCATCGAAAATATTCTGCACATAGGTCTGCGGGTTGCGGTCATAGAGCGGGAACCAGCTCGACTGGATCTGGACCATGATGCGATGCCCCTTCTGGAACACGTGGTTCACGGCTGGCAGCGTGAACTTGTATTCCTGAACCTGCCCTGCCGGAATGGCGGACGGGTGGGCAAAGTCATTGCGGTAACGGCCACGGAAAATATCCATGGAGACCGGCAGCTCATAGCCTCCCATCTCCGGTCGATCCGGTGTGACGCCGGGCTGAACGTCGATGATTTTCACAACCCAGTCTGCATCCGTGCCCGTGGTGGAGGCGAAAATGTCAGCGGTTGGAACGCCAGAAACACGGACGGGCGCATCAAGGACGGGTGTCTCGTAAGTCAGAACGTCCGGGCGGCTTTCTGCAAAACGCTGATCTGTGACCAGCCAGGGTTTCCAGCGTGGATCGTTGGCTGTGTAAGGGCGCGGCATGAATGGAACCGGATGCGCCGGATCGGAGATGTAGGCATCCGTTCCCGGTAATGTCCGCTTGAAAGACAGGCCGTGATCAGGCTGAAGGTAGAGGCGCTCGCCCCGCATCATGCAGGTCGTGTCACAGTCCCCAAGCCAGTTGCGGAAATGATCCCAGTGGTTTTCACCCGTGTTGTAGATGATCGCTTCATCAAGATGCGGATCAGCGCCGTCTTTCAGATAGTGATCAAAGAACGGGCGCATGACATTGGAGCGGTACCAGAGGGCGGTGTCGCCTTCGAAGTGAAGCGGGCCGAGCGTAGAGCCGTCATAATTGACGCCACTATGCCGCCATGGCCCCATGACGAGAACGTTCGGGACCTGCGTGTGATGCGCTTTGAGGTTCATCCAGGAATGGATCGCCCCCCACATGTCTTCCTGATCCCAGAGGCCCTGCTCCCAGATTGTTGGGACCTTCAGGGGCTTGCGGACGATAATCTGGTCGAGAGCCTGTTCCTGCCAGAATGCGTCGTAGGCTGGATGCGCTTTCAGGCGGTTCCACCAGGGATACTGGTTCAGGCCTGCTTTCGCCGCAAAGGCGCCTGTAGAGCCTGCAAGCAGGAAGTTGGTGTAATCGTCTGCATCCGGACGGGGAATGGTCGGTCCCTCGCCGGCTTCGCTCATCTGCATGGTGAAGTAGTCGAGGCCAGGTTGACGGAATGCGCCGTAATGGAACCAGTCGTCACCCATCCAGCCATCCACCATGGGACTTTCCGGAGCGGCGACCTTGAGGGCCGGATGCGGGTCCAGCAGCGCCATCACGACGGTCCAGCCTTCATAGGATGAACCCGTCATGCCAACGCGGCCATTGCTTTCGTGCAGATTCTTTACCAGCCAGTCGATCGTGTCCCACGCATCGGTGGTGTCGTCCGTCTTGGTCGGGTTGAGCGGCCCCATGGGCGGCCGGGTCATAATGTAGTCGCCCTCAGACCCATACTTTCCGCGAATATCCTGGAAAACGCGGATATAGCCTTCCTCGACGAAGACGCCGTCCCCCTGAGGGCAGATCTCACGCATGGTCGGTGCGTTGGGAATGCGGTTCAGGCGCTCACTGGCATGATAAGGTGTCCGTGTGAGTAGAATTGGTGCGTTTTGTGCTCCCTTGGGGATGACAATCACGGTATGGAGCTTCACGCCATCCCGCATGGGAATCATGACGTCACGCTTGATGTAATCCTGCTGATCAGTTGGCAGGGCGGCATGAACTGGAATGTCGTTTCCGGTCTGGATCATGTCTGGCGTTACGGCCGGTCCAGCAGATGCTGGAGCAGCCAGTGCGGCAGGGATGCATGCGAGGGAAAGAGCCGTTCCAAGGCTGAGAAGATAACGTTTCACAAAAGGCTCCTGATCTTTGGATGGATTTTGGCCTCGTGTGTTCCCATCTAGCAAGAGCGGGAGAGAATGCTTTTCATATCTTTCCCGCACTGTTCTTTTTTTGTTTGATTCGCTATGGAGCATGGCTCCTTCCGTTATGAAAGTTCTGTTCTGATGCCTGCCTATCGTTCCCGCACTACGACCCATGGCCGCAACATGGCTGGCGCGCGTGCCCTCTGGCGTGCGACGGGGATGAAGGACGGTGACTTCGGAAAGCCCATTATCGCGATTGCCAACTCCTTCACCCAGTTTGTGCCGGGCCATGTCCACCTCAAGGACATGGGATCTCTTGTCGCTTCCGCTATTGAAGAGGCAGGCGGTGTTGCCAAGGAGTTCAACACGATTGCCGTTGATGACGGCATCGCGATGGGTCACGGCGGAATGCTGTATTCGCTGCCCTCACGTGAGCTGATCGCTGACTCCGTCGAATACATGGTCAATGCGCATTGCGCCGATGCCATCGTCTGCATCAGCAACTGCGACAAGATCACGCCGGGTATGCTGATGGCGTCCCTGCGGCTGAATATTCCTGTCGTGTTCGTGTCTGGCGGCCCCATGGAAGCGGGCAAGCTTAACGGTCCGGGCATCGAGCGTAAGCTGGATCTCGTGGATTCCATGGTTGCTGCGGCAAATCCGAATGTGACGGATAGTGAATCCGAACAGATCGAACGTTCCGCCTGCCCGACCTGCGGATCATGCTCTGGCATGTTTACGGCCAATTCCATGAACTGCCTCGTGGAAGCTCTGGGTCTTGCGCTGCCTGGTAATGGCTCCCTGCTGGCGACTCATGCGGACCGTCGCGATCTGTTCCTGCGGGCTGGCCGTCTCTCCGTTGAGCTGGCACGTCGCTGGTATGAGCAGGACGATGCCTCTGTTCTGCCGCGCAGCATCGCGACGCGGAGTGCGTTTGAAAACGCCATGACGCTTGATATTGCCATGGGCGGCTCCACGAACACTGTGCTGCATCTGCTGGCTGCGGCGCGTGAGGGAGAAGTCGATTTTCATATGGCGGATATCGACCGCCTGTCCCGCAAGGTTCCACATCTGTGCAAGGTGGCACCAGCCAAAGCAGATGTGCATATGGAAGACGTGCATCGCGCTGGGGGTATTCCGGCCATTCTTGGTGAACTGGATCGTGCTGGCCTGCTCCAGACGTCGATTCCTACGGTTCATTCATCCACCATGGCTGATGCCCTGCAAAAATGGGACATCGTGCACGGCGATGAAGAAGCTCGTCATATGTTCAGTGCCGCGCCGGGCGGCGTGCGTACCGTTCATGCGTTCTCACAGTCCAGCCGGTATCACGAGTTGGATCTGGACCGTGAAGAAGGTGTTCTGCGCAACAGGCCAAATGCTTTTTCGCAGGATGGTGGACTGGCCGTTCTGTACGGCAACCTTGCCGAAGATGGTGCCATCGTAAAGACGGCCAGCGTCGCAAAAGACATTCTGACATTCACGGGTATTGCCCGCGTTTTCGAAAGTCAGGATGACGCAGTTGCTGCCATTCTGGGCAACCGGATTGGTGCCGGGGATGTGGTTGTCATTCGCTATGAGGGACCGCGCGGTGGGCCGGGCATGCAGGAAATGCTGTACCCGACCAGCTACCTGAAATCCAAGGGACTGGCAGAAGTCTGTGCTCTTGTCACGGATGGTCGTTTTTCTGGCGGTAGCTCGGGGTTGTCCATCGGACATGTCTCTCCGGAAGCCGCGGAAGGTGGTCTGATCGGACTGGTGGAAGATGGCGATCGCATCGTGATCGACATTCCGAACCGCATCATGCGTCTGGATGTTTCGGATGCAGAGATTTCCAGCCGTCGTGAAGCCATGCACAATCGTGGTGAGCAGGCCTGGAAGCCGAACCGGACACGGTATGTTTCCCGCGCCCTTCAGGCTTATGCTGCGATGACGACCAGTGCTGCGAACGGTGCTGTTCGCGATCTTTCACAGATCATTGTGAAGACCCGCGGCTAATCACGCGCTCCACGGCCTCTCTCAATTCGGGAGAGGCCATCATTTTCTGGCCGTCATGGCCGGTATTCGGAACGATATCAATGTCCCAGTTAAATGGGACGTTCAGGCGATAGGCCTGTTCCCGCGCTTGCGCAAATGCCCACTGGCCCCGTTCAAGGCGATTACGTCCTTGCCCCATAGCCTGTGCAACCCGCCCTGCTCCAAGCGTTGTTTCAACATCATCGGAGCCCAGAAGAATGGTGATGTGCTCGGCAAGGTAATGCTTGATCGAGATTTGCTGGATATTTTCCGGCCAGCCATTGAAGCCGTATGGCACAGGGCTTTCCGTCTCAGGCTCCACATAGGTCGCGGGATTCATGAGAATGATCTCTGCTTCATCGGCGGAAGCGTAAGCCGCCACACGATCCAGAAACTGTGCGCCAGCAGAATGGCCAATCAGGATGATAGGAAGTTGGGGAAGCCCGGTTTCCTGCCAAGCCCATTGTTCCATGGGTTTGATCAGAGTTGCTGTTGGAAGTTCGTTATTCCGCACAGGGAAACCGCCTCGCTGGTATTGCCAGGTCGGAAACTGTTTCTCAGGAAATGTCGGGGAAAAAACAACCCCACAAACAGCATTGGCAAGCGGGACACTGTCATCGCGATAGCTTTGGCTATCGCGATCTTTGGCTGCCATGACGAGCAGAATTGCGCGCAACTGACAGTCCGGTGGCCTGAAGGCCACCATCTCCATGGTCTGGCCGAACAGAACAGCTTTCTGAATACTCGATCCAGTTGGAAGTTCTGAGGCTCTGGCGGGAAACACCTGCGAAAGTGTTATCGCCAGAGCAAGACAAGTAAAATGCCGGGTTTTAGCCAAGTCGCGCCAGAGCGGCCTTGAGGCGTTCGAGGTCATGCTCGAAAGTTTCAAGACGCTGGCGGTTTTCTTCAACCACTTCAGGCTTTGCGCGTGCAACAAAATCAGCGTTGTCCAGTTTGCGGCGGACTTTAACAATTTCACCTTCGTTCTTGCTGATCTCTTTTGCAAGACGCGCGCGCTCTGCATCGAGATCAATAAGCCCTTCAAGAGGAATAAAAATCGTGGCTTCGTCCAGAACGATCTGTGCGGCATTGCGAGGGATATCGCCCGACAGAACATCCACTTCCGAAACACGCGCCATACGCCCGATGGCTTCTTCCCAGGTCTTGGCGCGGGCAAGATTCTCCGGGGAAACATCCCGGAAAATCAGCGGAGCTTTCTGGGCCGGAGGAATATTCATTTCTGAACGAACAGTCCGGACTTCGCTGATCAGTCGCACCACCCAGTCGAGTTCTGCCCGGGCTTCTTCGGCCCCCTGAACGGACATGGTTTCCGGCCACTGGATGGCTGTGAAATCACCAGCGTAACCTAGCTGCTCCCAAAGCGTCGCCGTGACAAATGGTGTCACTGGCTGCATCAGGCGTAGAATCAGGCCCAGAACATGCGCGCTTACGGCGCGAAGCTCAGTCGTTTCAGCATTTTCTGCTGCGAAAACGGGTTTGGAGAACTCTACGAACCAATCACAGAAGCGGCTCCAGACGAAACGATAGCAGCAGTTCGCATACTCATCGAAGCGATAGGCCGAAAGAGCCTGCTGGGCTTCGGTAATAGCCGCATTGGCTTCGGTAAGAATCCACCGGCTCAGGCTGCCCTGAACTGCTGCAGGGTCAAAATCTGTGACGGGTGCCGCCCCGTTCATTTCGAGAAACCGTGCCGCATTCCAGAGTTTGGTGACGAAGGCACGATGTTCTTCAACGCGCTTTCTGCCAAGTTTGATGTCTCGTCCCGGGCCGGTTCCTGCACAGATTGCCAGACGTGTGGCATCAGCACCAAACTCGGCGATAAGATCCAGAGGATCGAGGCCATTCCCCTTGGACTTGGACATTTTCTGTCCTTTTTCGTCCCGAACCAGACCATGGATCAGGACCGTACGGAACGGAACGTCATCCATGAAATGCAGACCCATCATCATCATTCTGGCGACCCAGAAGAAGATAATGTCAAAACCTGTGACCAGCACGCTTGTTGGATAATACCGTGCCAGTTCTGGGGGCTTGTCCGGCCACCCGAGCGTCGTGAACGGCCAGAGGCCCGAACTGAACCATGTGTCCAGAACGTCTTCGTCCTGCGTGAGTGGTATGCCCTCGCCGGCCTGAGCCTGAGCTTCGGCCTCGTTTTCGGCAACAAAAACGCTTCCGTCTGGCGCATACCAGGCCGGAATACGATGCCCCCACCAAAGCTGACGACTGATGCACCATGGCTGAAGATCCCGCATCCAGGCGAAGAATGTATTCTGCCATTGCCGGGGCTCAAAAACGATTTTACCGCTTTCGACAGCGTCTACTGCCGGGCCGGAAAGCTTCTGTGCGTCACAGTACCACTGAAGCGTCAGGCGAGGCTCAACAACGGCACCGCCACGCTCTGCGTACGGAACCTGAAGTTTGTGTGGCTCAATTTTTTCCAGCCATTCCAGACGTTCAAGTTCGGAGACAATCCGCTTGCGCCCTTCTTCCCGGCTCATGCCAGCCAGAGAATTCACAAATTCGATAGAGGCAAGGCCCTCAACGTCCTGCAACTCGCTGCGGATTTCATCAAGCCAGATGCATGCTGTTTCATCGAGCATGGTGGGGGCAGGCAGATCATGGCGCTTGCCAACTTCAAAGTCGTTGAAGTCATGCGCAGGTGTGATCTTGACGGCACCTGTACCTTTTTCCGGGTCGGAATGAAGGTCCGCTACGATCGGGATACGCCGGCCTGTCAGAGGAAGCGTTACCAGTTTGCCGATCATGTCAGCATAACGTTCATCTTCAGGATGAACGGCTACTGCGACGTCCGCCAGCATTGTTTCGGGGCGAGTGGTAGCCACGGTAATGGTCCGGCCATCCTCAAGCGGATAGCGGATGTACCACATTGATCCCCTGGTCTCGCGATTTTCGACTTCAAGGTCCGAGATTGCGGAACGGAAGCTGGGGTCCCAGTTTACCAGACGGCGGTCACGGTAAATGATGCCTTCCTGATGAAGCTGAACGAAGACTTTGCGGACAGCTTTCGAAAGCCCCTCATCCATCGTGAAGCGCTCACGCTCCCAGTCGGCTGATGCGCCGAGTTTGCGGAGCTGCTGAACAATTTCGCCACCAGACTGCTGCTTCCAGTCCCAGACGCGCTCCACAAAACCTTCACGTCCCAGTGCAGTCCGGCTTACGCCTTCCTTATCCAGAGCACGCTCAACAACCATCTGGGTAGCGATGCCGGCGTGATCAGTTCCTGGCTGCCAAAGGACGTTGAAACCTTCCTGACGCTTCCAGCGGATCAGGATGTCCTGAAGAGTGAAGGTCAGGGCATGACCCAGATGAAGCGTACCCGTGACATTTGGGGGTGGAAACATGATCGAAAAAGGTGTTCCCGGTGCATTCGGGTCGGCACGGAAAGCCCCGCTTTTCTCCCAGTTGTCGTACAGGGAGGTTTCGTGTTCGGCGGGAACAAAACTTTTTTCGAGCATGATAATCCAGAAAGATCAGCGACTGCTGTTAAAGTGGAAGACGAGTGAAAGCTTTTCAGCTGTTAGGGCGAAGGCGCGCAATCTCGGCGCGGACAAGGATTTCCACCAGTGATGGCAGGTGAGCGTCCATCCACGTCCGAACCATGGCCCTCACCTCTGTGCGTACCATATCCTCAATTGTCATGCCGCTGCCATTGCTGATGACGGTATCGGATGGGATGGCCTTGCTGCCGCGCGCGCTGAACGCACTCTGAAGATCCTTGAGGGAATGTTCAGCTGCTGCGATGGTCTGTGCACCCATGAGGTCGTCTGATGCAGAACTTTCCATTGATTTCTGCTCGGTCGGAGATGCCGCCTCTGGTGCGGAAACCATCATGGAAGAATCAAGGGTAAGCTCATCTTGAGGTGTGGTGGACGTCATAAGCTGACCCTTTTTATCCTTGTTAATCGTATCGTCATGCAGGATCCGGCGGATCGAGCTGAGAACGGTTTCAATTGTTTCGTCATCACTGCCCGACTGGGACGGTGGTTGCACTGGGGAAGTCATGGGCTGCAAAATTATCCGCGGCTTACAGGAAAGTTTTAACGCCCTGGCTGGTTGATGGCGTAATCGCTCATTCCCCACAGCTTGTTCTTGACGGCGTTGTAATAGGCTTTTTCGTCATAGAGCGGCACGCCCAGCTTCAGGTCCGATGCAGTCAGGCGGCCAATGGAGGCTGCTACAGCATAGGACGACAGCACCAGATTGGAGAGATGCTGTACCAGGGCCTGCTGTGCCGAGAGGAGGGTCTGCTGCTGCTGGAGAACTGCAAGGGTTGTGCTGGTGCCAACAAGTGCCTGTCGCTCGACGCCATCCAGCGCCACCACGTTTGCGGAAATGGCGATACGGTCGCTGGCGATGGATTGCTTGTAGGCAACCATCTGCTGCCAGCTGGCGGCGGCTTTCTGCAGAGCCTGACGACGTTGTACGTCGACTTCCCGATGGGCGGCCTGTGTCTGCTGGCGCGCCCCCCTAATAGCGGAATATTCCGATCCACCTTGATAAATGGGGACCTGGAATGCGATCACTCCGTACTTGTTGTCTGTCAGCGACCGGCTGTACCCCTGATTGACAGAGTGCTGGTAGTTCAGTTCCGCGGAGACCTTGGGCATGATTGCGGAGATCTGAACGGAGACATTGTCCTTCTGTTGTGCTTCCGTGAAGAGCGCATTGACAACATTGGGATTATTCTGAACGGCTAGCCCAATAGCTTCTTTTTCGCTTTTCACAGGAAGGTTCAGAGGCTGAGGCGGCTCAAGGTTCGGAGGCGCTGCAATACCAACGATCTGCAGATACGTAGCCTGTGCGCTCTGAAGCGTCCCTTCTGACTGCTGGCGTTGCGCGGTAGCACTTGCCAGTGCTGCCTGTGCCTGAGCGACATCCGTGCGGGTGATTTCTCCCACATGGAAACGCTCCTCCGTAGCCTGAAGCTGCTGCTGAAGAACACGCTCGTTGTTGATGGCCAACTGAAGGAGTTGTTCGTCTTCAATGACACCAACATATGCATTTACAACGTTGGTAAAGACGTCCTGCTCAGTCGCAATCAGTTTGGCCCGTTCCGCCATGACCTGATTGGTCGCCGCATGGATGCTGGCAAGAGTTTTTCCGCCTTGATAAAGCGGTTGCGAAATATTTACTCCGCCATTGTAACCAGGTGTCTGATACCGGACGTTGCTTCCCAGTGATCCGCCTGTTGAGGCGTAATTGGTGGCGCCGTCATAATAACTCAGGTTCATGGTGCCCTGAATGGTCGGGTGCCATCCAGCCATCGCTGTCGGCACCTGCTCATCCGTCGCACGGAGGCGGGCACGCTCTTCCCTGAGGGTCGGGTTGGTCAGATAGGCGGTGGAGAGGGCTTCCTGCAACGTATGCGGCACAAAGGTTGGCGAACCGCTTCCATCATATTTCTGAGCAAGAGCGGTACCGCTCAGGAGGAAGGTCAGAAGACCCAGCCCGAGAGGACCAGTCATTGTCTTTGCGCCGTTGCATCCTGAAGTCATGAGATATCCTGCCCGTCTGAACACTGTATCGCAGCGTTTCGTGAATCAGCTCTTAATAGCCTGTTCATTCCAAGAAGAAAAATCCTCTTCCGGATTGAAATATCTCTCTTGACCAAAACGCTCTGAGAGACGATACAGCGCCTGTCTCCCCGAGGTCCGGTGGCAGAATGGTGATGTAGCGGACTGCAAATCCGCGAATGTGGGTTCGATTCCCGCCCGGACCTCCAGGAGACCTTATCTATCCCCTTGAAAATCCGAGCATTTTCCTTGTTCCCTCAGGAATGAGCTTCCGCATATGCTGCCGCCGCGCCAAATAGTCCTGGCTGCGGATGCATGATGATCTTGACGGGCATTTCGCTCATTATTGCCTCAAAACGCCCTTTGGCAACGAAGCGTTCTGCAAATCCGGACTCTCCAAGAATTCCTGCCAGACGCAGGCCCAGGCCGCCCGCAATCACGACGCCCTTTGCTCCATGCGCGAGAGCCAGGTCGCCAGAAATCGCGCCGAGACTGAGGCAGAATCGTTCGAGGGCGGCAGCGGCGATGGTATCCGAGCCTTCTATTGCGTTCTGCCAGAGGGTCTTGTTGTCACGCAGGGTAATGGGCAGTCCCTGCTGTTCCGCGATGACTTCATAAAGATTCGTCAGGCCCGGTCCGGACACGATCCGCTCTGCCGATACACGGCGGAAACGTTGACGCAGAGCCTTCAGGATCCGGTCTTCAACGTCATCGAGCGGTGGGTAGTCCAGATGGCCGCCTTCTGTCTCCATGACGAAATACCTCGATCCGCGTCGAAGAAGGCATGCGGCACCCAAGCCCGTACCGGGGCCCACGATTGTAATCGCTCCCTGTGGAGGAAGGTCAATGTCCGGTCCGCAGAGATGCTGCATGTAGGAGGGGTCAACCTGCGCTACTGCATGGGCGACGGCACCGAAATCGTTGACCAGCACGAAATTTTCCAGATGCAGGCGCTGAGCCAGCTGGGACGGATGGATGATCCAGGGATTATTGGTCATCTTCAGGATTTCGCCGGTGACCGGACAGGCGACAGCAATACCCGCTTCTTTTGGCATCGGCCGGTCAAGGGAGCGGCCAAAAGCTTCCCAGGCGAGAGCAAGACTGGCGTGCTCGGCGCATTTCAGGGTGACGGCTTCTCCGAGCTCAACAACTTTCCCGTTCTCGATGCTTGCAATCGCGAAACGGGCGTGGGTGCCCCCAATGTCGACCGCAACAATTTCCCTCATGACAACTTTCCTTTGGCCTGTCTGGCGGATTTAATGTGGAAGCAGTCGCTTACCGGCTGCGTGGCGTCAAGTTAGCGAGACGTTGATTTTCCTAATTTGACGCACGCTGTCGCACTTCTGCGGAGCGCAGGAGGCGATGGGCAATGGGTCGGGGCACCAGCATCTCCAATAGACGCGCCAGTGCAAACGGCCATGGGAACATGAGATGGGCCTTCCCCTGACCGATTGCGCGAGCAATCAGGCGTGCAGCCCTGCTGGAGGAAACGAGGAAAGGTCGGGCTCCTTCAAGGCGTTGACTCATCGGCGTGTCCACATAGCCGGGAGAGACTAGCGTGATATGGACATTATGCGGTGTCATAGCTGCGTGAAGAGCTGTGCTGAACCGGGCCAGGCCTGCCTTGGAACCGCTATAGGCCGTGGCAATCGGCAGATCATGGAATGCGGCGACAGACCCGATCAGGGCAATGTTACCTCCGCCCCGTTTGATCATTCTCCGGGACATTTCGGTCGCCAGTGTGACGGGCGTGGTGAAATTGACCAGCGAGATTGTCTTTACCTCTTCGGGGAGTTCCGTGAGTTCACCTTCCGGCCGGATATCGCCCAGGCCAGCCGCCAGAATGAGAATATCAACCGGAGTTTTGTCATCGGCCGTGCGAAGGGCCTGAAGGGCTGCATCCGGGTCCCGGAGATCCAGAGCCAGTGTCTCGGTCGTTGCGCCGTGTCTGGCGGCCTGCGTTGCGACACGATCCAGACGTGTCTGGTTGCGTCCCCAGAGTATGAGATGTGTGCCAGCCCGTGCATAATGAAGCGCAAGGGCTTCTCCGATGCCGCTTGAGGCTCCGGTGATCAGGATGCGTGATTGAAGACCGGGCCTGTTGGGCGGTGTCGATGTCATGGAAGAAAGATCCACATATTGAAAGTCATGGTCGGATTGATGGTGGAAAGGTATAGCCTTCCCATGCCAGAAGATGCGACCCCGTGCCTGAACGGCACGCTACCCTTTATTCCGGAACCTGTTTTCCAACCAGAGGTGCAAGGCCCGACCCTATGACATCGCCCGCTCCGCAAGATGATCTAGTAGTCCGTCCAGTTACGACGCGGGCACATCTGAAGCTCTTCATTATCCTGCCCCGTCGTATCTACGCTGGGATGCCCGGCTTTGTTCCTTCGCTGGACATGGAACAGAACGACCTTCTCAACCCCCGCAAGGCGGCGATTTTTCGTCACTCCAGCATCCGCTACTTTCTGGCCTGGCGTGGCAATACCCCGGTCGGTCGCATTGCTGCGATTGTTGATCATCGCGCGATCGAGTTCTGGGGCGAGAAAATCGGGTCCTTCGGGGCGCTGGATGCTGTTCCAGAAGCGTCTGTCGTGTCTGCGCTGCTGGATGCTGCACGGCACTGGCTCCGGTTGCAGGGCATGGAACGCGTTCGTGGCCCCGTTACGCTGAGCGGAAACGGTGAGTCCGGCCTCATGATCGAGGGGCAGGATCAGCCTCTGATGATTGCGATGCCGTGGCATCCCAAGTTGCTCGGGCATTTGGTGGAAGCGGCTGGTTATCAGCGAACCGAAGATCTGCTGAGCTACAAGCTGGACCTGACGGATAAAAGCGAATCGATTTTCCGTGTTCCGGGTGATCTGACGATTGGCGAAGGACGTCTTGGGTCAATCTCCCTGACACGCCTCTCCAAGAAGCAGATTGCGGCGCAGGGAGAAGTCCTGCGCACGCTTTATAACGATGCCTGGAGCGGGAAGTACAACTTCGTCCCCCTTCAGGACTATGAAATGAAGGCCATGATCGCTCAGCTCAAGCCGCTGCTGCGGCCTGAGCATTATGTGCAGATTGATCAGGACGGAGAGCCTGTCGCCATGGCTCTGGTCGTTCCAAACCTTTACGACATTGCCGGCGATCTTGGTGGAGATCCCTCACCTTTGGGTTGGGTAAAGCTTGGTGCTCGCCTTGGGCTCCACCGGTTCCACTCTGCACGCGTGATCCTGCTGGGGGTCACCCGGAAACTTCACGGAACCATGCTCGGCTCTCTGCTGCCGTCCCTAGCGATTTCGGAACTGCTGCGCCGTGGTCAATCTCTCCCTTATAAATGGGTCGAGCTGGGGTGGATCCAGGAATCCGATACGCGGATGAAGAACTTGGCGGAAGCTGTCGTACCGCATCCTTACAAGCGGTATCGCCTGTACGAGTGCCCGATTGAGGGCTGAAGGCCGAAAAAGGAACGCGATGGGCAGCGTTCAGAAGTGCTGCCATCCTCCTTTTAAAAACTGGATGACCTGCCCATCCCGATTAAGCGCACGCACGCCGCGTCCTGATCGCAATGATCCTATTCGCGTTACGGGAACTCCGGCTTCCCGGCAGATACGAGCCAGGGAATGTTCGTGCTCAGGCGGACAGGCCAGAAGCAGTTCATAGTCATCCCCCCCGGTCAGTCGTTGTTCCAGCCACGCCGGGCCCAGGGTTTTTGCGGCTGGTGATGCAGGTACGGCTTCTGTCTGAAGGTCGATGGCGACCTCGGATTCTTCGGCAATATGCTGACAGTCCTGAATAAGGCCGTCTGAAATATCCATCGCTGCATGCACGATACCGTTCAGGGCCAATCCTGTTCTTGGCTGCGGTAAGCGATAGCGGTCAGCCAGAAAACCTGATGGATCAGAAATTTTTCCCTGAAGAGTCAGAAGGCCGAGCGCGGCATCGCCGATTGTACCCGTGACCCACAGGCTGTCGCCCGCTTTGGCGCCATTTCGTCGCAGCGCGGTTCCTTTGCTCAGGCGGCCGAATACCGTGGCAGAGAGAACCAGAGGTCCGGACGTGGAGGTTGTGTCGCCTCCCAGAAGCGTCACGCCGTATTGGGCCTGGTCCTCTGATAATCCGGCTACGAAAGCGCTGAACCAGGTGTCGTTGTGACGTGGTCCCCGGGGGATGGTGACGTTCAGGGTGTAGGCGTAGGGCGCTGCTCCCATGGCTGCGATATCTGACAGATTGCAGCGCAGGAGTTTGCGTCCAAGCGTTTCCGGAGGATCATCCGGAAGGAAATGGACATTCTCGACCATTGTGTCGGTTGAAATGGCCAGTTCCTGCCCCGGAGGGCAGGAAATCAGGGCGCAGTCATCTCGAAGGTCGAGACTTTCCCGGCCTGCGAGGGGCCGGAAGTGTCGGGCGATGAAACTGAATTCGCCCGACATGGATCAGGCGTTGCCTTCACCGCGACGGCTCAGGGTATCCAGAATACCGTTTACCATCTTTGGCTCGTCACCGAAGAAGAAGCCATGGGCGACGTCCAGATATTCGTTAATGACGATGCGGTCGGGTGTATCTGTCTCTGCGATCTCAAAAACGGCCGCACGCAGCAGGCTGCGGAGGACCGGATCAAGACGGGAAATTGGCCACTGTTCTGGCAACAGGTCGCTCAGTGTATGATCAACCTTGTCCTGCTTGAGTGTGACGCCACGGACGATTTCCTGCATCAGCGTCAGGTCTGCATCAGGAATGTGACCGTCTTCGAATGAAGCTGTCGGGCTGACGCGGCGGTGGCGGAGGAACTGGTTGAGAACGGTCTCCGCATTGTCGCCGGACTGTTCGCACTGGAACAGGGCCTGAACGGCAGCAACACGGGCGATTGTCCGGCTGCGGCGCGTCGGGGGGCTCGTGGGCGCGTCGGATGCGGTCATGGTGTCTCCTGAGAGTCTTTGGTCGGCAGGGACGCATGTGCGTCCCCGGAAATGGGGTTCATGTCGGCGAGGATCTTCGAGAAAGCCTCGACTTCACGGAAGTCGCGATAGACGCTGGCGAAGCGGACATAAGCCACACCGTCCACCTCACGCAATGCGTCCATGGCAAGTTCGCCGATACGATGTGAAGAAATATCCTGTTCCCCGGAGGCCTCAAGCTGTCGGACCAGCCCGTTGACCAGCCGTTCCTGACGTTCTTCCTCAACCGGGCGTTTGCGGAGGGCCACACGAATGGAGCGTGCGAGCTTGTCCCGATCAAACGGTGCGCGGCGACCGTCAGTCTTGATGACGGTCAGTTCCCGAAGCTGAACGCGCTCAACGGTCGTGAAGCGCTGGGTGCAGGCGGAGCAGACGCGACGACGACGGATTGCCGTTCCGTCTTCGCTGGAGCGACTGTCCTTCACCTGAGTGTCTTCATGTCCGCAGAAAGGGCAACGCATGGACGGTCCTGATTGTTCGGGCCTTGTGGTGGCCGGGGAATTGGAGGCAGTTTACCGGATCATACGTTCCAACCCAAAACGGGCCTGTCCGTTTTTAGGAGACTGTCGTTGAAACGGGTATCTGCTGCTTTTGCTGTTCTGCTGTCGTTTTCTGCGGTTCCGGGCTTTGCTCAGGATGCCGGGGCGCTCCCTGCGGCCCAGCATAATCGCCAGAAAATCGTTGTTCTGGACGGAACGCTATCCCCCTCATCGCATGACACGTCATATGCCAACGGGTATTTTACGATTCGCAATGACGATGATGTCGATCATCTGCTGAAAGGCGTGTCGTCCCCGATCTGCTCCAGCATCACCGCGCATCATACCAATCAGGAACAGACACAGGCGACGAATGACCTGTTTTCCCATCTGTCTCTTCCCCATAATTCGGAAATGATTTTTCCTCCTTCAGGGTATCACCTGCTGTGCAGCGGCATCACAAAGTCCCTGCAACAGGGAGAAAAAATTCCGTTTACCTTCCAGTTCCTGGATGGAGACAGCGTTACGATCGGGTTTGCGGTCAAAAGCGTAAAGTGAAATTCCCGGAAGTCTCAGGCCATGATCGTGGCCGAGATTTCCTTGATGACCGCCAGAACCGATTCGCCATACCGGTCGAGCTTGGATGTTCCCACGCCCTTGATGCTGGCAAGCTCCTGATGGCTGACCGGATGCTCCCGGGCGATGTCACGCAGTACAGAATCGTGGAAAATGACGTAAGGCGGGATTTCCTGTTCCCGGGCTTCTGAAAGCCGCCACTGACGCAGCGCATCGAACACGGTTTTTTCTTCGGGAGACAGGCTCTCGTTTTCCTGATTGCTCGACGGCGTGCGGGCGATCAGGCTCTGGCGCGTATCCTGACGGAGCAGTATTTTTTCGTCCCCGCGCAGGATCGGCCGTGCGATTTCTGCCTGAAGGGCCAGGCTGCCGTGCTCGCCATGGGTCCGGATGGCGCCTCGGGCAATCAGTTGCCTGACAACCGCTCGCCACCAGTTTTCCGTCTGATCCTTACCGATCCCGAACACGGATAAATGGTTATAGGCATGGCGTTCGATTGTTTCGTTCGTCTTGCCCCGCAAAACATTCGTCAGTTGCACGGCGCCAAGCCTTTGACCGGTCCTGTAGATCGCGGAAAGAACTTTCTGGGCTGCTTCTGTGCCGTCAAACGTGGAGACGGGCGTGATGCAGTTGTCACAATGTCCGCAGGGAGATGACAGGTTCTCGCCGAAACAGGCCAGAAGTGCCTGCGTTCTGCATCCTGTGGTTTCCGTAAGGGCGATCATGCTTTCCAGGCGGGATTGCATGACACGTTTTTCATTGTCGGGCGCGTTTGACTGCTCCAGCCAATGGCGCGCCCGCGCCATATCCTCACCGCCATACAGGAGAAGTGTGTCGGATTTTTCTCCGTCACGCCCTGCCCGCCCAATCTGCTGGTAATAGGCTTCCGGAGAAGACGGCATATCCAGATGGATCACGCAACGTACATCTGGCCGGTCAATCCCCATGCCGAACGCGATCGTAGCGACGATCACCATGTCTTCCCCGGAGCGGAAGCGCATGAGGGTCGCACGCTTCTCGATGGGTGAAAGGCCTGCATGATACGGAAGAGCCGTCAGGCCCTTCCCCCGCAGCATGGTGGCGGTGCGCTCGGTTTTGTTCCTGCTGCCGCAATAAACGATGGCTGCGCCGGTTCGGTGACTTTCGAGAGCCTCAAGAAGCTGCTTGCTCTCGCCACCTTTCGGCCGTGCTTCCACAAACAGATTGGGCCGGTGGAAGCTGGCCATAAGCACCCGTGCATCGGGCATTCCCAGAACGTTCAGGATATCATCCCGGGTTCTGGGGTCAGCCGTGGCCGTCAGGGCAATGCGGGGAACATTCGGAAAGAGCTCTGGCAGGGACGCAAGAGCACGATATTCGGGGCGGAATTCATGCCCCCAGGCGGAGACGCAGTGTGCTTCGTCAATCGCAATGAGAGACACTTTGCGCTTTGACAGAAAGTTGGCGGTGCCTGGCTGGAGCAGCCGTTCAGGCGAAATATACAGAATGTCGATCTTGTTGTTGCGCAGATCGTCGCGGAGGATCTCCCGCTCTTCCGTCTCAAGCTCTGAATGAAGGGCTGCTGCACGGATACCGAGCTGCCGGAGACCCGCAACCTGATCGTCCATCAAGGCAATCAGGGGGGAGACAACAATGCCCATGCCGTCACGGCATAGGGCGGGAACCTGATAGCAGAGGCTTTTTCCACCACCAGTGGGCATGAGAACCAGAACGTCCTCGCCTCGCATTACGGTTTCTACGGCGTCTCCCTGAAGACCGCGGAAACCGGAGAACCCGAACACATCCGCAAGGACCTGTTCAGGGTTCTGGCCTGGGCCGGGCGCAAGGGGGATGGATCCCTCCGTCACTCCGGGCGCCGGATCACTGGCCCGGATTGATCGTGATGGAAACACGACGCAGTGCGACGTGCGAGGCATCGATCGTTGTTTCCGGCTCCGGGCGGATCTCGATCTTTGCATCATTAACGCCATCGTTGGCGAGCTGAGTTGCAACGGCCTGTGCACGGCTGTCTGCAAGTTCTTTCAGAACGGCCGGATCCCCATGCACGCCAGCAGAGCCGGAAACACGAATGGTTTGTGCGTGCTCGTTACGGGCAGCCGTTGCGGCCTTCGTTACGACAGCCTGCGCGACCGGGCTCAGGGACACGGAATCACGATCGAAGAACACGACGTAGCTGTCGCGGGAAGGCTGGTCTGCGCAGCCCGCCAGAGCGGCGGTCAGGACGAGAGCCGGAGCCGCAAGACGAATGGAAGAAAAAATACGAACCATGGCGTAACGTCCTGAAAGAAAGGATTGAGGCCTTTAGGTGCCTCTTCGGCAAAGACTGGTCAACCTGCGCTTGAAACAACGTGTCCGTTCTCAAAGCGCCAGATCCGATCAAGCCTTTCAACGCCTGTCAGGCGATGAGCGATCAGTAACACGCTTCGTCCTTCTCCGACATTGTTCAGGGTTTCCAGAAAAGCTTTTTCTGTATCTGCGTCCAAGCCGGTTGCCGGCTCGTCCAGAATAAGAACAGGGGCGTCCGAGAGCAGGACACGGGCCAGTGCAATACGCCTGCCCTGCCCGCCAGAGAGCTTTGATCCGCTTTCACCAATCCATGTGTCCAGGCCATCAGGAAGGGTCCGAACCGTGTCGGCAATCTTCGCCTGTTCCAGTGCAGCCCACAGGGCGTCTTCGGAAATGTTCGTGCGCCCCAGAAGAAGGTTATCGCGGATGGTGTCATCAAACAGGTGGCTGGATTGGGAGAGCCATGCGACCCGGGACCGAAGCGCGTCGTTCTGAAGCGCTGCAATATTTGTTCCGCCCAGAAGAATTTCGCCTTTTTCTGGAGCGGCGACCTTAAGGAGCAGCGCGGCAAGGCTCGACTTTCCGGCACCTGAAGGGCCGATCAGGGCGGCTCGCTCCCCTTCGCGAAGGGTCAGTGTCAGATCCTGAAAAACGGGTGCCCGTTCAGGCGTCCAGCGGAAGGTCACGTTCTCGATGCGGATATCGTGACGGGCTGGTAGGGGTGATGTTCCTTCCTGGACTTGAGAGCCACGTTCGGCAACGTCCATAATACGGTCCGCCGCGTGTGAGACCTGCCCGTATAGAAGGCCTGCACGGGAGAGGCCCGTAACGGCATCCAGGGCTGTGATCGCAACAAATAGAGCAGCGATACCGGCAACAGGCGCAGACTGGTGAAAGATTACGCCTGCAACGGCACAGAGCATGACTGCAACACCCGCTTTCGCAATCAGCCCTGCCAGCCCGTTTGTAAGAGCCATGCGAAGGGACTGGCGTCGTTGTGCTGCAAACAGAACGTCCTGCCGCTGCGTTACGACGTTCGCCAGCACGTCCTCGGCGCCGAAAGCTCTTGCTTCCCGTAAACCCGACGCAAGATCGAGGGCTGCCACCCGGAGATCGGATTCTGCATGAAGAATATCAGGACCAAACTTCCGGGAGAGGCGTGCCGCCATCATAGGTAGGGCAAACGCCAGAATGGCAAAGAGTGCCCCGGTGATCAGGCCCGGTAACGTGCCCGCTTTTAGCCAGACAATGGTCGCTACTGGCAGCGTCAGGACGGCTGCTGCCAGTGGAATGAGAATGCGAAGATAGAGACTGTCCAGCGTTTGCACGTCAGACACCAGACGCGACAGAAGGTCGCCGGATCTCTGAAAGCCAAGGCCTGCTGCGGCGCCCTGAGCCAGTCGGCGGTAGAACCAGACACGCAGATCCGACAGCGCCCGGAACATTGCGTCATGCGTGTAGAGACGTTCGAGATACCGGAGAACGATCTGGGACGATCCAGCGATCTGCAAAAGAGCTGACCCGGCCGCCACCCCTACTGCAGCGGCAGCGATACGGCTGCCCGCCTGCCCCATCAGAAGCAGCCCGGAGCAGACAGCGAGTTCTGCGATGATGCCACCGGTAATCAGGCGACCGTAATGTGGCTTCCAGATCTGGATGATGCGAGAAAGAGCTGTTCCGTTTTTGGGATGCTCGGACTGAAGAGAGGCGCTCATGCCGCTTCCTCCGTATAGGAGATGGCGCGACCTCTATTGAGAACGAGGTGCCGCCCATGGAACTGCCGAGCCTGTGCCGAATGTGTACAGAGGACGACAGTTCTTCCCTGTGTCAGTCTGTGAAGACTGTCCAGAATTTCGGCTTCTGTTGCCGGATCGAGATGGGACGTAGGTTCATCCAGCAGCAGGATCGGTGCGTTTTTGAGGAATGCCCGCGCGATGGCGATGCGCTGGGCCTGCCCTCCGGAGAGGCCGAAACCTCCCTCCCCAATGCGGGTTTCCAGACCTGCCGGAAGGAGCGGAAGGTAACGATCCATGGCTGCTGCCGAAATGGCGGCGTCAAGCTCTGGCTCGGACGCATCAGGTTTTGCGAAAAGGATATTTTCGCGGATTGTTCCCGCGAAAAGAACAGGCTTCTGTCCGATCCAGCTGATCTGGGAAGAAATCTGGCGTGGCGTCATGTTGGCCATGTCCTGACCACCAAGGAAGATGCGTCCCTCGGATGGCGCAACAAAGCCGAGAAGCAGTTCAAGCAGCGTAGATTTTCCTGATCCGGATGGGCCTTCCAGGATCAGTGTTTCGCCAGCCGGAAGCGTAAAACTGACGTTGTGAATGACGGGGCCGCGCTCTTGATTCCACGCAAAAGAGAGGTCCTTTGCAGTGATCGACAGGCTGTGCGCCGCGTCTGTAGCTATCGCTCCCATGACAGCACGTTCGTTCGGGATCGGTTCAAGTGCATGCATGGCTTCGGCAGCAGCCGTTGCATGTGCGCGGTCCTGATAGGCGGCCGACAAGGCACGGAACGAGGCGAAGGCTTCCGGAACCAGCAGGATTGCATACAGAGCACGCGTCAAGGTCAGTTCTGGAGTTGAATTTGTCAGACTATGGCTCTGGGTAATGACGATCAGGACGAGAGCCGCCACCATGGCAACATCTGTCGTCGCAGATGCAATGAAAGCGATGCGCAAGACTTTCATTGTGCGTATGCGCAGGTCATCGGCGCTTTTTGCGAGAGCCTGCGTTTCCCGTTCGGTGCCGCCAGACAGCACGATGGTGGCGATCCCTTTGACGCGATCCAGAAAACGCGTCTGAAGACGGGTCATGGCGAGGAATTGCCGGCGGGATGCCACAGCTGTGGCTATTCCAAAGACTGCCTGGAAAACAGGTAGAGTGGCACAGCAAATCGCAAGGATGATGCCTGCCTTGTGATTCTGCCAGAATACAGCGGCAACCACGATCCACTGAGAGACCAGCCAGAGAGCTGATGCAGGAAGCCAGCGGGCAAAATAGCCGTCCAGAGCTTCAACGCGATCGACCAGTGTTGAGGCGATGACGGAGCTGTGTTGACGGCGTAGGAGAGCTGGTCCCTCCCCGATAATTCGTGCCAGGATGTCTGAGCGCAGTCTTCGGCGTGCGATCAGGCTGGAGGTGGAGGCCATGACGTCCTGAATGACACTCAGTCCCGTCCGGGCCACGCTGACAATCAGGAACAGCCCGATAGCTGGCGGCGCATTGCCCGGATGAGACGTCAGGATGGAAGCAAGTGTCCGGGCCAGAGCCCATGCCTGCATGAGACCCAGCAGGGTCGAGAGCAGTCCAAGGATCACTACGAAGGAGGTACTGGAACGGCTGGCTCGTCCCTGCGCCTTGATCCACGCTTTTGCGATTGTTTTGTCGGCCTTCATGATCCCTGCATATAGGTCGCAAAATCGCCACAAGACAGCCTTTGAAGGATTTCTTGCAGCTTATTTAGATTTTTATGCGGGTTTTCCGGAGTCGGAGCTTTCAGTGATGCCCTATGTATTGGGCGAATCACTCCTGTTGATCGCCTGCTGGGCGAGCGCGACTGCGGTCGGGATAGGGTCGGCTGGCACGAATTTCAGATTGTACCAGGTGCCGTTATCATTGCTGATCAGCAGATCTGCGCTGATCTGACGTGCAAACCCCCGAATCAACTGGATGCCGATGCCTTCCCGACGTGTTCGGGACTCGGAAGCGCGAGCAGCATCCAGGCCAATTCCATTGTCTCCTAGTTCAAGCTCTACAAGACCCTCTTTTTCCGGTGGAGGGTTGGGAACACGGCGAAGGGAAATACGGATGAAACCCGATCGGTTCTCGGGAAAGGCATAGCGTAACGCGTTGCTGACGACTTCCGTTACAATGAGCGCCACGGGAACAGCCTGATCGGGCGAAATCAGCACGTGCTCGATGTCCAGCTTCAACCGGATGCGTGTCTGTGTATTCATGTTGTGTGCGGAAAACAGAATGGAGCAGAGTTCTTCAAGGAAGCTCTGCACGTCCAGCGCAGACAGGCCATTTTCCGAATAAAGATAGCGATGCAGTGTGGCGAGTGCCCTTACTCTGTCGCGTACCAGTCTGAATTCTTCCCGGGCTTCATGGGATCGGATGCGGCTGGCCTGCAGGTTTAACAGCGATGCGACAACCTGAAGGTTGTTTTTGACCCGGTGGTGAATTTCCCGAATCAACATGTCCTGATGATGGGCAGACTGTTCCAGCTCGCGTTCATGACGCGGGAGCCGACGTGTCGCTCGGAGAAATGCACGTTCAAGATGACGGATTTCCAGCGGGATGGAACGATTGATTCGGGGATCAAAAGAGGCGCCGCGTCTCCATTCTGCAACTGCAAGAGCAAGCCGCTCGAGGGGTTCCACCAGAAATGCTCTTGCCGCCAGGGCGACACCAATCAGTTCAAGCGCGAGTAGCCCTGCAATAAGCCCGACCCGGATGAGGAAAATATTAAGAGCCCTGTTCTCCTCGTGAGTACGCTCGGTTGCCACGAGAAGGCTGACTGGGCCGTATGCGTTTTGAAGAACATATGTCGTGCCTTTGATCGTAAAAGCATCATGCAGCGCATGTCTTGCCAGATCTGCGCGGAGACGATCGTGAACTACAGCAGGCAATTCGGGGGTACCGGGATGATCCGGGAATAGCGAAAAGATCGATCCGTCGCTCATGAGCAGAAGGTGACGGGCATTGTCATTCACGCCCAGGAGAAGCCGACCATCTCCTATAGGCAGATGGCTCCTTTGCCAGCCGAGCGTACGGACCGCGATAATATAGCCGCCAATTGCGCCCTGGTTCATCAGGGGAACAACAAAGCGAATCAGAGGGCCACGATTTCCCTTCAGGACATCCACGCCGATATTGGGGCGTTCAGAGCCATCATAGAGAGTCGGTAACAGCTCACCCGACTTGCAGATGGCGGGATCCTGCGAAGCTGGAGGGGGCAAAACCACAGAGGGGCGACCCTGTGAGTCTGTCAGAACCAGTGAGCAGTAGTGATGTTGGGATATGGTCTGAACGAGGCCAAATTCTCTGAGAGCATTGTCAGCAGAGACGTCTCCTTCTGCGAGCATGTCCAGCACGGTGTGCGTCTGATCCATGTCGCTGGAGAGTTCAGACAGGGCTGACTGTGCATCTTTCTCTGTTCGAGAAAGCGCATTGCCCACATTTTCCTGATAATTGTGCCACGCAAGAAGTCCCGCAATGGTAGCGAGTGGCAGTGTCGTCGCGACAATCAGTGCCATGACACGAGCACTGACAGTGTCAAGCATTCTCACACTGCGGAAAATCATTCTACGATAAGGAATGACCAGGCCCCTTAGAGCCTGTTTGGAAAATCACGGGTGAGCATTTCTGCGCA
>NZ_BANH01000070.1 GCF_000964465.1 Gluconobacter thailandicus F149-1 = NBRC 100600 | reverse complement strand
TTTTTGCTGTCCGAGAGCCAGATGGAACGGATCAAGCCATATTTCCCTCTGGCTCACGGAGTGCCATGCGTGGATGACCGGCGTGTTCTGAGCGGGATCGTTTACGTGATCCGCAATGGTCTTCAGTGGAAAGATGCCCCGAAAGCGTATGGTCCGCACAAGACTTTGTATAATCGCTTCATTCGGTGGAGCCGCCTGGGTGTCTTTGACCGGATCTTCGTCGCCCTGACAGAACAGACAGGCCGTTCAAAGCGCCTGATGATCGATGCAACACATCTCAAGACACACAGAACGGCGGCGTCTCTGCTCAAAAAGGGGCTTTTCCCCGCCATATCGGGCGGACAAAAGGCGGCCTGAACTCAAAGCTTCATGCCGTGTGTGACGCCTAGGGCCGTCCGGTCCGTCTATATCTGACAGCAGGTCAGTGACTTCAAGGGAGCAGATATACTTCTGGCAGATCTTCCCGACGAAACAGAAGAAGTCATCGGTGATCGGGGATACGACAGCAACTGCATCAGACGCTCTCTCGCAGAGCGGAACATTACCGCCTGTATCCCACCGAAGAAGAACCGGAAATCAAAGCCGTCTTACGACTGGCATCTGTATAAAAGCGCTACCTGATCGAAAACATGTTCGCAAAGCTGCTTGACCGCACCACTGCCGCGTCTGATGTTTGGGTTAACACGGCCTATCACTCAAAAGTCAATGAGGTCTTCATTGACAGGTAGTGCTTTGTCTCAAAGGTTTGTAGGAACAATCCGTATCTCAAGTCCATTTCAAGGCAGATCCGTAGATCAAATGCTGGAAAATCCATTATCCGGTCTTGCGTCGAACATGTCTTTGCCGATCTGAAAGCCCATACAGGACTGTTTATCCGGACAGTGGCATTGTCCGAGCCGCTATAACGCTATAAAAAGCGGGGTTGGCCAATGTCGTCTGTAATATGCGTCGCTTCCTCATCCTTGAGAGGGTCAGTGCGAGCGCGTAGTACTTCAGGGTACAACACCCTCGTCTGCTTCCCGTGCAAAGCGGAGGTCATCGCGCGCAACCATCAAGACCCGTCTGTTGAGCGGAAAATGAGAACGTAACCGCTTCAATTCAGCGGCTCTTCAATCCCTTCCAGGTGGATAAAGCTTATGGTTGAATTTTTCAATACAATATAATAAATTATTCATATAAAAATCAATACATAGGTTGGATTGAAATTGAATACGATCAATTTAAAAGAAATTATTAATAGCTTATCAAATGATAAGTGTAAATTTTATAATAAAGGATCTGACACTCTTATTATATGGTTTGGTGGATTGGGGGAACCATTCTTAAGTGATAATTTTGTTAATGCTGTTGGTGTGGATTGTCTTTCTCTGAGAGACAATAATAGTAATTGGTATGAGGACGGAATATCTAGTTATTATAATTCAAGAAAAAAAATGGTAATATTTTTTGATATTTTAAAAATAGAAAGAAAATATAAAAAGATAATTTTCTCTGGGCAGAGTAGTGGTGGATATAATGCTTTATATTTTTTCCACTATAATAAAGGAGATTTGGCCATTGTTTTTGCTCCCCAAACAGGGAACCAGTTTAGTGGTGACGGGCACATGTCACCTCCGGTAAAGTTAAAAAATATCTCAAATTTGTTAAAAAAAAGCGAGAAGAACATAATAATAAATATTTCTAGATCAGAAAAGAAAAATGAAAAAATCTATATGTGGAATGATTGGTGGCAAATAAGAGATATAAGAAATTACGAAAACATTACGCTGATAACTCATCCATTTGAATCTCATGCAACATCTGTTTTCTTAAGGGATAAAGGAATTTTTTATAAATTCATGAAAGGAATTATTGATATATATTTGTAATACCCTCTGATTCTAGCCGGGCTTTTTATCCTGTAAAAGATGAGACTCTTCGTTCGATTTTTTTTTTGGAAGGCTTATGCTTTAGGAGGCTTTTACAGTAAAAAGATTTTTACTTTTTGAAAGTTCTCCCGGTGTTCACGATAGCCAGTTTGACTTCACTACCTAACCTGTCCGAGAAAGCCGTTTGTTCTATGCGTATTGCTCTTTCGATGTTGTCTATCCCTGTTAATCGTTTGTCTGTCCTGTTGCCTCTAATGGCTTGGGTGGGGGTAGCCGGATGCAGTGCCCTCCCTGAAAGTGCACCGACAGAAAGTCGTGTTCTTGCATCAGTAAAAAGTCCAGCTAAGAACCCATTGGGTTACCAGATTATTCCTATTACTCCTGATACAACAGATATTCTCTCTTCTGAAGTTCCTCCTCTGATTTCCAGTCTTGATGAAAGTGGGGCAACATATTTTCATAATGATCGGATTGGACCGGGAGATCTTCTCACAATCACAATTTTTGAGTTGGGAAATGGGCTTTTCTCCCCAGGGGGAGGGGCGACTGCAGAATCAGAAAGTTCAAGTGAAGGGGCAGTTTCTAACGGTATCTCTGCGGGGGTAACGCATCAGAGTCTTCCACCAACTCAGGTAGAAGCCGATGGTACTATTGCTGTGCCTTTTGTTGGTCGTCTTAGTGTTTCAGGTTTGACTCCTCAGTTCGTGGCTGAACAGATTCGGCAGCGGTTAAGTGGTAAGTCACAAAATCCTCAGGTAATGGTAAGGATCTCCAACGATATTTCCAATACGGTTATTGTTTCAGGAGAGGTTCATCGGCCTGGTCGTATTGTTTTAAGTACTGCGGAGGAAAGGCTTTCTGATTTGGTGGCAATCGCTGGAGGAGCGCTTTACCCCCCTGAAGATACTCATGTCTCTCTTGTAAGAGGAGAGCGGACAGGAAGTACTGATTTAGGTACATTGGAATCTCACCCGCATGAAGATATCAGAGCTCATCCAGGTGACAGAATTCATATTATTTATCAGCCACGAACGTATACGATTTTTGGCGCTACCGGTAATACGGTAGCTGAAATCCCATTCAAGTCTCCTAATCTTTCGCTCGCTGAGGCTGTCGCTCGTGCTGGTGGTCCCAATGATAATCGTGCTGATCCAAATGCTGTTTTTCTATTTCGCTTTGAAGATCCGGTGGCTGCAAAACGGCTTCACCTTACGGCGACCTCTACCGCGCTAGGCACGCCTGTTGTTTATAAAATTGATATGATGGATCCAACAAATTATTTGCTCTCTCAAAAAATTCCTGTGAAAAATAAAGACGTAATCCTGATCGCAAATGCAAAAACGGGAAGATTTTATAAATTCAATCAGCTAATTAGTACTCTGATTAGTCCAGCTATTACAGCTGCTTGGATTGCCAAGTAAAATTATCAGGGAAATTATGCATGGATTCAAATATTCCATGCATAATTGATATATTTCTAATTTTGAAAATTCTACTCATATTTAATGATACGTTCTGATTGAAGAATAAATATTTATTTCATTTACAGATTCATTTCCATCTATAAGTTTGTAAAACGCAAGAACCTGATTGGGTCAATAAATTAAGAGGTTCTATATCTAGGCTCAGGCCCCATTGATTTTTGTAGGGAATTTTGATTCAGG
>NZ_BANH01000071.1 GCF_000964465.1 Gluconobacter thailandicus F149-1 = NBRC 100600 | reverse complement strand
GAATCAAAATTCCCTACAAAAATCAATGGGTCCTGAGCCTAGACTGTCCCAACACTCACCAATAGTCTGATATTCATCATTCGATGGAATAGAAATAATAGAATCAGGATGATAATCATTATTAGCAAACATAATCATTGTATTTTTTTTATAATCAGAATAATCTAAAGTTCTTAGATATGTCCTTAATTCAAAGTCATAATATTTTTCATCGTCTAAGTTATTTTTCATATCAATCTCCATTTCAGTCTATTTAAGACCTGAAAACTATTATAGCAGATGTTGTGCTATAATACCCTCTACGGGCGTAGAGGAAGTATTATATGAATAGATTTATTGGATATTATAGAGTTTCAACAGACAAGCAGGGGGAGTCTGGATTGGGGCTACAATCCCAAAAAGATACTATTGCTAATTATGTAAATAACAAAAACGGAATCCTGCTGAGGGAATTTCGTGAAGTTGAGTCAGGGAAGAAAAATGATCGTCCTGCTCTAACGCAAGCTATGGAAATGTGCCGTCTCTATGGTGCCACTTTATTAATCGCAAAGCTTGATAGGCTTTCTCGTGATGCCGTCTTTCTTATGAACCTGCAACGTGGAGACGTGCCATTTACAGCGTGCGACATGCCGGACGCCAACAGCATGACCATAGGAATCATGGCCCTACTGGCTCAACAAGAAAGAGAAATGATCAGCACCAGGACCAAAGAGGCTCTGGCAGTTATTAAAGCTACAGGTAAGCGTTTAGGCGGAAGACGTGAGAAATCTCACAATTTCACTCATGACGACATCGAGAAAGCTACGCTTGCACGTCGAGAAAACGAGATCGCTTATAGAAATCGTGTTATTCCAGTAATCAGAGATTTGAGATCAACAGGTCTGTCTTACAGAGAAATATGTGATCAACTCAGTGCGTTAGGCATAAAGACATATCATAAAAAAGAGAATTGGCATCCGAATGTAGTTCGCAAACTTCTTTTGTCATGACTAAATATGTGAATAGCAATATTAAAGACATCACCTCATAACCATGTGATATAATATCCATAAAGGAGTACACTTTATGGAGACTATAATATTAGACACTGAAACAACTGGCTTATCCTATTCTGATGAAATCATTGAAATTGGAATATGTGATTTAAAAGGAAATGTATTGTTCGATGAGCGGATAAAACCATCGAAAAATAATACGAGATGGCCAGACGCCGAGCGAATTCATGGAATCAGCCCTGATGATGTGAAAGATTGCAGAACTTTCCCTGAAATCTATCGAGAGTTGGCGAGCATACTAAATGAAAAAAATATCGTCATTTTCAACGCTGGGTATGACACAAAGCTATTAAGGCAATCCTGCGCTAACTGGTTGTTAGAGCCTGTTTGGAAAATCACGGGTGAGCATTTCTGCGCATG
>NZ_BANH01000072.1 GCF_000964465.1 Gluconobacter thailandicus F149-1 = NBRC 100600 | reverse complement strand
GCTACCGCATGCAGCTTCGTATTCATGCCACCTTTTGTCCGTCCGATCAGACGCCCTGGATCCCCTTTTTTAGCCGCAGGCTTGAAGCCGTGCGATGTGCTTTGAGATAGGTCGCATCAATCATAATGGTCTGAGGCTC
>NZ_BANH01000073.1 GCF_000964465.1 Gluconobacter thailandicus F149-1 = NBRC 100600 | reverse complement strand
TGAAGCAAGAGTGGCATAAGCACTTCCTGACCGGCACAAAACCGTTACAAGTCCACTACTCTGGCAGGCCGCTTCTCAACCCGCCGGCATGAGCAGAAGGCAGCCGAGGGCCTTAAAAACACGGCTGAAGTCATGAAGGACCGAAAAGGTATGATGGATCGGTTGCGTGAGATGACCGAAGCCTTGAAAGCGAAGGTCAGAACCATTCTCTCGCGCAAAACCGAAGCCAAAGCGCAGGAAAAACAAAAGAAGCGGCGCACTTTACATCTATAAGATAGGATTGCATCTGATAATTATGATTTACATAATTTTTTCTTTATACATATCATAAAATATCCACATACAATACATAACTATTTCAATAATATTATATTATATTTCGAGTCACTCTGTCATATTTTCTATATCATTTGTTTCATTTTTAGAAAATTTGCCAAATCTAACAGCAAGAATAGGCAAAACAAACAGGTTAAGTATCATTGATGTCATGAGCCCTCCAAGAATGACAGCGGCCATAGGTCCTTCGATTTCCCGCCCAGGCGCATTCATATCAACAGCCAGAGGCGCCAGTCCAAGCGCCGTAACGAGCGATGTCATGAGTACGGGGACGACGCGGTCTCTGGCCCCCCGGAGCGCTGTTGTTACTCCCCATGTGAGATCTTCCTGCTCGACCAAAGCCTCAAAATGCGAAATCATCATCACCGAATTCCGAAGCGTAATCCCGAATAGTGTAACGAAGCCGACTGTTGCCCCAAGAGTTAGCGTTGTGCCGGAAACAATGATTGTCAGAATGCCGCCCACAAATGCGAAGGGAAGATTGACGAGTATCAGAGCGAGATTGCGCCATCCTTGTGTGATTATTGAGAGCAGAATCATGACCGCTATGGCAGCGAGCCCGGAATTTATAAACAGTTCCCTGCGTGATTGTGATTCAGCTTCCGCTGCGGATGTAAACTGAACGTAGGTTCCAAGAGGCAGTTTGATATTTTTTGCTATAGCCGTGCGTGCGTCCTGAACGAAAGATTGAGCTGATCGTCCTGTAACATTTGCGGTGACAGTCTGTGTTCTCTGTGCTCCCAGATGTGACACCTGATAGCGACCGTTCGTCTCATATATGTCTGCAACAACGCGGAGTGGTACGTAGTTTCCGTGAACAGTATGCAGTGGCAGGGAACCGACAGACGCAACATCATTACGACTTGCGTCATCAAGACGAACCATAACATTAAAAGCCGCAGAACGCTCGTATATCTGCCCCACGGTTTCACCCTGCCAGGCTGTATGGATGGATCGGAGTACATCCGCCGACCGAAGCCCCCAGCGCTCCAGATCAGCAGGGCGTAGCCGAATAGCAAGTTCCGGAACACCAGGAGGTGCTTCTATCCGGACATCTGTTGCGCCATGTAAATGATGCAACATGCGGACAATATTATTTGCCTGGATATCCAATACATCCAGATCATCGCCAATAATATTGATTGCCACAGCCGAAGACGAACCAGAAAGGGTTTCGTTTACGCGCATCGTCAAAAAACTACTGACAGAAAAACTGGCCCCAACGAACCCGTCAAGCGCTTTGCGAACGCGGGCATCAATCTGTCGGGAAGCCTTCCCATCCACCTGATTCAAATCAACCTCAAACTCGCTGGTATGTGGTCCATACGTGTCCTCATCCAGCGAGGCGCGTCCGACTCTCTGAGCAACCGAACGGATTTCGGGAAGCTGACGAAGTTTTTCTGTAACCTGTCTGCCTAATTTCAGAGACTGTTCCAGGGAAGTCCCCGGAACTGCCGTCATATGAATGATAAGGTGGCCTTCCTTGAAATCGGGAATGAAATCGCTTTCAAGGAATGGAAGGGCCGCAAACCCTATCAAGGTGGTCAGGATCATCCCGCCTATAACAAATCGGGGATGGCGCATTAATCTGGCGAGAAGACGTTCATAAGCTCTGGCGGTCCATCCTGCCAGGGGGGGCTCTCTCCGGATTTCTCCAGGCGTCGCCAAGAGCCATGCGCAGAGTGCAGGTACAACGGTTACAGCAGCGGCAAGAGAAGCCATGACCGCAAGAACATAAGCTGTTGCCAGTGGAGCAAACAGTCGTCCCGAAAGTCCGGGAAGGGCGATGACAGGCAAGAAAACGATAATGACAGCAAAGGTCGCGTAAACCACTGCACTGCGGACTTCAACGCACGCATCGAGTACGACGCGCGCTGTAGATGCGGGCTGGACCAGAAGCCGGTTTTCACGCAATCGGCGTGTAACATTTTCGACCCCGATCACGGCGTCATCCACAACCTCGCCGATGGCAATAGCAAGGCCCCCCAAGGTCATGGCATTCAAAGTAACCCCGAGTGTCTCCAGCAACGACAGGGCTATCAGAATAGCCAAAGGTATGGTGGCGCAACAGATTGCAGCGGTTCGCAGGTCAAAAAGGAAAAGAAAGATTACGACAACCACCAGAAAACCGCCCAGAAGCAATGCTCGTGTGGCATTCCCCAATGCGGTCGTAATGAAATTGGCGGGTCGGAACAGGTCAGCATGCAATGTAATCCCCTGTCCCTGCAATTGCGGGCGGAAATCGGTAAGTGCCGCCTCGATTTCCCGGGTCACGGCCATTGTATTGGCACCGTACTGTTCCCATATATTAACTACAATGCCTGTCTTTCCCTCGATACTGGCCGCGCCGAAGGCAGGAATAGGGGCTTCAGTTACAGTGGCAATACTGCCCAGTGTGACAGCACCATTATCAGAGCGGACAATCACAGTGCGGGCCAGACTTTCTGGCGTCAGGGCCTGACCGTCAGACTGAAGAACGACTCTTTGGTTCGGGGTATCAATAAAGCCGGCCCCCTGTATGCCAGTCGCTTCCTGGGCAGCCGCAAGGACGTCATCGAGTCCGATATGATGCAAGATGAGTTGGTCTGGATGTACCTGTATCTGGAGTGACCGACGCTCCCCGCCAAACACGCTGACTCCAGCCACACCAGGCAACGCCAGCAGACGCGGCCTTAATGACCAGTCAGCAAGCGTGCGCAACTGCATAAGGGACTGTTGTTCCGACGTCAGACCGATCACCAGTACCAGACCGGCGGATGAGGTCAGTGGCGTCATAGTCGGAGCATGAACACCGGCTGGCAATTGCTGTGCAACAACATTCATTTGTTCCCCGACCAGTTGCCGGGCTCGATAAATATCGGTCGATGTCGCAAACAGGACGTTGACGACTGACAGTCCCTGAATCGAAGTCGATTGCACGCGCTGAATACCCGGGAGGCCGGTCAGGGCAATTTCCATTGGGCGACTAACCAATGTTTCGACCTGTTCCGGCGTAAAACCAGCGGCTTCGGTCTGGATCGTGACCCGTGGCGGAATGAATTCCGGAAACACATCATAGCTGGCATGTCTCAAGCCATACAGGCCATAGAAGAACAACAGACATGCGGTTGCGATAACCACGCCCCGGAAGCGGATCGAAAACCCGATAATAGCTGCCTGAAGGCTGAAAGAACGTCCCGTCATCAGTCGTCATCGTCTCCTGATTCAAGCTGAGCTCGGAATTCTTCAGACAGAAGTAATTGCGTACCCTCTATGACGATTTGCGTTTCGTGTGTGATTTGTCCTGGAGTATCTTGGATCAAGTAGCCACCTTCTCGGTCCGGCACGTCGGTCGTAAGGGGTAAGCGTGTAAATTTTCCGTGTCCGTTATCACGGTATATCCACGACTTACCTTGCAGCCAGATAATAGCTGATGCAGGTATCCGGATACCGGGACGTTCCTCTTCGGTAGGCAGGAGAACGGAAACATTCATGCCCGCGACAAGCTGACTTTCAGCCGACGCAAAATAGAAAAAGCTACGCCCCTGAATAGCAGGATCGGTCATGGTTACAGGAGACAAATAGTGGAGCATTGTCCCGTGTCCACCCGTGTTTCCATAATCGGTCACATCCGCCTGACTTGGTGGGGTTGGTAGATCCGTATCTGGTGGAAGGGTCACCTTGACCAAGACCACTTGTTGTTGAAGTAACTGTGTAATGAAAATTGTATTTTTTTCGGTAGCGTCAGATATGACCGAACCAAATTGCTGTCTGATAATATTAAGTGCGTTATTCACCCGGACCTGTTCTGCTTTTACCATAGCTGAATTGGACTGAAATCTAGCTGTTGTCTCCTGGAATTGTTCCTGAGAGATATTCTGCCGATCGCGATACAGTCCTTTGTCACGATCGA
Source organism: Gluconobacter thailandicus F149-1 = NBRC 100600 (assembly GCF_000964465.1). Classification (GTDB taxonomy): domain Bacteria; phylum Pseudomonadota; class Alphaproteobacteria; order Acetobacterales; family Acetobacteraceae; genus Gluconobacter; species Gluconobacter thailandicus. Next base: position 17,866 of record NZ_BANH01000073.1, on the reverse strand, counting down.
GTTTCGCACGGGCAAGCGTCTGCTGTGCCTGCATGCTCTCCAGCCGCGCTTTCATGTCAGCATAATTACTAACAAGAGTGATAAGTTGTGTTGCGTTCAGAACGTAACCATAGGCGGGAACCAGCTTTCTCCAAGGCACGATGCTGGGTCGTGCAGAAGCAATGCCGCTCTTCGTAACTGCTTCCGGGGAGACCGTCACGGTCGCCTCTGCACCAAGAACCGAAACTGGTTGATCATCATCATCTGCAATGGCAATGTCTGTCCCGTTTAGAACTAGGAAGACCGAAAGACCTGCAAGAGGCAGCCAGAAGGCCCTCGCTTTCATGGTGAGTTCCTTTGGTTATTTTCAAGTAGGCCGGAAGCCTGCGCGGCATTGGTGTGATCAAAAATGGGCTGCTGCATGCCATCTTCGATCTGACCTATGGCTTGCCGTTGCTGAATTTCTGCTTCAAGAAGAGCGGTCTCCGCTTGAATCTGCTCTATATGAGTCATAACCATCGTTGGTCGGTCGATTGCACCTGACTGAAGGCGGTGCTGCATCTGGTTCAGCCTTACCCGTACGGTTTTGGCAAGTTCTTCCGCCTGTAGCAGAATTGATGTCGTGCCGCGGTAATTGGCCGTAGCCTGCGAGATGGACTTAAACACCGTGTTCTCTGCACGCCGGAGACGAGCCGCCGCCTCATGCTCCTGCCCAACAGCTTCAGCTATGGGGCCTTCGTTCTGATTGAAAATCGGAATTTGCAGAGAGGGATTTACCTCAAAGCGATTTGAAATATCCCAGTTATAGGCGGGACTGATGGTGACGTCGGGATAGCGTCGAGAAACTTCGACCCGTAGAGCCTGTCGGGCGGCGTCATAAGACGCAAGAAGTTCCCGCAGATCCGCGCGTTGCATTACGGCTTGGTATCTCATGTCCTGTGAATCGCGGTATTCTATGAGGTCGGGACAGACATCAAATGCTTTTGTATCAAGAGCAATGGAATCAAGTGCTTCGGCAGGAACCCCGATTGCTCCAGCCAGAGCTGCCTTACGGACGGCATACTCGCGCCGCAGATCACTGACAGACAACTCGGCATGGATCATTTCCGTCCGTACCTGCGATATTTCGAAAGCGGATGCTCGCCCCTGATCAAAACGTGCCTGTTCCAGGGTAAAGAGTTCGCGTTTAGCTGCCGCAGTCTCTTCCACAAGCTTGAGGCGCCCGGATACAGCCCAGACGCCGAGAAGAGCAGACCGCGTGTCGCTGCGTAGTTTCCATGCAGTATTGATGACTTCCCATTGCGCGACCGCAGCCCGATATCTGGCTTCTTTGATACGGTGATAACGCCTGCCGAAAAATTCGATCAGTATTGACGCGCCGTAGCCGACGTAATGAGCCGATGGGCCACCCAGCACCGTGAAACTGGGATTGGGCAGTTGACCGGCTGTCTTGATTCCAGCGCGAGCCGTTTCCAGTTCAGCTTTAGCTACAAGGATATCGGGATGAAAATACAAGGTAGCAAGCGTCAGGCGAGTGATGCCCCATGCGTTTTCCTGACTCGATACGTTTGGTCCGAGAACTTTTGTAATGAATTCTTGCAATCCGGCATCCGTAAATTGACGGCTGGAAAATTTCTGGACATCTGATTCCGGCGAAATATTTGAGTGACCACTATTTGTGCAGCCACAGAGCAGGGGAAAAATCAGGAGAATGAATGCCGCATTATAGCGTGTGCGTCTCCTTACCTGCTTAATATATTCTAGAGTATTATATGATTTATACATTAATATGTCGTGATATATCTGATTTGTTATCTGTTAGTTCTACTCTCGATTGTCGCATAATCTGCACACCTCCACTAATACCAAGCATCGCAAGGATGGCAGCTACCGCAATATCCGGCCACGCAGAACGAGTGCCAAACACGCCCAGAGCTGCCAGCACAACGGCAACATTTCCGATCGCATCATTACGAGAGCAGATCCATACGGAACGGCGGTTGGCATCACCTTTCCGGTGTGTCCATAATATGAGGGCACAGGCCAGATTGACCGCGAGGGCAAGCAGACCAATGCCGCCCATTGCGTCTGGGTGAGGCGGATGGTTGCTGTTCATTACCATCCACCCAGCATTGGCCATTACCCATATCCCAGCCACGAACAGGGTCAGGCCTTTCAGAAAGGCCGCGCCAGCTCGCCATCGCAATGCCATTCCGGCAACACTGAGGCTTATTGCGTAGTTGGCGCTGTCGCCAAGGAAATCAATCGCGTCCGCCTGTAAGGATGCAGATCCAACCGACACGCCAGCCCCTGCTTCAACGGCAAACATGCTGGCATTGAGAAAAAGCGCGATCAGGAGCGCTCTCCGCCATGATTTATTGATTGGTAGCGGCGTATCTGTGCATCCACCACAGCATCCTCCTGCCATCCAGCGCCTCCCTGACGAATCATCTGTTTTAATGTATGCTCCCTGTAGCAACTACAGGGTCAAGAGGCAGGGAATGCGATCGATTGGCGCCTTGGGAAAGGCAACGAATACCAAAGTCGAGACGATCCGCTATTATGAACGGATCGGACTGCTGGCTCCGCCACAGCGGACCGATGGCAATTATCGCACTTATGATGATGAGGCACTCGCGAGACTGTCTTTTATTCGTCGATCCCGTGATCTGGGTTTTTCATTAGATCAGGTAAGAGCTCTATTATCCCTAACAGATCAGGGAACCCAGGATTGTAAGACAGTTGATAGAATTGCTCGTGACCATATGGCAGAAATTGAGCGCAAAATTGCGGATCTCATCGCATTACGCCATGAACTTTCTACGATGATAGAATCATGCTGTGGGGGCAGTATTTCTGATTGCAGAATTATTGAAGCACTGTCACCATTTGATTAATATTAGTTTTATTAACTAATATTTTTACGTTATTTCCATTTAATATTTAATTTTTTTATTAACAATTAATTATAAAGTAACGATGGTGTATGTTTTTTATAATTTTAAACCGAGCATTTACATCACTGATAATATCCATATAATGGGGTGACTGCATGTCGGCTTTCCGTAAAACGGACATCACGACATCAAACTGCTCTACCATCGACTGTATCACAGGCTTTCCGGGAGACGGAATTCCGTCTTCCGTTCGCTATAGCGGTCCACGAGGTAGTCGGCGCGATCGCGCAGCAGCCATGTGAACTTCATCAGTTCCTCCATGACATCTACCATCCGGTCATAGAGGTGGGACGGCTTCATGCGGTCATCGTCACCGAACTGCGTATAGGCCATCGGCACACTGGACTGGTTGGGGATGGTGAACATCCGCATCCACCGGCCCAGAACCCGCAGGGCATTGACGGAATTGAAGCTTTGCGATCCGCCTGAGACCTGCATGACCGCCAGCGTGCGGCCCTGCGTCGGACGGATCGAGCCTTCGGACAATGGCAACCAGTCGATCTGGTTTTTGAACACAGCGGTTATGTTGCCGTGCCGTTCGGGGCTGCACCAGACCTGGCCTTCCGACCAGATCGACAGTTCCCGCAGTTCTTGCACTTTCGGATGCGTGGCAGGCACGGAATCCGCTATCGGTAGGCCGGTCGGGTCGAACACCCGTGTCTCGGCCCCCAGCACCTTCAGGATGCGTTCCGCCTCAAGCACCAGCAACCGACTGAAGGATCGGGGACGCAAAGAGCCGTAGAGCAGCAGGATACGCGGCGGATGGTCCACACGCGGTTGCGGTTCCAGCCGCGCGAGATCGACCCGTTCGAGATACTCCGGATGCAAGGCTGGCAGCTCAGGTTCGGTCATATATATCGGTCCTGTCGTGTATTACGGGTGACTGATCCGGGGCAGCCATAGGGCCAGCGCCGCGAGTGTTGCCAGCAGGACGGGCGGCGTAATCGCCAGTCCGACCTTCATATACTGCCCCCATGTGACCCGATGGTTCTTGGATGCCAGCACATGCAGCCACAGCAGTGTTGCGAGACTACCAATCGGCGTGAATTTCGGCCCGAGGTCGCAGCCGATGACGTTGGCATAGATCATCAGGTCGCGTGTCAGTGGCGTGATGTCGTGAGCCTGTTGGATCGCCAGCGCCCCGACCAGCACACTCGGCATATTGTTCATGATGGACGACAGAACAGCCGCTAGAAAGCCGGTGCCGATGGTGGCCGTGAACGTCCCTTGATGACCGAGCCAGACCAGTGCGGTCGCAAGGTAGTCAGTCAGCCCAGCATTGCGCAGCCCGTAGACCACCAGATACATGCCCAGGGAGAAGATCACGATCTGCCACGGGGCGCCCCGCAGCACCTTGCGAACAGGGATGACCCGACCATATCCGGCGACGAGCAACAGGATTCCGGCGGCCAGGCAGGCCACGACACAGACCGGGATATGAAACGGCGCCGTCAGGAAATAGGCCGCCAGAACCAGGGCCAGCAGTGGAAATGCCGCCCGGAATACATGAGGGTCACGAATGGCCGTGGCAGGTGCGGGCAGTTCGGCGACGGGATAGGTCGCAGGCACCTGCCGCCGATACCACAGCCACAGGACCGCCAGCGTTGCACCAAGTGCGACCAGATCGACCGGCACCATGACCGCAGCATAGCGATCGAACGCAATACCAAAGAAATTGGCGCTGACGATGTTCACCAGATTGGAGATGACCAGCGGCAGGCTGGTGGTATCCGCGACGAAGCCAGTGGCGATAATAAAGGCCAGCGCCGCAGCAGGACTGAGGCGAAGCTGCGTGAGGATGGCGATGACGATGGGCGTCAGCAGCAGGGCCGCGCCGTCATTGGCGAACACAGCCGCAATGGCTGCTCCCAAGACCACGATCAGCGGGAATAGCGTCCGGCCTCGCCCTTTGCCCCAGCGCACCACGTGCAGGGCGGCCCAATGGAAGAACCCGGCCTCGTCCAGCAACAGCGAGATGACGATCAGCGCGATAAAGGTGAAGGTCGCGTCCCAGACGATGTGCCAGACGACAGGAATGTCGTGCCAGTGAATTACTCCAGCCACCAGGGCCACGGCGGCACCTGCCATTGCGCTCCAGCCGATGCCCAGCCCCCGAGGCTGCCAGATGACAAAAACCAGCGTGACAACGAAAATCAGAAGCGCCAGCATCAGGAGATCCGCTTTCCGGATTCATCGACGATCTTCTCGCCGTCCTCTTTGACGAAAGCGCCTCTCTGCGGGTTGGGCAGGATGTCCAGAACCGCCTCAGACGGACGGCAGAGTGCCGCACCCAGCGGGGTGACGACGATGGGCCGGTTCATCAGGATCGGATGCGCGATCATGGCGTCGATCAGCGCATCATCGCTCCGGGCCGGATTATTGAGGCCGAGTTCGTGAAAGGGCGTACCCTTTTCCCGCAGGATCGAGCGCACCGGAACGCCCATACGGGCGATCAGACTGACCAGTTCCGCACGGCTGGGCGGGGTTTTCAGATATTCGATGATCCGGGGCTCCTCGCCGCTGTTGCGGATCAGTGCCAGCACATTGCGCGACGTGCCGCAGGCCGGGTTGTGGTAGATCGTGATGGTCATGATCGGGCTTCCGGGGAGGGACAGCAGGAGGACAGGGTTGCGACCAGGGGCGCGCAGAGTTCGGGGCTGCCTGCACAGCAGTCCCTGACGAGGAAAAGCATCAGGTCGTGCAGGCGAGAAAGACAGGCGCGATAGACGATCAGCCGGCTATGGCGTTGCGAGGTCAGCAGGCCGGCGCGGGCTAGGGTGGCGAGGTGGGCCGAGATCGTGTTCTGCGGCATATCAAGATGGCGTGCGACGTCCCCGGCGGGCAGCCCGTCCGGCTCATGGCGCACAAGCAGGCGGAAGATATCCAGCCGCGTGGACTGTGACAGGGCGCTAAGTGCGGCAATGGCAGAGTTTGTATCCATATATCTGGCTTTTCAGATATATGGATACAAGTCAAGGTATCCTATCAAGCAAACGGAGATCATGACCGTCGATTTTCTCAATTTTGCTGCTCAGATCAGACACCTCGCTTATCTTCCTAAGCCGCCGATCAACAGCCCTACTGTTACTGTATGGCTTTTTTTGATCGCCCATCACTGTCTTTACCAAAGCATCATACTCAGCGATTCCAGCCATTCGAGCGAAGCCGCTATAGGCCACGGTAGCCAGTTCACATCCGGACGCACCGCCATAATGACAGCAAGAAGCATCATAGGAACCATGAGCGCATTAAACCCGGCCGCCCGGCCAGTCGGCCGATAATGCCTTGCCAGTTTGCGTCGCCCTTTCCATCCTGATCGAAAGGGCTGACACCGACCTGGGCGAGCTGCCGCCAGCAGCAAAGATCGCGCGCGCACGCGAGAAGCAACAATGACCTCAAGGACCGACGTGACGTCCTGGACATTCGCCCGATAAAACTCGCGGGACCGGGCAAAAGCCACATGACCAAGCACCCGGTCTGCACGTCGCAGCCGCTTGGCAACCAGCATCCGATGCGCCTGCTTTTCGGCCGCTTGCGCATCAGGCACAGGTTTCTTCCACGCGACAACCAGCTCAAAGGGGCAATCCGCGCCGCCCACCCCGCGGCATCGTAACGTCGGATCTCTGGACGTGCGCCCGATCTTCACTACCCCAGGTAATGCCGGAATTTCGAGAACGTACAGCCAGCCCGCTTCAGGCATGTCAGCCTCCTAGTTACGGACTGCTTTTGGGCTTTGCACGTGGCTTGTTGCTCTCCGCCCGCTGTCCAGGGGTCTGTCCCTTTTCGCTTGTTTGCTTCCAGTAGCGATCAGCGACATTCTCACGCGATGCCGCTTTCTGCGCCTCGGCAATACCGGCCGTCTTCTGGCTTCCCTGCTGACGCGCCTTATCCCGACGCTTCTCATTGTTCGTTTCCGACATTGCTCATGTCCCCCTGACACTCAGGCCGAGATCTTATTGAACCGATTGGCCGCTATTTTTTCTCTGATTTCAGGCCGTCGAAAATAGATAGGCATCCCGCAACGCAACGGACGACCACCACGCACCACCACAAACGCTTCATCTACCCGGACATCGTTCAGCAGTTCTTCCCGTCGGATCAGCGGGCGGCTGATTTCGTGATAGCTCGTGTTCGCCCCGCGCGAACGGTTGCTCGCTTCCCAGCCTTTCCCCGACGTGCCGGTATTGCTGCCCACGGATGTCGCCATGACACCATACTGACCGAAGGTTTCTTCCAGCTCTTTCGCGGTATCGAGATCGGAGATCGCAACATATGTCCGATGTGCGGCCGCCTCGTACCATGCTCGCTTTCCCTCACGGCCCCATTGTTCTTCGAGTTGTCCGACCGACTGATAGAGCAATCTCAGGGTAATACCGTATTTGCGCCCGGCATCCCGTGCTGTTGCCATGATCCGCATAGGACCGAGACGTGCGACTTCGTCCAGAAGGAAGAGGACACGATTCCGAATATTGCCATCAGCTTCATAAACGGCATTCAGTAACGCCCCTATAATCGTGCGACCAATTTCGGGTGTGTTTTCCAAAGCCCGCAATGGCAACTGTACGAAAACATCCATCTTGCCATCGACCAGATCTGACGAGCGAAAACTGTCTCCGGACACCAGGTCCGCAAACGCAGGATTACTGAGCCAGGCTGTCTTGTCATCGGCATTGCCATACACCCCGGAAAACGTCTCATCGACCAGTCCCTTGAGCGCGCCGGCCGTCTGGCTCGCATAGGCGCACGGACTGCTCGCATGGATCGTGTTCAGCAGATTCCGCATTTCTTCTTGCGGCGTGCAGACCCCGCTTCTCAGCGTCCGCAAGGTCTTTTCCTCGGCTGGAAGGTCCGGATCAAACATCATGTGCGCCAATAAACACGTCACGAGATTGCGGCCCTGCCGGTCAAAAAACTCGTTATTGGCGTCTTTTTTGGCACCACTCTCCCGGCATATCCATGACACCACGTCCTGTATATTCGTGATTGCTTCGGGCGAACGAATGTCGATCCAGTCCAAGACATTAAAGCCAACATCTCCACCGAGCCGCAGCTCGTAGACCTGATGACCCAGCGTTTCGCGGAACGGTCGAAGCATCGGCCCCAATTCTGTACTCGGATCAAGCACCACGGCAGAGCCCGTCCATGTGGTCAGCGTGGTGACGGCCGACGTGGACTTGAACGATCCCGGTCCGGCAAAAACCAGACTGTGGGTCGATCCTGTCTCACAGGGATCTATGAGCAATGGCGCACGGCCGCCCTGTCCCCATGTTTTCGGCTCTTTAGGATGAAAGGGCACCCTTGCATGCCGGTCTTCGTCCACGCGATAGGCTTCGCCTACAACGACACCTCCATATTCAGCGGAAGGACGTGGAAAGAGCTGCCTGGCCTGCTTCATTGTCATCCAGTCCGCATAGCCATGATTCTCTGTCACGCCACGGATAGGCCGTTGCCTTCGACTGAATATGGACGGGCGCAGAGAAGGGCCGATTGCACCACGCCGGAAGATCACCGCCAGCATTACCAGCGCAACCACAACACCGCCTGCCCCCGCGCCGATCTTGAGCCATTGCACTACGATCGGATTATCCCGGCCATACAGAAAATAGAGCCACCATTGATAGAAAGGATGCTCGAACGAGCCCGATAAACCCGTTCCCTTCAGAAAAACAAAAGACGCGACAACGGTCCAAGACACAAATACCATCAGAATTCCGAGGATAATCCGGGCGATCAAGACGATCGACTTGTTTTCTGACGCCATCGTGCGCTTCCTTTCAGTATTTCGTCAGAAGATCTGCTGCTGTCTCGCCTCTACGGCGCGCATCCGCTGCCAGCCACACTTCGCCGATGGAATAGATCTCGCCTGTCGTCTCGAAGGGCACGATTACGTCAATCGCGGCGGAGAGCATGTCCACAAGAGTTTTGTCTTCTAGCGCCGCCCCCTGGGGCGAGCCCTTGATAAGCGAGAAGAGCTTCTTGAACGCCTGAACCGGATTTGCGCCATGAATGGTAGAAATCGAACCGGGATGCCCCGATACGACCTCATTGAGATATGTCCATGCGGCGTCGTCGCGAAGCTCCGCCGGCAAGATCCGATCCGGTCTCATGCGCAGACTTGCGTGCAAAAGGTCTTCCGCACTGACCGAGCTGATTCCTGTTCCCGACTTTGAATAGAGCAACCGCACATGGTTGGGGTGCGGAATAACAAGCTCTAACGTGTCTTCGATCGTTATCAGCCGCTCATGCAGCGGAATGGCCGAAATCAGCGTTCGGCCCATCGTGGTCTTTCCAGAGCCCGTCGCCCCGCACAGCAGCATGGTCATACGGTTCCGTACACACGCAGCGAGGAAGGCTTCGAAATTGCCTTCATCGTAATACCGCAGAACCTCTTCGTGCCGTTTCTCTTCGGCCTCTGTCCGTTTATCCCAGCGGTTCCAACGCGCAATGTTGTACCGCTTTGTCACGGAACTGAGGGCAGCCACACTCCCCCCTGGCCGCCGGATCGTCAGGCTCACCGTCCCCGCGGGTACGGCTGGCGGCAAACACACTTGCAGACGCTCCCCGTTTGGCAACTCGGTAGAGCACAGAGGATGCCGTTCACCCACGTCCTGTTTGCGCAAAGCTCCTGCCAGGATCGCGATGTCTTCCAGATCCGTATAGCTCAAGGGAAGAGCGTGTTGTGTAAACACACCCCTCTGCCGAACAAAAACCTCTCCGGGCTTATTAACGCAGATCTCTTCCGTCGCCGGGTCTTCGAGCCAGCCCGCAAGGGGCTGCATCAGGAAACGGAGCTGTACCGCTGCTTCATTGAGCATTGCTACCTACCGTTGGCTTCAGGTCATAGATGTCCGAGAAATCAAGATCGCGCGCGACAAAAATAGCGACCGTCTTTCCCTGTGCTTTTTCTCCAGTTGGTTGAATATTGATGTCCGCTTGCAACGCCGTATTCGCGACTGTCTGCCCGTTTGACTGGAATGAATTGAAGTATGCACCGCTATTGTTGCTACCAACCCGGGATGCCAGCTCGACCCCGGCATCGAGACCACCCTGAATCACGCTTAGAAGAATGGCGCTGCCAAAGCGCGACCACCAGTGATTGTTCACCGTCACTTTAACACCGCTCTCGCCCAGCTCACCCGTCGCGGGTGATGCAAGATCAATGATGCCGTGTTCCGGTGTCTCTGCCCGATCCCAAATCACGAATGCCCGGTCTTCACCGCGCATTAAACCGTGCTGCATCTCACCGGTGACAATCGTCCCCTTGTCCATGAGAACCACATTCCCCGTTGTGCTCCGCACATCTAGGGGAATCACACATTTCGCGTATCCGGCGAGTTGAGTGTTTAGCTTGGTCTGAAGAATGCACGGGATAATTGTCCCCTTCGTAACCAGAAAGTCCGGGTGCGGAAGCAACCGCGCGCGCGCTTCCTCCAACACTGTCGGCTTTAGCCGAACGGCCAGTGACCTATCCCCCTGCGGATCTTGTCCGGCCGGGGGCTGTGCTCCATTGACCGTCACCGTCTTGGGAGATTCCTGCGCAGACGCGGGCTGAGGTGCAGAGCTTCCCCCCGAGCCTCCTGACGCGGCAAAAATCGGGCTTTCTGCCGGCGTTACCTCGTGATGCGTTGCTTGCGCAGGCATAAAAAACCGCTGCGGAGCTTGCTGCGGCATTGGCAGATTTTGGTCTGTAAGAGCAGGTGGCGGTGTCAGCGGTGCGCTGCGCATGTGCGTCCCAGCCGCTACGACAGGCTGATTATTCTGTTCCTCTGTTTTCTTCGCTCTATCGAGAGCACGAAGCCAAATAAAACCCAGCGCAACTACGACAACGAGTATGAAAATGCCAACCTTTTGCCATGCGTTTAGTTCGCGTCGATTGTTGTTTGATACGAGAGAGCCGCCGTCGTTAATTCCACTATTGTTGTTTTGTTCGTCGCTCATTGGGCGGCCTCCTTCAGCGTGCGGACCACGTTCGGGCTGATGGTATTTGTGCCTGGGTTACGACCAACCGGATCAAATGCCTTGTTGAAGACGCACAAGACGGTGTTTCCATCTCGCAGACGCCATGCTGGGGCGAGATGATCGGCAATCATCAGTGTTCCCCACCCAGCCGGATCGTTCTTCACGCTATAATTGGCAGTCGCTTCTTTGCCGTCCGGATTGATCGTGAAAAGCGAGGGAAGACGCACATTCCCCGGAAACCGGAAAACAGTGATGTTTCCATTGTCCCATACTTCGATAGGAAGAATAGAACGATCACCCTGAGCAATGTATTTCCAATTCTTGGGACCGAAATTCGGGTCTTTTGTTTCCCGTTCCATCCTTTCATGCGCGAGCTGAAGTTCCAACTCTTTTGCTCGTGCCTCGGCCTGAGCCCGCTCCTGTTGCTGCCGGGCCAGGACGGCTGCACGACGCGCTGCGGCTTCATCAGCGGGATAAGTGAACTGCACGCTGTAGTAAACGCCGTCCGTCGCATTCGCGAGCGACGCACTTGCAACTGTCGTCACTTCAAAGACGTATCGCCGCTCGGCACCGGTATCGTTTCGTGTCAACACGATAACAGGCTGAAGGCCAAGCCCCTGTGTCGCTTTGAAGAAAAGATAGTTCCCTGCCGGGGCTGCCTTCAGATGTATGCTGTCACTCACTGCGACGCGATCGACGGTTTCATGAGGACTGAAACCAACCACCAGTGTCGCCCCCACGGCAGTCGAAAGATGAACAACCTGATCCGCTACATAAGGCACGTACCGCATTCGCGTGTCATGACGGCTGGGTAGAGGGTCTTGCTCTGCAAATGCGGGCACGACCGAAAGAGAGGTCGCTGCAAGGAAGGCAGCAACTGCGAGACGCTGAATCATACCCCATCCTCCGACGACTGATAGGACGTGACGATCACACCGCCCGGATTTGCCAAGCGGGCACTGGCCGGAAGATCCGTGACCCTCTGAATCTGCACAGTCGCGGTCCAGGTCGTCGTCTGTGGGCGCGCTCCCTCCATCGACACAATGCGCCGGAAGCGCACCTGAATGACGTTATTGCCAATGGGAGCGAGAGACAGACGTTCGGCGTCGATCTGGCCCCTTTTTCCAACCGTTACCTGTGGGCTCTTGGGGTTGGGGAAATTAAACCACGACTGATATTGCTCTCTGACTTGTTCGTTGCTCATGAGAGAAACCGTGTCATAGGCATAGCGCGCCGTGGCATATGTATAGCCCTCGCGCAGCCGAACATATTGCCACACCGCTGCATTGACGACTGCTTCGTCCATTGTCTTCGGCAAGCGTGACATGGAGATCTCGCTATCAACCGTTCCGTCCGGGCGAACCCACAACGGCATGGGCACCAGCTTTTCCAACGGCAACAGCGAAGCAACCGACCAGGCCAAGCCGACGTTAGCCAGCAATGAAATTCCTAAGCCGATCGTCAGGTACTTATTGATCTTGACGACCGCGCGCGCTCGCGACTTCTGGAAATTCTCGACCTGCTCATAATATTCCGCCATCTTTTCCTTCGGAACGGGCGGGACAAATTTCTGATCTGTCATTTATGCCCAATCTCCTTTGGCTTTTTGAGGTCCGCTTCTGTCGGTTTCCAGTGCCCCGAGTTCAGAGCAAATGTCGGTCCTTTGCATTTTGGGACCGGATCGTGACTTGCGCACGCCGATAAAACAGAGAGCATGAGTACAGAAATACTTATACGGATCTTTGCCATCCGTCTTACTCCCCTAGTAATGTTAAAACTTAACTTAGTTATTTATTAGAAGACTTCCTGCCGATGTTGGCCCCTGCCTTTGCGACAGTCCCAACACCACCCGTTGCGCCGCCAATGATTGTATTCAGGATTGCCCCAGCAGGATTGAGCGATACTCCCCCGCCGATAAAAGCAGCAGCAGCCGGCAACGAAATAAGAATAAAGGTCGATACGGCAATAAACATCGCCGTCTGTTCCATAATCTGAATGGCAATACCCGGCGTTCCCGCAGCAGAAACTGCATTAAGATTACAGGCCAACATATAAGTCCGTATGCCTGTCGCCACGATTATCATCGTAACATCAACAAGCAATGACAGGAGAGCGAGGCCCACCAGCTTTCCTATCCATCGTTCGGAAATATTTCTTGTCGCATCGAATAGGAAACCTGCAATGACGAATGGACCGAGAGACAGAATCACCGCAGTCATGAGGCTTGAGCAGATGTAGATGGCAAAAGCTATTGTCAGCATCGCACCATCTGCGATCGCTATCATTGCCAGCTCAATCAGATCGACAACCTGAAACCAATGAAGTTGCTTATCTATTGTTGCCGAATAATTGACGAGGCTGTTCCAGATGTCGTCCAGCAATTTAGGTGTCGAAGCCGTAGAGCTGGATACCGAACTCGCAGCCCAAGTCGGAAGCACAGTCTGGAAAAGATTCACGACGTAACCGTTGTATATGCCAGCTTCCAAGATGAATGCGGAAACTAGCGTCACCCGAATAATCCTTGATATGCCGCGTCTGGCATCCAGATCACCACGCATGACGAGTACGCCCTGGACAATCACCCACAGAACAATCAACGCCGTGAACGGGGACGCCACAGCAGACAGTCCTTGGCTGATGACATTCGATGTCCCGGTCGAAAAAGCTGTCCGTAGGCTTGTGTCGAAGTCTTCAAATGGCGTCGTCATAGTCTTTACCCCGCGTCAACGGCGCACCGTCTTTAAGTTCACGTCTATTGCCGACCGCTTCCCTTTTTGTTGGCTGCCGAGGCTGCGTTTCTTGCTGCGCTACATACGGCGGCCGGGGGAGGATGGTTCACCCCGCACAAAGCCAGCACGATGTCACGCTGCCGCTTGTCCACGTAATAACCCGGCTGCGTCATGTCGTCCGTTGCTGGCTGGGCCGGGGCTTCGGCACCTGTCTCAGCCGCAACGGCATTCCTACAATCCGGATAATTCTCATACGTCCGGTCGTTCATGCACTCACGGTTTACCTGACGCCGTTCGGCCGCGTGCGATGAATACCATTCCACTGTATGCTCCGCGGCATTGGGTAACGGGTGAGCAGAAGCCACACCACTCGCAAGCACGCCCAAAGATGCCACAACAAGGGTCTTGTAACCGTTCACAGCATATCCCTTCACTGGATGGCCGCAGGGAAATAAGCAGCGGTCGCTTCGTCGTCCTTCCGCGCCGCCTCTTGCTCCTGCAATTCCTGATTTCGGATCTGCGCCATAGAGAGAGTCTGAAGATTTTGGGCCGCAGCCGCCTGTGCCTGGATGGCCTGATTCTCGACGGCTATCCGACCGTTAATCGTGCTGACCTGCGTAATATCCTTTGCGTTCGACAGTTCCTGCTTCATTTCATCAAGCGAAGCGAGGCGCTGGTTAATAGAATCAAGGTTCTGCGCTGCTATACCTTGAATGTTTGCTAAAGAAGTTTCTCTCTGCTGATATGACTGCGCAACTGGATCTGTTCCCGTAGCTGAATACCTGTTCAGGCTCATAAATGACTGACCATAGCTATTCAGTGTATTGGTTGCTCCCGTGATCTGACCGGTTGCTTGTGTAACTGTCGGCAGAGGATTTTGCAGATTGGCGCTGTTGAAAGTCGTCAGCATCCCCGTTGCAACATTCGGAATGTTCTGAAGGAGCTGATATTGCGCTTGTAGCTGCTTCAGCTCGTCCATCATCTGATTGATTTCATTTGTGGTATTGGTGACGCTTTGCGCAATGCTTGCATTATCAAATACAGCTACCTGCGCATGGGCGGCATCCGCTCCAATGAGAGAAAACCATACCACTGCAACCAGACTATATGCCTTCATCGTGCCCTCCCTCGCCTCAGTCTTTCGCTTCGTGGTAACGGGCCATGAAATGGTCGAGCCACTGGCTCGGATCGGCCCCGTATTCTGCCCTCAACCGTTCGGCAAAATTCGCTCGATTGGCGCGGCCGGACAGTACCGCGATGTATTCCGGCATGGAGGACAGATCGAATTCACAAATGACGCTGCCGTTTTCCCGCTTCATGAGAAACCGTTTGGGATCACCCACCATCCCTTCCCGTACAGCACGATACTCGCCCTCGGTGCAGCTTAGTCCCGTGATGTAGGCGTGCCGGTCAGCCGTGGGAGACGGGTAGAGAATCTTTGTCATGCACTGCGCAACGAGCGACGAACCCAGCTTTGATTCCAGAACGTGCTCCGGCTGTTGTGTCGCCAAAATCAGCATCCCGTTGTTTTTACGAACGGTCAGCAGGAACTTGTCGATTACAGCGGCAAATTTCGGGTCCAAAAGATAGGCCCTAAATTCATCGCAGCTCATAAGAAAACGTCGGCCGTCAACCACCTTCTCGATCCGATAGAGCAGATACGCAGCCGTCGGGGCGCATATTTCGTCATGATCGAGAAAAGCCGTCAGATCGAAGCCTGTTATGGCACTCGACAGATCCACTTCATCGGTTTCGCCGTCGAACAGCCATCCCAATGCGCCGCCTCTGCACCAGCGTTCCAACCTGGCACCAGCTCCCTCTTCTGGCCCGTGCATCAAGAACTGGCGCAATCCAGCAAGTGAGCGCATTTCGACGGGATAGGACATCTGCCGTTCGATCCCCCGTTGCAGTCGCTTTGCATCTTCTGACGAGACCGTGTCCTTGCCGTCACTCTCAATCAGCCCGGTGAGCCACTGCCGCAGAAACTCCCGATCCTCGGGCGTGTTCGTCAGGCCACGCAACGGCGCAAGGCCGCAGGAAACACCACGCTTGAGAACAAGATACGTGCCACCAGTAGCAAGGACCAGAAGCTGCCCTCCCCGATCCTTGTCGAAGAATACGACGGCACCGTTCACCTCAGAGAGCGCCTGTTCCATCATCGCCATAATGAATGTCAGCAGGGTCGTCTTGCCCGAGCCGATCGGGCCAAAGATCGCCGTCATGCCCACATCCTTGACGTGAGGCACATAATCGTAAGACGTCGCACCATCCGTCCGAAAACGGGCGATTGCCGTGCCCCAATGGCCTTCGCGTGCTCCTGCCGGAAAATTGTCAAAGGTCGAAAAGCAGGCAAAATTATTGCTGTTGATAGCGCCGGGACGGGTGCGGTACTCCCAATTTCCGGGCAACTGTGACCAGAATGCGGCCTCTAGGCCGATACCTTCCTGTACGACTACTGCACCGGCATCGGTCAGCCGTGCCCGCGCACGAGCAGCATTATCGCCTAGCTGCGCAAGGGTATCAGCATAAACTGCCAATGAAAGATGATGCGATCCGAAGACAAATTCATTCGATATGAGCTTATCTACGGCATCCGTGAGCTGGTCGATCTGGCTGGTCGCCTTGTCACCTGCGCTTACCATCTGATTACCCTTCAGCGTCAGCTTTTCATCAGCCTGTGAGCGTGTCAGAAAGCCAAAGGACTGACTTACCACGAGGGGAAAACCCACACTGAGCAGGGCATTCAACATTCCGGGCCTGGTCTTGGCCGGATATTCACGGAACGAAAAAATGCCACCGACATAGCTCCGATCCAGAGAACGAACTTCGAAGCCACGTTTGCCGCAGATTACCCGATCCGTGTAAATGGACGCTCCAAGATGTCCCGATACAACCGGGACAGGCATCCAGCGTGCAGAGATGATGAGACGCAACGCCTCGCCGATTTCAGTGAAGACGACATCATCATGCTCACGCAGCCCCAGGCGCCGCACGCTATAATTGTCGAGAGCAGACGAAACGATCTGCCAGACATCTTCAAGCTGCCTGACTGTCGCGTCACTGGCCTCTGTCGCCTCGCCTTTACCCACCCGAAAGAGCTTGCTGCCCATCTTGCCGAGTGCATTCCGGGGAGTCACCACAACAGAGAGAAAATAGTCGTTTCTAAACAAACGATCTTTTAGAACTCTTCTATTGTAATCTTCATGAAGTCTCGACGCAAAATCTGACCTAAAATGCGTCTTTGGCAATCCCGGCACATCCGAATGCCGTACCATGTGAGTCGTAATTGTTACGTTATCATCGGAGATATTCCGAAGGACAGTATTCATATTGCGCTTGCGGCCATTACGGACGACAGTATCTTCCAGCTCGAAGGGAACGCCTTTGACGTAGCCCATTGCCATAACTGATCCATCACGAAGCAGAATGACATTTTCCGTAATGTGCCCAACATACGGAAGATAAATCTCACCTGAGCGTTCGCCATAACCGGGATTGCCAAACATCACACGATGCCCCTCCCCCGTTTATGAACCTTCAGCGGATTTGGGCTGACAGATGCCCCGCCCCACAAGGAACTATCCAAAGAACGTCCGGCCGTCTTCAAAAACAAAACTACCACGCCAACCGCATTATAGTCTCTCGCGACAAGTATTCGCGATCCGAACCAAAGCGGAACCATTACTGCTTCATATAGTGGGTTTTGAAGAAGGACCATTATGAGCCCAATCATCGTCAGCAATAGTGCAGCTACCGGCAGAGGGACCCCTGCCAATAGCGCCGGACGGGTTGCTGCAAGAAAGAGGGTGTCTTCTTCCAATTTTTCCATGAGTCACCCGGTAACCATGGACCCGAGATAGGCCGCGCCAAACATTAAGAGGATACCGCCAACCATTCCGGCGAATATACCCAACGAAAGACGGCCGA
This sequence comes from Gluconobacter thailandicus F149-1 = NBRC 100600, assembly GCF_000964465.1. Lineage (GTDB taxonomy): Bacteria > Pseudomonadota > Alphaproteobacteria > Acetobacterales > Acetobacteraceae > Gluconobacter > Gluconobacter thailandicus. The sequence continues at coordinate 315 of NZ_BANH01000073.1, read as the reverse complement.
ATGCCAGCATCAATCCGGCAGCCGCGAGTACGACGACAGCAATGCTCTTGCCGAAATCACCCAAGATGAATGTGCAGATATTGTTAATCATCTGTGTGGGCGTTGAACCACCAGAAACAGTCTGTGCATGGGCCACTGCCGGAAGAACAGATAGAAAAACCACCCATGCAACCAGACCCGCCTTCAAGCGTGGACTACGAACTGCAACGTAATGACTGGACGACAGCATATCTTATTCCTTGCTCAGTTGAGGAAAAACGGCCGAACCATCCCTAGGCTCAGGACCCATTGATTTTTGTAGGGAATTTTGATTCA
>NZ_BANH01000074.1 GCF_000964465.1 Gluconobacter thailandicus F149-1 = NBRC 100600 | reverse complement strand
GAATCAAAATTCCCTACAAAAATCAATGGGTCCTGAGCCTAGACCGATATTGCGGATATCTTTGATACCCTTCAGATCAGCAAGGGAATGAATGGCCTCTGCCAGAATGGGTTCTAGACTACGAGCCCGAGAAATCAGGGACTCTTCTTCCATAATGTCCAGAACGGCATGACCGACAGCCGCAGCCAAAGGATGGCCCGAATAGGTATAGCCATGGGCAAATTCAACGGCATTTTTCGGACCAGTCATGAACGTGTCGTAAATGTCTGAGCTGACAATGACACCCCCCATCGGGACGATACCGTTGGTAACGGCTTTGGCGAACGTAATCATGTCCGGTTTCACATCAAACCGCTGGGATGCAAAATTTTCGCCCATGCGCCCGAAGCCTGTAATGACTTCATCAAAAATCAGAAGAATACCGTGCTTAGTGCAAATTTCGCGTAACCGCTGAAGATACCTGACTGGAGGTACCAGAACGCCCGTTGATCCCTGAACAGGTTCAATGATGACTGCGGCGATTGTTGAAGCATCATGCAGGCCGATCAGGCGCTCCAGATCTTCAGCATACTCGACACCCCAGTCCGGCTGCCCTTTGGAGAAAGCCATGTGCGCTGGATTGTAAGTGTGGCGCAAATGATCAACGCCATTCAGCATTCCGGTAGCAAACATCTTACGATTAGGAACAATGCCGCCAACCGACATGCCACCAAAGCCAACACCGTGATATCCACGCTCCCGGCCTATCATGCGAAAGCGACCACCTTCCCCTCTGAGACGATGATAACCGAGCGCAATTTTGAGGGCCGTATCCACAGCTTCCGAGCCGGAATTGGCAAAGAAAACATGATCCAATCCGCTGGGAGCCATACCCGCAATACGCTCAGCCAGGCGCACAGTCACAGGATTGGTCATCTGGAAGGCTGTGCAATAATCGAGGGTCTCAGCTTGCGTCTTCAAAGCTTCCACAATCCGCGGGTGACCATGCCCCAGAGGGGTGCACCACAACCCGGACAGCGTATCAAACAACGGTTTGCCTTCAGGCGTGTAGTAATAGGCTCCCTTCGCAGACGTGATGATGCGGGATGCCGGATCTTCCTTGACACGGCGGTTCGCCGTGAATGGCATCCAGTAAGTGCCGTTTCTCAAGGTCCGTTCACAATCGAATTCATTGAGCAACTGTGCCATTCCGCAACCTTTGTTATTAAACGCTGCCGCGCCCGGAGAGGTGGGAATACGGCGTTTCATGAATATTCTTTATTCGGAACAAGATTGCCTATATACAGTTCCCTGTTTTATGAGTGAACCTGTACCGGTCAATCGAGCAGTACAGGTTCTTTTGACTTGGAAAATAGCCATGACTGCCCTTCTGAGGGCGATGGTTTGAAAATTTTCAGTGGCTCGCGCATCGATATGCTCAAACTTTCCACGGCCTCTTCCCAGCCGCTTGTTGCCCAGATTGTCACCCAGATTGCAGAGCGGATCCGCACAGGCGACTGGCCAGAAGGCATGAGACTCCCTTCTATTCGACGGCTTTCTGCAGATTCCGGTGTCAGTCCCCTCACGGTTTCCAATGCCTATAACCGACTTGTTGCGGATGGCCTCCTGGAGGCTCGAAGAGCAAGTGGCTACTTTGTTACCCGGCAGGAAGACAGCGGTCGTATGCTTCCTCAGCGAACAGTGGCGACATCCGTAGATTCCCTATGGCTTCTGCAACGCGCTTATGAGAGCGCTCCAAACCATATTCAGGCGGGTTGCGGCTGGTTGCCTGACAGCTATCTATTTGGCAGTGGCGTAAAGCAGGCTCTCAGCAGCCTCGGCCGCAAATCAGAACAGATGGGTCTGGGATATGGAAATCCCTACGGGCATGAGGGCCTGCGGGAACAGATCTGCCTGATGCTTTCCAGGCAAGGAATTGCCTGCAACACCTCTTCGATCATTATGACGCATGGTGCCAGTCAGGCGCTTGAGCTTGCCGTTCGTTGTCTAACCCAAAGTGGTGACACGATATTTGTCGAAGACCCGGGGTATTGCAACCTTTTCCCGGCGCTTCAGGCGTTGAGGCTAAACATCGTTGGTATTCCCCGCTTGCAGGATGGCCCATGCCTGGAAACCCTGCAGAAACTGGCTCAGACGAAAGCTCCCAAAGTTTTTATCATCAACACCAGACTCCATAACCCAACCGGAACAAGTTGCAGTGCACCTGTTCTTCATCAGGTTCTGAAACTGGCTGAGCTTTATGGATTTACCCTGATTGAGGATGACATCTTTGGAGATCTTGCTGCAGAGAAAACACCAACACTGGCCTATCTAGGCCGGCTGGATCAGGTCATACGTGTCAGCAGTTTCTCCAAGACAATCTCGCCGGGATTGCGTGTTGGGTATGTTGCGTGCTCACCGAGCATGGCTCACCATATCCTCAAACTAAAAATGGCTAGTAGCCTGACAAGCAACGGTATTTCAGAGGCAATTGTGCATCACATTCTAGCAGATGGTCGCTACCGGCTTCATCTCGCAAGACTCCGCGAAGCACTTTCAGAATTACAAAAAAGCGCCGGGAAAAAATTTCAGAAGTGTGGCCTTGTTCCGTTTGGGAAACCCGAGGGTGGGATGTTTTGCTGGATGCGGTTTCCTCACGATATCGACCTGCTGACATTAACCCAAGAGGCTGCTCTCGCTGGCATCATGCTCGCTCCGGGAAGCTACTTTTCTCCTGACAATGCGCCGTCTCCCTGGCTACGTTTCAATATCACTCATACAAATTCTCCACGCCTGTTTTCCTTTTTAAATCAAAGGGTTTTCCAGAAGCTGTAAAATGTAGTCCATTTGAGGCGCACCAAAAGCCGCAACCAGAGCGACAGCGAAGGTTCGACGAGTCTATTGAATTGAAGTGTTTTGAATCCTAAACACCCATGGGCGTTTTATCAGCCTACTCAAGGACTTTCCATTTAACGAACAAAACCGTTGCGACTTCGATTTTATCTTCATACACTTTGCAAAATGACGGCTATTAAAGCTCTCCGATGAGAAATTCCTTCTCTCGAAGCGTTTTACTGATGCCTCAAGGCCAATGTGCTCTGGCGTCGATCGGCAACACCCTGCGTCTCTTTAAGAGACCGATCGGGGAGTCCGCAGTGGTTGTTACAGACACCCAAAGAGATGGAACAGAACTCGTGAGCAAAAGAACACCCCTCTCGGTCCATGCGAAGTGTCCTTTTCGACGTCTTTCCTTTCGGAAAACCCTTTCATTATCCGCCCTTCTCTGCGTTCTTCCAGGCCAACTCTATGCTGCAGAAAGCTTGCCATCTCCCAAAAAAGCCGTCGCTCACTCAACGCGAAAAGCATCCAACCCGGTAAAAAGAACGACGCATCGTACCCCAACATCCGTTACTGGCGGCAACGAAACGATGAGGGTCAGCGCAAGCCGAGCAGTGTCACGAGGGGCTGAAAACGTTGTTTCAAAGGCCGTTATGGCGCAGTTCACGCCGGGAACAAGCGTCCTGAAAGCCGTAGACCGCCTGCCCGGCGTCAGCTTCAGTTCCACAGACCCCTTAGGTATCGATACATGGGGCAGTAGCATCTACGTCCGTGGATTTTTCATGGATCAGATCGGCGTAACGCTGGATGGTATCCCTCTGAATGATCAGACCTACGAGAGCAACAACGGACTGAACGTCATTCAGGCCTCTATTTCCGATGATATCGAGCGCTCTGTCCTGTCGGAAGGACCAGGAGGCGTAGACGTTCCATCCATCTCTACGCTGGGCGCCACTCTTCAGTTTGAAACGTCCGATCCCAAGGATAAAGCGGGCGGAAAGATTTCTCAGGGTTTCGGCAGCTATAGTTCCTATCGCACCTATATCCGGGCGGATACCGGCAAGCTGAATGCCTCGGGCACCAAAGCTTATGTCGCCTATTCCCGAAGCCAGGAAGGCAAGTGGATGGGCGGCGGGGACCAGTTCCAGCAGCAGGTAGACGCAAAAATCGTTCAGCCCATCGGTCATGACAGCGTGATCAAAGCATTTTTTAACTGGAGCGACATGCAAGAATGGGGCTATCAGGATACGTCCCTTGCAATGCTCAAGACACTTGGCTGGCGTGTTCCGCACCTTTATCCAAACTATGGTTTGGCAACAGCCTATGCCGCTGGCGAAGTCTCCCTTCCAACCTCAGATGCGATTGAGGCCAACGGAGATGAACCTTACCTGTACGATGGCGGTCAGGCAGAAGTTGATTATACGGGCGGCCTGAACCTGGATCTGGCGCTGACGGATCGTCTTCGCTGGAAAAGCACGATTTATGGAACAAGTCAGACGGGTTATTACACCTATTCTGATTATGAAACGCCATCAGCGGACACCGGCGCGCCCTTCTCGGAAGAGGTCTGGCAGAACCGCCAGGAGCGCTATGGTTTCACGACGTCCCTGAACTATCATATTGCTCATCATACAATCGATACAGGCGTCTGGTTCGAAAACAACAACCAGCAGGCAGATCTCTTCTGGTATAATGAGCCACTTCTTGGGACAGGTGCACCGCTAAAAACTGTTGGCCCGTACGACACTTATGGAAAAGCCTTCATGCAGGGCTATGGTTTCGTATGGCACACAAACAACTTCACATATCACCTTGAGGATACGTGGCGTCCGTTGGAAAACGTCCGCATTTCTGCTGGCTTCAAGTCCATGATTTCCACTACGGCAGGTGGAGCAAACTACAATAACTCGGATTATACTGGCGCGGATGCTCTTCCAAACGGCAGTATGACGGCTTCGGCTGCATTCCTTCCACACGTGGGAGGAAGCTGGCACTTTCTTAGCCATCATGAGCTTTATTTTGATCTTGCCGAGAACATGCGTTCTTATCAGGTACTCCCGAATGGTGTGGGAAACTCTGTATGGTCCGTCCAGGATCAGGACACTTTTCAGCAACTTCGCCATACTGTGAAGCCGGAGCGTGACTGGGTTTATGCGGTTGGATATCGCTACACGGACAAATATGTTCAGGCCAGTCTGGCAGGCTATCATGCAGACGCCAGCCACCGCCTCCAGTCTGCTACGGAAGGTACAATTACGAACCCGGTATCAAGCGTAACCCAAACAAGCGTTCACACGAACGGAGTTGATGCCTCTCTGACCCTAACTCCTGTCAAAGGACTGACACTCTATAACAGCGTCAGTTACAACCACTCGACTTATGGCGGAAATATTACCACAGCCGATGGTATTTATTATACCAAAGGAAAGAAAGTCGTGAACTATCCTCAGTTCATGTACAAGGCGAACCTTTCGTATCGGTGGAAAGGCCTCGAAACACACTTCGATGTTCATTATTATTCCAAGCGGTACTTCAGCTACACAAACGACACCTCGGTTCCAGGTTATTGGTTAGCCAGCGCAGGGGCGAGATACAATGCCGGGAACTGGGGAATTGCCAAGAACATCACTTTTGACTTCAACGTCTATAATCTTTTCAATTCAAAATATATTTCCATGATGGGTGAAAATGGCAATCCGATGTCTGGGGACTACCAATCGCTTGAACGCGGGTCACCACGTCAGTTCTTTGGTACTATCAGCACGGAATTCTGAAAAAATGCTGGTATCGAGCCTACGGCAGGATTGTAGCCGAACAATAGAGAGGGTGTTTCCGCTCCTGCCCGCACCAATGTCCCGTGACTATTCAGGATGATCGCCCTTTGCATCTGCCTTTAAATTGATACCCCGCGCATCTGCAAGGATCAATCAAAACGGGAAAGGATCTTTGCAAAATCATAACAAAATGCCACCGTCGTGTTCCATATTGCTCGCAAGGATATGAATCGTATGCTTAAACTCCCAACAAAATTAGCGGCCATGACAGCGTTTCTGCTGGCAACCGTCGCTTCAGGAGCGTGTGGGAGCGCATATGCCGACGATCCTGTCCTTCAGACGGAGGAGAGCGATATCATCAAGCTTTCCCCCGTTACCGATCATCGCATCCTTGTTCAGGATGCTGTGGGACATCACGCAAAAGACGGGCGTGTCTATGTTGTGGATGCAGACAGGGGCAAGCTTCTTGGAATGGTTCAGGCTGCCTATAATGGGAACGTCGTACAGGACCCAAAAGGACGCGCGTTCTATGTAGGCGAAACTGTCTGGTCCCGCGGTAATCGTGGGGACCGCGCTGATCTGCTCGCATCCTACGATCCACAGACCCTTGAGATCGTAAACGACCAGGTCCTTCCTGGGCGGGCACTCGTTACACCCAAGAAAAATGATCTGACCATCAGCAGTGATGGCAGCCGCCTGTATATTTATGACATGGTACCGACGAACGCGGTGCATGTCATAGATACTGCAAGTCACAAACTCAGTCTGAATGTTGATCTTCCGGGCTGCGCCCTGACTTACCCATGGGGCAATGCCGGTTTCACGTCCATTTGTGCCGACGGAAGCCTCGCAAATGTAAGTCTCAACGCTGGAAAAGCCGAGGTCACCCACACGAAGCCGTTCTTTGACCCAGAGAAGGATGCTGTCTTCGAGCATAGTCCAACACGCCGGACTGACGGCAAAACCTGGTTCATTTCTTATAGTGGCCTCGTTTACCCTACGGCATTGTCTGCGCAAACGAAGATCGACACAGCCTGGTCCATTCAGGAAGCCGCAGGAATGAAAGCTGCTCCAGCGGCTGACAGTCCTTTTACGGTAACCTGGCGTCCCGGCGGTTGGCAACTCTCAGCCTTGCATTATGCAACAGGGCATCTCTTCGTAACGATGCATCAGGGCACGTTTTGGACGCATAAAACGGCCGGAACGGAAGTCTGGGAGCTTGATGTAGAGACCCACAAGCTGATCCGGCGTATCAAACTGCCAAAGCCAAGCTCCATGGTGGGGGTAACGCAGGATGCCAAGCCACTGATGTTCACCTCGGATGAAGCAGGAGATCTCTTCATCTGGGATGCTACAACCGGGACGATGCTACGCAAGATGCCTCATCTGGGTGATGATCTGTATTTTACAGTTGCTCTGGGGGAGTAATGACGTGTCTCGTTACGCAAATGGCTGGTGCGGTGACTGCCAACATAATAGGCGCTCTGTTTCTGGCCTCTGCAAGTTCGAAGGCTCTGGATGTCTCACGGTTTGCATCTGACATTGCCGCATATCGGTTGATCCCGCTCGATATGGCCTTCCCGGTTGCCTATGGGCTGGTTGGTGTTCAGGCCGCTTTGGGGGGTTGGCTATGGAGCGGATGGCTTGCGGCTACGGCAGGAATTGCAGCATCACTCCTGCTGTTATTCTTTGCCTTCGTGATGGGCATTAATGTCGTTCGGGGACGTATAACCCTGTCATGCGGATGCCTTCCGGGAAGCAACAGCCAGCTTTCATGGACTGCTGTAGGAGGAAATATCGGCTTGGCCCTTCTGGTGCTTCTCGCAGGCTTCCTGACAAGGCCCGTTGGTATTTTCCTGAACGGCGAGGCTCTCCTTGCAGGCATCAGCATTCTTCTGATTGCCCTTGCCTCTGTCCATCTCCGCCAGCCGGAACACCACGTATGATGCTCTTTCTCATGATCTCCACGGTTCTGCTGACCTGTCTTACGCTGGGACTGGCTGTGATAGTCTTTGCACTGGCGCGTCAGATCGGCGTGCTCCATGAGCGAACCGCTCCAATCGGCCAGCAGCCTGTTCTTGCAGGATTGCAGGTGGGTCAGGCCCTTCCGCGCATTACGGCACGGCTTTTGGACGATAGTCCTTTCCCGCTTGGAGGGATGCATACGACCGGCCGATCAAACGTGCTGATGTTCATTTCAGCAGATTGCCCCGTCTGTAAAAAAACACTCCCTGTCGTACAGGCCTTGGCGGTAGCTCATGACATTGACCTGATTCTGATAGGGGAAGAAGACGTTCCAGCCCTTCGGGCCATGACTGCCAGAACACACCTCGAACACACTCCGCTTGTGACCAGTCAGGAACTCTTGCTTCTACTTCAGATTGGGCGCCTGCCTACACTCGTTGCACTCGACAATCGCGGTGTCATTACGGCGCGGGATGTCGCTAGCACCCGAGCACAGGTCGAAGCCATTCTTGGCACTCTACCTGTCCCAGTTTCTTCTTCCTTTGAAACCAAGGAGCTTCTGCATGACGCAGTCTGATCCCTCATCTGGACGCGAGATGCGCGCCAATCCGCTGGATCGCGTCACGGAACGCCTGATCCGACATGTTGCCGGTCATAGCTCTCGACGCAGCTTGCTGGGGCGCCTGGGGGCATGGGCAACATTTGGCGCACTGGTACCAGTTCTGCCCGTAGAACGCGTGTCTGCCGCAACGCCGACAAAAGCAGCGCCTTCTCCAAAGGCTCCCTCGCCTTTTGCCGCCAAAGCACAAACCACCGATCCCACAGCATGCAATTACTGGCGATATTGCGCGATTGATGGATTTCTTTGCGCGTCCTGTGGAGGAGGCATCCATAGCTGCCCCCCGGGAACACGTCCTTCTCCTACATCCTGGATTGGGACCTGTTTCAATCCAGGTGATGGTCAGTCCTATCTTGTTGCCTATCGGGACTGCTGCGGTCAGGACGCCTGTAGTCAACCTGCCTGTCTTGGAACTGATGGAGATCAGCCAAGCTACCGTCCGCAGGCGAATAACGACATCATCTGGTGTTTCGGGACGGGTGCCCTTGTCTATAACTGTTCAACATCCGTTATCGTTGGAAATGCTTCATGATCAAACGTACAGCTTTTCTTTTCACCTGCATCCTGGCTGCTACGCCCTTAGCCTATGCTGAAGATGGCCAGTCTGTTTACAATAGCAATTGCAGCGTCTGCCATCAGGCTGGCGGAATTGGCTCACCGGGCCAGTTTCCACCCCTTACTGGACGTGTTGGCAAGATTGCAGTCTCCCCGGAAGGCAAGACCTATATTGCGGATGTTCTATTGAATGGGTTGCATGGCGCCATTCAGGTTTCCGGCGCGAGTTATATGGGGTTCATGCCGTCTTTCAAAGCACTCAGCGACGATCAGATTGCCGCAGTCCTGAGCTATGTGTCGTCCCTGAGCACGCCGGGAGCACCGGGTTTTACGGCTGATGACATCAAGACTGCCCGGGCAACGCCCAAAAAAGCAAAGGATCTCATTGCTGAAAGGAAAGCCCTTGATGCTACGCATCCCCTTCCCTGAGATCCTTGCCGTGGTCCTGACGTTGTGTGGAACGTCAGCGGCCCAGGCGGCCGTACAGACTCATACCGTGACCAATTACCTGACTCATTGTGGGGGGTGTCACGGTATTGAAGGCATCTCTGGGCGGACATTTATCCCGGTACTGCGCGATCAGGTTGGGGTCTTTAGCTGCTCTACAGAAGGAAGAGCCTATCTCGCACGCGTGCCGGGAATTTCGATGTCCTTGATCCGGGATGATCAGGAACTGGCGGATGTCCTCAATTTTGTTCTGTTCCAGCTTGGAGGAAAGAGCACTCCGGCTGGAACACCGCACTATTCAGCGTCCGAAGTGCATGAATTAAGAGCTCATCCCATTTCAACGACGGATCTTTTATCCCTAAGAGCGGCAGTTTTAAGCCGCGCTCAGGCGAGTTGTCCTCACTAGGGTGCAAGGGCGCCCGGATTTGCAGTCATGAAAGATTGCAAAGACGCGTGCCCTGTTTCCTGAACCCCTAACAGACTTTCAAGATGCTCAAGGCTGTTGACCAGTCCACGCGCTACGACATGCCCATCAGCGCCTAGCAGAACCGCAAAAGGCACACGGTCCACGCCTAGGCGCTGCCCGATCATGCCTTCGTTGACGAAAGCCTGTTCTGGAATACCCAGCATGGAAATCGCGCTCTTCTGGGCATCCAAAGCGTCATCACCGCAAAAAAGCAGCTCCAGCTTCTCCCGACGGGTGAAGTCCACGGCGATAGGAATCATCTTGCGTGAGATGGGGCATGAACCAGAGATGAAGAGTAAAAGCTGGCTTTTCCCATTAGAATTCATACCGCCAATAGAAATGAGATCTCCTGACACGGTTTCTAATTCGATCGCTTCGAGGTGATTAACTGCGGACATGGTGGGCGCGAGGGCCCCTAAAGGGGCAATACGGCGGTAAAAATATCGCACTTGCCCCAGTAAGGCGATCACCACACACACTGTTGCAATCAGCACGAGCCATAAAAGCGCCTGAGTGCCCAATAATGCAGATGAATCAACCATATTATTCGTCCCGCTCAGGAAAATATTGGAACACTAAATTTGTATCTGATCGCTTAAGATCGAAAAGATTATTCAAGGGTCTTCAATCGCTTCCAGACACGATGCTTCAGTATCCCGAGCAACGCCGCAAGCCCAGCAAGATAAGCCAGAACGAAGATCCCCGTCCGATGTCTGGCCTGAAGGTGCGGTCGTGCTGTCCAGTTAATAAACGCGGTGACATCATTAGCCATCTGGGGGATCGTTGCAGTGGTGCCGTCAGTGTACTTCACCTGTCCGTCATGCAGTGGTTGTGGCATGGCGATATGAAGGTGCGGCATAGCCGTATTATAGAACGCGCCCGGCGGTAACGTGGCCCCTGCCGGAGCCGACGTGTAAGACTCCAGAATGTGAATAATCCTCTGAGAACCACCTTCCTGTGTCAGGGCCAGTCTGGAAAAATCTGGCGGAAGGCCACCATGATTGGCCATTCGCGCCATGCTCTCGCTAGGATAGGGCGAACCGATATGATCTGACGGATGCGCAGGACGTGTCTTTGGATCACCATCCTCATCCAGACCATCAGGGACCTGATGCTGACTGGCATAGCTCTTGATATCAGGCACGGATATGCCCAGCCCCGTAAGATCCGAATACGTCACGTAATTCAGACTATGGCATGAGCTACAGATCTGTCGAAAAACCTGAAACCCGCGCTGCTCCGGCGTCGAGGCATGGACTGAGCCCCCTGCCAGAAGAAGCGTAGCGATGAAAAAACGTTTCATCCCCTAGGCTCCTGCAGGCTTGAGGGAGGAGATTTCGAAATTTCCACAAGGGGAAGATAGGGAAGCAAAACCAGAAAATAGAGATACCAGTATGCTACTGCGATCCGGCTGATCCAGAGCCAGAAACCCGTGGGAGGATGCATTCCTGCCGCTCCAAGCGCAATGAACGCCAGAAAGAGAATGGGCAATGCAATCCGCAGAATAGGTCTGTAACGGGCTGAGCGCACTGGCGATGCGTCCAGCCAGGGTACGGCGAAGAGAACACCAAGACTTCCTGCCGCCAGCAGAAGACCACCAACCTTCGAGGGGATGGCGCGCAGAATTGCGTAGAACGGCGCGAAGTACCACTCGGGCGTAATATCCCTTGGCGTTACAAGAGGATTAGCCTGCGCATAATTATCGGCCAGTGTCAGGATATCAGGCGCGAAGAAAATCAGTCCGGCATAAACCATCAGAAAAAGGCAGAGACCCAGACCGTCCTTGGTTGTGTAATACGGATGAAAAGGAACCGTATCATCGGTCTTGGCTGGCTCAATACCTGTTGGGTTGTTGGAGCCTGCTACATGCAAGGCCGCAACATGCAAAACGACAAATCCAATAATGGAAAAGGCGGTCACGAAATGCAGGACGTAAATGCGATGAAGCGCTGTATTTCCCAGCCCCTCTCCCCCTAACAGCCAAGCAGCCAAGGGTTTTCCGATCACTGGAAGGGCGTTCAGTGCGTTGATGACAACTGTTGCCCCCCAGTAGGACATCTGTCCCCATGGAAGGATATAGCCTGCAAAAGCTGTCGTCATGACGAGCAGGAGCAGTCCAAGCCCCGTTAACCAGAGCAGTTCCCGGGGGGCTTTGTAAGAGCCATAGTAGAGGCCGCGCCCGATATGCACGTACAAAGACACAAACAACATGGAGACACCCCCCATGTGAATCGCACGGACAAGCCATCCCGAGGAAACCTGACGATCGATCATCTCGATGCTGGCAAAGGCCTCTGTCACGGTAGGGGTATAGTTCAGCGCAAGGAAGATGCCACTCAGGATCAAAAGCCCCAAGGCAATCGTTGCGAAAGCACCGAAATTCCAGAGATAATTGAGATTTCGCGGCATAGCGAAATTAACATATTCCCGCCGGAAAGCCGTGATCACAGGTAGCCGGGCTTCAAGCCATTCTGACAGAGAATTGGAGCGTTCAGTCATAGCGGCCGCTCAGATCTGCTGGATGTTGGCAATATCGAAGTCGGGATCGCCTTTGCTTTGCCCGATACGAAGATGGGTCGCCGAAACCATGGTGACAGGCGGAACCGGCAGATTATAGGGTGCAGGCGCATTCTTGTAGGCGCGGCCGGCAATATCAAACTGCGACCCATGACAAGGGCAGGCATATTTCCCGGACTGGTCCGAAGGAGATGGAGTATCGTAGGATGGTACGCAGCCTAGATGGGTACATATTCCAATCAGCACACCAATTTCAGGCACGACAGAGCGATGCCAGTTGGTTGCATCCTTGGGTTGCTGAAGGATTTTAGACTCTGGGTCCCGCAAACGTTGCGCTGCGCCAAGAGCCTGCAACGACGCAAGCATAGCGGCCGTTCGGCGTTGCACAAAAACAGGCCAGCCCCGCCATGTCACGACGGCCTGCTGTCCAGGCGGAATTGCAGAAAGATCAACATCGACCGTGTCATCTTCCCCTACACGACTGTTCCGCGTTCCGTTCAAACTATCCAGAAAGGGATAAGCCAAAGCACAGGCACCCGCACACCCCACTCCTGCTGTCACGGTCGCAAGTACGTCACGTCGTCGGGTCCCTCCTCTGCCTGATGAACACTGATTACTGGAAGAAGTCGGTGCGCCGTCCTTGGTCATCGGATCCTACTCGAATAAGCTGTTATGATCATCCAAGGGCAACGAAATGGTGTCAATCTTAAACAACTGTTTTATTCGCTCCCCAGCAATGTTCTTGCAATCCGATCATTTGCTGGGGATGGTAGGAAAGTCATATCTGTTCAGAATCAATTGAAATTCACGAAGCGGAGGTTGGGTCAAAATGATAACGATCCGTGTTAACAACGAATCGCATCAGCTTGATGTGACCGATGACATGCCCCTTCTCTGGGTACTACGGGATATCCTCGGTCTGACAGGCACGAAATATGGATGCGGTGTCGCTCAATGCGGAGCGTGCACGATCCACATCGATGGAATTCCGGCCAGAGCATGCCAGCTTCCCGTCTCGCTGATTGGCGATCGTCACATCACGACAATTGAAGCGATTGGCAATACTAAAGAAGGAGCCCGCATACAGGCAGCCTGGTTACAGAATCAGGTTATCCAGTGCGGATATTGCCAGTCCGGACAAATCATGGCTGCGACAGCTCTGCTTAGAGACAATCCGAACCCTACAGACGATGATATTGACGACGCTATGTCCGGAAATATCTGCCGCTGCGGAACTTATGTCCGTATCCGGGAAGCAATCCATCAGGCCGCCAACAATGCCTAAGCCACGCGATATCGGAGCGGTATTGAACCGCCGTGCCTTTTTCCAGGGAAGCCTTGCGTTGGGTGGAGGAATGCTTCTTTCGGGCATGATCCCTGGATTGCCTGGTGCGCAGGCTGATACAGGAGGCGTTTTCAATCCCAATGCATTCATTCGGATTGATCGTAGTGGCGGGATCACTCTCATCATGCGTCATGCGGAAATGGGACAGGGCATTTACACTGGGATCGCGATGCTGATCGCAGAAGAGCTGGAAGTCGACCTGGAACAGGTCGTACTTGAAGCCGCCCCTGCTGACCCTTCCCGTTATACGGATAGTGCCGCGGGCGAGGAAGTGACCGGAGGCTCAGCCTCTACACGGGATAGCTGGCTCCCTCTCAGGCAGGCAGGTGCCGCCGCACGGATCATGCTGGTGGCAGCGGCTGCGGCACGCTGGAACGTGCTACCGAAGAGTTGTGCCGCGCAGCACGGACAGATCATTCATGTACTAACCGGCCGGACCTTATCTTATGGAGATCTGGCGGAGGAAGCCGCCCTTCAGAAGGTGCCTGAAAAAATCATTTTGAAAGATCCTTCAACATTCCGCCTTATTGGAACAAGCCCTCAAAGACTTGATACCAAGCCAAAAAGTAACGGCACTGCCATTTTCGGGATGGACGTGCGCGTTCCCGGTATGAAGATCGGCCGCATCATGGCCAGCCCGGTTCAGGGAGGACGGCTGATCAGTTATGACAGCGTCGCAGTACGAGCCATCGCTGGGGTTGTGGATATTATAACGCTTCCTGATGTTATTGCTGTCATTGGTGACCATAGCTGGGCAGCTATCAAAGGGCTGGAAGCGGCAAATCCGCAATGGGATCCCGGTCCGCACGCTGCGGTCTCTACAAAAATTCTTATGGATGACCTGCGAAGGGCTTCAGACAGAACGGGGCTGGTTGCGAAGAATACCGGAGACGTTGACGCTGCGTTAGCAGCCTGTTCGCACCAAATTGACGCCGTCTATGAACTCCCATTCCTCGCTCATGCGGCACTGGAACCTATCAATACAACCCTTCATATCCGGCCAGACGGCGCAGATGTATGGGTTGGGACACAGGTTCCTGTTCGGGCACGGCAGGAAGTTGCTAACGCGACCGGCTTGCCTCCAGAAAAAATCGCCATTCATAACCACGTTATTGGTGGAGGGTTCGGGCGCAGGCTGGATTCAGGATCGATCGGTCAGGCAGCCAGGCTCGCGAAACAGATTTCCTATCCCGTAAAACTGTTCTGGACACGCGAAGAAGATATTCAGCAGGACCAGTTTCGCCCTTTTTACTATGACCGGATCTCTGCGGGACTGAATAAACAGAGACGGATTGCAGCCTGGAAACACCGCACAACCGGATCATACGTAACGACAAGGTGGGCACCGGAGGGACTTCAAAACGGCCTAGATACAGATACGGTCGATGGCGCCACTGAGACGCCCTACGCCATTCCCGCCCAGAGAAATGAATCCGTTCAATGCGAACCTGAAGGGCTGACAACTTTATGGTGGCGCGGCGTGGGACCTACCCATAACATATTTGTTGTGGAAGGGATGATAGATGAACTGGCGCATCTTGCTGAAACCGATCCTCTCGACTTCCGCCGGTCTATGCTGGGTCATTCACCACGAGGCCTGAAAGTTCTGAACGAGGCTGCAAGCAAATCTGGGTGGGGAACGCCGCTTCCTGCTGGTCATGGACGAGGCATCGCCCTCCATTATTCTTTTCAGACCTGGGCAGCGACGGTTCTGGAAGTCCGCGTTACAAGAGATAATGACATCCGCCTGATCTGGGCAGATACTGCCGTAGATTGTGGTCCAATCGTTTTCCCGGATGCTATTAAAGCTCAGATCCAGGGTGGACTGATCTTTGGCCTGACAATGGCCCTTTACAACGAAATTACTGTAACAAATGGCCGAGTAGACCAAAGTAATTTTCACGACTATCGCATGATGCGTATTAATGAGGCACCCGATATCAGAGTGCATCTGGTGCCAGATCTCTCGGCGGATATTGGAGGCATCGGAGAAGTCGGCACGGTAGCCGCTGCCCCAGCCCTGGCAAATGCCATTTTTGCTGCTACAGGCCGTCGTCTGCGTAGGATTCCATTTGTTCCTCAGATAGCGGGAAAAAGCACATGAAGTATTTTCTGCTTTTCTTCGCAGTCATTATGGCAATCTCCGCTCGATCAGCACAGGCACAAACTGACCTGATTGAACAGGGAAAAACTCTGTTCCGGGCGGCTGACTGTGCGGCCTGTCACCTTTCCAGCGATGGTCAGACCTTGTCAGGAGGAAAGGCTTTTTCTCTCCCTTTCGGCACAGTTTATGCCGTGAATATTACACCTGATCGCGAGACAGGCATCGGGGCTTATACGGACGAGCAATGGCTTAGAATGATGCGCACTGGTGTCGATCGGAACGAGCGGCATCTCTATCCCGTCATGCCTTACACATCTTATACATTCCTGAACGACGCTGACACGTTGGCCATCAAGGCCTATCTCTTCACTCTCAAGCCAGTTCAGGCCAAGGCACCAGAAAACCGCTTACCCTTTCCTTTCAACCAACGCTGGGTAATGACTTTCTGGAATTGGTTCAACAATCCAAACCGAAGGATGACTACGGATCCGCACCGAACGCCGGAATGGAACCGAGGGGCCTATCTTGTGGAAGCACTTGGGCATTGCGATCAATGCCATACGCCACGCAACTTCATGTTCGGACTGAGCGGCAAGGCTTATGCCGGAACAGTCCAGGTCGGGTGGAGAGCCTATAATCTGACATCAGATACCGAACACGGGCTTGGTGGTTGGAGCGACAGTGAGCTTTTCGAATATCTTTCTACGGGTTATGCCCCTCACCGCGGACCGGCCTCCGGTCCGATGGCCGAAGCAATCAAAAATAGCCTGCGATATCTGCCTGCAGAAGATATCCGTGCCATGATTGTTTACCTGCGAAGCATCCCTGCCCGTTCCAACGGACCACAACGTGGAAAACGCGTGCCAGGTGCAAGCGGGGAGAATGAGGACGTGGGCCGGCATATTTTTCAACAGGCGTGCATGGGATGCCATCTTGAAAATGGGGCCGGGCGACAGTCTGACTGGGGAGCTTTGGAAGGTGCGCACAGTTTGAGCGATCCTGCGGCCACCAACATCATAGCTGTGCTTCGAACCGGCACATCAATCAAGACTGAGCATGGAAAAATGGCAATGCCTTCGTTTACAAAGGCTTATACACCCCAGGAATTGACGGCAATATCAGAGTACTTGCTTGACCACTTCGGAGGTATTCAAGCCCCAATCAAACCCGAGAGCTTCAAAAACTAGGCGGCGTAGACGCACTTATTAAATGACATGGCTCGTTACCTATGTTCCGGAAACGATGGGGAATGTTACTGTCAAAATAGTAAGCATCTCCTGGCCCGAGGATCGCGCGCTGATCTCCCGCCGTGACTTCCAACTCTCCCCGGACGATAACGCCCCCTTCTTCACCTTTGTGCTGGAGCATGGTCTTCCCGGTGTCCGTCCGAGGCGCATAGGTCTCGTTTAAAATCTGCAATGCACGGTTGTTCATGGAGGTTCCAACCTGCCGCAGCGAAATACCTCGTCCCCCAATGTCCCGCAACTCGACGGCCTTGTAAAAAAGCTTTCGCTCTTCTGCCTGCTCGAAGGCAAAAAATTCTGAAAGTGACATTGGAAATGCATCGACGATCTGCCGCAGCAATCCGACCGATGGGTTTATTGCATTCGATTCAATGAGAGAAATTGTTCCGTTTGCAACACCACAACGCCGGGCCAACTCGCGCTGGGAAAGCCCGCGTCGCGTTCGAAGCTCATAGAGCGTTCCACCAATATCCATTGCGTACCATCGCTTATTTCGTGTGCACTATCCTAAACAGGATATCATTTTTAATGCACCAAAAATTTTAGTAGCTTTGTTAACAGAGTTTGTCCCTAATTTTTTCAGAAGGGGAAAAGATATACTCTTACCCCAAAGAAAGAAGTTGTCCCATTTTTTCGGACAGTATTGCCGGCCTGACGGGCTATGCCCGTTTGATGTCATGCTGCCATTTTGACGGCGTTGCTGTTGGCCACTGGGTCCGGAGTTAACCCCAGGCCCAGTGACATTGGCGCGTAATGATACGCTTTTCGTTGGGCGCCCGGCCAAAATGCTGAATGCAGACGCAGCCCGTTATGGTGAGCGATCCACGCGGTGAGCCTGCCCGCAGTTTCGGATCGGGTCTCAAATGTGTGCAGAGAGTGGACTTGCTACGGCTATGTACCGGTTGACTGAGCGTTTTAAGCTCACATCGGCGGACAAACGAAAACCCCAGTCTGTTTCCGGGCTGGGGTTCGTGATGCGTTCGCATCGCAAGTTCAGATGGTTGCGGGGGCACGCAGCCCCCGATACCAACAACCACTAATATTTATAATATAGAAAAATATTTGTCAAAAGCATACAAAATTATCTTTTTTCTGTATTATTATCCAAAAATACGCTTCTTAAGATTACCAAACCAATTACGTACACGCTTTACCCAAGACTGTTGACGCGAGTAATAATTCTTACGCCGATCATCCTCTGCCTGACGTCCAGCGGCAATCGCAGCTGGCGACATCTGCTCTAGCCATTCGACTCGACCATTAGTGATGTAATAATGCGCATCACATACTCCCCAGTTTCCTACAGAAGGGCGAAGAGTAACGCCTTGGGAGTCTTGCGTAATCCGAAAATTCAATTCATCCACGGGCAATTGAATGACATCACCGCAACCGCATGCGCAACGGTGAGCGCTCATTTCATATTCCTGTGACCAATACAATATCCCTGACTCGATCACTTTCGGAAAGCGTTCAACGTTGGCAAGCCTATACATCAACTCTCTCCTACCCAATTTGATGATCCAATTGACAGAAGAGAGTTAAAATAATTAGGATCATCGGCATAGAAACCTTTGATTTGCTTATATTTTACAACTGCCATAGCGGCGTTAAGTGCATTAAGTTCCGCAATTTGTACAAAGACGCGGTATGCTCCCGCCTCATCGGCCCTGTCGAAAGGCACAGCCTCTTTCGCTCGCTCATATGTTTTTTCTGTAAAAAGTGTCGTTCGGAGAAGCCCATCGAGACGACCTTGTTCTTTTTCAACCCCCATACCAACATCGATGAAAGGTATTTTTTGCGCCATGAGCATTTCGCAAATATTTCTTCTACTTTCCCCATCATCAATACAGACAAATGCGAATGTGATATCAGAAAATAGAGCGTCATCTCCCGCTTCGATACGCTTGTTATGAAAACGTAAATGATGTCTAAAGTTATCATATTTCTTTTTATATAGAGCAATCTTTGGCTGCCCGAAGAATTCAAACGGCACCTCTCCGGGAGCCCGAAAGCCGTTATGAACTTGGAATACATCGAAGTCATAAGCGTCAATTGAATAAACCGGCGTCTTAACCATAAAATCCAATACGAACGCCCCGGTGCCTCCTAAACCGATAATTGCAATTCGATCGTCCGCGACACGCTGATTAAGATCGTTTATTTGCGCACAAGCAGAAAAAGTATCCGCCACCTTAAATGGTGAAGTTTCTTCCGGTACATCATATTCGGCCCCGGTTTGAGATGAGGCTCCAAATAACTGCTCTGCGGGACCCGAGACTAGCGTGACATAATGCATCACCAAATCTTCATAGGTAGAGAACACTTCAGGATATGGAGGCTTATTAGAAAGATTTGAAGAATAATTAACCTCACCAATAGATATATTGGCCGAATGAGATCCAAAAGGAATTAACGATCGATCAGCATTGCAGGGCGCAGTTCCACTCCAATACATCTGGTGGTTTTTTGGTGCACCGATCGTCGATTGATCAATTTTAGTCAGCGGGGCGGCGAGATGCCCCTGCTGCAACTCGCCATTGGTATCAACATACCAAACATCGTTGACGACAAGATGTTCACTTATCACCGACAAGGAATACCTGCGAGCAAGCAGGCCTTCCAAGCCCTTAAGATTCGCCGGTGCGTTTGACACGAAACCGCATCCCTTCGTCAATTTTGACAGAACCGCCCTTACTCAGCACTCCCTGCAGATTGGCTTTCGGGCCGCGTTCATACATAATGCTATATGTTGCCTTGGGAAAGGACGCGAAGTCAGGGTAAGCTAGCTCAACCACACGCTGATAAGAAATCGTGCCCTTCGGCTCCTCGAAATCTACAGTGTTAATGGTAATAGTTACCTCACCCTTAAAGGGACCGGGACTTCCGCCATTTCCATTCTGGCCATGATTATTCTGGATATCGCAAAGGTCTTCAGCAATACGCTGCTCCTCCTTTACCTCAGTTTCCTGTGCTTCACGCTTCTTCTGCTCCAGTTCAGCTTTTCTACGCTGAAGCTCCACGAGTTCAGCATCTATCAACGCTTCTTCTTCAGAAATCTTCAGTTCACGCTCACGAGCTTCTGCTAGCTCGCGACCCGCTTCCACAATGTCCTCAGCGTCTCGCTCAATACGATCGCTTTTCTCCGGCTTAGGTTCGTCATTCATACTTTAAGCTCCCGTGTATCATTGAGTCGTTGGATAAACTGGGAGACGGTGAACTGTCAATCTTGTAATCATTTAATTTAAATGTTTGCCACACCAACATGTCAGCCTTATTGACACCGTGAGTCATTTTAATGTACAAATGCCTCCAACTTGGAGGTGCCATGATCGATCAAACCAATGCTCTCGTCGGCGCGGCTATAAGAACTAACCGCGAAGCATTAGGCATGTCGCAATCCGTGTTGGCGGCAGCGTTAGGCCTGTCTCGCACTTCGGTCACGAACATTGAAAAAGGCAAACAACCTATCTCACTATATCATTTATATCTGGCGGCAGCGGCTTTAGGTTTGTCAGCAAAAGATCTTCTTCCTGATATGCTAGCTCCAGAACCTCGCTACCGCAGGCGGTCAACTGAGGTGACTGCTTTGTTAGAAAAACTTGAAACAACTTCAAGCATAACTTCGTCATGAGCATTCAACGTGCGCGCTATACCAAGATACGGCATCTAACAATTTCGTTGTTGGACCGATTTAATGTAAAAGTAGCACCAGTTCCCATTCAGGATCTGCTTTCTGCCAGCGGTATCGATATTAAATTTGGTGATTTAGGCGAAGTGTCCGGACTTATCGCTAGGCAGGGTCGGCATACTATCGTCGGTGTGAACTCAATACAGGCACATACGCGCCAAAGATTCACATTGGCGCACGAATTTGGTCATTTTTTGCTTCATCACGATCTTCAGTCACATACTGATGTTGGATTTCGGGTAAATTACCGAGATCGCAAATCATCCGAAGCGACCGATATCGAGGAAATAGAAGCGAATTTTTTTGCTGCATCAATTCTTATGCCTAGGCCATTTCTAGACCGAATGAACGCTTTTGAAGCTCTAACTGATGACGACCAAGTGAACCGGCTCGCCGAAATTTTTGATGTTAGTGTGCATGCCATGTCACTTCGTTTGGCGAACGAATATTCTTACCAACGCTCCTTTTAGATTCTGCATTAACAATAAACGGACGTGAGTTAGCCGCTAGGGCAGATCCTGTTTAAATGTGTGCGTGCGAACAGGTGAAGATGCTCGTAAAAATAACAAATTAGAGCATTTCAATCGAACCTGTGTTCGATTGAAATGCTCTAGGTATAGGCGCGCAAGATCACGGTGACGCACGCCAGGCGACTCCAACGTGATTTCAGGGGTTTGTCATCCTCGATCGGACCGAGCTTCAGCTTCGTCATGGGCGAGATTTGTCCTCTTTCCAAGGCTGGAGGACGAGGTCGCGATTCAGAATGAGCGTGAACGGCAGACCGGGCCGGTCTGTCAGCGTCGGCTGGACATTGAGGCTGCGATCAATCAGGCGGTTGCCGACCATTGAAAAACCGTTCGATGCCCCGCTGCGGATCGCCTGCATCAGGTTATTCTCGTTCCATGCCGTCCCGGCTTCGGAACCCACGCTGAGGAGGGTGGTAACAAGGGCAGCCCTGAAGAGTTGGCCCCAGTGGTTGTTCACCTCGTCAGACAGACCGGACTGGCCGATGGCGTCGCCACCGGGCAGCTTTTCCAGAACGAGGCTTTCGCCGTTCGGATAGATCAGCCGCGTCCAGATGATCTGGGTGCGCTGCTGCCCGAAAGAAATCCCGCTGTTATAGGCTCCGAACAGCGTGCTGCCCTGCGGGATCAGCAGATAACGGCCGGTCGGGCTGTCATAGACGTTCTGGGTCACATGGCCGGTAATCTGGCCCGGCAGATCAGAGCTGATCTTCGTATTTAGCGCTCCGGCGACGACGGTCCCGGCCTGCAGAAGATAGGGCGAAGCAGGGAGCGCGATCCGATCGGGGCTGAGCGTCGCGCGGTCAGGCTGACCCGCCAGAAAAGCGCGATTGCCGGCCTGCTGGTCCGTGGCGGTCGGTGATGCCCGTGTTCCGGACGCTGCTTGCCCCGGCATTGTCTGCGCGGTCTGGCCATCGTGCCCCTCGACCTGGGCAAAGAGCTTACTGGTGCGGGCCGCCTCAATCTCCTGATCGCCCCGACGATCTCCAATGCCCGAAACTGGTCCCGCGCGGCCTTCCTTCTGAGCGTCGAGGATCGGCTTACCAAGATCGCCAGGCAAGGGCGGTCCGAGCTTCGGGACGGCACTGTAGTCGCTGGGCAATGCGGCCAACCCGTCAGCCGACGGACGTGTGTCCGTATCCTGCGCCGTCTGGACCGCCCCTTTCTGTGTGCTGTTTTGCAGCGCGTATCCAAGAGCAAGGCCGATCGCGAGCATCCCGGTAGCCCCCAATGTCCAGATGACGGGACGCGACAGCCGAACCACTGACGGGCGCTGGGCGCGCAGCCGCAAATCAGGAGGAGAAGGCAGGGATAATGGTCCCGATCCGCTTCCGTTGCCGGACACGTCCTCACCCCCATCCTGACGATCCTGCGTGTCGGTCATGACTTCCTGCCATCGGTGCGTACGATCCGCACCCGCTGCTCGGAATGCTTGTCGCCCAGCCGCAGTTCGGCGGCAGCGAACAGCCGGTCCACGATCATCCAGTTCTGCCGCACCCGGTAATTGACCAGTTCCGGCCCGCCGTCGGCCCCCAGCACGAACAGGGGCGGTAGCTCGCCCTGCCCGATCCCGGTCGGGAAAGCGATATAGACCTTGTGGCCGTCATCGAAGGCCCGGCCGGGCAGCCAGGGCGGCGTGCCCCCTTTCACCGGCTGGATAGCATAGCGGAAATTCAGCGCGTTCAGATCCAGCCCTGCATCCACCGGTGCCGCTTCGTCGGCGTCCCTGTCCTGTCGGTGCAGGGCAATGAGATCATCTTCGGGATAATCCCACGATACCGACGCCATGTACGTCGCCGACGTGGAGCGCAGTTCCGCCAGATAAGTCCGTCGATCAGTGTTGACGATCAGGTTGGTAGTGAGGTCCGGCCGCGTCGGCTTGACCAGAATATGGATGCGTTTTGTTGCGCCTGCCCCGCTCTCGGTATCGCCGATAATCCAGCGCACAGTGTCACCGGCGGCAACCGGCCCCGTGCCGACCAGCTTTTCACCCTGCTGGAGCATGATGTCGGTGATTTCGCCGGGCGAGGTGTAAACCTGATAGAGAGCGCCCGGAGAATAGGGATAGACCTGCACCGCATTGATGAACCCGGCCCGCGTGGGCTGGATGCGCCGCCAGATTGGCCTGCGTCACGCGCGCGGTCGGATCGGCAACTTCGGGGGCCGGATGTGTTGTGATGCGTCGTGAGGGCAGCGGCTTGAGCTGTCCCGGCAGGGGAAGTAGCTGTGGCACCTCCACCACCTGCACCGGTTTCGGCGGGTCCGGCAGACGCGTGGCCTGCACGGCGTCATCGTAGCGGATGACCGGCGGATGGTAATGCTGCGCGCATCCGGCCAGGGGCAGAATCAGCAGCGGCAAGACACGAAGAGCGCGACGAATCATTGGCCCAGCTCCTTCGACCAGTTGATGGCAGAGACAAAAACACCAAGGGGATTTTTCCGCAGATGATCGGCGTCGCGCGGCGTGCGCAGAACGACCGAGACGATGGCGGTCCAGCGCTCGGTGCCGGTGAACGCGCCGTCGCGGTAATGGCGTTCGGTCCAGGCGACCCGGAAGCTGCCGGGCGAGGCCCGGATGACCGAGGCGATGTCCACCTCGACCTGCTCGTGCCCGATCCGCGAGAACGGATCGTTGAGGCGGGCATAATCGTTAAGCGCCTGCGCGCCCGACGTGGTGGTGAAATCATAGGCGCGGAGCCAGTTCTGCCGGACCACAACGGGGTCCGACGACAGGGCGCGCACGTCGTGGACGAACTGCGCCAAATACCAGGCGATCTGCGGATCGGCGGGCATATAGCCCGCTGTCGCGGGGGCCACGACCTGCGCCTGCCCCAGACGGTCCACCTGCACCACCCACGGGGTGATGGTGCCACGCGCAGACTGCCAGACCAGCCCGGCCCCGAGGCCTGTGGACAGGAACAGGCTACCAAAGGCCATCAGCCGCCAGTTGCGGGCCTGCACGCGGGCGGAACCGATGCGTTCATCCCAGATCTGGGCGGCTTTCTGATAGGGGGTAACCGGCTCCGGCGTCGTGCCGTAGCGCACCGTGGAGCGACGGAACATCGTCCTCATTCCTTTTCCGACAGATCGATGGAGGAAGATCCGCCCCCGCCGTCGGCGGAGCGGATGACATGCGCGGCCTCAGCAGCATGGGCGGCGGCATTGCGGCGCTTCATCTTTTGCGCCCAGCGGGGTGACTGACCGTCGGGACTGCCGCCTTCACCACCACCCGTTGGCCCGCCGCCGTTACCTGACGGATCACCGGACCGCCCGCCGTTCGCATCGGACGATAACCCACCCGTGAAACGTCCGCCCGTCGCGGTGAAAGCGCCTCGCGCGCCTTCGCCGTAGCTCTGCTTCATGGCGGTTGCTGCGGAAGACATTTTACTCTTCACGGCATTTGCGGCAGCACTGCCCGGCGCCCGGGCGACACCGCCCAGACCAGCCGCCATACGGGCACCGGCACTGCCACCGGCAGCATTTATGGCTCCCATGGAATAAGCCGTATTGGCTGCACCCGCGATCGCGGCCCCTCCCCGCGCGGCAGCCGCCGTGGCGCCCAATGCCGCCGCGCCACCGGAAGCAGCCGCCCCGACACCGGCCGCAGCAGCAGCGCCCATGGCACCGAGGGCCATACCAGTCCCGACAGCAGCACCCGTCCCAAGCTGGGGGGCACCGGAAATCAGACCATTGGCGATGCTGCCGCCATAAATGGACAGACCGACAATCGCCAATGAGGCCAACACCACCGAGACAGCCTGTCCGATCGTGGGAACGTCGCTGCCGTAGGAGGTTGAGAACTGCTGGAACAGGACGGAGGCAATGGCGGAAATGACCGCCAGCACCATGATCTTCACACCGGATGAAACAACATTGCCCAGCACCTTTTCGGCCAGAAAGGCCGTGCGATTGAACAGGGCGAACGGAATCAGGATGAAACCCGCCAGCGTGGTCAACTTGAACTCGATCAGCGCCACGAAAAGCTGCACGGCGAGAATGAAGAACGCCGCCAGCACGATCAGCCAGGACAGACAGAGCACGAAGATCTGGATGAAATTCGTAAAGAAGGCGACGGGACCAAGGAGATTGTGGACAGAGTCCAGAAGCGGCTGCGCCGCATCGAAGCCCGTGGATGCCAGTCGACCGGGCCGCAGGAAGTCTCCGAGTGCCAGACTGCCACCGCCGACCTTCAGTCCGAGAGCAGCAAAACTGTCGAAGACGATCTTCGAGAGCGCATCGAAATCGTTGATGACCCAGGCGAAGAACCCGATATACAGCGTCTTCTTCACCAGACGCTGGATGATGTCCTCGTCCGCCGCCCATGCCCAAAACAGGCCGGCAAGGGCGATGTCCAGCACCGACAGAGTGCCCGCCAGCGAGATCACATTCCCCTTCACCAGACCGAACCCCGTATCGATGGTGGTGGTAAAGGTGTTCAGGAAGCTATCGATAACGCCGACATCGTTCATGGCCATGGCGGTCAGTTCCCGCTGCTGCCGAACATGGAGACCGAAGTCGGGCTATAGGCATCATATTGGGAAAAATGCTCGTATTGCGCTGCACTTTCCGCCTCGACCGCAGCCTGCCGCGCCCGCTCCAGATCGGCGGCCCGGCCATTGGCGGACAGGACCGCGACCACGTCCGAAAGCTGGCGGGATTGCAGGGCAAGAAGCTGGTTTCCGGCCTGTGCCGCCTGCAACGCCCCGGTTGACGTCTGGCTGGCTGAAACCAGTTGGGTCATGGCGCTACTGTCAGAGGGAATGTTTCCCACCACACGCGCCTGAAGTTTCAGGGCATCCTCGAACCCGTCGACGGAATTCTGCCACCGTGTCTGTGCCTGGCTGAACAGGGCGCTGTCGGACATCCCCGACGAAATTGACGTATAGGCCTGCTGGTACTGCTGCTCGACCGAGGTGACGCTGTAGGCG
Organism: Gluconobacter thailandicus F149-1 = NBRC 100600; assembly: GCF_000964465.1. Taxonomy (GTDB): domain Bacteria; phylum Pseudomonadota; class Alphaproteobacteria; order Acetobacterales; family Acetobacteraceae; genus Gluconobacter; species Gluconobacter thailandicus. Next base: position 27,716 of record NZ_BANH01000074.1, on the reverse strand, counting down.
ATGTTCTGCGCCTGCGCGAGCAGTGCTGTCGTCTGGGAAATTGTCGATTGCAGCGTCGACAATGTCGAGAGCGGCAACAGGGCGAGGTTCTTTGCCTGGTTGCCCAGCATCTGCGCCTGATTGGCGAGGGACGTGATCTGGTTGTCGATCTGCTGCAATTCCCGCGCCGCGATCAGCACGGTCTGGACATGCGCGGCCCCGTCATAGACCGCCCATTGCGCATGGGCGGATTGCACCGAACTGACGCCGGCACCAACGGCCAGCGCCGTGACGGATGCGAACAGTCCCATACGACGGAAAAGTTTTGCCCGGATGCGGAAAAGTTTTTCCGTCATGGCACGCCCTCCGATCGGCGATCGTCACGCAGAAGGTCGGCCGCCCACGCAACGCCGCGTGCTTCGAACCAGACCGGGAGAAAGCCGTCTGGCCCGTGTTCCGCCAGCACACTGTCGATCAGCCGGTGATCGTCCTTGCCGGAGGCCGCGCACAGCGCCAGGGCAACAGGACCGAGCCCCAGTTCGAACAGGCGGTTGCCCCGCTGGGTCTGGCAGTAATATTCCCGCTTCGAGGCCGCACGGGCGATGATCGCGATCTGCCTATCGTTGAGGCCGAAATCCCGATAGAGCGCCATGATCTGCGGTTCGATCGCCCGCTCGTTCGGCAGGAAGATCCGTGTCGGGCAGCTTTCCACCACCGCCGGGGCGATCGGGGAATTAGCGATATCGGACAGGCTCTGTGTGGCAAACACCACCGAGGCATTCTTCTTGCGCAGGGTTTTCAGCCATTCCCGGAGCTGGCCGGCGAAGTCTCCGTCATCCAGGACCAGCCAGCCCTCATCGATGACCAGCAGCGTCGGGCGACCATCCAGTCGGCCTTCGATGCGATGGAACAGATAGGACAGTACGGAAGAGGCTGCGCCAGAACCGATCAGCCCCTCCGTCTCGAACACCACCACATCGGCGTCACCTACGCGCTCGCTATCAGCGTCGAGCAGGCGGCCATAGGGACCACCCAGGCAATATGGCGCCAGAGCCTGCTTCAGGGCGTTGGACTGGAGGAGTGCGACCAGCCCTGAGATCGTGCGTTCATGGCTAGGCGATGACGCCAGGGAATTCAGCGCCGACCAGAGGTGAGACTTCACCTCCGGCGTCAGCGCTACCCCTTCACCGCCAAGGATCTGGCCGAGCCATTCACTGGCCCATTTGCGCTCATCGGGATCATCAATCTGCGCCAGAGGCTGGAGCGAGACACTGCCACCCTGTTCTCCCGACAGATCATCCTCGGTTAAACCGCCACCGAGATCGTGCCAGTCGCCTCCCATTGCCAGCGTCGCGACCCGCATGGAGCCGCCAAAATCAAAGGCAAAAATCTGCGATCCCGCGTAGCGACGAAACTGGAGCGCCATCAGCGCCAGCAGGACAGATTTGCCCGCGCCTGTCGGTCCTGCGATCAGCGTATGACCCACATCGCCGACATGCAGGGAAAACCGGAAGGGCGTGGCTCCGGCCGTCCTGCCGTAGAAAAGCGGCGCTGCGTTGAAATGACCGTCCCTCTCAGAACCGGCCCATACGGCGGAGAGCGGAATCATATGGGCAAGATTCAGCGTCGAGACCGGGGGCTGGCGGACATTGGCGTAGACATGACCGGGCAGGCTTCCAAGCCACGCTTCCACCGCGTTGAGGCTTTCCGTCATGCAGGTGAAGTCCCGACCCTGAATGATCTTTTCCACCAGACGCAGCTTCTCAGTCGCGATGCTGGCGCTACCATCCCAGACCGTGACGGTCGCGGTGATATAGGCCTGCCCGACATCGTCCGCGCCCAGCGACTGCAAAGCCAGATCGGCATCGGCTGCCTTGTTGGCGGCATCGTTATCCACCAGCACCGAGGCCTCGTTGGTCATGACTTCCCGGACAATGGCCGCAATACTCTTGCGCTTTGCAAACCACTGCCGTCGGATCTTCGTCAGAACCTTGGTGGCGTCGGTCTTGTCGAGCAGGATCGCGCGGGTGGACCAGCGATAGGGCATGGCCAGTCGGTTCAGATCGTCCAGAATTCCGGGAAAAGTCCGTGACGGGAAACCGGTAATCGTCAGGGTTTTCAGATACGCGTCACCGAGTTTCGGCTCCAGACTGCCCGACAGCGGTTGGTCCACCAGCAGCGCATCCAGATGCATCGGGATCTCGGGCACCCTGACGCGCTGGTTCCGAGTGGAAATCGTCGAATGCAGGTAGGTCAGCGTCTCGCCGTCATCCAGCCAGACGGCCTCGGGCATGAACCCGTCCAGCAGGGCCAGAAGCCGATCGCTGCGGTCCACAAACGTATGGAGCATGCCATGGGGATCAGGGCCGTCCCGTTCCCTGCCCTCATACAGAAAACGCTCTGCACGGCCTGATGATTCCGCCGGCGGCAACCAGACCAGGGTCAGGAAATACCGGCTCTCGAAATGCGCGCCCTTATCCTCGAACTGCTCCCGGCGTTCCAGATCGACCATCTGGCTGGCGGCATCAGGAAAATCACTCTCGGGATACACTGTCGCCGGCACGCGCTGCGCTTCCACGAACACGCCCCAGCCGGAACCCAGACGGCGCAGGGCATTGTTCAGCCGTCCGGTCACGCCGACCAGTTCGGCTGGCGTGGCGCTATCCAGATCAGGGCCTCGAATTTTCGCCGTACGCTGGAAGGAACCGTCCTTGTTCAGGACGACGCCTTTCTCCACGAGCGCGGCCCAGGGCAGGAAATCAGACAGGAGCGCGGCACGGTGACGATATTCGCCAAGCGACATCATGGCTCTGCCCTCCCTACGCCCGGAGCCAGGCGGGATAACGCAGATGCCGCCGCCCCACCTCAATGAAGAAAGGGTCGCGCCTGGCACCCCAGACCGCGAGCCCATGCCCCACGATCCAGAATGCGGCCCCGATCAGCCACAGCCGCAGGCCCAGCGCGATCGCCGCTGCCAGCGTGCCGTTGGCGATGGCCACGGCGCGCGGAGCGCCGCCCAGCAGGATCGGGTCGGTCAGCGAGCGATGCACCGGGACATGAAATCCCGCCACCGCGTCATCGTCATACCCCGCCATCAGATCAGTGCTCCGCCGGAGAAGGAGAAGAACGACAGGAAGAAGCTGGATGCTGCAAAAGCGATGCTGAGTCCAAAGACAATCTGGATCAGGCGGCGAAACCCACCCGAGGTTTCCCCGAAGGCCAGAGTCAGACCCGTGACCGTGATGATGATCACCGAGATGATCTTCGCCACCGGTCCCTGGACGGATTCCAGGATCTCGTTCAGGGGCGTTTCCCACGGCATGTCGGAGCCCGAGGCTAGAGCCGAGGAGCACCATGCGATGGACAGCAGCAGCATGGCGGAAAGGACAGGCGCGTGCCGACGCACGCGCAACAGCGTGGGGGTCATTGGGGTTCTCCATCGGTATTATGGATTGAATGAATGCGATAGGCGCCTGTGGCGGGATCGAGCCCATCCACAGTGGCGAGTTCGGACAGCCGGCGCTGCGTGCCCCGGCCGGACAGCACCGTGATCACATCGATCGTCTCGGCGATCAGCGCGCGCGGCACGGTGACGACGATCTCCTGGATCAGTTGCTCCATGCGGTGCAGGGCGCCGATGGCAGTGCCGGCATGCAGCGTGCCGATGCCACCGGGATGACCCGTGCCCCACGCCTTGAGCAGATCCAGTGTCTCGGGACCACGCACCTCGCCGATCGGGATGCGATCGGGCCTCAGGCGCAGGGCCGAGCGCACCAGCTCGGACAGGGTGACGATGCCGTCCCTTGTGCGCATAGACACGAGGTTCGGCGCAGCACATTGCAGTTCGCGCGTATCCTCGATCAGCACGACCCGCTCGTCAGTTTTCGCGACCTCGGCCAGCAGGGCGTTGACCAGCGTGGTCTTGCCCGTGGATGTCCCGCCCGCGACCAGGATGTTTTTCCGTTCCGCAACAGCACAGCGCAGAAAACGGGCCTGACCCGCAGTCATGATCCCGGCAGCAACATAATCATCAAGGGTAAAGACAGCGGCAGCGGGTTTACGGATCGCGAAACTCGGGGCCGTCACAACGGGCGGCAGTAATCCCTCAAACCGTTCGCCAGTCGGCAATTCCGCCGATACGCGCGGTGCCGCTTCATGCACCTCCGCCCCGACATGGTGTGCGACCAGGCGCACGATGCGCTCGACATCGGCTGGCGTAATCCTGTCGCCCGTGTCGGACAGTCCTTCGGACAGCCGGTCGATCCACAACCGCCCGTCCGGATTGAGCATGACCTCGACCACGCCGGGATCGGCAAGGTGACCCGCAATCGCCGGCCCCATCGCAGTGCGCAGCATCGAGACGCCGCGTGCTTGACTCTCTGAATTATGATGCGAAACCACCATCTGATCCCCGCTCGAACGGGACCAGAACAGATGGTCCCCACACGGGGATAATTAAAAGAGGCCCATTTCGGCTCGATTCAACAACTATCGCATACCGTGCGGTCATCGCGTGGAAACGGCGGCGATCGGCGGGATTGACGAATCCTTGCGCCAACCCCACGCAATCTGACGATTACTGGGGGTCTTCACCACCATTGCGCCGCGTGTCGATGTCTCGCGACAGCTCCCTGAGAAACCGATCTCCGGTCGCCAGTTTCCGTCCGAGCGATTGCAAGAAACCCTCGAACCGCTCGACGCCTTTCGCCCTGGCGGATGCCTGGGCACTGTCAGGCAGTGGCGGGGTGACAGTCAGCCAGAAACGGATGAACAGTGCCAGCGTCTCGCCCATAATGGCGATATCCTCGTCCATCCCGGCGACCTGGCGGTCGATCCTGTCCATGCGGCGGGCGAACACCGCTTCCAGCCGCTCCGAGGCGTCGGCCGAGAGAAAGGACGCGACGGCCGCTTCGATCACCGCCGATTTCGAGACGTTGCGCCGCAACGCCAGCGCTTCGACCTGCTTCAGAAGCTCCGGCTCGAAATACACATTCATGCGGGTCTTGCTCGGCATGGGCATCCTCACAGATCGAGGCCATCGGCCGGGTCCATCGTCGCCTGCCGCGCAACGAAACGAGCCTGCTGGCGTATGGCGCGCGCTTTGGCAGCATCGACATCCGGCTCGTCGTCGAGCACATCGAACTCCTGCACGCCCGGATGCTCGGGCGGCACGACGTCCTCATACTCCGGCAATTCCGGTTCGCGGCGGATGCCGGCATTGGCGGGATCACCATCAGCGCCCGTGTTCCCACCCGGTGCTGATCCTCCTGATGGCGCCATTGTCTCCAGCGCCGACCAGTCGTCGGACGGAGGCGCGGACGGGCGTTTCGTTCCGGTGGCCGGGGGCGGGAGGACACGCTCCATGAACCGCGCGTCCTCGTAATAGCGCGCCTTCTTCGCACGCACGGGGGCGACGCCCGCGACCAGCAACAGTTCATCGGTCGGCGGAAGCTGCATCACCTCGCCGGGCGTGAGTAGAGGTCGTGCCGTCTCCTGCCGCGACACCATGAGATGCCCGAGCCAGGGTGACAGGCGATGGCCGGCATAATTGGTGGAATCACGCATCTCGGTCGCGGTGCCGAGCGCGTCCGACACACGCCGGGCGGTACGCTCGTCGTTGGTGGCAAACGCGACGCGGACATGACAGTTGTCGAGAATGCTGTTGTTCGCGCCGTAAGCTTTTTCGATCTGGTTGAGACTCTGCGCGATCAGGAAAGATTTGATCCCATACCCCGCCATGAAGGCCAGCGCACTCTCGAAGAAATCCAGCCGACCAAGGGCGGGAAACTCATCGAGCATCAGCAGCAACCGGTGCCGATGGGCGGAGACATGCAGATCCTCCGTCAGCCGCCGGCCAATCTGGTTCAGGATCAGGCGGATCAGCGGCTTGGTGCGGGCAATGTCGGATGGCGGTACGACGAGATAGAGGCTCGCGGACTGGCGGCCGGACACGAGATCCGCGATGCGCCAGTCGCATCGTGCCGTCACCTTTGCCACCACGGGGTCGCGATAGAGGCCCAGGAACGACATGGCGGTGGACAATACACCTGAGCGCTCGTTGTCGCTCTTGTTCAGCAGCTCGCGCGCCGAAGAGGCAATGACGGGATGCACGCCCGCCTTGCCGAGATGCGACGTGGACATCATGGCACGCAGCGTCGCCTCCATCGGCCGCTTCGGATCGGAAAGAAAATTCGCGACACCGGCCAGCGTCTTGTCCGGCTCGGCGTAAAGGACATGCAGGATCGCACCCACCAGCAGGGAGTGCGAGGTCTTCTCCCAATGGTTGCGTCGATCCAAAGCACCTTCGGGGTCGACGAGGATATCGGCGATGTTCTGGACGTCGCGCACCTCCCTGTCGCCACGCCGGACCTCCAGCAGCGGGTTGTAGGGCGATGAAGCCGGATCGGTCGGGTCGAACAGCAACACACGCCCGTGCCGCGCACGAAACCCGGCGGTCAGCCCCCAGTTCTCGCCCTTGATGTCATGAACGATGGCCGAGCCCGGCCAGGTCAGCAGCGTGGGCACGACCAGCCCGACGCCTTTGCCCGAGCGGGTCGGGGCGAAGCACAGGACATGCTCGGGACCATTATGCCGAAGATAGTCCCGATCCCACCGGCCCAGCACCACGCCGTCGGGGGCGAGCAGCCCGGCTTCCTTCACTTCGCCGACCTCCGCCCAGCGGGCCGAGCCGTATGTGGCGACGTTGCGGGCCTCCCGCGCCCGAAGTATGGACAAGCCGATGGCCACCACGATGGCGATGAGGCCGCCGGACGAGGCGATATATCCGCCCGTCACGAAGATCGACGGCGCGTAGGCGTCGTAGAAATACCACCACCAGAAGAAGGCCGGCGGATAGTAGAACGGCCAGCCCGCCACCATGAACCAGGGGACACCAAGCTGGGACTGAAAACTGAGACGCCAGGCCGTCCATTCCGTCGCACTCCAGATGGCGACGAAGACGATCAGCAGAACGAGGGCGACCTGCCCCCACAGGACACGGCTTCCAGACATCGGGGCTCCAATCAGCTTGGGGAATGAAACCGATCAGAGAAGGGGCGACCCAGCGGCAGACAATATATAATGAGTCGCGATCGTACCACCGGATACCATGGCGAAGAAAAAGGACGGTCAGTGCCGCGTTGCGCGGGCGTCGATCACGGCCTGTTCGAGAATCTTCCGATAACCGATTTTCGTCATCCATTGCGCACGGGCGAGATGGCTTTTCCAGCAGATGCGCGTGCGCTCTGCGTCCGCCGGATCGCGATGCAGCACGATCCGCGCCACCTCCGCCCAATCGGCCCGATCCGCCTCGGCATCGAGCAGGCGGAGATAGGTGATGAAATGCACTTCGTCATAAGTCGTGATCTCCGGCATGGTCGGGGCCAGGTCATCGACATCGGGGTCTAGTTCGGGCCTTGCTGTCATCCGACAGCGCTCCAGCAGGATTGCAGCCAACCATGTCCTAAAATGGGATAATCCCAAATCAGGATTATTGGAACAGCTCCGCAACCCGTCGGAGAGCGTTCCGCATGAAGAAATCCTTGCGCACACCCCGGCAGCTTTTGCTGCAATCACTTCTTACAGAAGCGCGCAAGACTTGGGACATGACGCAGGTGGAACTGGCCGATTGCACTGGCCTGAGCACCAGCTATCTCCGACGCTCGAACGCACGGACATATCGGCAAGCGTTACGATCCTGGAAAAGATTGCATAGGCACTCGACGTGGAACCGGGGGCTTATTGAAAACTGTCCCGTCCTGCTTGCATTAAAAGGATCATTTTGTGGCTAGATTGAGCATGTGCAACAATGCTGGGTTACGATTATGTGGCGACCATATAACATTAAAATGTGCCTCTTCAGGCTCATCAACAATCGTCCGGAACACAACACCAGGAAATGGTATATATGTTGCCGCCTTACTGACGAGCGTAATGCCCTCACCAGCAGCAACCATAGCCATCAGCGTATCTCGTGCGACATTGCAACGGTGAATACGCGAACTGCGCTTCCGTTCACTTATGCGACGTACGACGTGTTCGAATATTTTCGGCCCAGCCCCGCCATGACGGACGAGGAAGGTTTCGTCGGCGAGTTCGATCCATGTGATAATTTCCTGTTCTGCCAATGGATGATCTGTCGGCAGAACCACCATGACCGGCTCAGACCAAAGTTCACGGGAATGACAGTCGGGGGAATTCACTGCGCCAAGGATGAAAGCCATGTCGAGCGTACCTTCCCGGACTAGAGCGATTATTTCTGACTCATTTCCCTCCAACACAGACTGTCTAATCATCGGGTAGTTCGTGCGGAATTTACGGCGCAGATCGGCAAGAAAGCCGGTAGAAATTGGACTATATAGTCCAATCGACAGATGTCCTTCTGCACCGTCCATCAATGCGCCTACCCTGCGCACAGCATGATCGATTTTTGCAATGCCAGTCGATACCTCGGCAACGAAGCAACGCCCAGCATTGGTTAGCCGGACACCACGATGTCGTCGTTCGAAAAGCATGACACCGAGAGCATCTTCCAATCCCTTGATCCGGGCGCTGACACTTGATTGTGTCGTACCAAGTACAGTCGCTGCTTGACGAAAATTCAATACCTCAGCAACGATAACCGCGTGTCGAAGCGAAATTAAGGAAATATTGCGGATAACATTGAGATGTTCGCTTGGCACATTCCGTCGTATTTTCGTCCTACCCCACCGCATTAGAAATTCTTTCACGTAGCAGGCGCAACATCGTTAACCTGAGCGATAAAACGCTGGGCTGATACATCGCAGTTTCAGCTTATCAGCAGGCTACATTGAGAACATTCTCCCGATTAATCTCTGCGAACTCACGCCACAAAAACCAGCCAAAATGAGCAATGTCATCCATCGGACGTGCAAAAGCATCTCCAATAGGGTATATGGTCATGCCTTTTGGTAAGGTCTTCGAGGTATATAGCGTGCCGCAATAACTTGTTAATTGTTGCACTCAACATCTTCTTACCAAGGAATAATCCTGTTGAAGCGATCAAGGTAACGCAACCCAGGTAGGCCCAGATTGGCGTTGATCGTGTCCACGACGAGTGGGATACTTTCTTCAATTGAGAGCGTTGCCTCGTTTCCGCCCATCTCTGTGCGAACCCAGCCTGGAGCAATAAGTAGGAGAGCATATGCGTCTTCTGCATAGCGGCTCGCAAATTTCTTCATCAGCATGTTGAGAGCGGCTTTACTAGCTGAATAGCATTGCCAACCATCTTCTGCATTGGTGATGCTACCGAGTTCTGATGTCATGATCGCGATAACATTGCCTCTCGGGACTAGATCTCGCAGAATTTCTGCTGCTCGGACAGGCGAGAGGCTGTTCACCAGCATCATGGATAGAAAGTCAACTTCGTCGATCGTAGCGGGTGTTGCCTCAATCGACCGCGCAATCCCAGCGTTGATGAAAAGAAGATCAAGCTGTTGCCCGTCGAGCCGATCTCGGAGGAGACGAACCTCACCGGCATAGGCGATGTCGACGGTCTCGATGCGCAGAGTTCCAGAAAAGCGCTCTGTCAACTTATCGAGCTCTTGAGAGGGCGTGCGCTGTGTCGCAATGACGCTCCAGTCACGTTCTAAAAACTCTTTGACCAGTGCGAGGCCAAGCCCGCGAGAGGCCCCCACAATCAGGGCGGTCTGCCGCTGTGTCACGTTCATATCCTTATCGGGTTGAGTCTGCCTTATCTTTTACGCGTCCGCTATTTTTGATAGTAATGTCGATCTGTCACAACATTATGGACTAGAAGTCACAGATAGATGGCTTACGATGGACGACTTCTGGCGGGTTTGACCGTTTTTATGGCGGTGATCGAGGCAGGGTCCATGTCTCGGGCGGCCGAGACGCTCCACATGACCCCATCCGGCGTCGGGCGTGCTATTGCTCGGCTGGAGACCCGACTAGGTGTTCGGCTTCTTGACCGGACCACCCGGACGCTACGAATGAGCGACGAGGGGCGCCGGTTCTGCGAACGTGTTGGACCGCACCTCGCTGGCATTGAGGAGGCTGCTCTGGATGTTGCGTGCGCGAGGCAATGTGTGTCCGGTCGACTTCGGGTCAATGTCGATCCGTTTATCTCACGTCTTATATTGGCACGCGGTCTAGCAGATTTTCTGGCAGACTATCACGCTCTTCGGCTTGAACTCGTGATGCGTGACCATGTCGGTGATCTCATCGCTGACGGCTTCGACATGGCTCTACGCTTTGGTCCGCCTCCGGGTGGAAATTTCACGGCGCGGAAAATGCTTGAAACACGGATCCTGACTGTTGCCGCTCCGAGCTATCTTAAGAAACATGGAAAGCTGGAACACCCGCGGGACTTAATGAGTCATGAATGCATTGATTATCGCGATCCGATCACGGGGCGTCCATTCAACTGGGAATTTCGTCGAGGGGGGGAGGTCTTTCCGATCAGCCCGCCCGCTCGGCTTATGGTTTCCGATGTGGAGTCCATGCTAGAGGCTTGTCTAGCAGGTGTCGGGATAGCACAGGTGATGGCACTCGGAACAGAGAAGTTACTTCAAAGTAGCCGCCTCATCGACATTTTCACCGACTGGCCGGACGAAACATTCCCCCTTTTCGCGATCTACCCATCACGCCGCCATCGTGCCGCAAAAGTCCAGGCGTTTACTGACTTTTGTTTACGGTTGTTTGGGAGCGTGTAGGGCTTTTTCAGAACTTTTTATCCTGCGATATCCGATAACACTATTTCGATTTCCCTAGTCTAGTTTTCCACTAATAAGGCACGCTATTGGAGCTGGGATTAATACGAACGCGCAGTCCATAAGATATCCAGCCGAACGGGAAAATGAATTTAACTTATTGAAAGCACTCCTTGGGTGTATCAAACTCTACGCGCATTGTGACGATGCGAGGCGTGTTAAAAAAATTTGCAATCAGGCTCTCCCAGCAGCGAGAGAGTCTCTCCAGACCTTACAATTCAGCGCCCCACTCCCCTAGCCCGTCCTAACTGCCACGATACCGATCCACCCTGCACTATGCCTGTCACCTCCTGACCGAGAGGACGCTCAATCACAGGCCGCCACGGGAGCAGCGTGAACTCATGGGATTTCTCGACGATAGCGAAGCTCCCGCTGGATAGCTGGGCGGTACCGGTGAACGTGCCACTGACCGTCTCGCCGTCAGCAGCGACCCGAAACGGCACGGATTTCGTCGCCGCCAGCTCTACCCCGACACGGGCGACCTCCCGCTCCCGAAGCGTGGCGAGCAGGTTGCGCCGGTAGCTGACGCGCCCATCCGGCCGGCGGACCGCATCCCCCTGCTCGATCAACCTCTCCCGCCGCTGCTCCATCGCCTCGCCCACCTGTTCCCCGAAGCCGGCAGGCACCAGATCGGACACAGCACCTCCGACCAGCCGCCGATCGAGCCAGGTCGCACCATCTGCGCCGATCTGCCTGTCGAGATCGAAAGTCGACAGGATGCGAACATTGGCCCGTCCACCCCTCCCCGCATCATGGGCAGCAGCACGGGTGGCGAAATCCTCGGGAATACGCCACTGGTCGACGTCGATCCGTTCGACGATACCGGCCCGGCTCAGGGCCTCCAGCCGCCGGACATGGGAGGCGACAAAACCGTCATAGTCGCCGCTCGGCACGCGCCCCTCGAACCGGGCCTGTTCCAGATGACGGCTCGGCCGATAAATACCTCCCTCGGCCATGCCGGCAATCGCGCGATCGGAGGGACGTCCAGCGCTGTCAGGCGGCCCAATCTCGACGATGCTACCAATCCGCGCCTCCGCGACACGAGCTGGGTCAATGCCGGAAACATGGTGTGTGCGGCCATCGATCCCATCGACCACCAGCGTCAGTTCTTCGCCCAGCTCGTCGGACAGATGCTTGTCGATGACGCGACCGACGATCGGTACCGCCAGTGTGGTATCATGGATCGCAAAGCTCATCGGGTCGCGCTCGGTGCCCTCCGCCCGGAGCGCCTTCTGCATCGTGCGGATGATGTCGCCGCGCTCGCCCATCTCGCGCAGCGTCGGCTCCAGCCGCTCGCTCAGTTCCCACACACCGGGCGCATGCTCTGTGGCGAGGCCCATATCGCCCAGCTTGCCAAGACGGCGCAGGCGGAGCGTCCGGTCCGCCTGGCCACGCGGATCATCAGGTTCATGCCGCAAATCGAGAAACCAGCCCTCGGCCTCCGCGAGCATCGCCCGGTCGATACGGGTAAAACGATCCTGGTCGATTTCGGCGACCAGCTTGCGGCGTTGCTCGATCTCCGTGACGGGGCCGAGTTCCAAGGTCACCAGTTCGCTCGCCCGTTCGCGGATGCCGTTGGCAAGATAATCGCCATTGATGACCAGATCCTCGCCCAGGTCATCGCGGCCGTTGACGACGACATGCACATGCGGATGGCCGGTGTTATGATGATTAACGGCAACCCAATCGAGCTTCGTGCCGAGATCGGCCTCAACGTGCGCCATCAGATCGCGGGTATAGCCCGTCAGGTCGGCAAGATCCCCGGCATCCTCCGGCGAGACGATGAACCGGAACTGATGGCGGTCGTCGCGCCCACGATCGAGAAACGCATCACCATCGGCACGGTCTTCGATCCCCGAATAGAGCCGGCCCCGCTCACCGTCGCGGGCGGTGCCGTCGCGCTGGATGTAACGGAGATGGGCAGCGGCCTTGCCATTCCGCCCGGCGGCACGGACGGAGCGGGATTTGACGACGACGCGGCGGCTACCCGGTCGACGATGGCTCCAGCCATTCGAGAGGTTCCGGGCGCGCACGAACGTCGCCCCGCGTCCACGCCGCACACCACGTCCGGACGCGATGCTTCCCTCCCCCCTCGGCGCATGGCTAGGACCGCCACCTCGAGGGCGTCCGCTCGCGCCGGTCGCCGCCTGTTGCTGGCGCGTAACCGTCCGCACTCTGGTCAGGAAACTCCTGGCACGACCGACCTTCGGCGTGTTGGCGCGGATGCGACCCGGCCTCGGGCGAAACCGGTTGTCGTCGCCCGCGCTCATGGCCGCCGATCCATCCGAAACTGCCACAAACAGACAGGAGTGCCGCGAAAAATAGGGCGGAAACTGACTTCGCCGCCTGTCGCGGCACCATACCCCCTCAAAGGGGGTGCCACCCAAAACAATGTGCAGACAAGGGCTTGCCCTGCGGATCGGACCCATGGGGTGCCGTCCGCTTTAATCTTGCGCTCCCTCTTCTGCCCTCTTTCCGCCTCTCCACCTCCTGCCCTGCACATTGTCATCATGGCCGCGATCCCACGCCGCCACGCATCATGAACAGGCCATCCGAGCGCGGCATGATCCCCGACATATCGCGCACAGACGCGACCGCCGTGCTGCGATCCGGCTGCACGATAAAGAGCGGCGTACGGGTCCAGGCAAACCGATCAGCCGCCGCGATCATGACGGAATCATCGCCACCACCTGCGATGATCGGCCCAACGGCGGCAACATAAGCGCGTGTTTCCAGCGGCAGCGGACGCCCTGCCAGAGACGCCTCATAGCGTTCGGGACCGGCATTATACGCGGCGAGAAAACCCGGCGAACCGTAGCGGTCATGCAGTTCGCGGAGATACGCCGCGCCCGCCAGAATGTTGTCGCGCGGATCATAAGGATCACGGCCGAGATGATGACGGACGCGCAGTTCTGCCCATGTGCCGGGCATGATCTGCATCAGCCCCATCGCGCCTGCCGATGAAACCACGCCCGGATCGCCTGCACTCTCAGCGCCCATCACGGCCCTGATCCAGGTCGCCGGAATATCGAAGCGCTGTGCAGCCTCGGCAATCTGGGCGGCATACGGGACGTCGATTGTCTGCGCCGATACAGCAACCGGCACCATGGACACGAGACACCCCGCCGCCAGCAGACACGCATTCCGGATCTGATTGCGCATGGGTCAGTCCCGCGCATCGCGCCTCTGGGGGCGGCTCCAGTGCAGCGACCAGATAGCGCCATTGCTGCCGTCACGAAACAGATTGGCGCGCAACGGCTGCGGCAGGAACGGATCGTCAATCAGCAGGGCAACGTAATCGCCAGCACGCTCGCCCGTGCGTTTCCAACCGGCACCGATCTCCGGACCATCCTCGTCATCGCGATGGATGCGATAATCCGGTGCGTTGTCGGAGTCCGATTTCTCGGTCGACACGATGACGATCTCATGGGAACCCAGGAAGGTCTGGATGCGTCCGGCAAAGCCGGTTTTGTCGCGCGTGAAGCTACCGATCTGCGGCATGGGAAGTCTCCATTGCGATATTGGGAAGGAGCGGCATCGGCCTGTCAGCGAACAGGCCGTGCCAGACGAAATGACCGTCGCCGCGCGCGTCGGTGTAGAGCGGCGTCGCCCGGCCGATCACGGTGGTGCGCGGAAGCGGGCCGAAATAGCGGCCGTCCAGACTGTCGCGAACGGACGGATTCATGAGGAAAATCTGATCCGGTGCGATGCGGCGGCAGCCCTGCCAGACCGGCAACATACGCCTGCGCCGATCGCGGTCCTGCGCTTCGCCGAGCTTTACGCCATCAACCGTGACAGTGCGCCCAACACGGCACACCTGTTGCCCCGGCAATGCCGCCACAGACTTGAGCAGCGGCACGTTCCGCCCGATATAGCCGCGCCCGACCATGAAATCGGCCAGTGGTTTCGGCGGCCAGACGGCGACAAGATCGCCGGTCTTCAGCCCGTTCGGCGCTGTCAGATCGTAGAGGCCGAGGGGCGTGCTGGCGGAGGCGTTCCAGAGCAGCTTCACCGGCACGGGGACGATGGCAGCAACGGCCACACCCATCGCGGCAAAATACGTCGCCATGACATAACCGAAGCGGGTCATGGCGCGATCTCCCGCCGTCTGAGCCAGGCCCGATGACGTGCCATCATGTAGGGGCGCGGTTGCTCACCCGCGTTCAGCCGGTTGCCGACATGCCGCCAGTGATCCGGCGAAACCGCGCAGGCGTCGATGCCGGCCTCTTCCACCGCATCGATATGACGGAGCACCTGTTCGACCTTCGGCCAGCCTGCAACCCGCAGCAGGATTTCACCACCCGGTCGGACGAAAGGCACCGTCTGGCAGGGGTCTCCCGGTGCCACGGCGCGCAGGATGTCGATGCGTGACGCGATCGTGCCGAAATCGTTGGCGGCCCAGCGGACGAAGGCGAAAACGCTGCCAGGCCGGAAGGAGAAGATACGACGGCGCCGGTCGAGGATCTGTTCCTGAGCCTCATGGCCGAACCTGACCCAGTTCTCGACCCGCTTCTCAATGTGGGTCAATTCGACATGGGTTAAGGCTTCGTGTGCGAACGGCAGGGCGTGGCCCCGCGCACGGAACGTTGTGGCGCTGGTCATGACCCGTCTCCCAGCATGGGAGAAAGACCACGCGCGCGCGGATCGCCCGGCCTGTCGACGGCACCGGCACCACGGTCGGTATCCGGTCGCCCCAACATCAAAAAGTTAGACTCTAAGTTAGATTCTAAGTTAGGAGCGCGATTCCGCGTTTCAGGCCAAAGACTTAACTGGAGTTCGTGCGCCTGAAATCCCGATAGTGATGCGCCCGAAGTCCCGATAGTCCCTGCGCCCGAAATCCCGTGTCCATCCACACCGTCATCCACAGGCACTGTGGATAAGGTGACGGGACGAATATGCAGCAATTTCCGCCGTCCTTCGCGTCGGATCGTGAGGCGATAACCGGGGAGCGACTGGCGGCCAACAATGCGCCGCAAATCGAGCGCGAAATCGGAGACACGCGCTAGGCTGCCGGATTTCTCATGGAGGTGCGTGATCTCGAACAGCCAGCCGTGCGGCTGGTGCCCGGCATGTTTGCGGGCGACGCGGTAGAGCCAGCGTTCGATACCCCCGGTCAGGCGGAAATAGGCCGGGTCGATGGTGAGGACCAGCGAACGGTCGATGACGCCGCGATAGAACCAGTCCGGCAGGACGCACTCCATGCCTTCGACACGGCCGTCGCGGGTCGTCCGTTCCTCCCATTCGTTGATCCAGGAGAACTGGTGCCGGCGCCAGTGCTCGCCATTACGGATCGTGGTGCGGATCACGGTCGATTGCAGCCGGGCGAATGCGGCCTTGAGCAGGCGATAATCCCGAGCGCCCGTGGCACGGCCGACGGCCGTCAGAAGCTGGTACGGGGTGAAGCGCAGGAAGCGGGACGTCCTGAGGCCGCCATTCTCCGCCTCGACGATCTGCGAGGCGGCCCAGATCAGCACATCGGCGTCCCAGATGGTCGCCATGCCGTGCTCGGCCAGGCCGTGAATCTCGACCCGCTGGCCACCGGCCTCGTAGAGGATCGGGGCAATGCGCTTTGCCTTGGAAAGCGAGAAGAACGGCCGCTCCATCAGGTCACGCTGGTCGCGGGGACTGGCATCGCCGCCCGCGATCACGAAGGGGTCGAGGCGCAGCCGCTCACTCTCCCGCCCGTGCTGGCCGCGTTGCGGCATGACGTCAGCCATTCAGAGTGTCGCCTTCTCGGCCGGGGTCAGCGGGCGGGCCGGAAAGACGCGGCAGGGTGTCTCGTCGCTTGTGGACCTGCGGACACCGTTCTCAGTCCATCCCTGGAGGTCGTCGAGAGTATAGACGATGCGGCCACCGATCTTCCGATAGGTCGGACCGGTGCCATAGGTGCGATGCTTTTCCAGCGTGCGGATGGAAATGCCGAGGAAGCGCGCCGCATCGGGCGTGCGCAGGAAACGGGGCGGCAACCCCGTCTTGGGATCGAGCATGATCGGGCCTCCGGTTGGGGTTCGGCGGCTGTCGGTGACAACAGCGGGCCATGGCGAACCGTGGCGGAGGATCGGCGGTCTGGAGAGTGCCGGAATTAGAGGGGTTGATTCCGGCACCCCGATTGGGACTTCTTATCGAGAAGAGCCACTGTGCAAGCTAATTGACCCATGGGCTTTGGAGAGCTGGAATAGTTGCGGTTTCCAACTTTACCGCCTCCCTAGAAGATTGAGAAACGGGTGACGGCACACTCTATGCCATCGCTCCGCAAGCTTATTGATCATGCATTCCCTTTATGTTGGTAATCCTGTAACATTTGACCTCTCACAGGTAGAGGGCGTGGGGTGGAAAAACAGACTACTGGCGCTTGGGTTGTTCATCACGGCCGTAAGGTCGCTGCGGACATGCGAGGGGCTGCCGAATTCAGCGCAATCGACTTGGCCGCGAAATCAGCGGGGCTTCTTGCTCGTCTTGGGGAAAGTGACGAAGCCACTTTGACTCCAGAGCAGGTTATCGCGGCTGCGAAAGTTGGTAATCTCAACCCAAAAACAGAGCTTTCAGCCTGCTTGGAGCACCTTCAAAAGCGCAAGCTCATTGACCGTTCCTCTACTGGCGCCGTGTCCGTATTAGGCGTGAGCGGTTCCTCCGCGCTAATGCACGCTGCTGATCTTTTTGAAGACAACGAGCCTGACAGCACCGAACGGGCTGCCATCACTTTAGCAGAACTATCCTCGCAGGCTCCGATCACCGCAATTGGTGCGATTGAGTTTCTTGGCGACACTCATAAACTCACCAAGGCAGATGCTACTGATTTCGTCCAGCAGGCATCACAGATCGGGTTTGTCGACGCGGAAGGTGAAGGTACAGATAGACTTCTGTTCAACGGCAACCTTTTCCGTCGTGATACAGCTGCCAAGGCAAAAAAAGTCATCGACTCTCTTAGTTCCGCTGAACAGAATAAAATCGTTGTTTTCGATGCTGAATTGAAAGCGGCAGGCGCTGTAACAGCGGCGAGTGCAATAAAAATACTCGGAGAGCCATTATTTTCAAAAGTAAGGGCTGCAGCTCTTTACGACATGAATATCGTATCCAATGAGGCGGGTGAGCATGTTTTCATAACGTCTCCAGGATCATTCCATAAATTCAGCAATCCGCTTACAGAAGACGCTTTTGACCATGCAAAAGCTCTTGTAGCAGCCTTGACCTATGGCATGACGCACAGTTCAGCCGCTCGCGGCCAGATTTGGGGAATTAACCTTCTTCTAGGAAAACTTATCCGAGGCGGCACTGTGGGGCCAGCCACTGCTATTGGCAACGATTATCGCGCACTTGAAATTGAACGTGTTGTCCAGACCGAACGCTCGGGCTACGGGTTCAAGATGCGGCTACTCAAACGCGAAGTGGGAGTCATTGCCTTAGAGGTATTGAAAGGCAGAAACGCGGCAGCGGCGGCTTTAGAAACATTACCGAGCGCTGGGATGCGAAGTTATACTGCCCCAGAGGCAGCACGCGTCCGCTTGCGCAAAGGACAGTCACCCACGAGCCGAGCGCAAACCAGATCTCTTTTGAGTGCAATTCGTGGCGGAGGCGGCCTATGAGCAGCAAACCAGCCAACGTATCCAAGAAAACTGGAAAAAAAGGCTTCGAGACCGAAGAAATCGTCCGTTCATATTTTTTGGGCGCTGGATTTTTCGTTGTGCGTGGCGTGAAGTTGCGACATGGCGGCGACGAACTGACGGATATTGATCTCTGGCTTTATGAACGATCAGCGACGCTTGCTCGTCGCCGGATCATTATCGATATCAAGGATAATGCCCAGCCTAAAGCCGCCGAACGCCTATTTTTTGTGAAAGGGCTGGCCGAGTTAATTCAGGTCGAAGCGACCGGCATCGCCACAAGCGACACACGCCGCTCGCTAAGAGAATTGGCGCGAAAACACAATGTATTGTGGATCGACAATGCTGATTTGCAAAGGCTGAAATCAAGCCAAAGGCTGACCGTTTCATCTCGCTTGTCAGATGAAGATCTCGGGGAATTAATTGCTAAAGTCGATACATCGCGATCTTCAAAGAATGTCCGTGATATCTTCGCATCTGTAAAATCCGCAGTTGCTGATCGTTTCGGACCATCCTGTGCGAATACAGCTATTGACGGGGCACAATACTTTGCCAAGATGTGTGTCGAAGCGCATCCTGGTTCGTTGCCCGCACAGGTCTTCACTCGGCTCACATATTTCAGTGCTGCCATCGCGGCCGCAGCACTTGATTTCACTTCTGGGGAATCGGCCTTGCGTCCCCATCATGACCGACTGGCCAACTTAACAGACGCAATCCGTTTTGGGGATGATCCGAAGGGCACCGTAGAAAAGCTGCGCTGGGCGGAAGCTGCTATAAGAGATTATGCCCCCAACGGTGCTGGTCTCGCCGAGATTATTCACACTCGGTTCAATGACGCGCTTAAATCCGTGCCCGCAGAAAGTCTAGCAGAGATTGTCGTGAAGATGACAAACTCTGAGCGTCTTTTCAATGCGGCACGAGATCTTGAGCAAGCGGCATTCTTGACCGACTGTCCGTCATTCGATGATCTTCCAATCGATGCCAAATCCTTCTTGGGTGCCGTACTAGATTTTATCGCAATCAATCGTGTTGTTTTCTCTCAAAGCTGGAATCTGGACAATCCTATTCCTGCCGCCAAGGAAGACGCTGATTCCGATTCTACATCGCCATCATCGGAGGTAGTTGTACCTCCAATCGATGATGGCAAACTTTTATAAAGATGTCAGAAAAGCCAAAAACACAGGATACAGAACGCACAATGAAGGACGAAATCAAAAACAAACTCGATGCGCTGTTTGTTGACGATGCTAACCGCAAGATAAAATCCGAACAAAAGCGAAATATTGAAGCCGAGCAGCAAGCAGCGTTTATTGAGCAATTCCGCGCGAAAACCGATGAGGTGATTGCACCTGCGTTTGAAGATTTTATCTTATATCTTCGTCCAAACGGCTGGAATGGTTCGGTCCAACGTAAATCTGAAACGCCGACAGGCAATAACTATGGACGTGGCGTTACCTCTACTTCCAGTTCATTGGAACGTGTCTCTTTGGCGTTTACTCATGCCTCGCGTAACATTAAAGGCATTCATAACACTAACGAATCTCACTTCACGGTGATATGCGAAAAGGCCAAGCGTCTAGTAACCTTTCACGAGGCGACGCCCAGCCAGGCAGGCGGTGCGGGTTCTGCCAAATTAGACGACATCACAGCCGATTATCTCCATGAGAAGCTCGTCACCTATTTTAAGAAATTAATGCATGATGCCCGGCCTTATGATGAACGTTAAAGATACAAGACCAGAAAATGGAAGCGATCCATTTCTTGATCTGACCTCAGCGCTCAGATAGCCGGATCGGATAGCGCAATAGGTCACGATAGCCACCCCGAACATAATACCGCCCATCAGCAACAAGGCGGCGGACCTGGTTCTTGCGAGGATTGTTTTCCCAGTCGGCTTTTCTTCCGCGAAACCCGAGTAAGACCTCTGCGAGCTTGCGATAACTCGCACCAGCCGCCCGACCATCAACCGCTCGCAATATCAGGATATGCCGGTCCCGCGTTTGCTGCGGAAAATCATGAGCCCACTTGCCCTCAGATCGGCCAACCAGCGCGCGCCATAGACGCAGCACGGCCTCCACGCGAAGCTCCAGCAGCTTATCGAACGGCAGGATCACGGCATAGGTGGCGCGTCCATCCGGTGGATGTGTCGGGAGCCAGAATTGATGCGCCGACGCGCCGGGCCGCCAGAAACCATGCCACGCTTCCTCTCCATCCATCCGCGCAACGAGATCAGGTAATTCCGTCAGGTTGATCAGCATGACGGCCGGATCATCCGCGTCCGCAAATGCTGCGTGCAGTTCAATGACGTCAGGCGAAAGTTCCGGTATCCAGAAGACAGGCGTGCGGCCAGCAGGCTGCGCCGGATCGACAGGGAAATCGCAACCCCCATCGTTCAGAAAGGGCTTTGCTGCCCCCTGGCTTTGGAGCCGCAAGCCTTTTCATTCGCTGGAACGCGCGACGGTATTCGTCGTCACGTCGAAGATATTCCCAGGCCATGCCGGCGGCTGCAATGTCTTGTGCGTGTTCGTAAGCGGCCGGCGACTGCCAATTTGACATCGGCATCGCGTTACCCTTCCTCTGGCGCCTGCTTCTGGCAGCAGGAACATCAGGATGCGCAATGGGAAGATTTTGTGCAGACTGCATTTGGAGATATGTCGATCTCGTAACGAGATCGCAGGACGTTATGGCGTTCATCCGCGCGTGCAAGAATAGTCCGCGAGCCGGGCACTCGCCCGGCGAGCGACGCTTATTTCCCATCTTCCCGTCGCCGATCCGCGAAGTCGGATCGGCGCAAATTTGCGCGGACAGACAGGCCAAGGAAGGGGGCACCGCAGAACCGAATTGTCGGCCCTGCGGCGTTCGATCCCTATGCCGCCACCTTCTTCGCCGCGTGCCAGGCCAGGCGCCGGGTCGCCGTTGCCGCGTGTTCGGCGTCCAGTTCCATCCCCAGCCAGTCGCGGCCAAAATGCTGCGCCGCCACCAGCGACGACCCTGAACCGGCGAACGGGTCCAGAACCAGACCGCCCACCGGGCAGAACGCTTCCACCAGGGGCAGCAACGCCGCCACCGGCTTTTGCGTCGGATGCAGTTTATTGCCCGAATACGGCATGTCGATCACGTCCGGTACCGGCTGACCGGACCGCTTTACGTTCCCTTTCGCCAGAAGGTAGGCGCTTTCATGCTCGTAGCGCAGGAACCCCGAAGATGACGCATAGGATTTGCGAAACACAATATGCCCGACCATGCGGAACCCGGCGGCCTTCCAGGCTTCGGCAAACAGGTCGATCTTGTTCCATCCGTAAAAATTGACGGCGAAACCGCCATATTTCAGAACACGGTGCATCTGGTTGACCGCCGGACGGAGCCAACGCGCGTTGTCGTCGTTGCGGACCTTCCGCCCGTCCCGGCCCTGATAGTTCACCAGGTAAGGCGGATCAGTCAGGATGAAATCCACTGTATTGCGCGGCATTGCCCGCATCAGCCCCACGCTGTCGCCGTTGAGAATGGTATTGCGGAAATCGGTTGCCGTGATGGTGTTGCCGGTCATGGTCTCTACCCTTTGTTCCGCGAGGAACAGCCCCCGCTGTTCCTCTGCCTCGCGGCGAGCAGCGGGGTAGCAACGGCAAGGGCGGCCGATGGGGAGGGGTCTCTCCCGGTCTGCACGGAGCGCAGCGCAGGAAGATCGGGGAAACCCTATCGGGCGGCGTCAGCGCGCTGACGCGAACCCTTGCCGGCGCGAGGGCGGAGCCCTTAGCCTGTTCCTATCTTTTCGCCCCTCCTCACAGTCTCGGAAATGGCACCCATACGTTGCGACCGAATCATTTTTCCAGACACGGTATGGAAAATAGAACAGCCTGATTTTTGCGATGCTTGAGATTTCACGGCCATCCGGTCATCAGCGAATACCCGGAATTTCTCTGGCCCCTGACGTGAGGAATTCAACGCAGAGCCGAACCCGCGTCAAATTCGTCCGCTCCGGCGCAATCAGCATGCTCAGCGGCACGGACGACAAGGTGTAGTCAGGCAGCACGGGTACGAGGCGACCATCCTGCAGGCAATCCTCCACCAGCCAGCGATGGGCCGGCCCGTAACCTCGCCCGGCCAGAAACGCGTCGCGCGCAGCCAGACCATGATCGACGACCAGACGGCCATGAAACGGCACGACATGGTTTCTACCTTCCGCGCTCTGCAGAACCAGCCGCTCCGAGCCCTGCACGCGTGACATCCGCACGCCCTCCCGGTTGTGCAGATCCTCCGGCCGCCGCACCGGGCCGTAACGGCGCAGCCATTCGGGCGACGCGACCAGAAGGCGCCCGCTCTTGCCCAGGGACCGCAGTTTCATCGCGCAATCAGTCAGGGGGCCAAGGCGGATGGCGATATCGACCCCCTCGCGCACCAGATCGATGCGCTCGTCCGTCAGTCCGAACTCGACCCGTATACCGGGGTTCCGGTCCTGAAACTCGTAGATAAGGCGGCCGACATGCAGCACGCCCAGCGCGCCGGTGCAGGAGATGCGCACCGTCCCGGCCGTCGCCTGCCGCGTATCGCGTATTTCCTGGCTCGCCTGCTCGACGAGGGAGAGGATCTGTACGCAATGGGCGTAATAGCGCGTTCCTTCGTCGGTCAGCGCGGTACGCCGCGTTGTCCGCGTCAGCAGTGACACGCCCAGAGCCTCTTCGAGTTCACGCAGGTGCCGCGTGACGGTGGATGACCCCGTGCCGGTTTCCCGCGCGACGGCCGCCAGATTGCCGCGTTCAGCCACACGCACGAACGTCCGCATGCGTTCCAGCGAGATCAGAGATTGTTCCATTTTCCGGCATTATGCCTTTCGTTCTCACCGTATGGGAGAACAGTAGCCTATCGGCTAGCCTGGGCCGAACACGAAATTTCTTTCCGTGGAAAGACACGCTCATGAACATCCTGATCGTCTTCGCCCATCCCGAACGGCACTCTCTCAACGGCGCCCTGCTCGATGTCGCCATCAGCGCGTTGCAGGCGCAGGGCCACGAGGTCAGGGTATCCGACCTCTACGCCATGTGCTGGAAAGCGACGGTTGACCGGTCTGACTTCCCGGACATCCCCGCGGACGAGCGCCTGAAAGTGGCTTCCGCGTCCTCGCGCGAATTCGCCGAGGGCGGCCTGACGGATGACGTGAAAGCCGAACAGGACAAGCTGCGCTGGGCCGACACTGTCATTCTCCAGTTCCCGCTCTGGTGGTTCGCCATGCCCGCGATCCTCAAGGGCTGGGTGGATCGCGTCTATGCCTGCGGGTTCGCCTATGGTGTTGGCAAACACAGCGACCGCCGCTGGGGCGACCGCTACGGCGAGGGGACGATGGCGGGCAAGCGCGCCATGCTGGTCGTCACAGCCGGAGGCTGGCCGGAACATTATTCCGCGCGCGGGATCAACGGTCCGATCGACGATCTGCTGTTTCCCATCAATCACGGCGTCCTGTTCTATCCGGGCTTCACCGTCCTGCCGCCGTTCGTGGCCTACAAGGTGGATCGACTGGATGACACGGGTTTTGACATCCTGGCGGAGCAACTCCGCGAACGGATGCTTACACTGGCAACGGCGGCGCCAATCCCGTACCGGCAACAGAATGGTGGCGACTATCAGATCCCCACCATGGAGCTGAAGGCCGGTCTGGAAGCACCCGGTACCGTCGGCTTTGCCCTGCATGCGGCAATGACGACGCAGAAATAACCGCGTGAAAGCCTGTGATGCTTTGCGTAGCCATAACCATGACTATGGTCATAGGGGCGGTCCGGGACGAAGTCTTCTGACACGCGTCCTGGCACTCCCTTAGCCTGTTTTTACCTTGAGAGCCGCCCCGGCGGCCTCGGAAATGGCAGCCATGATTTGCGCCCTGGCCATCTTTTCGGGGATTTCGAGCAGCGGAATACCGGCCTTCTGCAAAGCCAGACGCTTCACCGCCATGCGGTCATCAGCATCGCCGGACAGGTCGTGGCCTGTGCCATGATATTCAATCACCAGAACTGGCAGCCCATAGCGATCAATCAGCAGAAAATCGACACGCTTGCCGCTATAGGAGCTGAAAGCCTGCTTCTGACGTGGATCTTCCGGGTCGTAAGTCGTTCTGATGAACCCACCCATCGAGACCTCGAAAGCGAAACGCCAGTCGGGCTGATATGTCCTGATCCATTCGTCGAGCGCGTAGAGCACCTGCACAGCCTCCTTATTAACGGGACGGACGGCCCGCAGACTGCACTGACTGATAAAATGTAACTGGTTTTGCGTATTGGAGAGGTCGTTGTCCTGAAAATATTGCCGCCGACGCTCTGCGTCCTTCTTCTGGTCGGCGGCCTGTGTTTCCAGCGTGGCAATCCGGCGGCGCAAAGACGATAGTTCTGCATCACGTCCAGAGATCTGACGATCCAGACTCTGAAGTCGGGCATTCCTCTCGGCAATCTGCTGCCCTGCCTGCGCCAGATCGGCCGCTGCACGACGCCCTCGAATATAGAATCCGATCGCATATCCGATCGCCAGAAGAATGATCACCTTTTCCACGACCAATAAGCCTCCCTTTTCTGCGCGATCACCGCCGATTACCGCATGGGCCGCCGCACAGTCTTCTCAAATCCCCTTGTCCTGTCCTTCATCGTTCCTGTCGCCCCATGACCGGGAAAGTGGACAGGATGGCACGCAAACCCGACAGGATCAGGATCGAGGTGTTCGGCCCCACTGAGGCGGAAACAGCCGAAGAGGCGTTTCGCCCCTCCAATGAAGCCGTCCGATCCCTCGCCCGCCTGATCGGGCGTCAGATCGCCCGCGAGCAGTTTGAGCGTGCCCGCGCGCTGGAGCGGAAACAGACCCGCCAGAACCGATCCGGCCCCATGCGGTAGCTTCCTCTTCCCGGCTGCGTTTCCCCCGGCGAACGCCCCCTCGCCGGGCAGTCGTGCATTTTTCTTGTGACCATTATGGTCCCGTGATATAAGGTCAGTCAATGAGGATCATCGCCCGTCGCACGCTGAGAGAGTTCGTCGACAGTCTGGTGGGTCAGAAGGACCAGCCGGCCGTGAAAGCGGCGCTGGACGCCTGGTTCGCCGAAGTCGGCAGGGCTGCGTGGACGAGCACCGCCGATGTGAAGCGGCTCTATGCGACGGCCAGTATCGTCAGCGCCGAGCGGATCGTCTTCAACATCAAGGGCAACGCCTATCGCCTGGTCGTGGCGGTCGATTTCGAGAAAAGCATCGTCTGGATCAAATGGATCGGCACGCACAAGGCGTATGACAGGATCGACGTGACGGAGGTGGAGCATGACGGCTGACCTGAAACCCATCCGCAGCGAAGCGGATTATGACGCAGCGCTGGAAGAAGTCGGGCGCCTGTGGGGGGCGAAGAGCGGCACGCCGGACGGCGACCGCCTCGATGTGCTGGCAACCCTGATCGACGCCTATGAGGCGAAACACCATCCGATCGATCCGCCCGATCCGGTCGAGGCGATCCGCTTCCGGATGGAGCAGCAGGGCCTCACCCGCAAGGATCTGGAGCCGATGATCGGTCCACGCAACCGGGTGGCCGACGTACTGAATCGCAAGCGCGGTCTGTCGATCGACATGATTCGCCAGTTGCATGACGGCCTCGGCATCTCGGCCGAGGTGCTGATCCGGCCCAGCCGGATGGACAAGGTCGCCTGATAGGAAACATTACCCAAGGAACATCCCCATGACCCGCGTCGCCCTGTATGCCCGCTACTCGTCCGACAACCAGCGCGACGCCTCGATCGAGGACCAGTTCCGCATCTGCCGCGAACATGCTAAGCGCGAGAAGTGGAAGGTGATCGGCGCCTACAAGGACGCGGGCATCTCCGGCGCCAGCATGATCCTGCGCCCCGGCATCCAGACCTTGTTGCAGGATGCCCAGGCCGGACGGTTCGATATCGTTCTGGCCGAAGCGCTGGATCGCATCTCCCGCGACCAGGCCGACGTCGCCACCCTGTTCAAGCACCTGAAATTCGCCGGTGTGCCGATCGTCACCCTCGCCGAGGGCGAAATCTCAGAATTGCATGTCGGCCTCAAGGGGACGATGAACGCCCTGTTCCTCAAAGACCTGGCAGCCAAGACCCATCGTGGCCTGCGCGGTCGGGTCGAGGACGGCAAATCCGGCGGCGGGCTGTGCTACGGCTATCGCGTCGTCCGCCAGTTCGACGCCAAAGGCGAACAGATCCGGGGCGACCGCGAGATCGACGCCCACCAGGCAGAAATCATCCGCCGCATCTTCGGCGACTTCGCCGCCGGCATCGGCCCCCGCACCATCGCCAAAGCCCTGAACGATCAGGGCATCGCCGGCCCCGAGGGCAAGCTGTGGAGCGATACCACCATCCGGGGTCATGTGAAGCGCGGCACCGGCATCATCAACAACGAACTGTATATCGGCCGCCTGGTCTGGAACCGACAGCGCTATATCAAAGATCCGTCCACCGGCAAGCGCGTCTCGCGCCTGAACCCAGAATCAGAATGGGTCATCACGGAAGTTCCCGACCTGCGGATCGTCGATGACGCGCTCTGGCAGGCAACCAAGGCCCGCCAAAGCATCATCGCCGAGAAATACGTCAACGTCACCGAGGCCGTGCGAGCTCATCACAAACGGAACCGGCTCAACGGCACACGCCGGCCGAAATCCCTGCTGTCTGGCCTGCTGTTCTGCGGCCTGTGCGGCGGCCCTTACACGCTGCGAGGTTCCGACCGCTTCGCCTGCTCATCCCACGTCACCAATGGTTCCTGCACCAACAGCCGGACGATCCCCCGCCCTGATCTGGAACGCCGGGTGCTCTCCGGGCTGAAGGACCGGATGATGGCGCCGGAGATCGCTGCCGAGGCGATGCGCGCCTATGCCGAGGAGACCAACCGGCTCAACCGCGAGCGCCGCTCCAACGCCGATGTCTGGCAGGTTGAACAGGTGAAAGTCGAGAAGCAGATCCGGGGCATCATCGAGGCCATCAAGGAGGGCATGTTCCATCCCTCCATGAAGGCGGAGATGGATACGCTCGAAGCCCGCAAAGCAGAGTTGACGACCCTCCTGTCCGACGTCCCCGACGATGTGCCGGACCTGCTGCCGAGTGCCTCGGCAATCTATGCCCGCAAGGTCGGCCGCCTGACCGACGCCCTCAACCGCCCCGAAGAACGGCTGGAAGCCGCCGAGGCATTGCGGGCATTGATCGAGAAGATCGTGCTCACTCCTGACCCAAACCGGGGCGAGATCGACGCGATGCTGTATGGGGAAGTGGGGACGATCCTGAACTGGATCGAGCGGCAAGCCATTGGAAAGGCTGAAAAAAGAAACACTCCCGGAGCTTTGCTCACGGGAGTGTCGGTATCAGTGGTTGCGGGGGCAGGATTTGAACCTGCGGCCTTCAGGTTAT
>NZ_BANH01000075.1 GCF_000964465.1 Gluconobacter thailandicus F149-1 = NBRC 100600 | reverse complement strand
GGAGGTGGACGTGCCCGACAGAGCGCAAGTTCAGCTCTGGTCCTTAAAAATCGTCGGTCTACGCATTCCCTGAGGGGATGAATTGCGGTGATGGCACCTTCTTGGTTCTCCCTTATAAGAATACTAAAAACATTAGAAAGCTGCCGTTTTTCTGGATTTACGAATGATGTACGGCGTGTCTTGGGAAGAATGTTCTGACGTCCGTGAATACAGAACTGCAAGTCGGCGATCCTAAGTGTCGTCCACTCATCGGTCAGCGTCAGCTGCTTTAAATTAATGTGCCACTTCGAAATCTCATTGAGGGAGGGCTCTGCAAAAGCGCGAAGAAGAAACAGGATACTTGCCGGGTTTTTTAAGTCCTCGCGGTCTTTCAAAAGACGTCTGGCTTTGAACAGACGGTTGTTAGAAAGATGTGACAGCTTTGAATTGCCATAATCTCTTTTATAAAAATGATCCCAGAAAGTCAGGAAGCCCGCCTTCAAACCAATAAATTTGATCTCACAAAAGGTCTCATCATCCTCAAGGCAGAAGTCTCTCAGGAGATATGCCAAAGCTCCGTCATGATCATAGATTTCTTGAAAAGCTTCATCTCCGTGCTTTTCATCATTGATAAAGAACTTCCAGACTGTTTCCCTGATGAAACCTTCATGGATAGGATTACAGTACAGGCTTAAATGAATATGAGGAGTTTCATCTTTATGAAGATGAATTTTCTTAACACCAAGAACGATTATTCCCTCCGCCTGGAGGATTTCCATAATCTTCTTCCACCTGTCGCGTATTTCTGCCATAGCGACTTCGTAGCTTGTTTTGCGGAACTCCGATGGCAGAGTAAGTGTCAGGAAAAACCCCTTATATAATAAAATATCGATTGAGCTATGTTTTATAAGTTTTGCTATGAGGTTAAATTTTGCACGTCGAATATTTTTTCTATATTGAGCATTTTCGTATGCACTGATCTTTTTCCCAGATTCCGTTTTCTTTACGATATAGGACTCTGCTCTCGCGACTTTTCTGGAATTGAATTCCTGTTCAACCGCATCTTCAGGAACAGGTATATTCAGATAACGCCTGATATTCCGTCTGACTTTTTTGGATTTCCTACCCCAACGTTTCCGACTTTCCTTCAATGAAGGATCTGAAAATTGCCAGGGTTCCAAGCCTAAGTAAGAAGACATGTACAGTAGTCTTTCGGTTTCGCGATCAAACCCCGCAAAAATTTTCAAGATCTCTTTGCAAACATCCAGTTTTTCGGGGGCCTCTACTCCAGCCTCTAAAACTGTTTTGTAAGCAAGGTTAGCCAGTCGCTCCTGATAAAACGGATGGAGTGCTCGGAGTGGCTGCTCAATCTTATGGCTATATTCCTTTAAGACAGGAGCCAACGTTTCATACGAGAAAGACATGATCGCATTCATCCATCTCCGGCTGATGCGGGCAGGCGAGATGCGAGGTTCATGTCATTG
>NZ_BANH01000076.1:0-2500 GCF_000964465.1 Gluconobacter thailandicus F149-1 = NBRC 100600 | reverse complement strand
TGGGTCAGCGAGTTTCTGTTTGCAGCGAGCTTAAGCCGTTAGGTGTAGGCGTAGCGAAAGCGAGTCTGAATAGGGCGACTGAGTTGCTGGCAGAAGACCCGAAACCGAGTGATCTAGCCATGGCCAGGCTGAAGGTGCGGTAACACGCACTGGAGGGCCGAACCCACGCCTGTTGAAAAAGTCGGGGATGAGCTGTGGCTAGGGGTGAAAGGCCAATCAAACTCGGAGATAGCTGGTTCTCCGCGAAATCTATTGAGGTAGATCGTCGGGTGTTTACCCTGGGGGGTAGAGCACTGGATGGGCTAGGGGGGCCCAAAGCCTTACCAAACCTAACCAAACTCCGAATACCCAGGAGTATAGCCCGGCAGACAGACAGTGGGTGCTAAGGTCCATTGTCGAGAGGGAAACAGCCCAGACCACCAGCTAAGGCCCCTAAATCGTGGCTAAGTGGGAAAGGATGTGGGGATTCCAAAACAACCAGGAGGTTGGCTTAGAAGCAGCCATCCTTTAAAGAAAGCGTAATAGCTCACTGGTCTATTAGAAACCCTGCGCCGAAAATGTAACGGGGCTCAAGCCACGTGCCGAAGCTGTGGGTGCATTCTTATGAATGCGCGGTAGCGGAGCGTTCCGTAAGTCTGCGAAGGAGGCGGGGTGACCCCCTCTGGAGATATCGGAAGTGCGAATGCTGACATGAGTAGCGACAAACAGTGCGAGAAACACTGTCGCCGAAAGTCCAAGGGTTCCTGCGCAAGGTTAATCCACGCAGGGTGAGCCGGCCCCTAAGGCGAGGGCGAGAGCCGTAGTCGATGGGAACTAGGTGAATAGTCCTAGGCCTGCCAGAAGTGACGAATGGGAAATGTTGTCTGTCCTTAACGGATTGAACAGGCTTTTTGACCATTCCAGGAAATAGCTCTGGCGTATAGACCGTACCCGAAACCGACACAGGTGGACTGGTAGAGAATACCAAGGCGCTTGAGAGAACGATGCTGAAGGAACTAGGCAAATTGCTCGTGTAACTTCGGGATAAACGAGACCCGCTCGTGGGCAACCATGGACGGGTGGCACAGACCAGGGGGTAGCGACTGTTTAGTAAAAACACAGGGCTCTGCGAAATCGTGAGATGACGTATAGGGCCTGACGCCTGCCCGGTGCCGGAAGGTTAAGAGGAGATGTGCAAGCATTGAATTGAAGCCCCGGTAAACGGCGGCCGTAACTATAACGGTCCTAAGGTAGCGAAATTCCTTGTCGGGTAAGTTCCGACCTGCACGAATGGCGTAACGACTTCCCCACTGTCTCCAGCATCGACTCAGCGAAATTGAATTCCCCGTGAAGATGCGGGGTACCCGCGGTCAGACGGAAAGACCCTATGAACCTTTACTGCAGCTTTGCAGTGGCATCAGGAAAATCCTGTGTAGGATAGGTCGGAGGCTTTGAAGCCGGGGCGCCAGCACCGGTGGAGCCACCCTTGAAATACGACCCTGAATTTTTCTGATGTCTAACCGAGACCAGTAAGCCTGGTCCGGGACCCTGCATGGTGGGCAGTTTGACTGGGGCGGTCGCCTCCCAAAGTGTAACGGAGGCGCGCGATGGTGGGCTCAGGCCGGTCGGAAACCGGCTGTCGAGTGCAATGGCATAAGCCCGCCTGACTGCGAGAATGACAGTTCGAGCAGAGACGAAAGTCGGCCATAGTGATCCGGTGGTCCCACGTGGACGGGCCATCGCTCAACGGATAAAAGGTACTCTAGGGATAACAGGCTGATCTCCCCCAAGAGTCCACATCGACGGGGAGGTTTGGCACCTCGATGTCGGCTCATCACATCCTGGGGCTGGAGCAGGTCCCAAGGGTTCGGCTGTTCGCCGATTAAAGTGGTACGTGAGCTGGGTTTAGAACGTCGTGAGACAGTTCGGTCCCTATCTGCCGTGGGTGTACGAGACTTGAGAGGATTTGTCCCTAGTACGAGAGGACCGGGATGAACATACCTCTGGTGCACCGGTTGTCACGCCAGTGGCACAGCCGGGTAGCTAAGTATGGACGGGATAACCGCTGAAAGCATCTAAGCGGGAAACCCACCTCAAAACAAGGTCTCATAGAGCCGTGAGAGACCATCACGTTGATAGGCCGGGTGTGAAAGTGCAGTAATGCATGCAGCTAACCGGTCCTAATCGCTCATAATCCTCACTCCAGACACATGCACAGAAATCAGCCACACTCACTAAACACCAACCTCCTCCCACTCTCAAAAAGACTGGGTGGGCTAGAAGACCTGGTGGCCATTGCGAGGGCCCTACACCCGATCCCTTCCCGAACTCGGCCGTGAAATCCCTCAGCGCCTATGATACTGCACCTCAAGGTGCGGAAAAGTCGGTCGCCGCCAGGTCCCCTAGCCCACTCACCACTCCCCCACCAACATCACACACACAACCGCGGGGTGGAGCAGCCCGGTAGCTCGTCAGGCTCATAACCTGAAGGCCGCAGGTTCAAATCCTGCCCCCGCAACCA
>NZ_BANH01000077.1 GCF_000964465.1 Gluconobacter thailandicus F149-1 = NBRC 100600 | reverse complement strand
TGGAAGCGTTTGACAGTGGCTTCCTTGATTGTCCGGTTCATCCGTTCAACCTGACCATTCGTCTAGGGATGGTTGGGTTTCGTCAGACGGTGTTCAATCCCGTGGGCTTCGCAGATCATGTCGAAGCGCATGGGGCGCGACCAGGCCGTATTGCGCTTACGGGCCTGTTCAGCAAACTGGATGCCGTTATCGGTCAGAATGGTATGAATCCGGGAAGGGATCATACTCAGGAGATGTTCGAGGAATTCCCAAGCTGTCTTCCGATCGGCTTTTTCGACCAGTTGTGTGACAGCGAATTTGCTTGTTCGGTCGATGGCAACACAGAGATACAGCTTGCCCTCAGCGGTCTGGACTTCGGCAATATCGAGATGAAAGAACCCGATCGGGTAGCG
Source organism: Gluconobacter thailandicus F149-1 = NBRC 100600 (assembly GCF_000964465.1). GTDB lineage: Bacteria > Pseudomonadota > Alphaproteobacteria > Acetobacterales > Acetobacteraceae > Gluconobacter > Gluconobacter thailandicus. The sequence goes on along the minus strand of NZ_BANH01000077.1, from coordinate 1,984 downwards.
TTTGAAACGCTGTCGCTTGAGCTTGTCTCCCTCGATGTCCGGCAGCCGTGAGATCTCGTGACGCTGAAAGCAACGATGCAGAGCCGAACGTGTCAGATGAGAAATGCTGGCCTGCAGGGATAAAGGCAGTCATCCAGGGGCAGCAACGTATGCCGGCGAAAGGCCACGATCGTCGCTTCGTCCGTCTCGGACAGAACCGTTGAGCGCGGCTCTTTAGGACCTGTCTTCTGATCCTCAACCGTTTGACGCTTCCGCCATTTTGCAACTGTTTTCGGGTTGATTCCGAACTCCTTGCTCAGCGCCGCGAGCGAAGCCTGCGATCGCTGTATTGCTGCTCGCACGGCGTACGTAGTCGTGGCGCTCCCATGACGTATCTGTCCCATAAGGCTTCCTTCCACTCTCGTGAAAATATCACACCATCAAAACCCGGGACTAAAAATCTAAATCAGACCGTCACGAGGCTCAACGAAAGTGCTATTCCTCTCATTGTCGAACCGATCTCGTGCCGTTCTGAATGCCGAAGCGTTGTCAATAATCCACCGCCAAAGCGGCATCATTCCTACGAGAAGCCCCTTTCCCAACGGAGTGAGAGTATAATCCACCCGTGGCGGGACTTCACCATGATCACGGCGAATAATAAGACCGTCGCGTTCTAACTGACGAAGAGCGCGCGTCAACATACGCTGCGTAACCCCATCAAGCCGCCGCGCCAGTTCTGCGTGCCGCAGAGTACCAGCAACACCGAGAAGATGGACAATACCGAGTGACCATCTGTTGCCGGCATGCGCAAGCACTTCTCGCTTCAACCCGCCATCATCGTCACTGAGAGCAGCACAGGCTGCCTGCGACTGAGCCATCACGGCATCGAAGTCCAGATTATCGAACGGTATCACTCGTGTACCTTCTTCGCTATCCCGCATCGCGTCTTATTTTAACTTCATAACCAGAAGGAATTCCTGATGCCAGCGATGAAGACCCCTGTCATTGAAACCCTTGTCATCGGCGCCGGAGAGCTTGGTCAGGCCGTCATCACCGGCCTGCTTGAACAGAAACCGGAATGCGCCCGATCGATCAGCGTTCTTCTCAGACCATCAAGCGAAAGCACCAGAACGGATATTGCGCGACAATTAAAGCAAAAGGGCCTGCAGATCGTTTATGCTGATCTTGCGACGGAAACGGTGGAGGACCTCTCCGTCCTCTTCGCCAAGTTCAAGACGATTATATGTTGTACCGGGTTTGTTGGTGGTCCCGGTACACAGCGTAAAATTACCAGTGCCGTCCTGAAAGCTGGGGTGGACCGTTATGTGCCGTGGCAGTTTGGTGTTGATTACGATGTTGTTGGACGTGGCAGCGGGCAGCCAGTATTTGATGAGCAATCAGACGTAAGGGACATGCTGCGCGGTCAATCTGCGACCCGATGGATAATCGTTTCGACAGGAATTTTCACCAGCTTTCTGTTTGAACCAGCTTTCGGTTTGGTGGATCTTCAAGCTGCCAAGGTTCGCGCACTCGGCAGTTGGGATAACCGCCTGACCGTGACCACTTCCGAAGATATAGGACGACTTACAGCGAGCATCCTCGCCCATAAACCGCCGATCCAGAACGAGGTGGTTTACGTTGCCGGGGATACGTTTTCCTACGCTCAACTCGCCGAAAAGATGCAGCACTATCTCGGCCGCCCTGTCACTCGGGAGCTGTGGGATATGGATTGGCTGTGCGCAGAAGTCGCCGCACACCCTGACGATGGAATACGGAAATACCGTCTTGCGTTCGCACGCGATACTGGCGTGGCATGGGACAAGGATCGGACTTTTAACGCTTTACAGGGCATTGAGGTGACCGACGCCATAGCCTGGCTAAAACACCAGCAACGTCATGTAGCGTAAACATCTCACTGTTTGCGACATCTGAATTCCGGGAAACACAAGGTCAGCAGCCATCCTAGGTCACGTTGACAAAGGATCTGATCCAGAGCCTTGCGGCG
>NZ_BANH01000078.1 GCF_000964465.1 Gluconobacter thailandicus F149-1 = NBRC 100600 | reverse complement strand
AGAGCTTGAATCACATCAGATCGATTTTCCAAACAGGCTCTTAAGACCGCCGACCTGAAACACCTGGCCGGGCTTTAAGCCTTCTCATTTGTTGCGGTCTTCTTCGATCAGTTTGAGAAGTTCGTCAGGAATCGGTTCATTCGCGACATCGTCAAAGAGCTGATGAAGTCCGCGACTCAGCCAGACACCAAAAGGAGAATCATTTTCTTCTGCTTTTGATTTTCCGGATGAGGATGGGGACTTGTCTCCTCCGGTCATGTTCTAGTCCTGAGCCTTTCTGTGACAAAGGAGAGCAATCGCTCCTGTCCCTGCAAATGCCTGCCATCAGTTGCCCCATATCAAGAGACAACTGATGGCAGCAGCAACGAAATGTTTACAAAATACGACAGGCTTGTCGTAATTGCCTTAGTTCCGAAATGGACGAAACTCTAACGTTCACGCAAGGGTAAAAGTTCACGAAAGCTCAGGAAAGGAACAGATCGTCCGAAGATTTGCCGTCACGATGGCGAGCATCAATGGCTTCACGGAGCGCCTTGACCTTCAGGCGCAGCTTGTCATTGCTCGGCATCTCGCCCGTCATCCAGGCTTCAAGCTGACGACGTGCCCGGAAAACACGGCTCTTTGCTGTGCCAACGGCGCAATCGGTGGCTTCGGCCAGAGCTTCGTAGCTCATGCCCTGAATGACGACCATGACAAGGGCTTCGCGCTGATCGGCTGGAAGGCGGGACAGGGCAAGAGACAGGTCTTTGAGTGCAAGGCTGTCTTCATGAGTTGCCGGACTGGCAAACGTGGAGGCTGGCACATCATCGATATCTGTTGTCTCACGGCGCTTACGCAGATCCGAGATAAAGCGGTTGCGGAGAATGCGATGCATCCAAGCCGAGAAATTGGTACCTGGGATGAAGCTGTTCTGGGCGGCAAGAGCGTTACACACGGCGTCCTGAACAAGATCCTCCGCAGCAGCACGGTTGCGTGTCAGGGACAGAGCCTGAACGCGAAGCTTCGGAAGAATGGCGATGACCTGATCATGGAACGTCATGGGAAATACTCCTGATTTCGTCCTGTTTCATGGGATCAATGAACGAGGCTTCAGGATCGTTGCATCCAGAGGATCTTTTTTTATATTTTTTTAAAAAATCGTTATTTAACAGTTTTTTAGATGTGAATTTCGCTCAGATTTTCCGTCTCGGTCAAAGCGGCTAGTTGGCTGCGGGCTCTCGAAACACGGGCTTTCATGGTGCCTGGAGGGACATTACAGATGCAGGCCGCATCTTCGTATGAAAGTTCCTGTGCTCCCACCAGGATAATGGCTTCACGGAGAAGGTCAGGCAGTTTCCAGAGGATTTCACCAAGATCCGTAACTGCGTCCCTGGCGCTTTGCATCGAGGGAGCTTCAGACGACACAGGCATATCGAGTTCGAAATCCTGCATGACCTCCTGTTCACGGGATGAGCGTCTGCGCTGTTCGTAAAAGGCATTTCTCTGGATTGTGAACAGCCACGCTTTCAGGGTTGTCCCTGTTTCAAACTGGCTCTGGGATGCCAGCGCGCGAACAACAGTATCCTGCACGAGATCGTCCGCCGCAGTTGCGTCTCGTGTCAGGAAGCGAGCAAAACCGCGGAGATCGGGGAGCGTTTTCAGCAACTCCTGATGAAAGGAAGTGCCTCTTCTCTCCTGTGGAGCCGGTGTAGCGCCGGAAACAGGTTTTGGCAGAGGACTGTCCTTTCAAAGGAAGGCGTGAAGTATGACTGTATAACGGACACTAGGCGCGTCATGCTGGTCGTGTCATGATTATTCAACTGCCGCAAACGGATAGCTTTCCATAAGGTTTCCGCGCGGCCATTCTGCAAGAGGCCAAGGACTCATGACTGACACGGCACGTCAGGAACTTATTGCGGCGCTGCCCTATGCCCGTCGTTTTGCCCGCGCGCTCGCTGGAGATCAGGCACAGGGAGACCGGCTGGTTGCTGGTGCCCTGAAAGAACTTCTGGCTGATGAGAAGGCAAACCTCCCTGCCCGACTGGCTCTTTATGGCAAGCTTGTTCAGGAATTTTCACAAAAATCGGCCTCTCATACGGGCATGACACTCACGCAGAGAGCCTTGCTTCTTTTGACATCTCTGGAAGAACAGTCTCTGTCATCGGCGGCGCGGGCGCTTTCGATGTCTGAAGATGAGGCGGCCGGGGAACTCGGGATTGCGCGTCAGGCCCTGCAAGGGATTGCCCAGACGTCTGTCCTTATTATCGAAGATGAACCCATCATTGCGATGGATATTCAGGATCTGGTTGAACGGTGCGGTCACAAGATCGCTGGGGTGGCTCATACGGAAGCCGATGCAGTCAAGCTGGCTGCGGAGACAAAGCCAGGTCTGATTCTTGCGGATATCAATCTGGGTGGTGGTGGAGATGGCATGCATGCTGTGGGCCGCATCCTGAAGACGCATGAAACGCCCGTCATCTTCGTAACGGCTTATCCGGAGCGTCTTCTGACGGGAGAAGCGCATGAACCTTCGTTCGTGATTACGAAGCCTTTCGAGCCCCTGGCTCTGGCTGTCGCGACTTATCAGGCTGTAACTGGTGGTGTAGCGCCGGTTTGAGATGAAAACAGAGACTGGGTGCCTTGCGGGCTAACGCCTCCTGCGACACATAGGGGGTATGTCGGCACCCATCCTTCTTCTACAGAACATTACTTACACTCTTGGCGGACGCCCGCTCCTTGATGGAGCAGAGCTTGGCGTCCTGCCAGGAGAACGGATTTGCCTTGTTGGGCGGAACGGCTCGGGCAAATCCACGCTTCTCAAAATAGCAGCGGGCGATATCACCGCTGATGACGGAACGCGTTTCGTTCAGCCGGGGGTAAAGGTGCATTATCTGGCCCAGGAGCCAGATCTCTCCGCATATCCCTCGACATTCCATTACGTTGCTGATGGTCTGGATGAGACGGAACACTATCGTGCCCGCGCCATGTTGGCTGAGCTTGGCATGACGGGCGACGAAGGATGCGAGAGGCTCTCTGGCGGAGAGGTTCGTCGTTGTGCCCTTGCCCGCGCTCTGGCTGCCGAGCCGGATCTGTTGCTTCTCGATGAGCCGACCAACCATCTCGATCTGCCGACAATTACGTGGCTTGAAAAAGAGCTGGCTGCCTCTCGGTGCGCCATGATCGTCATCAGCCATGATCGTCGTCTTCTGGAAACGCTTTCCCGAAGCGTTGTCTGGCTTGAGCAAGGCAAGACGCGTCGTCTGGATCAGGGTTTCTCGCGCTATGAAACCTGGCGCGATGAGGTTTTGGAGCAGGAAGAGCGTGACGCTCATAAGCTCGATCGTCAGATCGCCCGCGAAGAAGACTGGATGCGGTACGGTGTAACAGCGCGACGGAAGCGGAATGTCCGTCGTGTGGCCGAACTTGCGACGTTGAGGAACAACCGTCGGGAAATTGCCTCCCGTGGGACTGGCACTCTTCGGATGGCTGCCACTGAGGCCGAGGGTGCGGGAAAGATCACCATTGGTGCGGAAAATCTTGGCTGGACCTACGGTGACCGCCAGATTGTCAAGAATCTTGATCTGAAGGTTCTGCGTGGAGACCGGCTTGGGCTCGTAGGAGCGAATGGTGCTGGTAAAACAACGCTCATCCGCCTGCTGACGGGCCGAATGGCCCCTCAGGAAGGCTCGGTTTACATTGGTCCATCTGTGGCAATGGTCACGCTGGATCAACAGCGGGAAAGTCTTGATCCAGCAAAAACGCTCTCCGATACCCTGACGGGTGGTAGTGGCGACATGGTGCAGGTCGGGACAGAGAAGCGACACGTCATTGGCTACATGAAAGATTTCATGTTCCGTCCAGAACAGGCTCGGACCCCTGTTGGGAAACTGTCAGGTGGAGAACGTGGACGTCTGGCTCTAGCCTGTGCGCTGGCAAAACCGTCCAGTCTCATGGTGCTGGATGAGCCTACCAATGACCTCGATCTGGAGACGCTGGATCTGCTGCAGGACATGCTGGCCGATTATGCAGGCACGGTTCTGCTCGTCAGCCATGATCGTGATTTTCTCGACCGTGTTGCTGGATCGGTTCTGGTGTCCGAAGGGAACGGGCAGTGGATCGAGTATGCTGGCGGATATTCTGACATGCTTGTTCAGCGGCGTGGTGAAGCTCCCGCTGAACGGAGTGTCGATGAGAAATCCCAAGAAGTTTCAATTGCTAAAAATACTGTAAAATCAGATAAAAAGCAGACGAAGCTAAGCTATAACGACAAGCGCACGCTGGATCTTCTTCCTGGGAAAATGGCCAAGCTCGAGAAGGAAATTGTAGTCTATCGCGAAGCTTTGGCGGATCCGGGACTCTATAGCCGGGATCCTGCGAAATTCACAAAGATCAGTGACGCTCTTCAGGTTGCAGAGAATGCTCTGACTGAGGCTGAAGAGCAGTGGCTAAATCTTGAAGCCAAGAAAGAAGAGCTGCAATCTCAATAAGATGCTGATGTGATTTCAGGTCTTGTCCATCACGGGAATAAGGCCTGAAAGCTCCATGGTTTTTCGGGAAGCATGAATGCTTTCTGTAACGCGTATTGCAGCGTCAAGAGCGCGAATTCCTGCCTGTGCGTCTACAAGTACGGGGGCAGCGGTCAGGCATGAAGCAGCGAAAGCTTGATGCTCTACTGTCAGGTTATCGTGATCATTCCAGCTTATGGCTTCTCGTCGGAAGCCGCCGGTGCCCGGAAGTGGTAGGCCGCGCTCACGCCCGATAAAGCTCAGTTTGCGCTCCATGAAGTCAGCAGACAGGTATCCGTCCTGTGAGAAAAGCCGCATACGTCGTTCTGTTTTAAGGGAAATCCGGCTTGCGGTAATCGTGGCCACGCAACCATTTTCGAAGCGTACGCGAGCATTGGCAATATCTTCATGCTCGCTCGATACGGCCGCGCCGATGGCGTCAATGGCGGCAATCGGGCTATCCACAATTGCCAGAACCAGATCAAGGTCATGGATCATCAGGTCGAGAATGACTGATACGTCCGTTCCGCGCGGCTTGAATGGTGCGATGCGGGTTGCTTCGATGTAAAGCGGCTTTGTGATGCGTTTGGTAATGGCCTTATGTTCTGCAGAATATCGAAGGAGATGCCCGACCTGGAGGACCTTCCCTGTTTTCGCAGCGATTTCCGCTAGTCGATATGCCTCGTCCAGTGTTGCTGCGATGGGCTTTTCCACCAGAACATGACGATCGGCTTCAAGTGCCTCACTGGCCAGCTTGAAATGGTACTCGGCAGGTGCTGCGATGATGACAGCTTCGACATCTGCAAGAAGGGCTTCGTAAGTAGGGGCTAAAGCGCATTTTGCTTCGCGGGCAACAATAGCAGCCCTGGCCGGGTCGGGGTCGAAGAGCGCAACCAGATGTTCATCCGGATTTGCTGCTGACTTGAGAGCGTGAAACCGCCCGAAATGACCGGCACCGACGATGCCGACCCGAAGCTGTCGCCGAGTGTTCATGCGTGACAGGATTACCAGCCTGCCGCGACTTCGCAAAGTCGTCAGGTCCAGAATAGGCCTGCAATGTTGGTGAAAGGTTGCATCGGCATTGCGGAAGCGGCATGGTCCCGCGCAAGAAACTCGAACCGTCCAAACCCGCCGAGGACATCTCGACCCGTTATGATGTATTACAGCCGGCTCAGACTGCTGGGCGTCGTAGGCGTTTGCCTGATCGGCCTCCTGCTTTGTCTGCCCAATTTCATGCGTGCCCCCACGCCGTCCCTGCCCTGGCGGCAGATCCATCTTGGCCTTGATCTTCGTGGTGGATCCTATCTGCTTCTTCAGCTTGACCTGAAGTCTCTTGAGCACGACCGCTTGCAGTCTTTGCAGGATCAGGCCCGTCAGACCCTTCTGGACAAGTCCCTTGGTTACCGGGACTTCCAGAAGGACGATCAGACTGCCAGCCTCAGCTTCGAGCCGCGTTCTGATGAAGAGCGCGCGTCTGCTCTGAAGACCATGCAGGATCTTCCGGTTGTGGTGCCGAACGAGTTCCACGTCGCTGAAGCTAACGGCCGCATTGTCCTGACGTTGCAGCACGATGCCATGTTGGCCCGGGCACGCGATGCCGTTGCTCAGTCCATCGAAATTGTGCGTCGCCGTATTGATGCGACAGGCGCGATTGACCCGAGCATTGCCCGCGAAGGTGATGACCGGATTGTGGTGGAACTGCCTGGCGTGAGCGATCCGGAGCGGATCAAGACGCTGCTGGGCACGACCGCTCGTCTGACGTTCCGTCTGCTGGCGCCTAATCCAAGCGTTGCGAGCCCGGGTTCGACGATGCTTGAGGATATCAGCACGCACTCTCAGGTTGCTGTTCAGGACCATGTCGACGTTGATGGCACCGACCTGACGAATGCTGGTGCTGTCATTGATCAGCAGAGCGGTGGCTGGGCTGTGACCTTCCAGCTCAACAGTGCTGGTGCGACAGCCTTTGCGAACACGACCCGTGCGAATGTTGGCAAGCGTTTTGCCATCGTGCTGGATGACAAGGTCATTGAAGCGCCAAACATCATCAATCCTATCACGGCTGGAAGCGGTCAGATTACGGGTGGATTTGATGCACACAGCGCCTCTGATCTTGCTCTTCTGCTGCGTGCTGGCGCCCTTCCCGCTCCGCTCGCCGTGATTGAACAGCGCACGATTGGCCCGAGCCTTGGTGCGGCGTCCATTCATGCTGGTATCATCAGTCTTGGTGTCGGTTTCCTGCTGGTCGTTGTGTTCATGGTGCTCTTCTATGGACGCTTCGGCCTTTATGCAGATATTGCCCTGTTCGCGAACCTGATCCTGATGGTGGCGATCCTGTCGCTCTTCCAGGCAACGCTGACGCTGCCAGGTATGGCGGGTATGCTGCTGACATTGGGTATGGCTGTGGATGCCAACATCCTGATCAACGAGCGTATCCGTGAGGAAGTGAAGCGCGGGCGTGGACCATTGCAGGCTCTGCAGGCCGGGTTCGAACGCGCGACCAGTACGATCGTAGATAGTAACGCAACCGCGTTTCTGGCCCATGTCATGCTGTTCGTGTTCGGCACGGGGCCTGTGCGAAACTTCGCCCTGACCATCACGATCGGTATCGTGACGACCCTCTTCACGACCCTGCTGCTGTCACGCTTCCTTGTCGTGCGGTGGTATGCCCTTGCCCGTCCCAAAGAACTGCCGGTCTGAACGTCATGCTGTCACGTCCCCTTCTCCGCTTTGTCCGTGACGATCGGCGCATAAACTTCATGCGCGGCCGTCACATGGGGCTTATCGTCTCGGCGGTTCTCTCCATCGCGTCCGTCATCCTGTTTTTCCAGCCGGGCCTGAAGCTCGGTCTCGATTTCCGGGGTGGCATTATTGTCGAGGCTCAGACGCCAGGTGCGGCTGATTTTGGCAAACTGCGCTCTGCTCTCGAAAAGGCAGGAATTCATCCGGATGCCGTTCAGGCTTTCGGTTCCCCGCGTGATGTGCGGATTTCGATCAACGCTCCGGATGGTACGGATCGTGAAGCTCAGACGCAGAAGCTTGTGGATGGTGTGAAGACCGCCATTTCTGCTGCTGAGCCCGGAACGCAGGTGCTGCGGGCAGATGCTGTCGGTGCTTCCGTGTCTTCCGAGTTGTTCCGGGATGGCCTGCTGGCGCTCGGTTTCAGTCTTGCGATGATCCTGGCCTATATCTGGATCCGTTTTGAACGTGAATTCGCCATCAGTGCGGTTGTCACGCTGATTCTTGATCTGACAAAGACAGTCGGTTTTCTGGCCATCACCCGCTTTGAATTCGATCTGGTGATGGTGGCAGCGCTGCTGACGATCCTTGGTTACTCAACCAATGATAAGGTGGTGGTTTATGACCGGATCCGTGAAAATCTGCGGAAGTATCGTACGATGCCGCTGCGGGAGCTTCTGGATCTTTCCATCAACGAGACGCTGAACCGTACGCTCGGCACGTCCATGACGGTGTTTCTGGCGGCTCTGCCACTGGCCCTGTTTGGTGGCAGTACCCTGACGGGTTTTGCGACTGTCATGCTGTTCGGCATCGTGGTCGGGACGTCTTCCTCCATCTTCATTGCGGCTCCACTTCTGCTGCTGATGGGTGAGAAGCGTCTTCGGAAGGGTGGTTCCGCTCCTGAAGCGGAATGAGCTTTTCTTCAGAAGTTTGAGACAAAAAAACCGGCTCCTTAGAGGGCCGGTTTTTTTGTGCGTGATTTCTGGGTTTTAACTTGAAAAGCTGGTCAGAAGTGCGGCGATTGCAGCGTCTGCTTTCCGGTTTTCCGAGGAGGTCTGAAGGCGCATTGCATTCAGAACGGCCTTTTGAGCGCCATGGTCCAGAGAGATCAGCTTTGGAACATTCTGGGCGGTAATCCTTCCCCCCATCAATGCTCCCCGCGCCATGCCGTGAGCCACGAGATAAGCGTACAGTCGAGCATTGGGAGATGGTGGCACGCCTTCCATCGGGCGTGCCACACATCCTGCAAGCAGGCCTGTCATCAGAACAAGTGCACTCATTTTCTGAATGAAGGCCGTTCCGAGAAAGGTCTGCTTGGACATCAGGAAGCCTTGTTGGCGAGAATGTCGCGGATTTCCGTCAGCAGAACTTCTTCCTTGCTGGGTGCTGGCGGAGCGGCTGGTGCAGCTTCTTCCTTGCGGTGAAGCTTGCCGATCAGGCGCACAACCCAGAAGATGAAGAAAGCAACGATCAGGAACTGGATAACAGCATTCAGGAAGACGCCGATATTGACGGTGACGGCCCCGGCCTTCTGCGCTTCTTCCAGCGTATTCTTGACCGGGCCTTTAAGCGTGATGAACAGGTTGGAAAAATCCACACCGCCCGTCAGAAGCCCGATGAACGGCGTTAGCACGTCCTTGACAGCACTGTTCACGATGGTCGTGAAGGCTGCGCCAATGATTACACCGACGGCGAGGTCCAGAACATTGCCGCGCATGATGAATTTCTGGAAGTCGCTGACCCAGCCCGGAGTGTGCAGGGCGCGTTTCGTTTCGCTCATATAGAAACCTTTCTTGGGGGAGCCGCAGGAATGCGGTTGCAGGCCGGAAAAGTTATGCCTGCATCAGCCCAGAAATAAACGGACTTGGGTGATCCCGTAAAGTCTGCTTTCATCCTGCGGTACTTTCCGTTATACGCGCCTCATGATTCGCTCCGGTCGGTATCGGAGCTTTCTTTCTGGAGTAGAGAATTCATGAAATCCGGCATCCATCCCGACTACCACGAAATCACCGTCATCATGACCGATGGCACCGAATACAAGACCCGCTCCTGCTACGGCGAGCCGGGTGCCACCCTGCGTCTGGACGTTGATCCGAAGTCCCATCCGGCATGGACGGGCGTGCAGCGTATGCTCGACACCGGAGGCCAGGTTGCCAAGTTCAACAAGCGCTTCGCTGGTATCGGTACCCGCAAGTAAGCTTGTCTGCCTCCATGCGCGCCTCTTGAAGGTCCGCAGGACAGGTACCATCTGGAATATCGGTCATGATGCCTTTCGGGTCATGGCCGATAGACCAATCGCAGTTCGCCTTTTTGGGAGCTGCATCAGATGAATCCTGCCTTAAGGAGGTTTCCATGTCTTATGACTTTACGCCGTTGTTTCGCAGCGCAATAGGCTTCGACCGCTTGGCCCGTGTGGCCGGGAATGCTGCCAATGCTCAGGCCATGCCGAGCTATCCCCCCTACAATATCGAAAAAACAGCAGAGACGGATTACGCTCTGACCATGGCGCTTGCCGGGTTTGGGCCGGAAGACGTTGAGGTGCTTCAGGAAGACAATACGCTTGTCATTCGAGGAAGGGTGCCAGAAAGCAACCGTGAGCGTGAATGGCTCCACCGTGGGATTGCAACGAGGGCATTTGAACGTCGTTTCGTTCTGGCAGACCACACGGAAATTGATCAGGCAGAGCTACGGAATGGTTTGTTGACCATTGTTGTGCGGCAGGTCGTTCCTGAAGCTGCACGTCCGCGCCGCATCCCGATTGTTACTGGGCCTGCGGGTTCTGTTATGGCCCCGGCAGCCATGGGGGCAGAAAGCTGTCGCCGTCAGGTGGAAGCTCCTCACGCTGCCTGAGTAAAAACGGCAGGGCTGCTTTTTGAACAGCCCTGCTATTTCGACCTTGACCAGAGACCGGATGGTGCCCCATACCGTTCTCATTATCGCCGCGCATCCAGCAGGTGCCGCGATCATATCCCGAGCGGGTCTCAGTTTCTCCTCTCCGGGTACGCCAATCGGTGCCTGCGCTTTCGCGGGCCCCTGAAGCGCCCCAAAAGGAACGCACTGACATGACCCTGCCTTTGATGCCCAAGGCCACGGCCGTCTGGCTGATCGAAAAAACCGGCCTGACATTCACACAGATTGCTGAATTCTGCGGCATGCATCCGCTTGAAGTGCAGGCTATTGCTGACGGTGAAGTTGCTGCCGGGATCAACGGCTATGATCCTGTCAAGAACCATCAGCTTTCCGAAGCCGAGATCAAGCGCTGCGAAGCCAATCCCGACAGCAAGCTCAAGATTCTGTCTTCCGGTAGCCCGGTGAAGCGTCGCGCCAAGGGTGCACGTTATACGCCGGTGGCCAAGCGTAATGACCGCCCGGATGCGATTGCGTTCATTCTGCGTCAGTTCCCGCAGCTAACGGAAGCCCAGATCGTCAAGCTGCTTGGCACGACGAAAGACACCATCATCAAGGTGCGTGACCGCCAGCATTGGAACAGCGCCAACATCAAACCGCGTGATCCGGTCATTCTGGGACTTTGCACCCAGATGGACCTGAATGCCGCTGTATCTGCAGCAAATGACCGTCTTGCCCGCGAAGGTCATACCCTTCCGGTTGTCAGCGCATTTGACGCCCACGAAGACGAAGCTCTCTAATCCACAGGAAGAGGATGCAGCACCAGGCAGGGCTGCATCCTTTTTTGTTGGTGGGAGCCGTGAGTGGTCCATGCCTTTTTGGCTGTGATATGGAGACATGGTGGTGGACGGAACGGTTTCAGTTCTCCATCATGTCCTGATAGAGTTCCGGGACTGACAGCAATGATGACCGACAATAATGCAATGCTCAGACGCCTCCACGAACTGCGGAGCGAGCATCGCGATCTTGATACGGTCATTGAGCGCCTGGTGGACCATCCCCTTAATCAGCTCCAGCTCCAGCGCCTTAAAAAGCGCAAGCTGCAGCTCAAAGACGAGATTTCCTGGATCGAGACCCGTCTGATTCCGGATAACATTGCCTGATGAGCCAGATCCTTTCTTCCAGCGAGATCATTCAAGCCGAAGACGCCGTGCGCGTCGGCGTCATTATGGGGAGCCAGTCTGACTGGGAAACCATGCGTCATGCCTGCGATATTCTGGATGAGCTGGGCATTACCCATGAACGCCGGATTGTTTCTGCGCACCGTACGCCGGATCGTCTTGCTGACTATGCCCGGACTGCGCGTGGTCGTGGATTACATGTGATTATCGCCGGTGCAGGGGGCGCGGCCCATCTGCCGGGTATGTGCGCGGCCTGGACGTCCCTTCCCGTTCTGGGGGTTCCGGTTGAGAGCCATGCCCTGAAGGGGCAGGACAGTCTTCTGTCCATCGTTCAGATGCCAGGGGGCATTCCTGTGGGAACGCTGGCCATCGGCAAGGCAGGTGCGAAGAATGCGGGTCTTCTGGCGGCTTCCATCCTGTCACTGGCTGACGCTGAACTTGCTGCGCGGCTTGATGCATGGCGCGGAACGCAGACAGCTGCTGTCGCGGATGTGCCAGTCGAATGACGGTGCAGAAGAACGCTGCGTTTGAACCAGGCAGCACGATTGGTATTATTGGTGGCGGTCAGCTTGGGCGCATGTCAGCAATGGCTGCAGCCAAACTGGGATATCGTGTTCATATCCTGAACCCTGCTCCGACAAGTCCGGCGATCGAAGTTGCGGCCTCTGCGACGGTCGGATCATATGATGATCCGGCTGCTCTCGAAGATTTTGCGTCTCGTTGTGACGTTGTGACATTTGAATTCGAGAATATCAGCGCCGAAGGTCTGTCCCTGCTGGCGAAGCGTCGGCCTGTTCGGCCTGCGGGCGAAATCCTGCGTGTCAGTCAGGATCGTATTCTGGAAAAGACATGTCTGACGGAAGCTGGTGTTGAGCTTGCTCCCTGGAAGGCTGTGTCTGGCCCTGACGATCTGGAAGCTATTGAAGAACTGGGTTTTCCCCTGATCCTGAAAACCACGCGCTTTGGTTATGACGGCAAGGGTCAGTTCCGCGTTGAAAGTGCTGAAGCTCTTTCTGCACTGAAAGATCTTCCGTACCCTCTTGTCGCCGAAAAGATGATTGATTTTCAGCGTGAGCTGAGCGTCATGGTTGTTCGGGGGCTGGATGGAACGGTTCGGTGCTTCGATACGGTCGAGAACCGGCACCGGAACGGTATTCTGGATGTCACCCTTGCCCCGGCCCGGATTATGCCTGATGTGGCTCAGGAAGCTCAGGCGATCGCGACGAAAATTGCGGTGGAGCTGAATCTTGTTGGTCTCATGGGGGTGGAAATGTTCCATGGGGCGGATGGTCAGCTTCTGGTGAATGAAATCGCCCCTCGCCCGCACAATTCCGGGCACTGGACGATGGATGCCTGTCTGATCGACCAGTTTGAAATGCATATCCGCGCTGTGGCCGGTCTGCCTTTGCCGCCTGCGCGTCGTCATTCCGACGCCGTTATGCATAATCTTGTCGGCCCGGAAGACATGGCGCGTGTACCGGCCATTCTGGCGACGGACGGCGCATCGCTTCACCTGTACGGCAAGCGGGAGGCGCGTCGGGGGCGTAAGATGGGGCACGTTAACACGATCTTCCCCCGTGGGGCTCTTCCCGGGGAGCTGGCGCTTGAAGGTCTTCTTCCCCCGCATCTCTGAAACGGCACGGACCTGACTTCAGAGCAGGCCAGTGCGCTGAAAGCTCGTGTGGCGGCCGTTTCCGATAATGAGATGGTCTGTCAGCTCAATGCCGACCACGTTCAGCGCGGTCTGAACCTGCTGTGTCATCTGGATGTCCGCCTGAGAGGGTGTTGGGTCACCGCTAGGGTGGTTGTGCACCAGGATGAGAGAGGTTGCCTCGACTTCCACGGCGCGTCTGGCGACTTCTCTTGGATAGACAGGTGTATGGTTGACGGTCCCCCGCGCCTGAGCTTCGTCCGCGATCAAGCCCTGCCGGTCGTTGAGGAAAAGAATGCGGAACTGTTCGATATTTTCACGGGCAAGGCGGGCTGTCAGATAATCGAGCAGTTTCTGTTCGCTATCGAGCAGATCCGCGGTTGGTAGCCGTTCCCGGTTATACCGAAGCGCGGCCTCCTGCAGCACGCGGATCATGGGAATCATGGGGCTGCCCATATCCCTGATGCCAGCGAGTTCCCGGTTGCTGGCGGAAAGCAGGGCCGCCAGCGAACCGAAGCGTTCCAGAAGCGCCGGGACAAGACTTTCGGCTTTTTGTTCACGACCCGTAAAAAGATGGACGATCAGCCTCAGAAGTGTGTCGTCGTTCAGATGACGCCCTCGCCCACTCAGGAGTGCAACAGGAGCAGGAATCGTTTCGTGATCCGCTGCCTCCGGCGCGGCTGTAGCTGGTATGGCCTGAAGGAAGGGGCTTCCCAGACAGTCAGAAAATCCATCTTCAGAAGGCTGAGTGTTGGTCATTCGTTTTTCTGGCACTGTAACCCGGACGAGATCAAGGCGTCGTCAGCCTCTCTCGGAAAGGTTGAAAAAATCGGTAGATTTTTCGGGGGCTGTTTTTCTGTTGGAAAACAGTTATCTAACAGGAAGAGTGTTCCCCGCACGTGCGGGGATGAACCGGCTTTCTTTTTTAGCGCTCTGCTTGGACCCGTGTGTTCCCCGCACGTGCGGGGATGAACCGACTGCACGACATGTCTGAACGTGTCTGACGGGGTGTTCCCCGCACGTGCGGGGATGAACCGAGCCGCCTTCCGCGTCAGATTGGTATTGAATGGTGTTCCCCGCACGTGCGGGGATGAACCGCTGTCTGGCGCTGATCTGACTCCAGAAGGCGGGTGTTCCCCGCACGTGCGGGGATGAACCGGCCCGCGACAAAACAGGAGGCTGCTCACCAGGGTGTTCCCCGCACGTGCGGGGATGAGCCGGGCTCAGGAGAACACCAGCTTTCTTTCATTTTATGTTCCCTGCATACGCAGGATTTTTTTTGAAGCAGGGTGTGAGGCTTAAAGGAGACCTTCCTGACGTAGGCTGCTGAGTTTTTTGTCTTCATTGCTTAGAAGGATGTCATGCAAGACGATGGAAAGTGGCTTAAGTGCGGTTTCCAGAGTTCTTGCAGCCGTTGACAGGGCTGGTGATCTGAGAGCGGGTTGGACATGCAGGCCGATAATGGCGGTAGCATGTAGCGCCAGTGCGCGAATGGCGATGGCGCGGTTCAGGAAGGTGATATCCTCCTCTTCGGGGGCCGCTTCATCCGCAAGGAGGCGGTTGCGGTTATCCAGATAAAGGATGCGAAGCTGTCCGGAAACCGCGCCTTGTAATGTCGTTTCAAGATAGCTTGTCAGTTGTGGCCAGTTCCCCAAAACAGGACGCTCGCGGCTTTCGGCAGAGGCAAGACGTTCTGCGGCGACTGACGGAAGGCGAAGAGCGCGGATGGTATCGTCGTTCAGTCCGGCGTTCCGCAGATCGCGTGTTGGTGCGCGAAAGACGTTGATCAGGCTTCCGAAGTGGCTGATGAGGCCTTTTGCGAGCGGTTTTGTGTCCTTGCGCGGGATGCCCAGGAACAGCAGCATTTCCAGAATTTCGTAATCGGCAAGGGTCTCCGCACCGTTGGTTTCGACGCGGGTGCGCATCCGGGCACGGTGTCCCTGGGGGCCGGTACCGCGTGTCAGGTCGATCCGGGAAGATGATGTGTTGGCCATAGGACCATCACACTCTATATCGGGAGTGTGCCGCAAGACCCTCTCATCCCCACGCCCGAATATCTCTCCCGCCTGAACCCGGAGCAGAGACGTGCCATCGAGACAACCGAAGGCCCGCTTCTGATCCTTGCTGGTGCAGGCACGGGAAAGACCCGCGTTCTCACGACGCGTTTTGCCCATCTGCTTCTGACGGGCCGTGCCTATCCGAGCCAGATCCTTGCCGTGACCTTCACCAACAAGGCTGCGCGTGAAATGCGCGAGCGTGTTGGGGCGATCCTTGGCGAGCCTGCCGAGGGGCTTTGGCTTGGCACCTTCCATGCCATTTGCGCGCGGATGCTGAGGCGTCATGCGGAATATGTGGGCCTGACGAGTGGGTTCAATATTCTGGATACGGATGATCAGCTTCGTTTGCTGAAGCAGATCATGGAGCCGTTTCGGCTCGATACGAAGCGTTGGCCGCCTAACCAGCTCATGGGTATTATCCAGCGCTGGAAAGATCGTGGGTTGACCCCGGATCGGGTAACGCCTGCCGAGGATACGGATTTTGCCAACGGGCAGGCTCTGGCTATTTATCGTGGGTATCAGGAACGGCTGATCCAGCTCAATACCTGCGATTTCGGCGACCTGATGCTACACATGGTGGAGATCCTGCGGTCCCAGCCGAATGTGCTGGCGCAGTATCATCGGATCTTCCGTTATATTCTGGTGGACGAGTACCAGGACACCAATACGATCCAGTATCTCTGGCTGCGTCTGCTGGCGAAGCGGGAGCATGGTCCATCCAATATTGCCTGTGTGGGGGATGACGATCAGTCGATCTATTCCTGGCGCGGGGCTGAGGTGGAAAATATCCTCCGGTTTGAGAAGGATTTTCCCGGAGCGGTGGTGGTGCGGCTGGAGCGTAATTATCGCTCAACGGCACAGATCCTTGCCGCTGCTGCGGGCTTGATTGCACATAACGAAGGCCGGTTGGGCAAGACGCTGCGTCCCGGGCGTGAGGATGCTCAGGGCGAAAAAGTCCAGATCATCGGCGTTCGCGATTCCGATGAGGAAGCCCGGATTGTCGGCGGAGCGATTGAGCGTCTCCACGCCGATGGGCATCCCTTGTCTGAAATGGCTATTCTGATGCGTGCGGGCTTTCAGACGCGGCCCTTCGAAGAGCGCCTGATGACGATAGGTGTCCCCTATCGGATTGTCGGCGGTTTGCGGTTCTATGAACGCGCGGAAATCCGGGACTGTCTGGCGTACATGCGGGTTCTGTCGCAGCCTTCTGATGATCTTGCGTTCGAGCGTATCATCAATGTTCCCAAGCGGGGTGTGGGCGCTGTTGCAGTGCAGAAGCTGCATGGCCTGGCGCGTGCCCTGCCCTGCCCGCTGACGGCTGCTGTTCTGACGCAGATCGAACAGGGTGCGCTCAAGGGAAAGTCCAAGGAGGCTCTGACCAGCCTGATGGAAGCGTTTCAGCGTGCGAAAGCGACGCTGGAGACGGAAGGTCAGGTTGTGGCGGTCGAGCAGCTTCTTGAGGATAGCGGTTATTTGCAGATGTGGCGCGATGATCGTTCTGTGGAAGCGCCGGGGCGGCTCGACAATATCCGTGAGCTTTTGCGGGCTATCGGTGAGTTTGCGACGCTTGAAGGCTTTCTCGAGCACGTTGCACTCGTCATGGATACGGAAAGCGAGACGACTGATGACAAGGTCAGTCTCATGACGTTGCATGGTTCCAAGGGGCTGGAGTTCGATACGGTGTTCCTTCCTGGTTGGGAGGAAGGCGTTTTCCCGTCCCAGCGGTCTCTGGATGAAGGCGGAAACCGCGCGCTCGAAGAAGAGCGACGTCTGGCATACGTTGGTCTGACGCGGGCGAGGCTCCGGGCGATCGTTGTTCATGCGGCCAGCCGGCGCATTTACGCGAACTGGCAGGCTTCGATGCCAAGCCGGTTCATTGAGGAAATTCCGTCCGAATACGTTCAGACGAGTGGGCAGTCCGTTGAAAGCCGGAGGCAGGCTGCGGCAGCCCCTTCCATGTTTGCGTCCGGGCCTTTCACGAGTACGCGTCGTCCTTCAGGGATGCCTCAGACCCCTCGTCCACGCATGACGGACGTACAGCCGCAGGCCAATGTTCCGGTTGGGGCGACGGTTTTTCATCAGAAGTTCGGTGAGGGCACCGTGATTGCGGTGGATGGTAGCCGACTGGAAATCAACTTTGAAAATGGCGGCGTCAAGCGCGTCATGGCAAATTTCGTGGAGATCAGATCGTGATGGCACCCCGCAGCATTGGCCGACGCCATGCCAGTGCGCTTGAAACCCTGTCCATTACGGTAGAAGAGGAATATGTCCCCCTCTTCGAACAGGCCCTGATGTGTGTCTGTGAGACCGTTGGTATTTTCGAGGCTGATGACGAGCAGAAATACTGGCGCCTCGAAGGCGTCAAGGATATTGGCTACAAGGAAGACGAGCTTGAAAGCGCGCTGGCTGTGGCTCGCCTTCTGACGGGATGTGACGCTGAACTTGTTCGGGAAGCGACCGAGGCTGAAGGCTGGCTGGCGCGGACGTATGAGTCCTTTCCGCAGCAGAATGTTGGCAAGCGATTTGCTATTCGCGGCACGCATTTGCATGGCGCCCCGGACCAGTCCCGTCTGACCATCACGTTGGACGCAGGCATTGCCTTTGGTTCCGGAGAGCATGGCTCGACACGAGGCTGCCTGCGCGCACTGGAAATGGTCGCTTACCGCCAGCCACGTCATATCCTCGATATGGGGTGTGGATCTGGCATTCTGGCCATGGCGGCTGCCAAGCTTCTGCATCGTCCTATTCTGGCTGTTGATATCGAGCCCTGGTCTGTGCGGACGGCAAAGGCCAATGCACGGTTGAATGGTCAAGGCAACCTGCTGGACTGCCGGTTTGGGAATGGCTGGAATACCAATCAGGTCCGGGTGAAAGCACCTTATGATCTGGTGTTCGCCAATATTCTGGCGCGTCCGCTCTGCCGGATGGCGCAGTCTCTGGCACTGAATCTGGCCCCGAACGGAACGGCCATTCTGGCTGGACTGCTCTACACGCAGGCCAATATGGTTCTTGCAGCGCACCGTCGTCAGGGATTGGTCCTTGAACGGCTATTGCGTGAAGGCGACTGGGCGACACTGATCCTGCGCAAGCGAGGCTGAAAATGGCGGTCGTGATCCGGCACGTTCAGGATGAAGATCTACCAGCGATCCTGCGGATCACGAATCATGCCATTGCCCACACGGATGCCCTGTGGATCAGCGTCCCCTTCACGTTGGAGCAGCGTCAGAAGTGGGTTGCTGATCGTGTGGCTCTGGGTTTCCCGGTGTTTGTGGCAGTTGACGAAAATGGCGACGTTTGCGGGTACGCTTCCTACGGGGCTTTTCGTGCCTTTGAAGGTTACGTCAGGACAATCGAACACTCGGTGTATGTGGATGTAGGACATCAGGGACGCGGTCTCGGTCGTATGCTGTTAGCCCGATTGATTGATCATGCCCGACAAGCCGGTTTTCACGTCATGGTGGCTGGTATTACAGCTGGCAATGAGGCCTCAATCGCTCTTCATCGCCAGTTTGGTTTTCAGAACAGCGGTATTTTACCTCAGGTCGGGCGAAAAGGTGGGCGTTGGCTCGATCTTCTCTTCATGACGCTCTGCCTTGAGGTGGCATTCGAACCGGAAAAGGATTTTCCATGACCGTTTCTTCCATTCCCCTGACCGAGCGCCCGGCTCTTGTCCGCAAGGCTTGTGAGGCTTTGGGTGTATCAGGGTTCATCATTCCACGGGGAGATGAATATCTCGGGGAATATGTAGCGCCCTGCTCTGACCGTCTTGCCTGGCTGACGGGTTTTACGGGAAGCGCGGGTCTTGCTGTCATTTTGCCTGATGCGGCGACCGTATTTTCCGATGGTCGTTATACGGTTCAGATGGAAGAGCAGGTTCCGCACGCATTGTGGGAGCGTCAGCATGTGGCTCTGGAGCCGGCTTCGGACTGGCTGGCGGACAAGGCTGTGGGTCTGCGCGTGGGCTACGATCCAAAGCTGGTCAGTCGTTCCATGCTTGCCTCATGGGCTTCGCCGGGCGTTGAACTGGTCCCGCTAACGGTTAATCCCATTGATGAGGCCTGGACGGATCAACCTGTCGCTCCGGCGAGCACAGTTGCTGAGCAACCGCTGGCGCTGGCAGGAGAAAGCAGTGCGAGCAAACGGGAGCGTCTTGCTGCGTTCCTGACACGTGCAGGTCAGGACGCTGTCGTGCTGGCGGATTGCACATCCATTGCGTGGCTTCTGAATATTCGTGGCAATGATGTCCCCCTGACCCCTGTGGCGCATGGTTATGGTATTCTGCATTCAGACGGCCGGGCAGAACTGTTTGTAAATCCTGCTCGTCTTGATGCCAGTTTAGCCAATGCTCTAGGCGCTGATGTTGCGGTTTATGCGCCGGCTTGTCTTGAAGAGCGTTTGGGTGTGCTGGCGGGCAAGGTTGTTCGTCTTGATCCGGTGACGACGCCTGTGTGGTTTGAAACGACCCTGAAGGCTGTGGGTGCCAGGGTGATGGATGGCAATGATCCATGCACCCTGCCCAAGGCCGTCAAGAACAGTGTTGAGCAGGAAGGATCGCGTCAGGCGCATAAGCTGGATGGGATTGCGATGGCGAGCTTCCTGCACGCGTTGTCTGTCTCGGCAGCTGGTCAGCATGAGACCGATCTGGTGGATCGTCTGAACGGTTTCCGGGCACAGTCTTCTGATTATCGCGAGCAGAGTTTTGATGCGATTTCTGCGGCCGGACCAAATGGTGCGTATCCGCATTACCGCGCTGAAGTCGGCAAAGATCGAGTTCTGACACCAAACAGTGTTTATCTGATTGATAGTGGTGGCCAGTATCCGTTCGGTACGACGGATATTACCCGCACGCTGTGGATCGGACCTGATGCGGCGCCCCAGGCTATCAAGGAAAACTTTACGCGCGTTCTGAAGGGCAATATTGCTCTGTCTCGTGTCCGTTTTCCGCCGGGAACGACCGGGCACCGTCTGGATACTCTGGCGCGTGCGGCTCTTTGGGAAGTTGGTCTGGATTACGATCACGGGACGGGTCATGGAATTGGCAGTTATCTGTCTGTTCATGAAGGGCCGCAGAATATTTCCCCGGCCCCTCGCCCGACAGCTCTGGAAGCGGGCATGATCGTCTCCAATGAACCGGGATATTACGAGCCGGGCGCGTACGGCATTCGCATCGAGAATCTGATGCTCGTAAAACCGTCGGCCTATCGGGGTGCCAAGGGCGTTTTTCTTGAGTTCGAAATCCTGAGCTATACGCCGATTGATCGGGAACTGATCGATGTGACGTTGCTGGATGACGCTGAACTGGCGTGGTTGAACACCTATCACGCTGAAGTTCTGACGCGCGTTGGGCCAGACGTTGAAGCGGATGTGCTGCCGTGGCTTGAACAGGCTTGCGCTCCCCTGATGAGAAATAACGCCTGATTCAGTAAGCGTTTATTCATATTTCCTGATCATACAGAGCAATATGACCGGGACATATCTCTTTCTGCTTTTCTGTATTGTGCTGGGCTTCCCGGGTTTCGGGTATGCCAATGACTGGGATGCGACGGGCAGCGTTTGTCATGAGGCAGTTGCTGTCGCCGAACGGGAAGCTGGTATTCCGTCCGGGCTGCTGGGCGCTATCAGTCATGTGGAGAGCGGGCGTCGCGATCCGCTGTCCGGTCACGTTGTGGCGTGGCCCTGGACCGTAAATGCCGCAGGACGGGGATATTTTTACGGTTCAAAAGCTGAGGCCCTTTCTGCTGTAGAAGACTTTCGCCGGGCAGGTATTGTTTCAATCGATGTAGGGTGCATGCAGATCAATCTGCATCACCACGCTGATGCTTTCTCATCACTTGAAGAGGCATTCGACCCTCTTAGCAATGCTCGGTATGGAGCACTGTTTTTGAGAAATCTTTTCGCAAAGCTTCACGGGTGGCCTGCTGCAACAGCGGCCTATCATTCACTGACCCCTGCTTTGGGTGCCGAATATGAACAGCATGTGATGGCCGTCTGGAATGGGAGGCCTGACACTTACAGGCCACCTGATTTCCTGCCTCAAATTGTCATGACAGGTGCTGGACCCCAGATCGTCATGCCAGAACCGCCATGGCATTCATCCAGTCAGCGTCAGTATGCCTCTTCTCAGCCTACCCCGACCCCGCAGTCGGGAAATGCGGGCCGTTTGGTTTACGGGCCACCGCCTCGTGTGATCAGGTACCCCACAAATTCTGGAAGCAATGCATCTGGCGCAGGCCGCGGCCGGGATCTGATGTCCTACAGGTCTATGCCTGTCAGGCTGGCCTGGCGCCAGAACTAAAAACGAATGTCAGTTGTGTGGAGCTGTCCAGTGGTTCTGCTTGTATCCTGAATAGGGGCCAGGTGTGTCGCCCTGGCGCCAGTGTGTTCGGTCTGTCCGGTCGTTATGGTGGTGATCGACGCAGGCCGTCAAAGACAGGGCAAGCAGAATGGGCCCCAGAAGCAAGTGGAACCTCATGATGTTTCTCCGTTAAAGGCCAGCCGGATATAAGCGGGCGGACGATAACGTTTTATCTGGATCAGTGTTGCTGAGGGAAACCTGTCAAAAGATGATAGAGGTAGAGCATGAGGCGATATAGCCCTTTCAGAAGCTCCCAGAGATCACGAAAGACCTCAAACGGATCAAAATTTCCACCAATAGACAGCTTGAGGATCCCCTGAAGGCGAATGTTGCACGCTGGCTTTTTGCAGAGTGGGATTGGCTCTGCTGTGCCGGTGTATGCGATGCCGGACGATATAGCCCAGCAAGGTCATTTGTTTCGCTCAGGCTATAAGGCAGACAAACATGTCTCATCAAGATATTCTGTGTGACGCTTGGTTTCAGCCGAGGTGTCTGGGATCGCTTCTTCGTGGAAGTGCCCAGGCACGTTGTTTGGTAAGCTGAGTATGTAAGAAAATGGGCGAAAATCTCTCTTTTTGAGAAGAAGCGGGCACTTACTCCCTTAACGGTGGATAAGGTGAAGGATTTGGCTCTTCCGGAAGTTCGGGGCCAGGCCATTCGTCAGGTTCTGATTCTGGCTCTTCTTCCGATGGATCATCAATCATTGGATCGCCATCGGGGTATGGATCATAAGGATCCTGCTTTCCGGGATAATCAAGAAGAACAGATGCGTGAGCTGAGTGGATGTAAGCTTGAAACGACATGGTTGTCTCCTCTGAGAAGAACATTCAATCGTTGAGGATGCTAAAGGTTCACCGGTGCATCAAAGAAAGCCTGATCCCGTAAAAAATCATGGGCTCTGACATGCCTACACGAAGATGTCGAATTTTATTTCAGAAGTATTCTTTAATTGACAGTGCTTTATCGTTTGGTGCGTGCAGTTGGGAATTGCTAATATTTAGTGTCACAAAATCATAATACAAGTAAATTTCTTCCAGAAATAATTATATATTATAATATTAAGTGAGAATTCATGATTGGTAATCGTAGGTCATTCCTCAAAGTTCTTGCCTCTGGTTCTGCTCTTGGTGTCCTCGGTGCCTGTACGGTCACAACGTCAGGGCAACTGACTATAGTGACCCTGAATGTCGCTAAAGTAAAAGCGTACGGAACGGCTGGCATTAACGCAGTAACAACAATCTTGTCCCTCGCTGCTGTTTCCTCGGCAGTTGGTGCGCCGGCAATGGCTATTATCGAGGCTTCTGGGGCGGCGTTACAGGCCGCTCTGACAGCATTCTCAAATGCTGCAGGTTCGAGTACGACGGTCACTTATGACAGTACGTGCCTCAAGACGCAGGTGGATTCCCTCCTGACAGATTTGCAAAATGTGACGTCATTACTGGGAAACGCTGTGTCCCAGGCATCGACTGCAGTTCCGGGGTCAACTCTGGCGAATGCCAACACGGTTATATCTGCCTTGAAAACGGTTTTGTCTATTTTTCAGGGTGGACTTAGGATTGTATCCGTTTCTGGTCCGCGCATGGCGGAGAAAGAGGCTCTTCGCACTCTGCACGTTTCTCTATGAGCACGCATATTCGTCTCTATCGGCCTGCTGGACAGATTTGAGGAGTTGATCTGCTGTAAGATTTTCTCCGCAACTCTGTCTCTGTTGGTCTCTCTTTGGTTTAGGTTTTGGAAAGCCGTACCGCTTTGAACTGGTGTATGACGCTCTGGCTATGCGGGAGTGTTTCCTACTTCAAAGCGGTTAGGGCCTAAAGATCATTTTCTTTCTGATCTTACTGCAACGGGCCGCGTCATGAATGTTGCATCGAACAGATTCAACTTGTTTACACGCATGCGGCATCAGAAGCAGCCCATCCTTGTTCCGGCGTTGAAAAGGCTAAAGCTGCCCCATCAACACAAGGATTACGACGATGACCACAACAAGGCCCAAACCACCTGAAGGATAATACCCCCACCGGGAACTATATGGCCAGGTTGGGAGTGCTCCGATCAAAAGGAGTACCAGAATGATAAGAAGGATCAGGCTCATAGCGGGATCTCTGTTAGGTTGAAAGAGAGATACGCTAGCGCAGTTGGAAAGTTTCTATTCCGTTATTGGAACGGAAATTTCACGGGTTCAGAATATTTTTGAGAAAAATGGTGGAGGGGATATCATAACTGCACCTCAAACGTTGTGTTCCAATGTGATTGCTCGTCTGTGATCCCTAATGCCAGTCTACCACCGTGACCTCTGATAATTTGGCGCGCGAGAGGCAATCCGATTCCGTTTCCTCCAGACTTGAATGACACAAACGGCTCGAAGATTTGGTCCCGTAGATCCATGTCTATACCCGGTCCGTTATCGCGAACACTGATAGTAATCGCGTCATTCGCGGCTTCGACAGTCAATTGTACCCGGGGGTCAGGCTGTTCGAGAGCAGCCTCCGCGCCATTGTTCAGAAGGTTTAACAACGCCTGCTCCATCTGCACGGCATCAAGTCGAACCATGATACGGCCGGACGGTGCGAAGACATCCAGCGCCACACATTTTTTCCATCGCGCAGTAAAAATTCGGACAATCTCCTGAACCAATGCACCAAGGTCCGTTAATTTCAGATCTGGCTCTGGCAGGCGGGCAAGATCACGGTACCCGCGAACAAAACGATCCAACCCTTCAGTACGGCGACGGATTGTCCCGAGCGCCTCGATGATCAGATCGTCTGTCTCATAACGCTCTCTCTTCAAACTGCAGCGTTCGGCAAACAGATCCTCTGCCGTCGCCGACAGAGAAACGATGGGTGTGAGGGAATTCATGATTTCATGACTCAAAATCTGCAACAGATCACGAAGTGCCTGTGCTTCAGCAGCGTTCAGTCCGGCTTCAACATCTGTCAGTGCCAGATACGCTACGATGCCTCCGGTGCCACCACCCTTCCCCACCGATAACGCATAGACCCGGGATGAGCCTCCGTTGGACGCCAGCCGGATCAAACGTTTTTCGGGCCCCGTCTTGTCATTTTCTAGTGCTCTGACAAGTGGCGGTGGTGGATCGCGTAGGACACCTTCCGTCATGAACAGACGCCGCGCCGCGCGATTGGCAGCATGCAGGGTGCCATCAACATACTGGATCAGCAGCGGAACCGGTGCATGGTCCAGCAGCGCCCGATTGCGCAGTTTTTCCCGATCCACAGATCGCACGACGGAAGGTTCCTGTCGTTTCAGGCGTCGCGCCATACGGATCTGTGCATCCACGACAGAGCCAGTACAAAATAATCCCAGGCACGATAGCAGAACAGCAGTCGCGTAAAACCCGTGCTGCCACGCCGGAGCCGTGATCAGACAGGCCGCTATGATGCCGGAAAGCAGCAGAAGCGTTTCAATCGCAACCCGCATCTAAAGCCCATACCTTGCCATCCGGCGGTAGAGCGCCGGTCGTGTCAGGCCCAGCTCCCGCGCCGCTTGTGTGACATTGAATCCGTGTTTGCGAAGAGTTGCCTCGATCAAGGACCGCTCTGTATCGCGCAGTGTAGGAGTGCTTTTTGAAGCCGCGTCCTGCCCGTTGGATGATGTCCCGCTCCATGTTCCCGTGAGGACCGCCCGCTCAACGGTTGCACGAAGGCTTCGCACGTTTTGCGGCCATACTTCTCCACAGAGCAACTGACGCCGCTCTTCATCCATCACCGGCTCCACAAGTCCATGCCGGACTGAGAAATAGCGTAGAAAATGTCCGCTCAGGGCCAGGATATCCTCCGGTCGCTCATGAAGAGGTGACAGCGGAAGTATTACCATCCCAAGATGCAGCATCAGTCGCGGGTCAAGAGCAGCCTCCAAACCAGTATGATCCACAGATGAGAGGGCAAGGACCCGTGGGGGCGTGGGTTCATCCAGCCTGTCTGCCAGATGTCGTTGCATGGGTGCAGACAGCGCTTCAAAGTTGCGAAAGATCCACGTTCCGCCTCCTTCAGGTAGACCCTCGCAATCTTCTGCGCGGATCGTCACTGCAGGATTGATCTCCTGAGAAAGCGCATGAATGCGCCTTGCAAGAAGCATCTTTCCAACCCCTGACGGCCCTGCAATGACCAGTGGAGCACGAGTAATGGCCAAGCGGTCGGCTTCAGTGACAATACGGCGCAGGTTCTCCGACGCCACGATCATAACAGGATCGGTTTCAGCCGCCTGATCGGCCCGACGCCCCTTCAGAGTTGTGCCAACCAGCGCAAGAAGGCGCTCATTATTCCAAGGCTTCATAACGAAATCAGCAGCGCCTGCTCGCATCGCTGCAACCGCAATCGTTACGCCGCTATGTCCGGTTACGACGATCACGGGCAGATCCTGACGGAGAACCAGGATATCTCTGAGTAAGGCCAACCCCTCTGCGCCGCTACTTTCGCCCTTCCTGTAATTGAGATCCAGCAGCACAAGGTCCACAGGGAAAGATGCAAGCTGTGTCAGAGCCTCTTCCGCTCCATACGCGGACAGCATCTCGATCCCACTTCTGCGAAATAATAGCCTCGCAGCAATCTGCACATCGCGATCATCATCGACGAAGAGAAGACGGGGCACTAAGGACTTTCCTTCTCCCGATTCGTTGCGGAAGTCATTCATTTCGATCTTGACAGACCTTTCAAAGGTGTCCGCTTCCGGACACTGTGTTCGAAACCGGACATGCCTAGACAGATACCTTAATTTCTTCCTTATTTATCAATAAGATAAATTCGATAATCTCCATGATACACTGTTTGCCAACAGGAGAAACAGTGCATGGATCAACCCGTTTCCAAAGCGTCGTCGAACACTACGATGCGCCCGGCATCAGGCGCAGTCATGGATCGAGCGGTTCCTCCTTCACGGCGTAAGGTCGTGCTCCGGAAGACCCTGCGTTATGGCGCTCCCGTTGTGGTTGTGGGTCTTCTCTGGGCTGGATGGCGTCTCGTACCCGCATCGGGAACACTTTCGGTATCTCAGGATCAGCTGACAATAGCGACCGTACAGTCCGCACCCTTTCTCGATTACCTTCCAGTCCGCGCCACCGTTGCTCCGCTCAACGTCACTTTTATCGACGCCATACAGGGCGGAGAGGTTTCTGAGGTCGTGGCAAAGGATGGTGCCCTCGTGAAAAAAGGGGATGTTCTGGCGCATTTGACCAATCCTCAACTCCAGCTCGACGTCACCTCCCGGGAAGCGCAGATCGCAAGTCAGCTCGGTGCAGTCAGCGCCCAGCGCTTGACCCTGCAACAAACGCGCACAACCGAAGAAACGCAGCTTGCCGAGGCCCGATATAATCTTCTCAAGGCCCAGCGCGAACTTTCCATCCGCCAGCAACTTCACGGACAAGGCTTTGAATCTGACGCGAACGTTCAGTCCTATCGTGACGAGGCTGACTATTACGCCCAGCGCCTAAAACGCCTTGAAAATGCACTGACACTGGACCTGAAGGTTGCGGATCGTCAGGGAAACGAGATTGATGAGGAAGCTCAGCGGCTGCGCTCCAATCTGGACGTCGTGGAGACCAGCCTCAATGCACTCGTCCTTCGCGCGCCATTGGATGGCCGACTGACCAATTTTGACCTTCAGCCGGGGCAGTCATTGAAAGCTGGAGATAAGATCGGCCAGATCGACAGTGAGGGACAGTACCGTCTCGATGCGGACATTGATGAATTCTATCTAGGTCGCGTTGCAATCGGCGAACGGGCCGAGGCTGATCTTGGCGACACAAAACTGCCAATGACCGTATCCCGCGTGCATCCGCAGGTTACGAACGGCCAGTTTCGCGCGGAACTCACGTTCGACCGTCCTCCGCCAGCAGGGTTAAGGCGCGGAGAAAGCGTCGATCTGCGCATCACGCTCGGTGAAACCCATCGTGCTCTCGTCCTGCCAAATGGCGCATGGCTGGAGGCGAGTGGCGGCTCTTCGGCCTTTGTCATGGCATCAGGAGATCACAGCGCTGACCGGGTTGCAATCACGTCCGGGCGTCGCAATCCCGAGCAGGTCGAAATCACCGGCGGGTTGCATGATGGCGATCGGGTGATCGTCTCCTCCTACAATTCCTACAAGAATTTCAACCATCTCTCGATCCACTGACAGGGCCGAATATCATGCTGATCGAACTCTCTCATATCCAGCGCCTCTACCGTTCCGATGAGGTGGAAACCACGGCCCTGCAGGACATCGACCTTCAGATCGAGACCGGCGAATTCGTTGCAATCATGGGGCCTTCAGGCTGCGGCAAATCCACCCTGCTCAACATCCTCGGTACGATCGACCGGCCGACAAGTGGCTCCTATCGCTTCGGCACACAGGAACTGACCGCAATGAACGAAGCGGAACTGGCCAAATTCCGTCGGGAACATCTGGGGTATGTTTTCCAGAGTTTTAACCTGATCGACGAGCTGACGATCGAAGAAAACATCGAATTGGCCCTCATCTACCGTGAGATGCCCAAAAGCGAGCGCAGGGCACGTGTTGCGCATGCGGTGGACCATGTCGGCATCGCGCATCGCGCACGGCATTATCCTTCTCAACTCTCAGGCGGCCAGCAACAGCGCGCTGCCATTGCGCGCGCCATTGTAGGCCAGCCCAGCCTGATCCTCGCTGACGAGCCGACCGGTAACCTGGACACCGATAATGGCGCACAGGTGATGGATATCCTCCAGCGCCTCAATGACGAAGGCGCCACCATTATCATGGTCACACACTCTCCCAGCCACGCCGACCTCGCGCGCCGCCGCATCGACATGCTCGACGGTCAGGTCGTGGTCTCCGTCCGCAACGCTATTTGAGTCGGAAACTGCGCGCGTCCCGAGATTGGAGCAGGAATCATGAAGCTGACCCCGCATGTCCATACTGTTTTCGCGGCTTTCTTCCGTCAAATGCGCTGCCATCGACTCTACACGGCAATCAACGTCATGGGGTTGGCACTTGGTCTGGCAGCCTGCCTCACATTTGGGCTGATTGCTCGTTACGAATTTACGTTTGACCAATGGCTCCACGGAGCACGCGGCATCTACAGGCTGGACGCGGTCAATGTGCAGGACGGACGCGCCTCTGAAATCGCAGATGCCCCGTTTCGGGTTTACGACGCTCTGAAGGCGGCCTTTCCAGAAATCACTCATGCGACACGTATTCGCCCCGATAATATCTCAATCATCACGGCAGATGACGTTCGTTCGTCTAACGCGCTCTATGTCGATCCGGATTTTTTTGAGACGCTGCCCTATCCGCTCGTTCGCGGAGACGCAGCGTCTGCGCTATCCGCGCCAAACAGCATCGTTCTTTCAGAAGAACGTGCCCGCACCTATTTCCATACTATCAACGTGATCGGCCAGAAGCTGACCGTTGATCACGATGGACGCAAAGCGGAACTCATCGTCACCGGCGTTCTCAGTCACGTGCCCGGCAATGTGACACTTCAGCCTGACATGCTGATCCCGATCGACAGCGCAATGCTTGCATCCCCGGCTTTCCTGCAGTGGGGCATCGAAGGTGGATATGTCTTTTGCCGTCTTCACGCCCCCTCGGACGCTAAACGCTTACAGGGTGCAATGGTACGGTTCTCTTTGGATCATGTGCCCCCCCAGGTGCGCGACGCAGGCGAGTTGCGGGACTGGCGACTTCGCCCCTTGCCCTCCTTACATTTCCTTGACGGGACACTCGGAATTTCAAGTGCCAGCCGGAACAGCGTCATCATGCTTGGGCTCATTGGCCTTCTTGCGCTTCTCTCAGCCATCATCAACACAATCAATCTCTCCACGGCACGCGGGCTGCTCCGTGCACGAGAAGTGGCAATGCGCAAAACGCTTGGCGCCACACGAGGTGATCTGATTATCCAATTCATGGGTGAAGCGATCCTGCTCGCGGCCTGCGCCGCGATCCCTGCCCTTGCCCTGATCGAAATTGCCATACCGACAATCAATGCGCTGGGCGGCTGGGATGTGGTGATTCCATATGACCTCCTGATACCTGCGCTTCTGGTGCTGGTCATCCTTGTCGGCATGGTTGCAGGAACCTATCCGGCCTTTTGGCTCTCGGCATATCAACCCGCCCGAGTTCTCGCAGCTTCCCGTATGGCTACGATGGGACGCCTGGGCGCTGTCGTCCGGCTTGGGCTCGTCGTCATACAATTTGGCTTCGCAATCGGACTGAGTGTCTCAAGCGTCGTGATCCTGCGTCAGTCCGTGTTCGTGCGTGACATGGACCGCGGTTTCGATCGCAACGGGCTGCTCTTCATACCCTTCATTGATAATATCGGCACGCCCACAGCGCAGCTGGCGCTTATGGATGCTTTCCGGAATGTTCCCGGTGTTACGACGGTATCCAGCTTTTACACCATGCCGGGCGATTTTGGGTTCTCTGCGGCCGACTACTTCTCACCTCTCAACGCCCCGGACCAGCGCCCCCGCCTTGAATGGCAGGATGTCGGGCGTGACTATTTCCGGCTGTTCGGACTTCACCTGATTGCCGGACGCCTGTTCGACGATGCACATGGCGAAGATGACCAGCAGAAGGGCAAAGGAATACATTCTGTCGTCATCGACGCTAGCTCCGCGCGCGCCCTTGGTTATACGACACCACAAGCGGCACTGGGTCAGACAATCCGCAAACATACCGATCGTGCACCATGGCACGTAATCGGCGTAGTGAATGACGTCCGTCTGAATTCAGCACGCTCAGCGCCTCTTCCTTCCATCTATTTTTACAGCTCCATGCCCTATCGTTTCAGCAGTGCAGGCGTACGCTTCGAAAACCGTCCGGAGCGTGATGTCGAGGCTAATCTGCGGACGATCTGGCAAAGCAGGGCGCCTGATCTTGCGTTCAGTGCGTTACTGGCGAGCGATCTTCTGTCTCATGATTATCGAGGCGACGAGCGGCGTGGAGAACTTCTGGCCATCGGCGCTGGCGTTGCGATCTTCATCGCACTGATGGGCATGTATGCACTCGCGTCTTTCACCGTTGCCCGCCGGATGCTGGAAGTCGGAATCCGCAAGACGCTGGGTGCGACAACAGCACGAGTTCTGGGCCTGCTGTTGGGACAGTTTCTCAAGCCGGTTCTGGGTGCAGGACTCATCGGATGCACGCTGGCCTGGGTGGTGATGCGAAACTGGCTGTCAGGGTTCGACGCACGCATTCCCCTTTCCCCTCTGTATTTCGCCGCAGTCTTTGCCGCGGCGCTGCTCGTCGCCGCTTTGACTGTCCTGTTTCAGACCCTGAACGTAGCCCGCGCCGAACCGGCCCGCGCGCTCAGAGCGGAGTAAGCGTCATGCTCATCACCATCTTGCGCAATATCGTTCGTCAGGCCCGGCGTCAGCCTCTTTATCTGGCTCTCAACGTGATCGGGCTGGGGCTCGGTATGGCGGTCTGTCTCGTTCTGACGTTGCAGGTTCGGTATGAATACAGCTTCAACGCATCCATTCCTGAAGCTGCGAATGTTCTGCGCCTTGACGCTCATCACATGAATCCCGGAAACGCCCCTCAGGAGAATGCCGATGTGCCGTTCATCGCGTTTCCGTTCCTGCATACGGACTTTCCTCAGATCCTTGCCACGACACGCTACGAAACAGCGGATTATCAGCTTCGTGCAGGCGATCGCAGCGTCACGGCCGACACCGCTATGGTCGATCCATCTTTTTTCGATGTCATCACTCTGAAGCTTGAACGCGGCAACGCGCGCATGGTGTTGACCCGACCGGACGCGATCGTCCTTTCAGCCAATACGGCACAGGCTCTGTTTGGCACGACGGACGTGCTCGGACGCATCATCACGACAGACCATGAAGGCCACCGCGTCAGCCGTACGGTAACGGGCATACTCGCCCGTCCAGGCGGACCTGTGACGATTAGACCTGACGCTGTAACTCCCATTCCCTCCTACGAGATGGAAAAACCGCAATTCAAACGTTGGGGCTCCAGTGCAGGCAATATTTTCATACGGGTCCATAATGCCGTCGATCGCGGCGTAATCTCACAAAACCTGACCCGTTTTGTGATCAATCACGCATCCGGAGACGCGAATGACGATAACAGCGAAGGTGTCCATCCCGAACGCCGCTTCGGCCTTTCACTGGTCAGCCTGCGCGAAACGCATTTTCACGATCTACAGGTCATTGGCGGAGATGAGGCAACCGACCGCTCGGTCGTGAATATTCTCGAGCTGATCGGTGCTCTGGCGCTCCTGCTCGCCGTTTTCAACGCCGTCAATCTCGCAACGGCGCGGGCTGGTCTGCGCGCGCGAGGTGGCTATCCGTAAGACACTGGGCGCCACCCGAATGGTACTGTTCGTCCAGTTCGTAGGGGAAGCTATCGTCAATACCGCCGTAGGAGGCGCACTCGCGCTTGCCCTGTGTGAAGTTGCCCTCCCTTTCACGGCTGCCCTCACCGGTACCACCTTGCATATGGACTATGGCTTCACGCTTCCCTTCCTTTTTGGGGTTGTATTACTGACTGGCCTTGCCTGCGGCCTCTACCCGGCGATTGTTCTTTCGTCCTACCAACCGGCACACGTCCTTGCCGCAACCCGTATGCCGTCCGGCGGACGAAATGCGGCGCGTCTGCGGAACGGGCTGGTCATCATTCAGTTCGCATTCGCCGTGGCCTTCGCCATCTGCACACTTGTAGTGAACCGCCAGGCCCATTTCATGCAGTTTCTGGATCTGGGATTTGCGCGTGAAGGCATTCTCATCAGTTCCAACGTCGTGACGGGTGACGCAGGAAGAGAGCGCGCCCTCATCGAGGCGATGCGTCACACGCCCGGCGTGGTCTCGACATCCTTTTCCCAACTCACTCCAAAGATCGACAATCGCAACCGCTTCAACGTGACCCCCATCGGGTCACATAGCGAGGACATTCACGTACTGGGTGACACCATTGTTGGGGACTATGCGACGACCTATCGTCCCCACCTTCTCGCCGGACGCTGGTTCGACATCAACCACGGTGAGGATAACAGCCCTAGCGACGACAGCTTCTTCGCGCGCCAAGGGAAAACCTTCAACGTCGTCGTCAACCAGACGGCTCTCTCACGACTGGGCTTCCGATCACCCGAAAGCGCCATCGGGACTTTGCTCAAGAGCGGAGGGATCAGGCTGCGGATCATCGGCGTGACCCAAGACCTGCGCTTTATCTCCGCACGCGATGAGATCTCGCCACAGGTCACGTTCAATTCCAACGACCCCCAGGCCTATTCGCACGTGTCAGTCCGCTTTTCTGGTGTTTCTGAGAACATCATGAGAACACGTCTCAAGTCGGCATGGGATCAGGTTTTCCCGGATGCCCCTTCCAGCTTCGAGACAGTTCAGGAACGTATGTCCACGTTCTACATCACGGAACAGCGACGCGGCTGGCTGTTTTCCATCGCCTCAGGCGTTGCCGTTACTATCGCATGCCTCGGACTGTATGGGCTTGCGTCCTTTATTGCACTTCGCAGAACGCATGAAGTCGGCATCCGTAAGGCTTTGGGGGCAACGAGCCAGAAGGTTCTCACGCTCATGTTGCGTGATTTCCTGCGCCCCGTGCTTGTTGCCTGCGTCCTCGCCGCTGTCCCGGCATGGCTCGTGGTGCAGTCCTGGCTTTCAGGCTTCCATCAGCGGATCGCAGTCTCATGGCTCGATTTCGCGATTGTCGTCAGCGGAACCATTGCCATCGCTGCCCTCACCGTCCTTGGACAAACACTACGTCTCGCTCGTGCCGAACCGGCCCGTGCTCTCAGAGCGGAGTAAGCGTCATGCTGTCCCATATCGCCCTGGTTTTCTGGCGCGGCATCGTCCAGCGCCGTCTGTTCACAACACTGAACGTGCTTGGCATGGCACTCGGTATGGCAACGTTTCTCACGTTGGCCCTGATCGTACGCTACGAATTCAGCTTTGACCTCTGGATTCCACACGCTGCGGACATTTACCGGCTGGACGCGTTCGATGACAGTGAGTTTTCCGTCTCCAGCATCCGCCTGATCGACGCACTACGCGCCGAACATCCGGACTGGAACGCGACCGCCGTCCTGCGAGGCTTTTCCGGAGCGACCATTCGCGTCAATGAAAACGCTTGGGACGTCTTCATTGCGCGCACCGACCCGCATCTCTTCGAAGTCTTTGCCCTGCCGCTCCTGGAAGGAAATCCCGCAACTGCTCTGGTCCCAGACGGCGTGGTCCTCTCACAGGCAGAAGCACTATGCTTCTTCGGGACCGACCATGGCATCCTTGGAAAAACACTCGACCTGACCCAGAAAGGGCAGATTCACAGACTGCATGTCACAGGTGTTCTGAAGGAACTTCCTGCGAATACCACACCACGATTTGATATTCTCGTTCCTTCTTCAAATACTATCCTGCACACCAATGATCTCTGGCCAATGGCCACATCTGAAATCTGGGTGCGAGTCTCGCCATCGGTGGCATCTCAATTCCCCACCCTCCTCCAAGGTCTCGTCCAGCGACATGCCGCAGGGCTGTCGGAACAAGATGCTAAAAAATATGTTGTCCGGGGACGTGCTCTCACCAGTCTGCACTTCTTCGACGCCACCATTGGTATGCGAGGGACTGATAAACGCCTGCCAGTAATCCTGGGCATCGTCGGCCTGCTGGCGCTTGTTGCAGGGCTGGTTAACTTTGTCACACTGTCCACGGCTCTTGCGGCAACCCGGGCCCGTGAAGTCGCGATGCGCAAGGTGCTGGGAGCGACGGTCTTGATGCTGGGACTGTCGTTTACGGCAGAAGCCATCGGGCTGGCGCTGATTGCGGCCTTTGTCGCCCTCGCCCTGACTGAACTGACCCTGCCCTGGATCACGACGCTGAGTGGCTGGCCCATCCGGCTCGATTTCGGCTTTGCAGTTCCCCTCCTCATCATTACGGCCGTCATCGGAGGGGCCTGCGCAGGAGCCTATCCGTCATGGGTCCTCTCACGCTTCCGGCCGGCTACGGTTCTCTCCTCAGCCCGCCTGCCAGGAAGCGGTCGCCTCGGGAGCCGCCTGCGCGAAGGGCTGACCATCGTTCAGTTCTCCTTCGCTGTGACGCTGACAATCTGCACGCTGGTCATCTGGCGTCAGACGCATCTGCTCCAGACCATGGATCGCGGGTTCCACCAATCAGGTCTTCTCGTAAGCCATCTGCCAAATGACCCGACCGAGCGTCTGCGCCAACAGCGATTGAGCGATCTTGTGCGTGATCTTCCGGGCATCACTGGCGCTACGGTTTCGGACGATGCACCCGGTGGAGGTAGCGCAGGTATAACCTTCGACATAACGCGACCAGGGAATGCAACGCCTGCCATACTGGCTGTGATCGGAACAGAATCTTCGACGCTTCCAATCTGGGGGGCACATCTTCTCGCCGGGCGTCTGTTTGACAGCTCTCATGATTACGACAGCCGCCCCATGCCCGCGGCCCCATTCGACAGCTTTCTCATGGGGCAGACATGGAGCTTTGGCGCACATAATGTCGTCATCAATGAATCGGCAGTGCGAGCGCTTGGGTTCGCTAATGATGCAAGTGCCATCGGAACGCCGATTACATTGCATGGAAAGGATATCCAGACGATCATCGGCGTCATTGCCGACATGCGTTTCAAGGACAGTCGGGCCAGCGTCACACCTGCGCTTTACTATGCCATATCAGGACCGATTGGGTACGGCGTACTCTCTGTCCGCTACAGAAACGCTCCTGAAAACACAACGCGAGCAGCAATCGCTACGATCTGGAAGCAGGTCTATCCGGAAAGCGCGCTGAATCTGCGCAGTGTCGGTGACATCATTGATGAGGATGTCAGGCCAGAACAGCAGCGCGGAATGCTGATGATTGTTGCCTCCTTCGTGACCCTCTCCATTTCCTCCATCGGCCTGTACGGCATCGCCGTGTTCAACGTCCGCCGCAGATTATTCGAAATCGGGGTCCGTAAAGTGCTCGGCGCAACAGCCCAACAGGTGACGCACCTTCTGATCTTTCAGTTCCTGCGGCCCGTCATGATTGCCAACATCGTCGCCTGGCCGGTTGCCTGGCGGTTGATGCGTAACTGGCTGTCCGGGTTTGACCGCCGGATCAGCCTTTCTCCGCTCTATTTCGCCCTGACTGCCCTGATCGTACTCGCGCTCGCGGTTCTCACCACTCTGTTCCAGATCCGCCGCGGTGCCCGCAGTGCACCGGCCATCGCTCTGGGCTCTTCATGAACCGCTGCTCTACTCACCACTCAGGACCCTGCCCGATCATGAGACAAAGCACGCCCCTCGTTCTTGCCCTGCTGGTCGCGTCCACGGCCGCTTTCCCAGTCATTGCAGATGCTCAAACGTTGCAGGAGGCCCTTGCTCTCGCCTACCGAAGCAATCCGACACTGCGGGGTGAACAGGCCAATCAGCGCGCCATTACCGAAAACTCAGCGCAAGCCAGGTCAGGCTGGAGGCCCACCGTTCAGATCAACATGGACGCTTCCTATCAACAGGGGCCATACACCAGCGCCTTTGCGCTTGGCTCCTATACGTCCAATTCTGCTGAAGGTTATGTATCGGCCAAGCAGACGCTGTATTCATTCGGCCATGTCGCCAATCAGGTCCGTGCAGCGGACGCCCGCTCCCAGGCGGAGCAGCATCAGTTGAGGCTCGTCGAGGCGCAGGTCTTCACCAATGTCGTCACGGCCTACATGAATGTATTGCGAGACCGAAACATCCTCGACGTCCGTCGGGCAGATCTGGAGATGCTGACAAGGCAGGTCCAGTTGACAACCTCGCGTTACAATCTCGGCGGACAGCCCTCCGAACAGGTCACGCGCACCGATGTCGAGCAGGCGGAGACGCGCCGACGGTCAGCAGAGGTGGCTGTCACCCAGGCTCAGGCCACGCTTGCAGCATCCGTGGCCCAGTTTCGCGCAGTTATTGGCGCAGATCCCAGTGAACTCACAATGCCTGATAGCCTGCCGGGCCTGCCTGCAACGCTCGATCAGGCGCTGAAAACTGCGCTTACACTTAATCCACAGCTCGTCCAGATGCAGGAAACAAAGAAAGCCACGTCTGCCGACATCGACACCGCACGCTCACAGTGGGGACCACAAATTCAGGTTCAGGGCACTTTCGGAACGATCGGACCCGCGTCACCGTTCCGCGGTGGGCAGTATGGCGAACAAGTGACTGGTGTCGTGCAACTCGTTCAGCCTCTTTACAACGGAGATCTGTACAACTCCCAGATCCGCCAGGCTCGCAACATAGACGAACAGGCCCGCGAGAACATTGAACTCGCACGGCGGACCGCGCTTCAGGACGTGGCAACCAACTGGCATGCCGTTAAAAACGGATTACAGGCCATCAGTGCCGGGATTGCCGAAGTCAAATCCGGCGAGACGTCTCTCAAGGGATACCAGATCGAATATGGCTACGGTCTGAGGAGTACGACCGACGTCCTCTATGCCGATCAGAACCTGCGGTCAGCTCAGGTGGAACTCGCCAGCAGTCGTCATGATACCATCGTCGCTGAAGCAACACTTCTTGCCGCGATGGGGCGGCTTCAGAGTGGTGATCTCCTACCCGGAATACCTCACTACGACGCTGCGGCAAAACTTCAGCATGCGCGGACACGTGGCTGGGAACCTCTTCAGGCGCCAATCTCCGCTATCGACAAGGCTGGCTGGTAAGAAAGGAGAGCCTGATTATGTTCGCCGATACTCTCAAAGCGACCTGGCGTACTCTTACGGGTCAGAAACGCTACACATTTCTCAACCTGGCGGGCCTTGCGCTCGGCATTG
Organism: Gluconobacter thailandicus F149-1 = NBRC 100600; assembly: GCF_000964465.1. GTDB lineage: Bacteria > Pseudomonadota > Alphaproteobacteria > Acetobacterales > Acetobacteraceae > Gluconobacter > Gluconobacter thailandicus. The sequence continues at coordinate 10,197 of NZ_BANH01000078.1, read as the reverse complement.
CCGTGTTCCTTACGATGGCACTGATCGTGCGTTACGAAAACAGCTACGACGCCAGCGTTCCTAACGTCTCCCACCTTTATGTTCTGAACGAGGTGTTTCGACCTGCCGGTCATGCGCCGTCCGAAAGCGATGACGTCAGTTTTGTTCCTTTTCCCTTCATTAAGCAGGATTTTCCCGAGATTGGAGCAGCCATACGGATGCTGCAAGAACCGCTGGTTGTTCGGGCGGGGCTGACGCTGTCACAGGAAAAAGTGACGCTGACGGACCCCGCTTTCTTTTCCGTCTTCAAATTGCCCCTCCTCGCCGGAGATAGCTCTACTGCGCTGGACGGTCCGGGGAAGGTCGTGATTTCGACGGATATGGCTCGTAAGTATTTCGGGACCGAACAGGCTTTGGGAAAGCGTCTGCGGATCGATAATGATCAGACGGAAGCGATCGTAAGTGGCATTCTGGCGCCGCAGCCGCCGAACCAGACGATGGGATTCGATCTGATTGAGGTCATTCCGACAAGCTGGCTCTCAAAATATGCTTTCACAAACTGGGGGTCTATGTGGGGAACACTCTGGGTTCGGGTCGACGATCCACGTGCTATTCCCCGCATCCAAGCTGGATTGGCGCATTATCCCTACCAGCATCCTGGCAACTGGACGAAGGATCTGCTTCAGGAAGTATTCGGTGGCGGAGGACTGGAACTGGTGCCCCTGCAAGACCTCCATTTCCACGCGGCTGCCGTTGGAGAAGGTGGAAACAGCCGTGCTCTTGTGCGTATCCTTGGTCTGATCGGACTGGCCGCTCTGGCAACAGCCATCATTAATTATGTTAATCTGGCTACGGCACGCTCTGCCCTGCGGGCCCGTGAAGTCGCTGTCCGAAAAGTGCTGGGAGCAACGCGGCTGCGCCTGATTGTGCAGTTCATGACCGAAGCCTACATGATGGTCATGATGGCCGCTGTTCTCGGGACAGTGTTTACGGAGCTGGCGCTGCACTGGGTCAATCTGTGGGGTGGTTGGAAGCTCTCGATGGACTGGGCATATGTACTTTCCATCAACGTGCTGGTCGTTCTGGTGGCTGGCACACTTGCAGGTTTTTATCCTGCGCTGATTATCTCCGGTTTTCGTCCGGCTGCCGTACTGGCAGCAAGCAAGACACCGGCTGGCGGTCGGATTGAAAGCAGACTGCGCGCTCTTCTGGTCGTACTCCAGTTCAGCTTTGCCATGACGCTTGCGATTTGCAGCCTCGTCATGGGACTTCAGGCACGTCACATCAGAATGCTGGATCGCGGCATGAAGCAGGACGGCCTCATCGTCATTCCTTCGCTGAATGATGCCTCCCTCGTCAGTCGACAAAGCGACATTATAACGCGTCTGGCACAGGTTCCGGGTGTGCGTATTGCGACGCGCTCGGATATTTACCCTCACAACGCCCTCAATAACGACGATTGGCTGCTTGCAGGCCATCCCGAAAAGCACGCGATGAACTGGGGGCGTGCGACCGACGGCTATTTCGACGCGATCGGTGCACACCTGCTTGCAGGGCGTTTTTTCGATAGCCATCATGGGCAGGACTACCCGGTCGATCCACATGCAGCGGGGAATGGCACCAGCGTCATTCTGACGCGTCTTGCGGCCGAGCGCTTTGGATTTTCCTCGCTCCAGGATGCTGTTGGAAAAAATGTTCAGGAAAGCGGTGCCTCTCAGACTTATCATGTCGTCGGAGTCATCGAGGACATCCGGGTTCGTTCGGCGAGTGCTCCCATAAGACCGCTACTTTTTATGGGCGCATCCGGCTCGTTTTCCTATATTGGCGGCTTGATCCGCTATAGTGGGACATCCACTCAGATTGAAATGGATCGCCTTGCCAGAGCATGGGCGGAAGTCGCGCCCGATGTGGCTTTCTCAGCGCAAACCGCATCTGACATCTTTGCGGACGATTATCGGCGGGATGAAAGTCACGGTGCCCTGTTTGGCATCGGTTCTGCCGTAGCCATTGGCATCGCGTGTCTCGGGCTCTACGGACTTTCCGCCTTTAACGTCTCGCGCCGCAGACAGGAGATTGGGATCCGCAAGGTTCTTGGGGCCCGAACCCAGGATGTCCTTTGGCTTCTGCTCATCCAATTTCTCCGGCCGGTTGTTTTTGCAAGTTTTGTCGCTTGGCCTACAGCCTGGGTGCTGATGCGGATCTGGCTATCGTCATTCAACGACCGGATCAGCCTCACCCCGATGCCGTTCCTCGCAGTCACGACAGTCGCGCTTTCTATCGCCGTCCTGACAATCATTGCCCAGACCCGACGTATCGCGACACTGTCTCCTGCACGCTCTCTGCATCAGGCCGGATAAGAATTTTGAACAGATCGCTACAGTGATCGCAACCGGGAATTGTCACATGTTTGTATTAGTTAGTGGAAATTCCGTGATTTCACGACGATCCGCGTTTCGAAAGCCTTTCCAGCATGGATCCAGCTATGATGCGAAATAGACAGACGGACAGACTACATGAGGCCACCTGTTCGCCTCAAGCCGTGCATATCATCATGCTGTAGCACCTTCTTAATCATAGAAGGACTACCGACGAGGTGCTGCCAGCATGTAGCCATAACTGAATGAATTTGTTGAATTTTTGAGTAAGTGGCGGAGGGGATGGGATTCGAACCCACGATACGACTTACATCGTATAACGGATTAGCAATCCGCCGCCTTCAGCCTCTCGGCCACCCCTCCGCACTAATACGCAGTTTTTACACGGCGTTTGCAGGAGCGTTCTTAGGGGGGAACGGCGCTGCCGTCAAACCCCCTAAGGCACTTTTTTTCTTCTTATTCTGAAAGAAGCTTTTTCAGGGTCTCATTGACGAGCGCCGGGTTTCCCTTCCCCTTCATGGCTTTCATCGTTTGTCCCACAAAGAAGCCGAACAGCTTGTCCTTGCCGGACTTGTATTCTGCAACCTTGTCAGCATTTGCCGCCAGGATTTCGCGAATAGAGTTTTCGATTGCTCCCGTGTCTGTTACCTGGCGAAGGCCCTTACGCTCCACGATGGCAGAAGCCGATTCGCCGGTTTCCACCATGTCTTCAAGGACTTCCTTGGCGATCTTGCCATTGATTGTGGAGTCCGAAATCAGAGCCAGAAGTTCGCGGAGACCTTCTGCACTGACGGGGCTGTCCTCAATGGAACGGCCAGTCCGGTTCAGGGCTGCGAAGAAATCCCCGAGCATCCAGTTTGTGGCCAGACGGGCATCTGCCCCCTTCGCAACGGTCTCGTAGAAGTCTGCGACCGCCTGTTCTGCGGTCAGGACGCTGGCTTCATAACGGCTGACACCATAGTCCTGCTCCAGGCGTTCGCGCTTGGCTTCTGGCAGCTCAGGGAGGGCGGCTTTCAGTTCATCAACCCAGGATTGTTCGATGACAAGCGGAAGAAGATCCGGGTCCGGGAAGTAGCGATAATCATGCGCGTCTTCTTTGGAGCGAAGTGAGCGTGTTTCGCTGCGGACGTGATCGAACAGGCGTGTTTCCTGATCAACTTCTCCGCCCGCTTCCCAGATTTCGATCTGGCGCTGTGCTTCGACTTCGATTGACTGCATGACGTAGCGGATCGAGTTGACGTTCTTGATCTCGCAGCGGGTCCGATACCCCTCCTCGCCCGGCTTTCGCACGGAAACGTTGACGTCCGCACGCATGGAGCCTTCTTCCATGTTGCCGTCGCAGGTTCCGATGTAGCGCAGGATCTGGCGCAGTTTGCGTAGATAGGCGCCTGCTTCTTCCGGGGAACGAATGTCTGGTTCACTGACGATTTCCATCAGCGCCACGCCTGCACGATTCAGGTCGATGAAGGAGCGTGTCGGGTCCTGATCGTGAACCGACTTGCCTGCGTCCTGCTCCAGATGAAGGCGCGTGACCCCGATTTCACGGGTTGTGCCGTCTGCCAGATCGACCAGCACCTTGCCCTCACCCACGATCGGATGAGCGAACTGGCTGATCTGGTAGCCGGTGGGAAGATCGGCATAGAAATAGTTCTTGCGATCAAAGCGGCTGAACAGATTGATCTGTGCGTTCAGGCCAAGACCGGTGCGGACAGCCTGAGCGACACATTCCCGGTTCAGAACAGGCAGCATGCCCGGAAAACCGGCATCAATCAGGCTGACATGTGTGTTTGGTTCGCCGCCGTAAGAGGCGGAGGCACCGGAGAACAGCTTGGCATTGCTGATGACCTGGGCATGAACTTCCAGCCCGACGACGATTTCCCATTCGCCGGTGTTGCCGGTGATACGATAGCTCATGCCGACACTCCTGCATGGATGGCGGGTCTGTGGGTGAAGGACGCAGCCTGTTCGATGACGTGGCCTGCGGCGATCAGTGTTTCTTCATCGAAGAACTTACCGATGAGCTGAAGCCCAAGCGGAACGCCCCGTGCATCGAGACCAGCCGGGACGGACAGAGCCGGGACGCCTGCCATGCTCGCCGGGACAGTGAAGACGTCGTTGAGGTACATCTGTACCGGATCGGTCGGCTTTTCGTCCTGTGCGAAGGCACCGGATGGCGCGGTCGGCGTCAGGATCACGTCCACATTTTCGTATGCGTTCAGGAAGTCACGCTGGATCAGGGTGCGGACCTTCTGTGCGCGTAGATAGTAGGCATCGTAATAGCCAGACGACAGAACGTGCGTGCCAATCAGGATACGGCGCTTCACTTCCTCGCCAAACCCTGCTGCACGGGTGGCTTCGTAAAGTGCATCCAGCGAGGAGCCATTGACGCGCTCACCGAACCGAACGCCATCATACCGCGCCAGATTGGACGAAGCTTCTGCCAGTGCTGCGATGTAATAGGTCGGCAGACCGTACTTCGTGTGCGGCAGGGAAATATCGACGATCTCCGCGCCGGCAGCCTTCAGCCAGTTGATACCCTGCTGCCAGAGTGCCTCGATTTCCGCAGGCATGCCGGGAGCATGATATTCCTTGGGAATACCGACGCGAAGGCCTTTGACGCCACGTGTCAGGGCCGCTTCGTAGTTTGGAACGGGCGTGTCGACGCTGGTGGAATCGCGTTCATCGAAACCCGCCATGGATTCCAGAAGGATCGCACAATCCTGCAAGTTGCGAGCCATGGGACCAGCCTGATCCAGTGAGCTTGCAAAAGCGATCGTACCGAAGCGGGAGCAGCGACCATAGGTCGGCTTGATGCCGGCAATCCCTGTGAAGGCGGCCGGTTGACGGATCGAACCGCCTGTATCCGTGCCTGTTGCGCCCAGAACCAGACCCGCAGCCACAGCCGCAGCGGAACCACCGGAAGAGCCGCCTGGAACCAGCTTGGCGTCAGAGCCATTGCGCTTCCAGGGGTTTTCAACCGGGCCAAAAGCGGAGGTCAGGTTCGCGGAGCCCATGGCGAATTCGTCAAGGTTCAGCTTGCCCAGAAAAACCGCACCATCACGAAGCAGGTTGGATGTCACTGTGCTTTCATAGGGCGGGACGAAGTTGCCAAGGATCTTGCTAGCCGCAGTTGTGCGGACACCATTCGTGCAGAAAAGATCCTTGATGCCGAGCGGGATGCCGGTCAGTGCTCCGCCCTCACCTTTCGCCAGAACCTCATCGGCAGCCTTGGCGGCTGCGCGGGCCTGATCGGGCGTGCGGGTGATGAAGCTGTTGAGGCGACCGTCCAGACGCTCGATGGCGTCAAGATGGGCGTTTGTCAGTTCAACGGCGGAAATCTTGCGGGCCTTGAGGGCGTCCCGGGCAGAGGCCAGCGTAAAATCGTGCATGCCGGACATTATTCGACCACCTTCGGAACCGTGTAGAACGGACCTTCACGGTCCGGGGCGTTGGAGAGCACGTCATCGCGGCGGTTGCCGTCCGTGACGCGGTCTTCCCGCAGGCGTGGCTTGGCAAGACCTGTGCCAATCATGGGAGGCACATCCGTGACGTCCACTTCGTTAAGCTGTTCCACCCAATCGATGATGGAACCCATCTCCTTTCCGAGAGCGTCAACCTCTCCCGGTTCGAGACCAATTCTCGCCAATCTGGCGATGCGCGTGACCGTTTTCGCGTCGAGCGACATGAACATTCCTGAAAAAGAGGAAATTATGGTAGCTTTTCAGCCGTCAGACAGATCATAACGCCGGGTTATGTCCCTGTTCAATCCACATGACCTCCGTAATGTCCTTCAAACTGATCAACGCATCCTTGGAATAGATCCGGGATCGAAGACGATCGGCGTTGCAGTGACAGATGTTTCCCTCATGCTCGCCTCCCCTCTGATTGGCCTGAAACGGCGGAAACTCGGGGAAAATGCGAAGGAACTCGCAGACATCGTCAAGCGACAGGATGTCGGTGCGATTGTGGTTGGTTTGCCCCTGTCTCTTGATGGATCTTTTGGGTCAGCGGCGCGCGCGGCATCTGATTGGACGACAGCACTTTCGGAGCGCCTGGGACTCCCAGCTTGTCTTTGGGATGAGCGGTTGTCATCGAGTGCGGTCAATCGCTTCCTGATTCAGGATGCGGACATGACGCGCGGCCGGCGCGCTGAAGTGGTGGATAAAATGGCCGCTGCTTACATGTTGCAGGGATGGCTGGATGCTACAAAATCTGAGCCGGTCCAGTCCTTTTTTCAGGATTGAGAAACCGGAGCAGACGTACCCTCACATGAAGCTGATACCGATTACAATCCCGACGATGGACAGGCCAATCAGGATGCAAACAGGAAGCATAAGGCTGGAGAGTAGAGACTCTCCTTCCTCCGTGGCATCCAGTGCGACTTCGTCTTCAGCGTCATCAAGATCGGTTTGGTCTGTCATGCCTCTAAGAATATGGCATGTATCAAAGTGATGCGAGTAAATTATGGATTACGGCCGCGTTTATTGATGCGGCGGAGCATCTTTTGAATGCTCGCTTCTTACGGTCTGCACTCTTTCATCATCTCCCGAAGGTCTATTCTTGTAGGGGCCGAAGGCGTACTAACGGTCCAGAGAAAGACGGCTGAGGCGTTAGTCAATCGGGGTTCCAAAAACATATCCGAATGTCTGGCACAGGCTTCCAGCATTCCACCTTTGATCGATGCATCAATCCTGTCTTCACGAGACATTTTGGAGATTTGCCCAGCCATGAAAATGTCCTCCATTAATCTGGACTAAATCTATCCCTTTTTGAACTGGAGTTGGTAGAAAAATCCGGGATCTGGAGAGAAAATTTTATCATTGTGATCGGTCGCGCTTATAATCCTCTCCAAAAGCTTTGGTGGGCTTCCCTTGTGAGTTGCGCGGGCCGCGACAGTGTTTTTCTTGTCGAAAATGTTTCATCATTTCCATGCCTGTCGAAGCAGATTCTGTGTAAGTGGGGGAATTGACACCACTCCTGAAACAGCCTCTCCTTCCATAAAGGAGGACCATATAATGGGCGATGAAGAAATTGCTGGTGACGAAGTTGCAGGTTACCTGATCCGCCGTGAGCTGGAGAACGGTGACGATGAATTCTGGAACCCTGCTGAGAAGTGGGTTTCGGATCCTGGTGATGCCGAACTCTATGAAGAAGAAGATGAAGCGAACGCGGTTGCGGACCTTCTGAGCGAGAATGACCCTCTCGCCATCACTGTCGAAGAAGTTCTCTACGACGACGGTGAAGAAGACGATGTCAACGACGGCGAATAAGGTCTTTTTCTGAGATCTGAAAAGGCCGACCTCCCCCAAAAAAGAGGAGGTCGGCCTTTTTTATTTTCCCTCACGGCAAATTGGATGGATGAGAAATCCTCTTTTGCGGCGAGGTGATTTCAAAATGTATAATAAAATATCAATTCTCATCTGCTTATCGAATGATAAATTCAGTAAATCCAACAGTGCTTTAGATTCACGCTCATTGTTTATTTCGAGAATATTTTTTTATATCCCTTGCATTCCTATCTGATCTGGGCGCATAGTCGTGTCGGCGGATGCTTTTAGCCGGGTCATGGATGCGCGTTGCATCAATTCTTCCCTTAAAAGTTATGATTGCGTGCGTGTTTTGCGCGCAACCGCCCTTCTAATAAGGAGCCTCGTTATGACAACAGGCACCGTAAAATGGTTCAACCCAACCAAGGGTTTCGGTTTCATTCAGCCAGAAGGCGGCGCGCAGGATGTGTTCGTTCACATCTCTGAGGTTGAGCGTGCTGGTCTGCGTACCTTGAACGAAGGCCAGCAGGTCTCTTTCGAAGTGGAAGCAGGCCGTAACGGCAAGAAGTCTGCGATCGCCCTCAAGGTCGCATGACATCCGGGCTTTATTGCCCGTGAGAGAAAGCCGCCCTTCTGGGCGGCTTTTTTTTATGTCTTGCTGGTTGCTGCGTTGTTGATCGTGCGTAGCTCGTAAGGAGCCATTTCAAGAAAGTCGAAAATCAGTGGGACTAGGTCAGGGGAGAACTGGGCGTAAACCTTTGAAGGTAAATACAAAGCTGACTGCGGCTTCCGGTGCGCGTTCACACTCGATGAGCGCCGAGATAATCGCGCGCGTTGCCGACAGCTTTGACGGTCCTGATTATAGGCTATTGCCCAGGCCGGTCGGGATCACCTAACTCGCCGAGAGATTGATGATGAAATATTGCAAGATCTTGGCGAAAAGCGTGACCTCAGTGATTTAGCTCTTTTGTGCTGGCGGTTGCGTGCTGAAGAGATAATGAGCAGCCATATACAGGATGAAGCAGCCGCATACCCGAAAGATATGCGGCTTAGCCAAGATCTGGATTTTTAGAAAAAATTCGTAGATTGAAAAATATGATTGAAGATCTTGAGATCAAGACCCGTCTTCCCGGAGGGTTTTAGGGAGACGAGCGCCACAAAAAGAAACCCGGCCAGAAAAGCCGGGCTTTAAAATCTCAGTTGTCTCTGTCTCGCCCGTAGTAGGCTGTGGGCTCACCGACGGGCTTAGCACCGGCCTTACCAGCATCTGCTGGAGTTGTGCTGCACGCAGCTATTGCGAGTGCCAAACCGATGCCTGCGCTGGTTTTGATAATCTTGATCATTGATGTCTCCAGAACCCAAGGGATACGGGCCTTCATGAGAGATCATATCAATACCAAAATAAAAATAAATGCGGATCTGCTCTTAATTCACCAATTCCGGAGGCTCTTCCAGCGGAGGCGGTTCATCTGGCAAGGGCGGGGTATTGGGTGCAGGTGGTATGGGTGGCGGCATTGGAGGTGGCGGATTGGGCAGTTCACTTGCGTGACTTTCCAATAGGTCAAAGATCAAATCAGAAACGCCGTTCATGCTCCCCCTCCTCTCAATTTTTTGCTGTAGACCATTTAAAGGCCATGTGCGGCTGTAGTTCCGCTGATAAAAGAAAACCTAGGTGAAGTTGGGTCTCACACTACATTCCACCGCCCGGGCCACCACCGTCGGTTGGAATTCAGGCGCGGGGCTTGGACGTGGGTTGAGGCGCAGGATGTGGAGTTTTAGTCCGTCCCGGCCAGCACTCGTAGCGGTAGTGCAGATATGTACTCAGACGCTCAACACCAAGCAGCGCACTTCAAGACGTTTGAGTGTATTTACTTAAAAACGCCTCGATATCTTCGCTCATGAGATCCGGTATTCTCTCTTGTAGAAGATCCTCCGGCCAGTCCCACCACGCCAGGGCGAGTAGACGTGTGATGATACTCTCTGAAAAGCGGTACTTGATGAGTTTGGCAGGATTACCGCCAACAATGGCATAGGGTGGCACGTCTTTGGTCACAATCGAACCCGCGGCAATGATCGCTCCATCTCCTATTGTTACGCCTGAGAGGACTGTAACCCCCGAACCCATCCAGACATCGTTGCCGATAACTATATCGCCCTTGCTGGAGTGGTCATTCTCGCCCTCTTTTGCCCCGGGCCAAAAATGCGAAAGAGTTTTGAAGGGGTACGTTGTCACCAAGTCAGCGCGATGATTGCCTAGCGCGATCGTCACATTCGGTCCAATGGAGCAGTAATCGCCAATCTTGAGTCGAGCCTCTCCAGGCTCCAAGATGGATGGAGAGCCATAAGTGTGCGGGCCAATCACCCATCCCCACTCTGCGATCTGGTACGCGAGGGCATAGTGCGTGAGCAGGGAAAAGGCATTATTTCCGAAGGACACGAGCCGTATTCCATTGACTGTTGGGTTCGGTTTCGACTGTCCATCCGAATTGGCTATAGTTCAAGGTTCTTGAGAGATTGTGGTGTCCTGTTACCGCTTGTGCTTGTGCTTGTGCTTGTGCTTGTGCTTGTGCTTGTGC
>NZ_BANH01000079.1 GCF_000964465.1 Gluconobacter thailandicus F149-1 = NBRC 100600 | reverse complement strand
TGCTTTGAGATAGGTCGCATCAATCATAATGGTCTGAGGCTCTGCCTTTTCGGCAGACAGGCCATCCATCATCCGCATGAAAATGCCCATGTCGCC
>NZ_BANH01000080.1 GCF_000964465.1 Gluconobacter thailandicus F149-1 = NBRC 100600 | reverse complement strand
CAACCGCCCGCTCAGTTCAATTAATTAACAGGTCCTGAGCCTAGAAAGAAGTGGAAATCGTGCCCATCATATTAAAGCTAGGAGAAGGCGTATATGTTGGGGTGGAATCAGCGGAGATGGCATTCCCATATACGCCAGTTGTTGCTCTGGCATTGTTTGAAAATCCGTAGACGCCGCCAAGCTTGTTCTGCCCTGTCAAGTTAGCGAAATTAAGTTTGAATGTAGGAGACTTCGCAATAAAAAATTTGGGAAAGTGATAACCAAGGGTTAGAGAATTTGTGAAGTAGTGAGGTAGAGCCTGATCGTTCATGAATGTCGAATACTGTTTCCCAGTGTAGTGAAGACTGGCGTTCATGAAGAATGGTCCTTCTTCATATGTGAGACCCACGCTCCCCATGATGGTTGGGGTAATGATAGGTGTCTTCCCTTTGGTACGGAGGTAATCAATACCACCGGACGTTGTGATAGCTGATAAATTATTGTCCATTGTAGCATGTAGATATTCAAATGACACATATGGACGAAAACGGTTATACAGAAGCCGCGTAGACAACATAATATCTACGCCTCGGATCGTCTCGCCACCAGCATTGACCGTTTGAGAAACCTGAACATCATTGCTGAATGTATTTAGTGACAGAAGACGGTTTGAAACGTTTACGTTAAAAACGGCAAGATCAGCTATAAAAAGATTGCCTGTGTACCGATATCCAAGTTCTTCTTTGATAGAATACTGTGGTTTGACCCCCGCGCCAGATGTCGTCATGTTACCGGTGGACGTGCTATATCGCGAAATCAGATTTGCTGGAGAGATAGCACGAAAATCCCCTTCAGCATTGATGTAGAGTTGATGACGTGGATTGAAGTTATACGACCATGAGAAGCGAGGTGTTGGAGAAACCATCGTTGTAGAGGATTTTGACGCTGTACTGGGAAGATAGTCCTGGCCTGTTAGCGTCATAGCAACGACTTTAAATCCTGCCGTTACGGACATTTTTCGGTTCAAAAAATAAGCAGTGTCTTCGATAAATCCAGAATTCAAATGGTAAGATCCGAGATAGTTGGTAGAGTAATAAATATCTCCGTTTCTCGTGCGGTAGTAAGAGGAAACGTCCGTATCTTCTGGGGTTTTTCCTGTAATTTGGTTCATCTGAGACATTGGCGTTCTGAGTAAGTAGCTATTATCTTCGTGCCAGTATCCGATCTGTCCTTCATTATTATGCCAGCTCCAGTGCAAGCTCGCCACGATACCCCCCTGTTGGTTAAGGGATATTGCATTCGAGGAAACGGCTGAACGTGTAGCGGAAGAAATGACTCCATCCCCATTCAGGTCGATCGGTAGACTTTGCGTTCCAGAATAGGTTCTGGTTTCCTGCAGTCTTGACGCACTGTTTTGAGTAATTTCTGCCCGCTGATAGTAAGGGACAAAATTCAGACTAAAAATGTTATTCAAAGCAAACTTCATGGGCAACGATGCGTAGAATTGGTCCCTGTCTGTACCACGGACACCATAATAGTTGGCAGGTGATGCTGCATCGAACTCAGCCGTGTAATTAAGAGGTGTCGTGACAGGACGTCCGTGCTTGTCATTCTGAAAATTCGCCATTGTTGGATAGCGGTTCGCATAATAATGGGAGTGATTGTACCCTAAAAAGAAATCAACCGAACTTCTTTCACCAATAGTCTTTCGGATTTGAAAATCCAGGTGCTTGCGATCGCTGTTTCCTGAACCTCTCCATGCATCCGAACGCGTATGAGAAAGAGATAAATAGCTGGTAATGCCAGAATGGCCTATCTCTCCACTATCGACGCGAAGAAACTGCCGGAAAGAGTTGAAGGTGCCGTAACTTCCTGAAATTGTACCTCCAAACTTCTGAGCTGGCGCACGAGTAGTTATGCTGAGTGCACCACCAGCAGCAGATGTCAGCGGGTCTTCAACGGAAATGGACCCCGGGGTCATTGACTCTGAACTGATGTTATTGGTGTCAATATAGTACTGAATGAACATTGAGGCAGAAGCCGTAGCGCCATTGGCTACCGGCATGCCGTTGATCAGAAGACCGATATCATTATCGTAAAGGCCCCGGCTACTAATAAAGCTGCCTTCATTGCCGCTAGGATCATAGGTTGTAATATTGACGCTTGGGAGATTTCTGATCAGATCAAGCGGAGATGCAGTTGGGCTTTGTGTGGCTATGTAGTCCTGCGTGACAGTCTGAATAGAACGTGCCGCGGTTTCTACACGCATCATCCCTCCTCCAGGTGCTTGTCTGTGACTGCCGCGAACGTTGATCGCTTCCTCTGCTCTGGCTTTTTCCTGCCTAGCCATTTTCTCTGCGTGTTTGGTTTGATTTGCGTGTTTTTTATCTGACGCATTTGCTGTGACACTCAGAAGAAGACCACTCAGAAACGTAGCAGTGATCAGGCCTTTCTTTCTGTCAGAAACAAGTACGTCGCGACGAGCAGAGTCCGTCTGATAGAAAGTAATATTGCGAGGACAAGCGATTGGGTGGGAAGGCATATGAGCAGGATCCTAGCGGAAGACAGAATACGATTCTGTTACGAATTCGATACGGGCGTATAAATGAAATTTTATTATTATATTTTCAATATGAAAAAATTAATTGTCATTATTTGTACCTATGTCGAAACAGAAATTAATATGATAATTATCGACATATTGCGGATATTTATTTTATCCCGAAATAATTACCATACTTGAACCGTACCTAGCTTCAGGGACCCACCGATTTAGGATGATTTTGATTCAGGCTCTGTTAGGAGGCTGAAGTTGAATGATCTATACGGCCCGACGGGCGAGCAGATAGGCCGTTTGTAGCCATCCTTTCCCAAGAGCCATGGTTACCCAATCGAAAGACCCGCCACATAAAGTGAGCGGACGCCATATGGGTTCGTAAGTCTATTGGGAAGATCGATCCATCCAGGGTCTTTGGAATATCTTGGACCGCCACACAGAATTACCTTGGCTCACAAGAATTCCAGGGCATGTGATATAGGAGAAAAAATACTCGAGTAAGCTTGCCTATTTCTCATTAAGCAAAAATACAGACACTTGGTCACTCCTGCCTACAACAACCATAACAGTTCCGCGCGGCGCATTAAGCGAAGAGCGCTCGTTATTGGGTGGAGGCAATCAAGTGCGATATCTTCTGCGTGGGAACCTACGCAGAGAACTCCCCTTCCCCAGCATATCTGAGCCGTTGTGCGTCCCGTGCGGGCGGGACACCAAACATGCGTCGATACTCCCGGCTGAATTGAGACGGACTATCATAGCCAACAGCAAAGCCTGCCTCAGCGGCATCTACAGTGGCGCTCAACAGGCGTCGACGCGCCTCCTGCAAGCGAAGGCGAGTGCGATATTGCAGCGGGCTCATCATGGTTGCAGCCCGAAAATGCCGATGGAAGGATGAAGGACTCATTCCTGCAATCTTTGCCACAGACGCAATATCAAAAGCTTCTGCGTAATGCGCCCGTATCCACCCTATCGCTCGATTGAGCTGGGAGAGATTAGTCCCCGCGGTGGCAATCTGCCGCAAGACGTACCCTTGCGGGCCTTGCAGAAGGCGATAGAGCAGTTCCCTGATGATCGCAGGCAGAAGAATTGGAATATCCTCAGGATTTTCAAGCAATCCCACAAGCCGCGTCACTGGCCCGAGGATCTCGTGCGTCAGTGCACTGACAGTCATACAGGACGGGCATGCAGTCCCATTTGAGGGAAAGGCATCTCTCATTTCTAGCAGCAGATCGGCGATCTGTGCTGGGTCCAGAGCGAGACAAAGTGCCAGATAGGGTTTCTCGGACGTAGCTTGAGTAACCTGACCGGTAACAGGAAGATCAACAGCTGTCACAAGATACTTGCTGGCGTCATAATCGAAGACCTTGTCGCAGAGCATCACCTGCTTGGAGCCCTGTACGATGACACAGAAGCGCGGTTCGTAGACGACATCCATTGGTGTCGTGGGCGCATCGGCACGAAACAGCAACAAGCCAGGCACAACCGATCTCGTTGTCGGTTCGATGCAATGACGGTCAATCGTGTCGCGAAGCCGTGACAGAATATCCTGCATGAAGAAAGGTTTCCGGTTTTTTTCGGTCAGTCAGTTGTCTATTGCACATTTAGTGGCCATGCCTGATCCGCCCAAGCATATACCAGAACACTTTGATCGGATCATGCAAGAACATGATCGGATTGGGCATACTCTTGAAGTTTCACACCCTAAATTTGACCTCCAGACAGCTTGTATCGAGCAGTTTTCCTAAGGCCTTACCAATCTGATTTTCTCGCTCAGGATTCCACAAAGCAGGATTATGCAAACATATGATTGGATTGCTCTATCGGATATTCCTCCGGGAGTTGCATGATCCGCCCAAGCCCTCCGCAGCAATCATGCCCCCTCCTCTGAGAAAGCTTTTTCAAGAGGAAGACGGGCAATGCGGCGCGGCATCATGTCATGGCGAAAAGCTTGCCGATTTGTCCGCACATTCGGGTGTGCCGGACAAGCGGGGTGCGGGTTCTGTGCTCCAAAGCCATCTGAACAGAGATATTCAATGGGGATCGTCGCCTTTGCGCTTCGACGGCCTTACACATTCCTTGTCGCAGGCGTGCTCATCCTGCTTCTGGGCATCACGGCCGTCTTCCGAACACCAACTGATGTGTTTCCGAACATCGATATCCCGGTCGTCACCGTGGTCTGGTACTATGACGGGCTCGATGCCGCCGAGACCGAGAAGCGGATCAGCACTTATACCGAGTTTTCCGAAAGCTTCTTCGTCAACAATCTGCGCACGATAGAAAGCCAGACGACGCCGGGTCTGGTCCTGCAAAAGCTGTATTTTCAGCCAGGCGTAAACGTAGACCTCGCCGTGGCCCAAACCGTTTCGGCGACAAACTCGATCCGCGCTCTGCTACCTCCGGGCATTCAGCCTCCGATCATCATGCAGTACAGCGCCTCCAGCGTACCGGTTCTGCAGCTTTCCCTTTCTTCGGAAAAACTGACGGAAAGCGAACTGTATGACTATGGCATTTACCGCATCCGTCAGCAGCTTGCCCCTATCCCGGGAACGATGCTGCCCCCGCCCTATGGTGGAAAGATCCGTCAGGTGATGGTGGACATTGATGAAACCAAGCTGGCGGGGGTCGGTCTGACACCACTTGATGTTTCCAATGCCATCAACGTGCAGAACCTGACGTTACCCGGCGGAACAGTGAAATTCGGCGCCACCCAGTATGACGTACGCATGAACGGCATGCCGGACGTCGCAGCGCGCCTGAACGATGTTCCTCTCAAGCGTGACCTTAAGACGGGCGCCATCGTACGTATTGCCGATGTCGCACAGGTGCGTGATGGAACGGCAGTGCAGCAAAATGTGGTGCGTCGTGAGGGACGCCGCTCCGTGCTGCTGTCAATCATGAAGGCTGGAAACGCCTCAACGCTGAATGTTGTAAACGCCATTCGTAATCAGGTTCTACCGGTTACACGGGCGGCAGCCCCAGCCGGCATGAAGATTGAAGAACTGTTTGACCAGTCGCTGTTCGTCAAGGCGGCGATTACCGGAGTGGCGTCTGAAGCCGTCATCGCCGGGCTGCTGACAGCGGCAATGATCCTTGCGTTTCTCGCAAGCTGGCGCTCGACCATTATTGTTGCTGTGTCCATCCCTCTGGCCATCCTGTCCTCCATTGCCGTGCTGTCCTGGACAGGTCAGACGTTGAATCTCATGACCTTGGGCGGTCTAGCACTTGCTGTTGGCATTCTGGTGGATGATGCAACTGTCACCATCGAGAACATCCACCGTATCCGCCATGAAGGAACAGAACTGCGGCAGGCCGTTCTCAACGGCGCTTCGGAAATTGCATTGCCGACGCTGGTTTCAACGTTGGCCATCTCAAGCGTATTTGTGTCGGTAGAGTTCCTTGTCGGCCCTTCCCGCTTCCTTTTCACACCGATGGCGTTGGCCGTTGTGTACGCCATGCTGGCTTCCTATGCGATCAGCCGGACGCTAGTGCCAATCTTTGCGGCTATCCTGCTCCGGTCTGAAGAACGGCAGACCACGCGACGCCGCGACGCAGGTTTACCTCCTGATATCATTACACGTTTCGGCATCGCTTTTGACCGCCGCTTCGACCGGCTGCGGGAGAGCTACATTCGTCATCTGCATGGGCTCATCGCAAGTGCCTGGAAAGTTCCCGTTCTGGCGAGCGTGACCTTACTGATCGCCGGGGGGCTCGCCACCCAGGTCGGGCAGGACTTCTTCCCCACGATCGATGCGGGCGAATTCAAGTTGCACGTCCGAGCCCCGGAAGGGACGCGTATCGAGAGCACGGAGCAACTGTTCGATCGGGTTGAAGACGTCATTCGCGAGGTCGTACCCGAGCATGAACGCTCATTGGTTCTCGATAACATGGGTGTACCGTTCCGGTACTCCATGCCTTTCGACGACGGCACAACCGTTGGGCCGAATGACGGTCAGATCATGGTGGAGTTGAAGGAAGGGCATCGCCCAACCGCCGATTATATCCGTAAGCTTCGGACCGAACTGGCTCGTCGCTTCCCTGACTGCGTGTTCTATTTCCAGCCAGCCGATATCGTGACGCAGATCCTGAATTTCGGCCTTCCCGCGCAGGTGGATATCCGCATTTCAGGCTATGACGCGGCCAACAACCGCAAGGTCATGCAGGAAGTACGCCAGGAAGTCTCCCGCATTCCAGGCCTGGTGGACGTCCATCTGCACCAGCAGATTTCGGCTCCAGAACTGGCGGTCGCGATTGATCGTGAGCGCGCTCTGGACCTTGGCCTGACCCTCAATGACGTTGCCCGCAACGTGATGGTGTCTCTGGCGTCCTCCAATACTGTCACGCCAAACTTCTGGGTCGATCCGGCAACCGGTATCCAGTACCCGCTCGCGGTCCAGACGCCGCAGTATCGGGTCAACAACCTTGGGGATCTGCGTAACACGATTATCGCTTCTGCAATGGGGCCACAGCACGCATCAGCACTGCTCAACAATGTTGCAACGATCAAGCGCGGCACAGCACAGAACGTCATTTCGCATAGCAATATCCAGCCGACGCTCGATGTGGATGCGAGCGCAGAAGGCCGTGATCTGGGAAGCATTGCCCGGGACATTGACCAGGTCATTGCGCGCCATCGTGGAGAGCTGTCACCAGGCAATGTGATCTCCGTTCAAGGGCAGATCGAGAGCATGCATTCTGCTTTTACTCGATTAGGTATCGGCCTGATGGTCGCAGCCATTGCGGTCTATCTTCTGATGGTCGTGAACTTCCAGTCCTTCATGGACCCGTTCGTGGTCGTCCTTGGCCTTCCAGGCGCCATGTGCGGGATCGTGTTCATGCTGTTCGTCACAGGAACGACATTCTCCGTTCCGTCCCTGATGGGCGCAATCATGAGTGTTGGTGTCGCCAGCGCAAATTCGATCCTGCTGGTGACCTTTGCGAAGGAAAGACGTGCCGAAGGGCTGAGTGCCGCCGAAGCCGCCGTGGCTGCCGGACAGGCACGCCTGCGCCCCATCCTGATGACGTCTCTCGCAATGATTATCGGCATGCTGCCCATGTCACTGGGTCTTGGAGATGGCGGCGAGCAGAACGCTCCGCTCGGCCGCGCTGTGATTGGCGGCCTGATGATGGGCACCTGCGCCACGCTGTTCATTGTGCCCTGGCTTTACACGCGCCTGAGAAAACGAGAAAGCCGCATTCTTGAGGAATACAGTCATGTCTGAACCCGTCCAGTCCTCTGTCGGCATCCGCGAAGAACGACGCGGGCCACCTGTCGCCCCTTTGCTTGGCCTTGGCGCTATCCTCCTGCTGGGTTACGGAATCTATGCCCATGCCGAACGGGGCATTGCTGTTCGTGCTCTGGCTGACACCCGTCAGAATCAGATCCCGGATGTCAGCTTCATGATTGCCCACAGAGAGACAAAACCCGTTTCTCTCGATCTTCCAGGAGAAACCGCTCCCTTCGAAACAGCGGCGATTGGTGCACGAGCCTCCGGTTACATTGCCGAACGCCGGGTCGATATTGGCACCCATGTAAAAGCGGGAGACGTTCTGGCCATCATCCATGCGCCAGAGCTGGATCGTCAGGAAGCCCGCGCCAAAGCCGCCCTTGAGCAGGCCCGTGCCAATCTCGACCTTGCCCGCGTCACAGCAAGACGCTCTGGCGGCCTTGTTGGTGGTGGCGCGGTGAGCAAGCAGAACTTTGATACGGACCGCATAACACAGCAGGCACAGAATGCTGCCCGCGCAGCCGCTGACGCTGCCTTGGCGGAAAGCGCACAACGACGTGCCTACACAACCGTAACAGCCCCTTTCGATGGTGTGGTCACGGTGCGGAACGTAGAGGTCGGCGATCTCGTGAGTGCAGACAGCACACAGTCTGCACCTCTGTTTGTCGTCGCCCGAACGGACCGACTACGCGTTCGGGTACATGTGCCTCAGGAAAACGCTGGCACGATACAGACCGGCACGCCGGTCAGCCTGACAGTTCCCGACCATCCGGGTGAAAGCTTTGCAGGCACCGTCACACGGACGGGCCATGCGCTGGAGCGTGACAGCCGCATGCTTCCGGTAGAAATCGAGCTGGATAATCATGACGGGAGGCTCGCCGCCGGGGTCTATGGCTCCATCCACTTCGACTTGCCTCGGCCTGCTCCGACCCTTCTGATTCCCACGGAATCCCTGATCTACAATGCAGATGGACTGTCCGTTGCGACGGTAGAGGGCGATAATCGGCTCCGTCTTCATAAGGTCACCGTCGGCCGGGATTACGGGGACCGGATTGAGATCCAGACCGGCCTGACAGAGGGTAGCCGTCTGATCCTGCACCCCCCATCGGCTCTGACAGATGGCCGACAGGTTGCGCCCCATGATGTGAACGGACCAAAGGGAGCGTAATGATGCGTTCTTCCATCAAAATCCTCACGGTCGGAATGGCACTGATGCTCGGAGGGTGCACAATGATCCCGGACTATCATCGTCCGACTGCGCCAATCGCAAAGGCGTGGCCAGACAAAGTAACCGAAGTGGCAGTTTCGGACACGGCCAATCTTGAGAACTGGCGCGATTTTTATCGCGATCCAGTCCTGCAATCGCTGATCGAGGCAGCGCTTACGAACAACCGTGACCTACAGATTGCCCAGCATCAGGTCGAAGCATCGAGCGCGCAGTTCGACATCGAAAATGCCGCCCTCTTCCCAACACTGAACGGCACCGCAGGGGCGAGTGTTCAGAAAATGAACTCCCGTATCTGGAGCCTGTCTCAGGGAGACGGTCCATTCTACATGCGGCAATATGCTGTAGGCTTCGGCGTCTCGGCTTATGAAGTGGATTTGTGGGGCCGTATCCGGTCTGCCTCGCGCGCATCGTTCGATCGGTATGTCGGGGATGAACTCGGGCGCGAAAGCATGCGTCTGAGCATCATTGCCAGCGTTTCAACGGCAATGCTCAACTGGGTTGCCAACAATCAGGCGCTCCTGGTCACACAAAACGTGCTCGAGAACCGACGTCACACATACAACCTTGTCAAACAGACTGCGGATGTTGGCACCGGAACCCAGCTTGATGTCGCTGAAGCTGAGGCTGCAATGCGGGATGCAGAAACCAATCTTCAGATCTACACGCGGCAGCGGGATCAGGCGATGAACCAGATTGAACTTCTTGTAGGAACGCCGTTGACTCCGGGCACGCGCCAAGAGCTGGAACATAAAGCATCTCTTGAAGACGTGGTACCTTTTCCGGATGTTCCGGAAGGGCTGCCGTCCGATATGATTGCACGGCGCCCTGACATCCTTTCCGCCGAACAGGTTTTGCGCGCCGCCAATGACGACATAGGCGCAGCCCGGGCAGAATTTTTCCCGAAAATCCAGATAACAGCGGCTAATGGAACAGCAAGCAACAATATCACCCGCCTTTTCCAGAGCGGTATGGGTGCATGGAATGTGGCGCCTCAGATCACGCTGCCACTGTTTGATGCCGGTCGTCTGACGGCGCAGCTTCATCAGGCAAAGGCTCACCGGAAAGAAGAGGTTTCCCACTACGAAAAAACTGTTCAAACAGCCTTTCGGGAGGTTGCTGACGCTTTGGCCGGACGCTCTACCTATCTGGAACAACTCCAAGCTCAGACGTTATTGGTGGATGCCAGTCATCGTCAGTACCAGTTGGCCCTGGCTCGTTTCAAAGGCGGCTATGACCCCTATCTGGAAACACTTGTCGCGCAGCGCGCACTTTATGATGCCCAACTGGGAGCAATCAGAACAAGACTCCAACAAATGTCGAATACTATAACGTTGTACAAGACATTAGGAGGTGGCTGGAACATGGCTATCCCGCAGCGCAAAGATACAATCACCAACCATGTTCTTTAGGCTCAGGACTTATTTCCGGAGCAAAACGGATACTATGACGCAGGTGCAAACATCTGTCATAACCCTGACCCGCAATCAGATGGCGAGCATCCGGCCCGAACGACAGCAGGAGAAAGTATTATGGTGATTATTGGCCTCAGCTCCGCCAGAATCAGGCCATGACGGATCACATAAAGACCTCGTAAATGACCTGACTGTCGGCCGCCTCGTTGTGAGTTTAACTTCCCTGAGGTCTTTGAGGAAACCCACGCTTAATGCCGGGTTTCCGATGACATAGCTGACAAATAGGTGTCTCGAATGTAGGTGTAAGCATCAGGTCCCCTTCCCCTCGGACCTTTGCGCTTAGATGCCTATCGTCGGGAAGCGAACACTGCCCCATTAAATGCTTTCGTGTCCGCAGTTATGAATATTTATTACGCCCTTCGTTGTCAGGGAGCGTCAGAATTCCGAAACAACGGAGAAAAATGTCCCACGTCGCTGACCGTATTGTGCCTGATAGATGCCGACACCGCTACCGTTCCTGAGTTGATAGCGCTTGTCGAATAGATTGACGACATCTGCCCGTACCTTGATGTCGTGTCCCAAAGGGACTTTCGTAAAGGTGTGCTGATAGCCGATGTTAAACACTTCGTATGCCGGCTGTTTTTCAAGGTTCGCAAAGCCGCTGCGCAGGCCGTATCCATAGACGAAATCGATATAGGCCATATCGTGCTTCGTCGTCCATGAGGCACCGGCAGTGCTGGTAAACTCTCCCTGATGGTCAAGCTGGATAGCGTGGGTTTTGATATAGGCCAGTTCCGCCGTGTCAAACTGGTATTGCGCCGAATTGATGTCGCGGGCGGATGTCTTCACGTAGGAAAAATTCCCAAACAATGACCATGGGCCATGTCGCCAGGAACTTCCGAATTCTGCACCATAGACGCGCCCACGCTTGTAGCTGAACGGTGCCAGGATCACCGCCCGCCCGAACTGCCCGAGATCGGTGAGATCGTGCGCCCATTTGGCGTAAGCATCGAGCGTGATCTGGACTTCCGGCGTGATACGCTGGAGAATGCCGCCGTCCACATAGTGCGATTTTTCGACCTTCGTTGCATTATTGATTAGATTGGCAGCGGCATTGGTCGTGCCTGCGAATTTGGCCAATGTTGAAGGATAAACATACTGGGGAGAAGGTGGCGCGAAATAGCGTGAATAGCCGATATGAAGGGTCGTGGTCCGTGTCGGCTTCCAGACCATGTTTGCGCGGGGACTCAACTGCCCCTCATTACCAAAGGATGAGGCAAACCGATCATAGCGGATACCGTAATTGAACGTCAGATTACGGGTAATTTTATATTCATCCTGAACATAGGCTCCCGCCTCGACTGACCAGTTCCCGGTATTGTCAATCAGACGCACCGGAACATTCGAGCTCTGGTTTCCGTGCGCATCGACGGGAAAAGCCAGCGTATTGGTATCCAGTCGTTCGGATGTGTATTGTCCCAGAAAGCCGGCCCGCAACGTATGGTGCCGCGCAATTTCGTAAGACAGATCAAACTGCATGCCGCCGGTCGTGAAATCGTTGACTTCATGCTCGGACACACCCTGATAGATAAGGTCCCGATCGCGATCGGGCGTGTAGTCGATGCGGCCATAACGGAAATAAGGAGACGCCTGAAAATTCAGCTTGTCCGTCGTCCGCTGATAGGACAGTACCGCATAGTAATTCTGCTCCGTCTGGCTGTCATTCATCTTTGCCCAGTTCATCGACGGATCGTGCGGATTGATGCCGGCCACATCATAGATGGTGGTGTAGTCGGGGCTGGTTGCATCAAATGTCTTGAACGAGTTGGGAATTTCAAACTCCGCATAGGATGCGCTGGTCAACAGCGTCACCCGACTGACATCGTCAATGTGATAGGACAGATAGGAAAAAGCCTTTTCCTGCTCCGTTACATCATGAATAGCGCGGAATGTGTTGCTTGGGTTCTCAATCCCGATGTTGTTGCGGGTGAACGACAGCGTGGTGAAATAATCCAGCTTTCCGTGCTGGCCACCAAGCTGCAAGGAAGGAACGAATGTGTTGTAGCTTCCACCGTAAAGCGAGACCTGATTGTGCTTCAGGCTATCACCGGTCTTGGTAGTCACGTCTACCACACCGGCCGTACGAAAACCGAACTGGGCTGGCAGGGTGCCGGTTAGCAGATCCACCGACTGGATGATGCGCGTATCGAGTTCTTGCCCGAAGCCGTTCAGCCCCTCGGGCAGCAGTACGCCGTTCACGCGGTAGCTCAGCCCCCCGTGTTCCCCACGCACGTGGACCTCACCGTAACTGTCCAACACGACGCCAGGGACACGCAGCAAAATCTGGCTGAAAGCCGCATTCTGCCCTCCAGGTGTGCTGGTAATCTGACGCTGGTCGATGTTGTAATCGACAGCTCCCAGCCCCGGAAAAATGCGCGCGCGCTCCCGATTGAGATGGCCGACGACATTAATGTGCTCAGGGCCGGCTACATCGGCCGGAGTTGAATTTTTGGAAGGCGAAGCCGCTCGTCCGACTTTCTTGTTCTGGTGGTGCCCAGATCCGACGCGCTGCACCGCAGAGGCAGGCTTCGACACCACGATACCGGCGCCCTGCGTTACGGTATCGTCCGCCTTTGCCGCATCCATGCTGAACCAGCTCAATCCGACCGCCACGCAAGAACACAGCGTGGCTCGCGACCCCACACGGGATGGACTGCACTTATGACCGGAATTCTTTCCGAAACGACTATGCTTAGAGGAATAGCATTTGCTATATTTTGGGGTGCGCATGAGGAGGTGCTTCTTCTGCGAAGGGTGATCGTGTGGCGGCTGAATCTAGGAAACTGAGTCGAACGGAAATTTGAGGCGTGTGGCCAAGACGGCGAGAGGGCAAAGCCCATGAACAGGTCATTGAGCTTATGTATAGATATATGCAATATGCTATATCATATGATTTTTGCAAACGTCTTTTTTTAAGGTAGAAAATGAAGCTTGCGGCGTTGTGGATTGTAGACATGAAGGTATGAATGCAGCAGTCATATTGGGTTACAACGCATCGCCAGTCTCTCAGACTTGCGAACATGGTTTCTAGCAGGTGTCAGTCGTAAGGTAGTTTCGAGCGGGTCTCTGTTGTTCCCTCTCCATAAGGCTGGATTTTTTAGGCAATGAAGGGGCGGAGTATCTGATTAACGACCACTCGTCGTTCATGCTCTTTCTCGGTTTGGGACTATAGGACCATGTCCCGGACACCAAAACAATGTGGCTGTTTCGCAGACACCTGCCACTGGCTGATGCGATCGATACCACATTGCGAAAGGTCCGTTATCAGCTGGTGTGAGGCCCGAGCCTCGATGCAACACCAACACCAACACCAAAAAAGCGGATCTTCGGACGAACCGAATTCCTGAGCACTACCAAAGGTTCGTCTATAAAATTTTTGTCTGATCAGAGATGACTTCTGCTGAAAAATAGGAAGAAACACGATCAAGATCTACTCTATTGATGATCGTTTTATATATTTGATCGTAATGATCGACACTTGATACATTAATTTTCAGCATAAAATCGTAATTCCCTGTCAGCCGGTGAGCCTCTGCTATTTCCAAGATCCCATTAAGAGACTTTCGAAATTTTTCTATATCAACGGTTGTATGACTTGCAGCTCTGATAAGAACAAACGCAATGACATTGCTGTGTGTTAGCTCCCGATCAATAATTGCAATATTTTTGCGAATTGCTCCGGATGCTCGCAAAGCGCCAATCCGCCGAGAACATGCCGAAGGGGAAAGCCCTACCGTTTCGCCCATGACCTGCAACGTCGTATCGCTGTCAGACTGAAGAATCCGAAGAATTTTCAGGTCATACGAATCCAGATTGAAACGGTTGTTTTTCTTCATGCAAGATTTCCTCATAAAAACAGACGTTTCAGCATGTACGTTGCAAAAAACCCTACGACGACATTCAATTTTGCAACTTCATTCCTAAGAAATAATGGTATTGATAATTTATACAAATTTTCTTGTTTGGGTAGGATGGATAAAAAGAATCGGATCTAAAATTTAGGTAAATCTAGAGAAAAGATCCTTTTCAATAGAAATTCCCCAAACCAGAAACAATGTGAAATATTAAACTTCTCTACTGGGAGAGAGAGACGTGCAAAATTATTTTACGTTCAGTAGGCGATATACTCTCTCTATTGTAGTTCCATGTGTTTCCGTATTCGCATTTAGCGTTGGAAGCTCTGATGCCTTGGCACAAAGCAACCCGGAAGCGGAAAGCAATGGTGCAAATACCAAGCGGGTTTCCCGTACGGCTGTGCATTCTGTTGCATCACACAGATCTGTTGCAGGCTCATCTGAGGCTATTGTCGTCACAGGCAGCAGAGGCGTGCAGAGAACCCTTCTGAAATCTCCTACGCCTATTGATATTATCAAGGGCACTCAGCTGATGCAGACGGGTAAAGCCAGTGTCATTTCTGCATTGAATACACTCGTGCCTTCCTACAACTCTCCTCAGCGCGCAGGGGGCGGCACATCCACGATCATCGCAACAGGCGGTCTTCGAGGGCTAAACCCGGACCAGATGCTTGTTCTGGTTGATGGTAAACGCCGTCACAAGACATCCCTGATCAATGCCGTATCCTCACTATATAATGGTTCAGTCCCGACAGATCTGGACATGATCCCGGCATCTGAAATCGATCATATCGAAGTGCTACGTGAAGGTGCGGCAGCTCAATATGGATCAGACGCTATTGCTGGCGTCATCAACATTATCCTGAAGAAAAATGCCAATAGTGGCTCTTCTACGTTTACGACCGGTGCCAACATGGACCGCGGAGACGGACAACAGTATCAGTGGCTGAACAATGGCGGTATAAAGCTAGGTTCAAAAGGCTTTCTGAACGTTTCCGCAGATCTGAAGAAACAGCTCGCTTCCAACAGGGCGGACAAGATTTCGGACAATGTTCAGCTTTATAACCGCGTCAATGGCCAGCCTGATCCAAGAGAAGCAACGGCCGACCGTATGGTGACCACCAATTACGGTCTCATGCCCCAGAGTTCCGTGACGGTTGGCTATAATGCCGAGTATGACTTCAACAAAATAACGTTTTACACATTCGGCACGTATGCACTTCGTGATTCTGACCTGAATTACAGTTATCGTGCCCCTTCGAATGTCAATTCGTTATCAGAAATCTATCCTGAGGGTTTTAGACCACGTGTCGTCGTGCATGAGCAGGACTATCAGTTCACTGCGGGTCTGAAAGGCAAGATCCTGGGATGGAACTGGGATGGCAGTTCAAGTTTTGGCGCAAATCGCTCACGCCAGACGGCAGATCATACCCTGAATGCCAGTTTAGGCCCTTCGAGCCCCCTCTCCTTCTATGTCGGAACCCTGCAATCCACGGAATGGGTCAATTCCGTGGATATTACCCGCAAATGGAAAGCCATGGGGAATCTCCAGACCTCGCTTGGGTTCCAGCACCGCCTGGAAACATATCGGGTTGAAGCTGGCGATCCCTGGAGCTACGCCGCAGGCACCTATCTCAACAATGGCAAGGTTGTTTCACCCGGTGCTAACGGCGCCAGCGGCTTTACGCCGGACGATGCCGGCTTCAAGCAGCGTAACAACATGGCAGGATATGTAGATCTGGAATGGGATCCACTCAAATCCCTGACGATCGGTGTTGCCGGACGATATGAGCATTATGACGATTCCAGCGGAAATTCAGCCATTGGCAAAGCCTCGCTACGTTACGATGTCACGAAGTGGCTCTCCATTCGTGGCACTCTGAGCAACGGCTTCCGTGCCCCTTCTCTTGCGCAGATGTTGTATGCCTCGACAACTGGGCAGTTCCGCTTGGTCAACAATGACCTGTCTCTTCTTCAAATCAAGACCCTTCCCGTCGGATCTGCGGCTGCCAGAGCTTTGGGGGCTGAGCCACTCAAGCCAGAGAAGTCCAAGAACATGAGCGCGGGCTTCGTGATTAAGCCTTTCAGAAGGTTTGCGGTCACTTTTGATGCCTATCAGATCGAGGTTAATGACCGTATTGCTCTGACAAGTACCCTCACCGGAACCGCTGTCTCCAATATTCTCGCTCAAAACGGACTGGCCTCTGACATCAGTGCCCAGTATTACACCAACGCCATCAATACCCGGACGCGCGGTATTGATGTGGTAGCAACCTATAACCATTCTGTTGGCCCGTTGGGACATATGCAGTGGAATCTCGGCTGGAATTATAATCAGACCGTTATTACCAATATCAAATCCAACCCTTCCCAACTGGCCTCTCTGGGTTCGAATTACGTTCTGTTTGACCGCCTGAGCCAAGGCTATATGACAAAGGCCATTCCCAGAACGAAACTTTCTTTAATGAACATCTGGACTTTTGGCCCATTGATTCTGAATACGAAAGTTACGCGCTACGGTGGGTATACAATCTTACAGAACAGCGCAGCCAGTGACCGCAGGTATGGACCCCGTGCAATTGTGGACATGGACCTGACATGGAACATCAACCGCTGGGTTAATGTAGGCTTTGGGGGGAACAATATTTTCAATACATATCCCTCCGCCAATGGCATCTATAATTATTCTCTTGGTCAGGGACAGTACCCAGGAACATCTCCTTTCGGATTTACTGGTGGATATTACTATGGACGCGTCGGCGTGAATTTCTAAATTATTCGAAAACGAAAGGTGTAAGACGATCATGTCTATTCGAAAGACGAGAATCAGGCCTATTGTTGCGACTCTCCTGTCCACGCTAATGCTCGGCAGCCCTCTGGCCTCACATGCCGCAGAACCCACATCTTCGGACCATGGACAGATTCTGTGGGATACTTTTGGCGTTCCGCACATCTACGGAAAGGATGAAGCAGGTACCTTCTACGGGTTTGGATGGGCGCAGGCTCACAGCTATGGGAATATTGTTCTCAAGCTATACGGCACAGCCCGGGGACGTGCTGCAGAATACTGGGGCAAATCCGAAGAAGAGTCCGATCGCTGGGTGCTCGCCAATGGTGTCTATGATCGGGCCAAAACATGGTACGCGGCTCAGGAGCCCTCATTCAGAAAGGATCTGGATGCATTTGCCCAAGGCATCAACGACTATGCCACCAAACATCCCAATGACATCTCCGATGATGTCAAAGCTGTGCTACCCGTGTCAGGTGTGGACGTTGTCGCCCATAGCCTGAGACTGATGAACTACGTTTACATCGCCTCCGAGACAAAAATGCTTGGAGAACCTCCCGAACGCAAAGCAGGCGGTTCCAATACATGGGCCATTGCGCCTTCACGAATGACGGATGGTCATGCAGTTCTTCTGGCCAACCCTCACCTGCCGTGGAGCTATCCGTTCTTCCGCTACTACGAAGCCCAGATGAATGGTCCGGGCTTCAGCATGTACGGCGCCACCCAGATTGGCCTGCCCGTGCTGCGTTTCGCCTTTACCAAGGATGTGGCATTCTCCAACACGGTCAACACCATTCTTGGAGCCATTCGTTATCGTCTGACCCCGGACGGCGACGGCTACCGCTTTGATGGTAAAACCCGGAAATTCGATACCAAGACCATTCGCTACAAGGTCAAGTCACCGGACGGCACCTTGCAGGACCGCTCATTCGAGCAACGCTATGCCGTACAGGGACCTGTCTTCAAACAGACGGACGGATCTCTGATGGCGCTTTACGTTGCAGGTCTGGATCGACCGGGCATGCTACGTCAGTATTGGGACATGGGGCGATCGCACAATTTTGCCGAGTTCCAGTCCGCCGTTAAAAAAATCCAGATCCCAATGTTTAATATTGTCTATGCAGACCATGACGGTCATATCATGTATCTTGATAACGGCATTCTTCCCAAACATTCGGAAGGCGATTTCAACTACTGGAATGCTCCTGTCAGCGGAGAAACTTCAGCAACACTGCCGAAAGGGATTGTTGCTTATGAAGACCTTCCAAAAGTCATCGACCCATCTGGCGGTTTTGTTCAGAATGCCAATGATCCGCCATGGGTTTCAACCTATCCTCGGGTTCTACATCCCGAAGCCTATCCTGCCTATGTTTCTCTGACTGGCCCCATGTCGCTTCGTGCGCAGATGTCCGTAACCATGCTCACCGCGAGCGGAAAGATGTCGTACGAAGACGTCATTGAGCGCAAACTCAATACTCACTCCCTACTGGCACAACGTATTCTCCCTCAACTCCTGGAAGCCGCAGCTGGAGAACCACGCAAAAATATTGCCGATGCCATCAGGGTGCTGAAATCCTGGGATCAGGCTGACAATGCGGATAGCCGTGGTGCCCTGCTGTTCGAAACATGGGCACGTCTGATGATGGGTCCCAAATTCACGGATTTCTCGAACTTTGCACGAGGATGGTCTTTGGATGATCCCATCCATACTCCCGACGGATTGAAAGATCCCGCTCAGGCTGTGAACCTGCTCGACAAGGCCGTCATTGAAACGCGCAAGCTGTATGGTGCGATCGATACACCCTTCGGGAAGGTCTCACGCTTTCATATTGGCAACGTCAACCTTCCGGGAAATGGCGGCTTCGGCAATACGGGTATTTTCAGAACGATCACTTGGGGGCCGATGAAAGATGGCCAGCGAACCCCGTTCCATGGAGAAACCTGGGTATCCATCGTCAGCTTCTCGTCGCCAATGCGCGCCAAAGGTTTGCTGAGTTATGGAAATTCCGGGCAACCCGGTTCTACTCATCAGTCTGACCAGCTGTCCTACCTAAGCAGCAAGACACTCCGTGACCTGTGGCTCACTCGCGCCGAGCAGGAAGCACATCTCGAGACCGTTGATAGCCTGAAATAAAAACCCTCTTTCCAGTCTTCAGGAGACCATCATGAAAAAAAGTCTGTTTCTTGCCACGGCCCTTTTGATTGCCTGTGGAACATCTTCTGCTCAGGCGAAAGGCCTGACTTTGGATTTTGCCGGCACATGGGTCAATGACAATATGCGTTCCACATGGAGCGATGGACATTATCCGACCGGGAAAATGAATTTGGCAATGACTGTGAGTTTTTCCGGAGATCATCTGGTCTATCACTCGGTCAATTCCACACTGAAGAACAAACCTCCCATGGTCATTGACTTTGATGCCATCATGGATGGAAAGCCTTACCCGTTGTCTGGCAGTGGACGATATGATGTGGTCCGCGTCCGTCGCCTGGAAAACAATCGTATCGAAATTCTGGAAATGAAAAACGACGACCTGATCGTCGGCGCGATCTGGACCCTTGAAGATGGTGGCAAGACGCTAATGCGCTGGGGTATTGGCAAATCTCCCGAAGGCAAGTCCAAAGCCTATCAGGAATTCTTCACACGCCAGTAATCCACTTTACTTCCGTAGAGAAGAGATCATCCATGCCATCTTCGCGCAACACTGCCTTCCAGTACAAGTCGTCGAAATGGATTATACTGTGTGTCTTTGGTTGCCTGATATCGGCACCCTCACTGGCAGAGACATCCGGGGCAAGGGAGCCTGATCCGAGCGAAATATTTGCTCCTCTGCTCCTGCCTGACGCCCCGACTGTCTATCGCTCAGGAGATGGAACTCCGGGACCAATGGCATGGAAAAATCAAGCTGATTATAGAATTCATGTACAAATCCTGCCCGAAAAACATCTTCTGAGCGGGCAGGAAGAAGTCCGGTACCAGAACAACAGTCCTAGCACACTCCCCGTCCTCTGGGTGCAACTGGATCAGAACATATATAAGCCGGACTCCCGTGCAGCCTTTGCCTCACAGTGGCACTTTCCAGATCATACGAGCGGAATGACCATTAAAAATATCACTGTTAGTGATCTGAAAGGTAAAAAGCAGCCCGTCCAGTTTCAGATTTCCGACACACGGTTACAGATCGTTCTACCAGAAGCCCTGAAACCGCACTCGAAGATTCGTCTACAGATCAACTGGGACTATACTGTTCCAGGCCCATGGGGCGGACGTACTGCCGTCAGTCAAAGCCGGAATGGCGAAATCTACGAAATTGCCCAGTTCTACCCTCGGATGGCTGTCTTCGATGACATTCGAGGCTGGGATACACTGCCTTATCTGGGCGATGAGTTCTATCTTGATTACGGCAATATCGACTATGATGTCACCGTTCCAGACAATTTCATTGTTGCCGCGTCCGGAGCCCTGCTCAACCCACAAGCTGTTTTGTCACCCCTTGAACGAGCCCGACTGCAGGCAGCACGACTAAGCGAAAAGCGTGTTCTGATCCGCACCCAGTCAGATGCTGAAAATGCCGCCCACCACGCCAGTACGAAGACCAGGACCTGGCACTTTCTGATGCAGAACACACGTGATGTTGCATTCGTAACGTCACCAGCGCTTCTGTGGGATGCTGCCAGACTTGATCTTCCTCCAATATCGCCAGCACCGGGCCACCCAGTGGAGGCAAGACTGGCCATGTCCGTCTACCCTATTGAAGCAGCAGGTCCACAGGCCTGGGACAGATCAACAGAATACGTGAAGCATACGATCGAGTATTTCTCACACGAATGGTACATGTATCCATGGCCCAATGCTGTCAACGTGGGAGGGCACGGAGCCGCAATGGAATATCCGGGCATTGTGTTTGACGGCATGAAAGACCGTGATGCCAAACTATTTTGGATTACGACCCACGAACTCGGTCACAGCTGGTTCCCCATGATTGTAGGGAGCAACGAAAGGCGCAACGGATTCATGGATGAAGGCTTCAACACTTTCATCGACGCCCTTGCTTCCCTGCATTTTAACAAGGGAGAATTCGCCCCCAAACATGATGGCGAATACGCTCCGGATACGGGGAAACCCGCCGATGATATCGTCAAGATTCTCATGGACCCAGTATATGGCCCTATCATTACTCCTTCCCCCCTAGGAAGCAAAGGAGACCGACATGCCATTCCTTATTTCAAGGCAGCATATGGGCTTGAACTACTGAGGAGCCAGATCCTTGGTCCTGAACGCTTTGATCGTGCTTTTCGCCATTACATTGAAGTCTGGGCTTACCGACACCCAACCCCTTCGGACTTCTTCCGTCTGATGAACAGTGATGCCGGGGAAGATCTGTCATGGTTCTGGCGTGGCTGGTACTTCAGAACATGGTTCCCTGACTATGCGATTGAAGATGTGAAGTATACATCGGACGCGAAGCTCAAAATCACCATTCTCAACAAGGGCTGGTTACCACTGCCTGTGACTGTTCTGGAAAAATGGACGGATGGCACCACAACTTCGGTTCGAATTCCCACAGAAGTCTGGAGTAGCGGAAACAGACATACTCTTGAAATCCCGTCTTCCAGAAGCATTGCCGCCGTTATCATTGATCCAGACCATGCAATTCCGGACGTTAACAGAAGTAACAATGAGTTTTCCGCTACCGGCAGGCCTACACAGTGATGTCTTTAAAGGCATCCGCCTGAACAGGTACTCAGAGTTTGCCCCTGATTTTCAGAGCGGCGGAGAGAGAGAACGGATTATCATAAAGACCTGTCCAGCCAATATCCTCTATGACATGCGTCGCTTCCTATTCCTCGGCAGGATCAATGCAATTGAATACCGAGCCTGGGCGCAATGAATTCTGTTCGGCCCATACTCCCAAACAGACAAGATTAAACGGAAGCATCACTCATCGTCATTTTCGGCCGAAATCCAGACATGAGTAGAATTCTCGTGGTAACAGCCGCGCCTTCTCCCGCCCTGATCGCTCCACCATTTCCGTTCCTGTCGCTACATAGGCGCGATAGTTCCCAGCAGAGAAACTTCTTCTCCCCCATAGAGGTATCAAGCCCGATGGCGACAGGCAGATTTCTGGGCAGGCTCGTACAAACCGTTGTGTCGGATCCCAACCCTTCAAGGTTCTGCATTTCCGATCCCGAAAAACGGTGGACCAACTGACTAGTTTCCTCGTACCCGGCCGGTCGTTTTGCCCGCTTTGTCTTCCTGTTCGCCAAGCACGTACCCGCATGCAGCCCAGATGATTGCCAGAAGAGCCCCCACGAGAGAGACAACTACTGAACTTTGTGAGAACGTCGTGATGGCGGTGCTTGCCCAGCCACTGACTGCATCACCTGCCCGATAAACCACTGTATCGAGAAAATTTTTCGCCCGATACTTCAGGTTAACAGGCATCCGGGCAAACAGCATTTCTCGCCCTGGACGGATAAAAGCATATTCGCCAACGCGGCGAACGCCCATAACGATGGCGATTACCGCGAAGGTTGGCCAGACCGCCAGCGCTAAAAAACCAGCAACGATCATGAGAGGAACCGCAGTCAACAGCCCTTTCAAGCCAAAGTAACGCGCAAAACGCCCTGTCACTCATCTGACAGATGAGTGACAGCGTCTGGACGCACCCATCAATAATGGAAAAGATACGAACCTGGGCGCTGCGGGTGGGAAACATCGTGACGACCAGGCGGGCCTGTTCAAAATAGAGAAAAGTCGTTGCCGTGGTTAGCAGCAGGACGAAGACTGCCAAACAGAGAAGATAAGGCGATCGTACAACGAGCGTGAACCCGGAGAACGGATTGCCCAGCACAGGACGTTGCCGCTCATCATCCTCCTGTATCGTATCGCGGGCAGATCGCCACGTCACAAGCTGAGATTTGGCGAGCACCGCGCCATACAATAGCAGGGCGGACACGACCAGTAATCCAGGGATCGACAGAATGCTCACCATCAATGCCGCGAATACTGGCCCTGCGATCCCGCCGATACTGACGCCCCCGGCGATGAACCCGAACAGGCGCTTGGCCTGTCCAGTATCAAACAAGTCCGCCATCAAACTCCATGCCACGGACATCACGAACAGGTTGAAGACCGACAGCCATACGAAGAAGGCCCGTGCGATCCATGAACTGGCGGGCCATACAGTCAGAAAGGCGGCAAAGCCCAGCATGTTAATTGCAAAAAAACCGTAGACCCAATCGATGAAGCGCACGCGGGCCACATGGGCATTAAGCCACCCGTAAATGGGAACTGCGACCAGAATGGTGACAAACGTCGCGCTGAAAAGCCATTGGAGATTACGTACGCCACTGGCGATGCCCATCGCATCGCGAACGGGCCGCAAAATCGCGTAGCTGGTGAAGAGTAGAAAAAAGAGCGTGAAGCCCCATAAAACCGCGCCGATTTCATCAGGTCGTGCATTGATTGCGTGGATTAGCCAGCCGCGCCATCCGGAGTTGGCCGCAGGTTCGGCTGGAGTGTCGCGCAGGGTCGGTATCAGGTGCTCATTGTCAGAGGTCATGACCACGGACCGGCACGCTGCCTGTAACCCTGATAAGTTCGGCAGCGACCGCGCCCGCCGCGTCATCGGTATAGCTGTATAAGACTTCGGTGGTGCCGCCCCCACCATCCGAAAGGGTACTCGCGTTCACCGAATTGAAGGCGCGCACAAAGCGCGTTCCGGGGAAAAGCCGCGCCGAATAGCGCGCCACGCCTGCGGCGTGGGCCTCCGCGGCTATCGCTCCGTCACGAAACGGATAGGCATTGTCGGCATCAATAAGGATCTTGCCCTTCAGAGCCTGCCCGTACTGCCTCGCAAGCGCCGGTTCGGCCTTGTATGGCACGGCCAGAACGATCACGTCCCCAAACGCAATCGCCTGATCCACACTGCCAGCCCGGGCGTTCGGTCCTGCTCCGGCCACAACATCCTGCAACTGATCCGGATGGCGGGAGGAGAACATGACCTGATAACCGGCCCGCGCCCAGAGCCGACCCAGTGTGCCTCCCACCTGCCCAGCACCGATAATGCCGATATGGCGTTGCACAGGAGGCGTATCGGCTGCGGAAGCAGTGGGAGAAACCCCGGCGTAAATGGCCATCCCGACAAGGGAAACAAGGAAAGAGCGCCGGAGCAGACGCAGACGGCTGAATGGCAAGGACATGAGAGTTCTCCTCTTGTAATCGGGACAGATACTTTCAATGCATTCTATTGCCCTGACGGCAGGATGACGGCGGTGGAGACCGACACGGAACGGAGATCGCGCTGTATCTGTTCAACTGTCAGAACAGTTATGAGAGACGGAGGTTCATAAAAACCTCCACGAACATGCCTCACAACCCCTGATTCGGGCCGGACCGAACAAGTTATTGTCACTGCCCCAGAGGCAGGAGCCGCACCGCGCAGGCTACTCAGAGCCGGTCTAATCCCGAACGCCACGCCTGAAACCGATGAAAAGGACAACCAGATCGATTCCACACAGCAGGGCGGAAACCCGGGAAACACCCTGCCAGCCGAGATGGCTGTAAAGCGCGGCTCCCCCGAGCGAACCAGCCGCACCGGCCATAAAGACAGCCGTCATGTAGGCTGCGTTCAGGCGCCCCCGCGCCGCATTGTCGAGATTGTAGACGGCGCGCTGACTGACGATCTGGTTTGTCTGCACGCCCGCGTCCAAAAGCAGGGCCAGCATCGCTGTCAGCAGCAGCCAACCTGAATCGACTGTGAGACCGGTACAGAAGGACATTAGCCCCACGCCGAGGACCGCTCCCCGGGTTGCGGCCCGCGCATGACCCCGGTCGGCCCAGCGGCCTGCCAGAGGTGCGGCGAGCGCCCCTCCAGCCCCCGCCAGGGAAAACAGGGCAATCTTCCCCTGCCCCAACCCGAAACGATCGTGCAACATCAGGGGAACGGCGGTCCAGAACATGTTGAAAACCGCGAAAAGGATACCATGATATAAAATACGGTATCGTAATGTCTTGTGCCGGACGACCAGTTGTCCAATGGAGCGCAGAAGATCCCCATAGCGTATCTGGCCCTCGGGTCGGTACGTCGGTAGGACACGCCACAGAATACCGCCGATTAGTGCCATGGCCCCGGCTGAAAGCCCAAAGACAGCACGCCACCCCAAAGCGGCCGCAATAGCGTTGGCCAGCGGTCGGGCCAGCATGATGCCCGTCAGCAGACCACCCATAATGTTGCCGATGATCTGCCCCCGCCGTTCGGGCGCCACGAAATGCATCGCGAGCGGCAGCAGGATCTGTGATCCAACCGAACAGAGACCGATCGCAAAGGCGCACAGCATAAATGGTGCAGCCGCATGACTGAGGCTCGATCCGACCAGGCTCAGGATCAGCGCCGTCACGGTCAGGAGTATCAGACGCCGGTTCTCCACCCGATCGGCAAGGGGGACGATCAGGAACAGGCCGGCCCCATATCCGAGCTGCGTCAACGTCACCACGGTCCCGGCCCAGGCGGGAGGAATTTTGAGATCATGCGTGATGGGGCCGATCAGAGCCTGAGCATAATAGATATTCGCGACCGTCATGCCGCAGACAGCGGCAAAAACAACGACGAGCCACGAAGAGAGCTGGAACGGAGGCTGGCTCACTCTCCGGCTTTCCATCGACGTTCAGGAAGGCATCGCATCCTCATGCGAGAGGTGGCAAGCCGGGAAGGAGACGATCCAACGTGATGGGAAACCGGCGGATGCGGATACCGGTTGCATCGAACACAGCATTGGCGATCGCCGCCGC
The DNA here is from genome assembly GCF_000964465.1 of Gluconobacter thailandicus F149-1 = NBRC 100600. GTDB lineage: Bacteria > Pseudomonadota > Alphaproteobacteria > Acetobacterales > Acetobacteraceae > Gluconobacter > Gluconobacter thailandicus. The sequence continues at coordinate 8,862 of NZ_BANH01000080.1, read as the reverse complement.
CGCACCGTTGATGCCGACCTCACCGATGCCTTTCATGCCCAAAGGGTTAGCGACCGGTTCAGTCTCGGGCAGCAGGACGGCATCGATGTTTTGGATATCCGCCAGAACCGGCACATGGTAATTGGCCAGATCGCGCATCGCCATCTGCCCCCGATGATCGACGTTGTTTGCCTCGATGAGCGCGGAGGAAAGTCCCCATATCATGCCGCCCAGCGCCTGCGAGCGTGCCGTTCGCTCGTTGATGATGCGTCCGCAAGCGAATACGCCGAGCATCCGCGGCACACGTGTTTCACCGGTGTGGACATTAACAGCCACCTCGGCGAACTGGGCGCCGAAACTGGCCTCGGAATAGCGTTTCGTCTCGTCTCCGGGGGCGATCTTTCCTTCAGCTGTCACGCCCCCTGCCTCGCCAACCAAGCGCAGGACGGTTTCCGGGCTTGCGTCCCGTCCCTTCGTCATGTCGTCAAGGCGACGCCGGAGGGCCAGGCACGCCTCATAGACCGCCGACCCTGAACTCTCAGCACCGAACGACCCACCCGAGCCGGACGTTTTGGGAAAATCGGTGTCTCCCAGCATGACCGTAACTTTCTCCATCGGCAGACCAAGCGTTTCCGCCGCTATCTGGGTGAGGATCGTGATCGTTCCGGTTCCAGGATCGGTCATGTCCAGCCGAACTACAAGCTGGCCCGCAGGCGTCAGCGTGACCTGTGCGGCCGAAGGGCGAACGAGATTGTCCCGCATGGCCGAAGCCACGCCCTGCCCGATTAACCACTCCCCCTTGCGACCGCTCCGGCGCTCTTCCCAGCCAAAGCGACGCGCTCCTTCCTGAAGACAAGCGACGAGATGCCGTGAACTGTAGGGCCTGCCAGTCGTCGGATTTACGCGTGTATCGTTAAGGATGCGGAACGCGACCGGGTCCTGACCGCACGCATGGGCGGCTTCGTCGATGGCACATTCCAATGCCATGGAGCCGTTCGCGTCGCCCGGCGACCGCATGGAATCCGAACGCGGCAGGTCCAGGCGGGCAATGCGCTGGGTCGTCCGGATCGCTTTGGCTCCGTAGAGGCCTTTAGCTCCCGCCGTGCTGCCATCCACATAATTGTCGAAGGACGCCGTCTGACTGACGGCATCGTGGCTAATGGCGGTGATACGCCCTTCTGTTGTCACCCCAATACGTACCCGATGGGACACGGCGGAACGATGGGTGGTGGCGGTGAACATCTGCTGCCGCGTGAAGCTGAACTTGACAGGCTGCCGAAGTTGGCGAGCCGCCACCGCGCAAAGCACCGCATCGGCGAAATAGGGCAGCTTGCCACCGAACCCCCCGCCGATCAGCCGGGCGACGACGCGCACCCTGTCTTCTGGAAGGTTCAGCGTCCGGGCAAGGCCTGTGCGGGCTGCGGACGTGATTTGAGCGGGTGTATGAACGGTGAGATGATCGCCATCCCAAGCGGCGATGCTGGCCTGAAGTTCGATGGCAGCGTGGTTCTGGTAAGGCGTTTCATACTGCACATCGATGCGATGCCGGGCAGTCGCGAAAGTGCCGTGGAAATCTCCCACCGAACTGTCGGAGGACTGCCCGCCATGCAGAGGCGCAGGATCGATTCCATGTTCAGAATCGAGAACTGTGTGCGCCTGGTCTGCTTCGTACTGCACCTGGATAGACGCGGCGGCGGCGCGGGCACACTCGAAGCTTTCGGCGACGACGAACGCCACGGGCTCTCCGAAGTAGCGCACCTGCTCGTCACCGAAAACCGGCTGGGCCCGCGCGAAACGCACATTGGCATTCAGTGGCCCCCATTCCGCCTGCGGAGGCATGTTGCGATGGGTCAGGACGAGTCGAACACCAGTTGAATGCTCTGCGGCGGCCGTGTCCAGAGCCAAGATGCGGCCACAGGCGATGGTGGACAGGACAGCGGCACCATGCAGGATGGGCTGGGTCGCGCCGATTTCAGAGGGTTGCAGGTCGAAGGTATAGAGCGCCGCCCCCGTCACCTTGGCCCTGCCTTCCACCCGCGGAACGCCATTACCGATCCCCGTCATGTGCGAGGCCCCCCTTCAGGTGAGAAGCGTGGCGACAAGGGTGCGTCGTGCAAGAAGGATCTTGAAATCATTATCCCCATAGCCTTTCGCGCCTTCGAGAGCGATGTCACAGGCGTGTTCGATAGTGGCAACCTCGGCGGGCCTGTTGGCCATTGCAGCCTCGGCGGCCTCGACCCGCCAGGGCCGGGGAGCGATCCCCCCGAATGCGAAGCGGGCGGAAACGATCCGCCCCTCCCGGATATCGGCGACGGCACCGACAGAGATGAGCGCAAACGCATAACTCGTCCGGTCGCGCACCTTGCGATAATGATGCACCCCCATGGGCGGGGGCGGAAGACTGATTTCCGTAATGATCTCCCCCGGCTGCAGCGCCGTTTCCCGTTCCGGCGTCTCGCCAGGCAGAAGATGAAAGGAGGCAACGGGAATGGCACGGACCCGTCCCGTCGCATCCTGCACGTGGACCGTAGCATCGAGAACACGCAGCGCCACCGACATGTCGGACGGATTGACGGCGATGCAGGCCTCGCTGCCACCAATAATGGCGTTCATGCGGTTTCCCCCCATCCGCGCGCCGCAGCCGGAACCAGGCTGACGTTTGTTGCAGGCATCCGTCATGTCATAGAACTGGACGCATCGCGTGCGCTGAAGCAGATTGCCGCCGGTGGTCGCCATGTTGCGGATCTGTGCAGAGGCGCCTGCCAGGATGGCACGGGAGAGCAACGGGTAACGCTGCCGGATCAGAGGATGGGCGGCCAGCGCCGCGTTCGTAACTTCAGCACCGATCCTGACACCCCCCTCGTCCGTGACGGTAACGCGATCAAGCCGCGGAAGCCTGCGGACGGACACAAGCCTGTTCGGCGTCTCGATCTGAAGCTTCATCAGATCGAGAAGATTAGTGCCGCCCGCTATGGGACGCGCCCCGGAGGCTGCGGCATGGGCCGCATCATCGACGGAATGCGCGGTGGAAAAGGCGAAATCTTTCATGCTGGCACCTTCCTCTGCGCCAACTCGCTCAGAGCGGCGGAAATGCCGACATAAGCGCTGCACCGGCAAAGATTGCCGGACATGCGTTCATGCAGTTCTTCCGTCACGGCCTCGGCATGTGCCGAAAGGTCGGCGGTAACATAGCTGGGATTTCCGGCGGCAAGCTCGCGCAGCATCCCGACGGCGGAACAGATCTGTCCGGACGTGCAGTAACCGCATTGGAAGCCGTCGTGATCGATGAAGGTCGCCTGCACGGGATGAAGCGTTCCATCCGCCGCTGCGAGGCCTTCGATGGTCGTGATGCTGTCGCCTTCGTGCATGGCCGCGAGACTGAGACAGGACAGAACACGCTGACCGTTGACCAGAACGGTGCAGGCGCCACATTGCCCGTGATCGCAGCCCTTGTGCGTTCCGGTCAGGGCAAGCTGTTCACGCAGCAGGTCTAACAACGTCGTACGTGTGTCCATCATCAAGTGGTGATGTTCACCATTCACCGAACAGGAGACAATGGCCGTTTCCACGCCCTCGGGAGGACGGGATTGCGAGGTGCCTGTACGGGCCGTCAGGGCCCGGGCCCAGAGCGGACGCAGGATCTGACCTATACTGAGAAGCGCCATTGCACCGCGCAAAACCATGCGGCGCGAGACTTTCGCGACACGCATCGACAAATCGACAGGCATAGGGAGGTGCGGCTCGTGGGGCATGGGCCGATCCTTCAGCGCTCTGATTGTGCGAGAAGTCTGAGATTAGCTTAACGCCCTACCTAGATGGCAACCGATAATAAAATGTTTCACGCATACGTGACTTTCAGCTCCATATGCGGCGGCTTCTCGCTCTACATCAGATTACTTGGGATCCAGGAGCACTCATAACATATCGGCAGTCACCCCCTGCGAGATTTCCGCCAATAAACGAGCGCTTCCCAAAGGAGACACAGCCTCAATATCCTACATTGGTTATGATGCTGACGCTTTTACTTCGCGCCTCATGTTTGACAAGCCTAACAAGGCCATGAAGACTGGGCCACGCACTTTGCCCAGTAGCCGCTATTCATATTTGACTTTCGGCACGCTTGTAGGTCGTCCCTGCCGAAAACTTCCTTTTCCTGCTCTCGGGGCAGAAGCCATAGATCTGCTGTGAGACCTCTGATTCAGACACTGTGAGAAGACTGGAGATAAGCGACCTCTATGGCTGACAAACGACCAGCCAGATGAGTCGTCTGTCAGCCTTTTTCCGCATAACCCTAACTGATCCACCGTAAAGTATTAGCTTCGCCGCTGGAACACAGTTTCCAGGGTCTAAAATAAGGCTATATGGCTCTTGAAACCAATAAGTGCCTGATTTTTTAGTTGCTTCTGTCCGCCTGGATGGATGTAATACTGGAAATCAGGAGAAAATGTTATGCCGCGCATGACACGAATCTGATAGATCGCCTCTAAATTATAAGTCGATGTCTGAGGAAAAAATGCTCCATTCGGAATAGGAAGGTTTTGCTGGGCAAAAAGCCTTTCTGAGCGTGTCAAATCATCGGAGATCTGTGAATAGGCAAAATCAACGCCGATCGCGTCGCTGGGCCGTGATTTCCAGAATCCACGATCAAAGATACCGAAGGAATATTGTGCAGAGCGCGTCTGCGTCTGGGGCTTGTTGAAATAGGCAACACCCAGCAGGCTGATTCCCGCATCTGCTGCACCCTCAGGATGGTGATAGACCATCTGGTCCAGCAGGGCCCATGCAGCCCATGCTCCATGAACCTCCCGGGCGGGTAGGCCGGTCAAAGCAAAAGCATTACCGTTGCCATCGTAATAGTTATCCCGATGATCCGCTGTATCGTAGGCAAAACCGAATTTATAGTGGCCAGGTAATGTATGCTCCCTGCCCCGTCGCGGCGCCCAGGTGAACTCTACCGGCATGGCTTCACCGTCAATATTGGCCCCATTGAACTTAAAGCCGGTACGCATCTGGGTGTTGGTATAAATACTTCTGGTTTCTGTAAAATACACACCAAACTGAAAGATGGTTGTAGCGGACGGGCGAATGCGGAAACGGAGAGCCCAGTTGGCATCAGGATAGGAAGCGTGGGCCGTGTTGTCTCCTGCGGCCTTCGGATTGCCGCAGAAGGAATTGTTCATGAAATTGCAGTAAAACGGATTGGCAGAAAAATCACTCAGGAATGACATACGACCAGCCGCTATATCCAGGCGGTCTTTGAACAGCGTTTCGTCAGCATAGGCATAGACAAGGTGAACAAACACGTTCCCGCCTGAGCCATAAATCTCCTGGCTGGGTGTAAGAAGCATGTCCCCAAACATGGGACTCACAGGAATACCGTAACGACCGACGACCACAGCGTGCGTCGACAGGCCAGTGACCCCGGCCAGTCGGCCCCAGTCGATAACATTTTCCATCGAATATTGACCTGTGTTGCTCGCTCCCTTGCTCAGGCCAAGTCCCGGAGTGGGACTGTTGATCATGCCGGACATCTCGTTGACGTTATCCAGGACAAGGCTGATTCCATGCTCTCTGAGCCGAGAAATCAGACCAAACGGATCAACGAAAATCGTTTCAGGCTGCGGCAAGACATCTGTTTGCTTTCGAGCCTGTTCCAACGGCGCCTGGGACATGAGGGAGGGTTGAAGCCCCGTCGCAGTGTCCCCTCCTGTGCCAGACGAAGTCACCGACTGAGCTCGTGCCGTACCTGGATGGAAATCAGCGCAGGCCACGATCCCAGTGACGAGGAGTAAGAGCTTAAATCTATGGGGGGGAACAAATAACGAAATCTTACATCTCCATAGATTAAGGATATCAAGTTCGATGCCTGCTGAAGAGCGAATGTAAACCAGACGCTCAGCAGGCACTTGAGGATCATTGCAAACAGGCTTCAGTTCAATTTTTTTCTTTGCCTGTGCGGAGATCACTTAAGGTCAGAAGCCAGATCAGGAAGCCTCCGAGTGCAAGGGCACTTCCAACCCATCCCACAGATGTCAGGCCAAAACCATACGCAATTGCTAGGCCACCCAACCATGGGCCGACGGCATTGGAGAGATTGAAGGCACTCTGATTAAGTGCCGCTGCCATGGCTTCAGCACCGACTGCAACCTCAAGCAGCCGCGACTGGATGACGGTACCCAAGCCACCGCCGCACCCAATCATGAACACAACCGGCATGAGTTCCCAGATATTGTGTGCCGAACCCGCAAATCCTGCGAGAGCAGCCGCATTGACCATCAAAATTCCACCCATTGTCAGCATCATTTTGCGGTCAGCGGCCCAGGCACAGGCAACAGTCCCTGTCGTCATTCCCGCGCCAAAAACTGTCAGCATGACAGCAATCATCATGGAAGATGCATGCAGGTTATCCTGCAGGATGGCCGTGAGATACGTGTAAACACAGAAAATCCCGCCAAAACCGACTGCACTGATCCCAAGGGTCAGCCAGACCTGACGGTTTTTGAGGCCTCGCAACTGACTCATGGCACTCGCATGTGGCCGGGAAGGATCGTTTGGCACGACGATAGCGACAAGCAACGTGGTGATCAGTGCCAGAGCCGCGATCAAACCAAAGGACCATCGCCATCCTACCGAATGTCCCAAGATACTCGCGAGCGGGACACCAGCAACTGTGGCGAAGGTCAGGCCTAGCACCACACGTGAGACAGCTTGTGTGCGTCGGTTCGGAGGAACAAGGGATGACGCGATGATCCCGGCAATTCCAAAATATGCTCCATGGGGCAGACCGCTGATAAAACGGCAGATCAAAAGGAAGCTATAGGAGGGAACAAAAGCTGTTGCGCCATTGGCCAACACGTAAAGAATTGTAAGACCAAGAAGCGTCTTTTTGTGACTCAGCCGCGCACTCAGGATGGCAATGAGGGGGGCACCAACACCCACACCAATTGCATATGCAACGATTGCATGCCCCGCCTGGGGCACGGTCACCTGAAGGTCCTTCGCTATGAGGGGAACAAGGCTCATTGCCGTGAACTCAGCAGTTCCGATCGCAAAAGCCCCGAGTGCAAGTGCGAAAAAGATGAGGGACGTCCGAGAAGCTGTCGTAGTCGTCGGCGCTGAATTCGTGGAAAACACTGCAGTGGTCATGCGATCTCTGGAGCGAAGAAGGTTTTCTGGAAGAGGTAAGGACAGCGCGATAACTCGGCAGAAGGCACGAAGCAACGCGACAAGCCTCAGACTTGGGATCGTTTAACGTCATTTCGTTCCTTATAAGAAACGATATTCCAGAGGACGTTGACCAGAGGGCAAGCTCCAACATGCTTAAATCCGCAGGAAATCCGTTATCCGGCCTCGCCTTCTGCACGCAAGAAAGTATTATAAAAATAAAACCGTTATGCTATATCGCCGGAGAGAAAACACATAAACAAGCATGTGTTAGGCGCACCTATTAAGGTGGCCGCCGTCATAAGATGCAGATCTCGGAAGGTTTGAAAGACAGATTTTGCACAGATCACTGCGACTTGAATCTAATGACCCAGCATTCTCTGTGGCCCTCAAAAATATGTAAATGATCCTTCGTTGAGTACAGTTTGATGCCCCGTAGAAAGCCTTCGAGAATATCGCAGTCCGAACCTGTCTATGAGGTAATTACGGCTGCTCCTGCTCATAGTTTTGCTCTGAATCGGCATGATTATCCCGCTGACTGTGCCAAATGGAATTATCATCCGGAATACGAACTGCACCTTATTACTGCAGGAAACGGACGATATGTCATCGGTGACTATGTCGGGACATTTCACGCACGAAGTCTGTTCTTGATTGGCCCCGATTTACCACACAACTGGTTTAGCAACGTTGACCAGGACGAGACAGTGAGTGGACGTGATCTGGTCGTACAGATCAAACCAGCATGGCTTCAGAGCCTGGTTCAACTATGCCCTGAGTTCGAAGAGATCACCCGCCTGCTCGACGACGCAGCGAACGGGATTGAGTTCCACGGGCCATCGCTGGATATTCTGTGCCATCAGATGGAAGACCTGGAAATCGTGGACCCGGCCGAAAGAGTGGCAAAGTTCATTTCATTGCTTGTCAATTTAGCCAAAGCGCCAAGGCATGTTCTGTGCCGATCATGGAATTTCCAGTCCTCAAAAACATCGGGCTCTCGCGTGATCAATCAGATCATGCAACTCCTGCTCTCTACTGATTTGAGAACCGTTAAGCAGGCGGAGATCGCCCGTCATGTTAAGATGAGCCCTTCCGCCTTTTCGCGACTGTTTCAGCAGGCAACAGGGGATACGTTCACTAATTTTGTTCGCCGCTTGCGGATTAACCGAGCCTGCAACCTGCTGATGACCACAGACGATCCCATTTCGAGCGTGAGCACCGATGCTGGTTTCAGCAATCTGTCCAACTTCAACCGGGCATTTCTAGATGAAAAGGGAGTTACGCCGAGAAAATATCGTTTAGCAACAAAAAACACCAACAAATAATAATACATAACGAAGCATCATAATTTATTTATTTTTACTTTTTGGAATCAAAATCCAATTCATAAAAGACGTATACTAAATCTCCATATGTAATATTCATTGCAATACAACCACAATTAATACCATTACATAATATAAAATTCAAATTACATAGAAAATGCTCGATCGTTATAGCGATATACTCCCTAAGACATGCCACGTGAGAGAGAGATCGTCTCAGAATAGAACTTGAAATTCTAAGGCGCTCATCGTGAAGCAGGACCAATTATATCATCCTTATGGTATGGACGTAACAATTACGAGAGAAGGCCTATTTTGGCAAGAACGTATCATATTGGGGAAACAATCAGGCTAGGCTCAGGACCCATTGATTTTTGTAGGGAATTTTGATTCA
>NZ_BANH01000081.1 GCF_000964465.1 Gluconobacter thailandicus F149-1 = NBRC 100600 | reverse complement strand
CTAGGCTCAGGACTCATTTTTTAAGATAGAAGATGAAGCTTGCTGCGATATGGATTGCAGAGATGAAGATATGAGCGCAGCGGTCGTATCTGGTCGCCACACGTCGCCAGTCTTTCAGCTTTGCGAACATGTTTTCGATGAGGTGGCGCTTTTTATACAGATGCCA
>NZ_BANH01000082.1 GCF_000964465.1 Gluconobacter thailandicus F149-1 = NBRC 100600 | reverse complement strand
TACGAACTAGAGCGGAGATCAAGCCCCCGAAAAAACCCGCACGCATCATCAGAACAGGTCATCTAGGGAACAAGAAGAAGCGATCTGATTTGTAAAACCTGATTAAATGGCGGTCTGGTGCAGTTTTAATTGAGAAAAATGTAATTTTCTGCGAAATTTCTGTTCCCACGAACAGGGAATCACAGCCATGAAGAGACTGTTTATTGCGATCGGGACAGCAATGATCGGCGGTGCTGTTTCGTATTCACCGGCCGCCCATGCGGAGCCCTGTGCGGCTTTGTTGTGCATGGCCGGAATGCCGGCGACAGGTGCAGGTTGCAGCGGCCCGGTCGGAGAATTTTTCAGTATTCAGGTATGGGGCTTTTGGGGATACGAGCCAGGTGCAACGGCAGCAAGGCGTGCCGCGTTTTTGAACTCGTGCTCCGGGGCGGCGGCCAACGAAGCAGTCGTGCAGAGGATCATCGGGACGTACGGGACACTGCTCGCTGCGCCATGACGAAAGACGCGGTTCCCCTCATGGTGGCGCATGTCATGAGAGGAACCGCGAAGGCGGACGTGGGATGACAGGCCGATCGCCATTGCGCGATGATCGCGGCGAATTCCTGGCCAAGGGCACGATCGAGCTGATCGGGGTAATTGCCGGCCTGACCAATCAGACCGAAAACGACTGTCATATCTTCCACGATGGCCCTATCGAGCGCCCATAGCGACGTGAGATCAAACGATCCGCACGATCCTGCATTCCACCATGCCAGCAGGAAATCCGCGACACGCCGCGATTGTCCGGTGTCACCCTTTGCAATTTTAATCAGGCGTGCCAGCGCCGCCCGTTCATTGTCCTGTTTCGCGGTCATGGGTCTTTTCCGGGGTTTGTTGGTTTGAGCTGGCGGGCTGTGAGCGTCACCCCACAAAGGGTTTCCAGGTCCATTTTGCGGTCAGGTCTTCATCATCAATCTCGAAGCCCATCTCCTTCAGTCCGGTCAGGACCATGTTCACGAGGCGCATTCCCGGATGCTCGCGCATCCAAAGTTCTGCCGCTACGCGGACATAGACCGGCAGGCTGACGGAGAGCCCGACCAGCTCGCCCGTGTCGTCGCCCGTATGCGGTTTGAGACGCCGCTTGCGTTCGGGTACCAGATCCTCGGGCTCCACATGCACGCCGATCGTCTTCAGCGCCTGAAGGATGGCGCAGCGCATGGAGGTGTCGTTATCGTTTACATACTCTTCGAGCTGCCGGCGCACGGCGGGCTTGACGCGGAACAGCGTCAGGCGCGGGGTGCGATCAAGGACAGGGACAGCAGACGCGGATTCAGACATCGAAACTCTTTCAAGGCACAGATCCTCTCCTTTAACATATATCGGATATAATAACGAGAGAGCCGGCCGCCCGCTGCCGTGGGCAGGGTCAAACATGCGCCTCTCCGAGATAGATGCCATAGCGGGGCCGGATCTTCGATCCGGGCCGCAATTTCTGGTCCATTGCCCATAGGGAAACCGACATGCCGCGCCTGCGCGCGAGCTGCACGGCCGACCGTGCTGCCGTGTCCCGGCTTTCCTTGACGGCCAGGACCGACAGGTCCGGGCCGGCCAGATAGACATGGCGATGCTTCGCCACCCGTCGCGGCGCGAGGTAGGTCATGACATCAGCCCTCCCATACGCGATGACACCCGGCACGCACGCTCTAGCCCGGCCAGAAGATCCGCGAGGACCTGGCGGGGCAGGGGGTGGGTGCCAAGCGCCACGATCCGGCCGCCCTCCATCTGGACGGGCAAGCGGACCGACCCCACGCAGATATGTGCGGGAAAGGGGCCATCGGCGCCGACCGGGTATCCCGGCCGGGCAACAGACATCCGCTCATAGCGGCGGACGAGAGCTTCGTATCTCACGCGATCAGTCATCGCTTCATCCTTTTATATCCGCGATATAATAGAGACACGGACGTTCACCACGATCGTCCGTGCTTGCTGGTCTAGTCGCCCAGGTGAGCTTCCCCGGCTGGCTCAGCGTCATCAGGGGGCGGTTCCCGCAAGGCGGCATCGACCAGTGACCTGAGCCGCCATACGGGGACCATGATCCGGAAGGCCATCCCGTATGAATCGGCCGCGCTTTGCACCCATGAGCGGATACGCTCGACCGGCGCATTCTCTGCTTTCATCGCCACGGCCAAGCTCATGAGATGGGCCATCAGCTCGTCCAGCTCGAACTCAACCACGCGCAGGGCATCTTCGAGACTATGTTCGGCCAGTTTTTCAAAATCTGCCGAAATATTCTGGCGTTCTGCTTCCTCTGCTAGTTTGGCTTCCAGATGGGCCACGGCATCGACATAGCTCGTGAGACCCATCAGGACCATTTTCGCTTCGGTCCGTGCATCGACCATGATGCGCAGGGCAAGAACCGCGTCGGCCACGGGTCCGGTTCGCTTGCCATTCGCAGGACTGTCATCTGTCTGCGTCATGCTGTGCTTCCGGCCCGCATTTATTGACGATATGGCATTCATGCTGCGGTCCTCCTGACGAAATCACAAGAAAAACCCGTTTGTTTTTTGAATCGTTTCAGTCGATACGCAGACCCGTGCTGTCGATACGGGAAAGAACGGTATCTGTTGTCATCCAGCCCGCCACCCGACCGAAGCCGATGAAGGGGACCAGGACGGTATAAACAGAGTCCAGATCGTAGCTGGTGCGCTGGTCCCGTGGGCCTTCCCACAGGCATGACAGCATCAGCCCCTCGATCTCGGTGCCGTCGCTGCCGATGGTCGTGACCCACAGATCCGGCAGGACGGCGGCTTCGCAGGCGCGAACGCGGCCCTTACGGGTCCAGTAGGCCATCAGATCCGGCTTTGTCTTCATCGCCGAAATCGTGCTGTATTCGTCGCGATCCAGCCGGATCAGCGGCAAGGTATTGTGAAGAGGCGATACCTGTTTTTCGGCGTGGTCTTCCTTGGACATAGGGCTATCCTCCCTGTGCGACGGATCGAACGGTTTTATCCTCCCGGCCCGCCTCTAATATATACGAGATATAATAAAGAGAGTTCAAGAGAAAAATGGAGTTTTTCTCGAGAATGGTGGAGAGGCCGGCAAGACGGCCTCTCTCCCGGATTCAGGCGCAGGCTGCCTGCTCTTGCTCGGCCAGTATCTCGGCATGGAAGGCTTCCATCGCGCGCTGGCTTTCTTCAGGGTCGATCAGGTAGGCATGAAAGCCGGTGAGGACGGTAAAGCCCGCCGCTTCCAGCGCCTGTTGTACCTCGGTGATACCCCATAGGGCACTCGCATACTCGGCCTCTTCGCGCTGCTCGTCGGGGACATATTCCAGGCCGCATGATGCGGCTTCATAACGGGCGATCGCGTCGTCCTCGGGGTCATCATACACGCCATACCTGATGCTGAGATCGACGGTCATGGAACTGGTGGCCTTGGCCTGTTTCATCGCCTCTTCGAAGTAGTGGACATAATACATCCGGTCACGCAGCTCGTTTCGGGTCGCATAGGAATCTTCCGAGGTATCATCCAGCCGGTCGGACAGGCGGCTGTACCATGCCTGCGTGTCGGTGATGGCGCGATCAAGAACGTCTGCCGGATTGGGGCGAGGTGGCATCTTTTTGGAGCGGAACAGAAAGCCCATCAGACCGGAAAGAAGTGACATAGGTTTACCCTCCCTCCACCGAGCGGCTGGGGACTGGCCCCGGCT
>NZ_BANH01000083.1 GCF_000964465.1 Gluconobacter thailandicus F149-1 = NBRC 100600 | reverse complement strand
AGTGATCGTCCAGCAGCGCTCAGTTCCTTGACGTGTTTTCTCTGTCGGGTTGTTAGAACATGTGGTCGCCCAAGCTGTTTCCCGGCCAGTCGGATAGCCGTAAGCCCGGCCTTTGTCCGCTCGCGGATCAGTTCCCGTTCAAACTGTGCAAAGCCTGCCAGGATGGTCAGAAACAACTGACCATTCGGGGTGCCCGTCTCAATCCCGATATTAAGAATACGCACCCGGACGTGCCGGTCTGTCAGGTTGCTCACCAGCCCCATGACGTCGAGCGTGTTACGACCCAGCCTGTCCAGGCACGCCACAACCAGACTGTCTCCCTCTTTGAGGCGGTTGAGCAGACCAGCAAGCCCCGGTCGCCTAGCAGCAGGCACATTACCTGAAACCGTATCAAATACGATCTCGGTCACACCTTCCTTCTGAAGAGCCGATACCTGCCCGTCACAGACTTGGTAGCCTGTTGAAACCCGTGCGTAGCCATACCGTGTCATGCTTCGGACCTCCCTCCGTTCCGGAACAGGTTTTCGGAACAGCAGGACACGTTTTTCCTAGCCTGTTCCAAAAACGACGGATTGTGAAACCCAGCGTCATTCGGAGCCAGGCTAGGGCAGCATTCTCAAAAGAGCCGTCACAAAAGCTGTTTTGAGGAAATGCAGTTGTTCACAGAGCATAAGAAAGGACACAGACCAATGCTTACTGAAGCTCTAGGCGTTTGCCTCACCCCCGGTTTCACGAATGCCACCAATGCCGCTTACGAAGCCTGGGCACAGGGCATGCGGAACAACCTCGAAACTGCTCGTCAGAAGAGCCTCCAGGCTCAGGCCGACGAACTGTACAACGCCAACCTGCGTATGGTCGATCAGATCGTTGCCCTGAAGAAGCAGGTTGACAGCCTGAAGGCTAACGAGGAGTTCGAGCGCAAGCAGGGTAGCGTTTACCTAGCCAAGCTGACGGCAACATCCGCTGTTCTGAAGGTGACGGAGCTTATGGTTCGCCAGGGCAAGGACATCTCGGTTCTGGATGAGCGTCTGCGCTCCCATCACAAGATGAACACCTACGGCAAGACGGTTCGGGAATACATCTACACGATGGCTCTGCTGAAGACCCTGATCGGTTGTGGCTGGACCCGCACTGAAGCCAGCCTCGACACGCTCTATGGTGTGAAGCTGGATGTCACGCCGCAGGAAGTGGAAGTGTTCGACCGCATCCCGCCGGTCCTGGAGAATGGCAAGCCGATGACGGTGGCTGCCTAAGAAAGCAGTCACTTCAGTTTCTTTGTCCTTGTCCTAAAGAAAAGGGCCTCTGGTATGCCAGAGGCCCTTTTCTTTTGTGTCTACTCCCTCACAAACTCTAAAAATTCAGGCTCCGACGGTAAGCATTCAGATTGGCTACATTG
>NZ_BANH01000084.1 GCF_000964465.1 Gluconobacter thailandicus F149-1 = NBRC 100600 | reverse complement strand
CAGCAAGCGTCATCTTCTATCTTAAAGAATGAGTCCTGAGCCTACAGGAAATTGACTGGTGACAATACAATAACTGTAACTGCATCGAAGGGATGTTCAACCGGCTCAAGGCAAATGCGCAGCATCGCAACCCTTTACGACAAGATCCGCCTGTCTTTCATGAGTCTCCACAATCTCGCACCACAAGGTTCTGGCTCAAATCATGTGTCAACTTGACCTGAACCTGGCCTGAACGGCGTCACACAAAAAACGCGGAAAGGACGACCTTTCCGCGCGTTAAGCGTAAATTTTCCGAAGCGTCTCTGATATCAAAGCGTAAAATTGACACGCCCGTAATAATAGCCACCTGTCATCGGCACCTGAGACGAGAACGTATCGTAAGGATTTCCACCAAGCTGGTTCAGCTCGCCCGGAAGCTTACGCGGACGAATATTGAAAATGTTATTCGCACCCACAGCCAGATGCCAGCGGGAATTCACACGATAGCCGATCTCAAGATCCGTCAGCCAGCGCGGAGAATTCTTGAACTGGGCAAAGCAACTGCTGGACTGCTGAAGCTGCTTGCCGTCAATCGGACAGATCGAGGCCGTCGGCGTCCAGTCCTGATAGGTCATCATGTCCGTGGTCTCGCCATAACGGGTCTGACGCACGTTCACGTCCCATTTGCCGATCGTCCAGAGCGCATTCAGGATGATCTTGCTACGCGGATAGGCCGTCGTCAGATAGGCAATGTTCTGGGCATTCAGAAGCGGCGATCCCGTAGCGGACATACCGTTATGCGTCAGGCGCGTCCGGTTCAAATCGAGCGCCATAGACAGCGTCAGGTTGCCGTAACGATGCATGCGGAACATGTAATCCGCCTTGATGTCCAGCCCCTGCGTCCGCGTACTGGCACCATTCGTGAAGTAATAAGTCTGCACAGCGTTTTCGGAAAGCTGGGTCAGGGCTGGAAGGGAGACTCCCATGCCTTCCAGCGCCGAGATTGCAGCCGCGCCCGTCACGTTACCACCCTGAACGACACGATCACGGATGTTGATCTGATAGACATCCGTCTCGATATGGAAGCCGTCAATCGGCTCAAGAACGATGCCACCGGTCGCACTGGTCGAACGCTCGGGCTTGAGGGGGGACGCACCCGTCGCGCGGGCCTCAGAGGACGACACCGGCAGTAGACCCAGCACTGATGTCGGACCGACATTGATGGCGCTGTAATGTTGTTCTGACATGGTCGGAGCACGGAAACCATTGCTGATGGTAGCGCGTAGGCCGATCCGCTTCGTAATGTCGTAACGCGTGGAGACCTTGCCATTCTCGGTATTGCCGACATCAGTATAGTGCTCGAAGCGGCCGGCGAAATCGAGATCCCAGTTCTTCAGCAGATGGAAGTCACCGTCCAGATAAGCCGCCCAAACATCACGGTTCCATTTGCCGGCATCCTGCGGAGTCAGGCCGGCAAGTGCGGACGTTCCACCATATTCATAGGATGCAGGCTCACCCGCCCTGATGGTGTACTGCTCGAGCCGGTGCTCACCGCCGAACGCCACCGTGACCGGAACCACATTGGCGATCTTGAAGTTCCGACGCAGATCAAGGTTGTTCGTCCATTGTGCGAGGCGGAAATTGGACGTCCGGACGGTCGTGGGCGTATAGCCGGTTGCGGCATACATGTTCGGATTGGTCGTGTTCTGGTTGGAGATCTTGTCCAGATCCTCGCCCCAGGTGCTGCTCAGATCCCAGTCAAAGCCGAATAGATGTCCCCCCTTCAGGCCCAGCGTCGCCGCATAGTCATTCTCGTCGATCGTCTCCAGCGGAGAATAACCGTAGGGAAACAGTTCCGGATTACTGGCACTGGCACCCGACGGGATACGATAGTTCTCATACGCTTCCGCATGGCGGTGCGCATAAGTGATCTGTCCGTAGAACTGGATATTCTCAGTCAGGTTCTTGCCGAAATCGATACCCAGATTCTCACGCGTCTCTTCGGGCGTGCTCATGATCTTGTTGGAGTTCTTGGGCACCTTGACGGACCCCGTATACAGCTCATTCGCAGCACCTGCCGGGACATAGCCCGCGAGGCGGTTGTCTACCGTATTCGTGACGAAGTGATCTGTATGGTAAACCTGTCCCGAAATATGGATATAGCCGTCATTACCGAGTTTGAGGCCGCCATCGGCGTTCAGTTGATACTGCCACCCATCCCCATTATAGGCATTCGCACCCGTCTGGGCACTCATGTTCAGACCATGATCCTGCTTTTTGGTGATGATGTTCACCACGCCCGCAATCGCATCCGACCCATACATGGCCGCCGCGCCGTCTTCGAGAACTTCGATGTGATCAATCATGTTCGACGGGATCATGTTCAGATCAACAGGCGTTGCGCCGAAGTTTGGGCCAGCATCCGCATTGATGTTAGCCGTGGTATGACGGCGCTTGCCGTCCACCAGCACCAGGACCTGGTTCGGATTCAGACCGCGCATCCGGATGAAGGACGTCAAGGCACCAGCATCATTGCCCATCGTGCTCATGTTGATGGACGGATATGTCTTGGCCAGTGCGTCAGCCAGATTCATCATGCCTGAACGACGCAGCGTCGCACTGGACAGAACCGTGATCGGGCTTGTGCTCTGGCGGGCATGGCGGTTTGTGGCATGCGTACCGGTCACGATCACACCCTCTTCGCCCCCTGCGACAAACGGCGTATTCCTAGCCTTTGCGGCACGTTTCATGGGCGCAGCCACCTTCGCAGGGGACGCTTTGGAAGACGTCTTCACAGGGCTAGATGTGTTTTTTGTCGTGGCTGCAAAGACCGAACCTGTGCAGAAACTGACAGAAAGAAAAGTGGAGTAAAGTGCAAGTTTCCTGATGTTCATCATCGGCTCCATCGTCCTGGCAACACAGGGATATCAGTCGGAAATGGTCAGATCGTGCAGCGGGAGGCATAAATGCATCCAGCTGCACGGATTTTGTTTTGTGTTCGCAATTATGCAGTTTCGATACGCAGCAGACGGGCTAGTGCATTTGCAATCACCTTCGTCGCACGACGCATGTCTTCCAAGACCACATGCTCATTCGCACGGTGGCCATTGGCGTCCTCAAGCCGCCGTGGACCGGCTCCATACAGAACAGTGGGATAACCCGCATTGCTGTAAATCCGGGCGTCCGTGAAAAGCGGCATGCCCTTCACGCCAATCCGCTCCCCAAGGACGGCTTCTGCAGCGCCCTGCAATGCCTCGATCAAAGGGGCCTGCCCGGCATCCGGAACCAGAGGCAGCGCCAGCAGATGCTGCGTCACGACGCATTGCACACCAAGAACATCCGCCGCCTCCTGAATGATCTGACGCAGTTCGGCCTCGACCTTGGCCGCTTTCTCGTCAGGCAGGATCCGGCGTTCCAAGCGAAATTTCGCATATTCGGGAACGACATTGGCTGCCACGCCGCCTTCGATCGTTCCGATGACGAGAGTTGGCGTGTCAATTCCGGGAATGGAGCAGACTGTCTTCACCAGCCCGTCACGATAGGCATACAGCGCCGACATGACGCGGCTGGCCGCCTCAATGGCATCCGTTCCCGTCTTGGGCCACGCGGAATGGGCCGCCTTTCCAGTGAAAGCTACGTCTAACTGAATGCTGCCGTTATGTGCGATCATCACATCATAGGTGAAACCTGCACTGATAACATGATCCGGTTTGCTCAGCCCTTCAGCCAGAAGCCACCCCGGACCAACATGGCCGCCAATTTCCTCATCATAGGTCAAGTGAAGCTCGACAGTCCCGGAAAGGGGCGAAGCAGCTTCTTTCAGTGCCCGCAATGCAAACGCATAGGTGGCAAAGTCGGACTTGGAGACCGCCGCCCCACGACCGTAGAGATTCCCATTTTCGATCACACCGCCATAGGGGTCGTGAATCCATCCTTCACCAGGGGGCACAACATCCCCATGCGCATTGAGGGCAATGACCGGCCCCTTGCCGTCCCCGAAACGTTCCCGGATGATCAGATTGGTTGCGCTCTGCATTCCGTGGCGTTCCACGAAATCCCGGGGAACGGGATGACATTCGACTTCGAATCCAAGATCCCGCAACTGCCCGGCAGAAAACAGGGCATGCGGTGCGCAGTCACCGGCCGGGTTGTCGGACGGAACCCTGACAAGCTCCTGAAGAAACGGCACCTGCCGCGTCTCGAAATCCCGGTCGACAACACAGGCTAGACTCTCGGTCAGCGTTTTCTTGCAACAGGAAGTCTTTTCCAGCACAGCGCCTTCTCCCACCAGATCGCCTTTTCGTCTTCAGTTCATATTCTTTTTGTATACGAACTGAATTCGATATCGAAGCGGAATGTTGCGTGAGCTGCAAAAAAAATTTCTTATCCGGGATGATCGGCCTCGAACCGCAGAAAAGCTTGGGCACGGACCGAGCAGCGACCCGCGAAAAAGTCTGCTGCCGGACAGTCATCGACAATCTCACCCGCATCCACGAACAGAATTCTGGTCGCTACCTGCCGTGCGAATCCCATTTCATGGGTCACGCACATCATGGTCATGCCCTCACAAGCTAGCTCCATCATGACCTGAAGAACTTCCTGCACCATCTCGGGATCAAGCGCCGATGTAGGCTCATCGAACAGCATCACATCCGGCTTCATCGCCAGAGCACGCGCGATCGCCGCCCGCTGCTGCTGACCACCAGAAAGCGCTATTGGATACTTGTCCGCATGACGCTCCAACCCGACCCGGCGCAGAAGGGTTTTCGCATGCTCGCGAATCTCGTCCTTCACCCGCTTCTGGACCAGGTGCGGGGCCAACATGATGTTGTCCAGGATGCTCAAATGGGAGAATAGTTCGAAGCTCTGAAACACCATCCCCGCTTTTGCCCGCAGCGCCGAATGATCGGTCTGCGCAGACCGCACGGCCAGTCCGTCGACCCAGATCTGGCCACCCTCAAACGTCTCCAGCGCATTGATACACTTGATGAGCGTGGACTTACCCGATCCTGAGGGCCCGCAGACAACAACCACTTCTCCCCTGCCGATTTCCGCGGAACAGCCCTTGAGCACCTGGAAGGCACCATATGATTTTGTCACATTGTCTAACGTGATCATGACGGGTCTCCATAGAAACGTGCAGGAGAAAAGATCTTCAGATCGGGACGTTCCGACCGGCGCAGAACCATGTCCGCGACATGCCGTCCCATGGCCGGCGCGAGCGTGACGCCGTTGGCCGTCACGGCTGTAAAAAAACCTGGAACATCCGGGCTTTCCCCGAGGATCGGAGCCCCGTCGATATCAATGTTCATGGCAGCCCAACTCCTGACGATATTCACCGCACCCAGAGCCGGTATAAGCCTCTGAGCAACCCAGAGATTTCCTTCCAGATTTTCCCTTAGCGGTCGCGGATGTCCATGCACCGGATCCAGCCCCGCGCTCCATCCGCCACCAATCAACAGAGAGCCGTTCCCCGCCTGTTTGAGCGTCAGGTGTCGGCTGGCATGCGCCAGCAGCGAAAAGACCAGCGGTGCAACCGGCTCGGTCACGATCATCTGCAACGGTGCTCCAAACACCGGCAAACTTTTCCCGACCAGCTCTGCAATCTCGCCCGCATAGGCTCCGGCAGCATTCACTACGGCTCCAGCCGACCAACTTGCCGCACCAGCACGGACGCGGAACCGCGCACCATCGGGCTGGATCGTGGACAGCGCTGTCAGTTCTTCCACCCGCACGCCCGCGCGTCTTGCCTGAGCAAGGACGGCCTGCGTCGCCGCCATGGGATTGATCTTGCCTTCCTCAGAACAATAGGCCCCGCCGAGAAAACCATCCCTCAGGTTCGGCTCGATTTTGTGCAAATCATCCGGCGCCAAAACCCGCGCATCAACGCCCAGCGACCGCTCGACCTCGACTTTGCTACGCAGACGCTCCATGTCAGCTTCGGTTTCTGCAACCACCAGTCCACCGCTGACCTTAATTTCCAGATCACGGTCAAACGTCCCGCGCAGAGCCTCCCACATGCTGATGGATTCCCGCTGCAAGGCGAGTGTCTGCGCCGGCATGGACGGTCCGTCCGTATCCGCGCTGGCGTCGAACGCCATGAGCTGGGCATGCAGACTCCCCGCATTGCCTCCCGACGCCATCGCACCTGCCCGGCCGCGTTCCAGCACCACAACACTCTTCCCGGCTTCCGCCAAAAACAGTGCTGCGAAAAGCCCGACGATCCCGCCGCCCACGACCACAACATCCACGATCTCAGCGGTGGCGGAAACCGATTGCACGGCCTGTCCCAGACCCGATGGAATGGGGACCCTGACATGCCCTCGCCATTCCGGCTTCTGCCGCGCCAGTGCCGCAACCGGCACTGGACGCATGGGAATCTGGGGCGCGGTAAAATCTTTTTCGCTTTTCGGCTTAGACAGGACCTTCATCAGCGATGCCTGACAGAACCGCCCCTGACAGCGCCCCATTCCGGCGCGTGTTGCGCGTTTGAGAGCCGCCAGGTCCGCGATCCCGTCCTCGGTCACCCGTGCCCTGACAGTCCCCGCTGTCACACACTCGCACCGGCACAGGATGGTGGCATCCTCCGGCGCCGGAAGCGCGACAACCGGCTGATAGAGTTTCCACAGAAGAGCCTGAAAACGCGCGTTGTCGCGATACATCCGCCGGCTGCGGTCCAGACCCAGGGGCATCACCTTTCCGGAGCGCTCCAGCAACCGCACCGCGCACAGCTTGCCTTGGGCCTGCGCCATAAAAGCGCCTCCAAAACGCCCTGCCTCGCCGATAACAGAGACATCTGCCTGATCGGTCCGCCCATCGGGCTGTCGTCCTGTTTCGGGGTGAGTTACGGGCCATTCCCGGACTTCCTGCAGACAACCCAGAAGACGCGGCAACTCGCTGGTCGGCACAAACCCGTCGCCAAGACAGACCGTATCGACCTCGATCAATCGTGCTTCCGCCCCGGCCTGCTTCACCGTCACACGCTCGACACGGCCTCCCCCTTCGATCCGTGTCAAGACGCTCTCCCATAGCACCGGCACGCCTGCCCGCCGCAATGTCCAGAGATGCCGCATTCCAGCGATAGCGAGATTTGGGGACGCCGCCGATAGCCGCCCGGCTAGGAGCAACCGCTTCACTGGAGACGGCGCAGCTTCCACAACAGCCACTACGTCAGCTCCACGACCGACGAGTTCCGCTGCGAGCTGGAGATTCAGCGGCCCGTTTCCGGCAATGATAACTCGACCCGGAGACACGGTTTCATAGGCCCGCAGCAGAGTCTGCCCCGCGCCCGTTGTAATAACGCCCGGCAGTGTCCAGCCGGGCCGTGGAGTGGGCGTTTCCTGCGCGCCGGTCGCCACGATGACATGCTGCGTGCGGATATAGAACGCCTCTCCGTCCCGCAGCCCCCCGATGACGAGTGAACCTCCCTCTCGATGAGCGCACCATACGAGCGTGTCGTGCCACAGACGCGCACCACTGGCCCGCATGCCGTCAATCAGGTGGCGTCCTTTGCGCGCCTGATCGTCCTGCCGCTCCGGATGCACGGCGTTCTGCTTGAAATACTGCCCGCCCGGAATGTGACGTTCATCCACCACCAGAACGTCCACGCCCCCCCGCGCCAGCTCCGTCGCGGCCACCAGCCCTGCTGGCCCGGCACCGACCACCAGAACGTCACAGAGGTGCTCGGCTAGCCGCCCCTCATCTTGCGACAGGGGCGCTGAAACAGCTGCATCCGGGAGACGCTCATTGCTGCGAACCCGCATACCTTCACGCACCGGCGTCATGCATCCCCGACGGGACATCTGTCCGTCCACTTCCAGCAGGCAATCCTGACACGCCCCGATCCCGCAGAAAGGTCCGCGTTCTGATCCGTCCAGAGCCGTGCGGTGTACGATCCGGCCTGCGGCCATCAATGCGGCGGTCAGGGTCTGTCCGGATTTTGCGGAGACAGAACTATCATTGAATGTGAAGCTCAACCGGTCCGACATCAGCGCGCGTCCTGCGTCGCAACAGACAGCTTGGTGGCCTCAACCGACACGGATTTCTGCTGACGACGATAGGGCCGCTCCGCATAATGCTCGATCCGTCGTTGCAGGAAGTCCCACGCTGTCGTCATCAGCAGATAATACAGGGCCGCCACGGAAAACAATTCCAACACCATAAACTGGTCCTGCACGAGGATCTGACTGCGCTGCATCAGTTCTTCCATGGAAATGACGGAGGTTACGCTAGTCGTCTTGAGTAGACCGTTTACCGAGTTGCCCAACGGCGGAATGATGAGCCGGAACGCCTGTGGAAACGCGATGCGCCAGGCAATCTGACGTTCGCTCAGACCCAGCGCCCGTGCCGCCGCAATCTGGCCAGTCGGCACAGCATTGAGGCCCGCACGGATGATTTCCGCCAGGTACGCCGCCTCGTTCAGCGTTAGCCCGATGATCGAACACGCCATCACACTCAACCGGATATCCAGCTTCGGTAGTCCAGCGTAGATCACGACCAGTTGGACCAGCAGCGGCGTGCCCCGAAAAAACCAAACATAGAACCGCGCGGGCCACGATAGCAGACGACGTTGCGAGCGTTTCGTGACCGCAATCAGCAGCCCTAGAAGGAACCCCATCATCATCGAGACGGCCGTCATGTAGACTGTGATGAGCGCCCCACAGAAAATATAGGGACTGCCGAGATAGGTGAAGAAGCCGTGCCAGCTCCAGATCTGCATGTCGATGCCCCGTGTTCGTATGTCGTGTCAGTGCATGCCGGACCGATCGGACGGCCCCGAGACCGTGATCCGTCCAGGAAAAGGCGAGACGCCATAAGGCGACAGCAGGCGGTCCAGCGTTCCGTCCACACGCATGTTTTCCAGAACATCCGCCAGTCGATGCGCCAGGGTCGGGTCCCGCAACGCTAATGCAACGGGTGTGGGATAAAGCCCCTTCAAAACCGGCCTTACCCCGCCCTGAAGCGCATTACGCCGCGCCACTGCGTCTATGGAAAATACGGCCGTCACCTGCCGCGCCCGCAGGGCGGCAAAGGCGATGCCTACGTTCTGGAAAGTCTTAATATCGAAACCCGGACGCCCCGCATCCCGCAGCGCGTGATCGGCCTCCCGGGCATAATGCTCCTCGATCCCGCCCATCTCGACCCCGATCGAGAACCCGGAAAGATCCTCGAGCCGGGTGAGATGCAGGGCGGCATCATCATTGAGGGACACGCTGATCGCCTGAATTTCGTAGGGGATCATCTCCATCAACCGCGCCCGCTGGGCGGTGTAGAACATCCCCGTATTGATGACGTCCCACCGTTTTTCGAGCAGCCCAAGCGTGAGTTGAGCAAAGGACGTCGAGAGCGTGACCGGCTTCAGACAGAGCCTGCGGGCGATCTCGTTTCCGAGTTCGATCCGCATTCCGGCAATCTGCCCGTCCACCGTCACATATTGCAGGGGCGGCAGCGTCGGGTTGGTCGCCATGACCAGATGCTGCGGGGAAATCAGTCCCTCAACAGCCTCCGGACACGGCGCTGCCTGCGCCCCGAAGGCCAGAGCCGCACAGAGAAGCCCTGCCCCCCGGATCAGACCTGACACAGGGCCGCCCCCCATATCAGGCGCTTTCTTCAAACCGGAGGTCCAGATCGCGGACGATCTGAAGGGCGCGGGCATCATCCGCTTCCGGCAGCGGTAAGCGTGGCGCGCGCGGACCACCGACATCGAGACCCATATGCTTCAGCAGGGCTTTCGTCCCCGAGACATAACCCTGCCCACCTACGAACTGGATCAGCGGCACATGACGGAAATACATCTCCCGCGCCTTGCCGATGTCCTTGTAACCGTCACAGAGATTGAAGATCTCGCTCATGACATGCGGCGCTACGTTGGACGCCACTGCGACCCAGCCGATTGCGCCTTCGAGGAAGCTCTCGAAGCCCATGATGCCACCGAAAACCGAGAGGCGGTCACCGCAAAGCCGGATGATGTCCCGCACTCGGGTCACATCCATCGTGGATTCCTTGATCAGGCAGCAGTTGTCGATATGGGACAGGCGCGCCACGAGTTCCGGCTTCAGATCCACATTCGCAGTGGCTGGGTTGTTGTAGAGCATGATCGGCAGACCGATCGCATCCGACACCCGGCGGTAATGGACAAAAAGCTCGTCATCCGTCGGCGTGGAATAAAACGGCGGGATGATCATTACGCCATCAGCCCCGAGCTTCTCGGCTTCCTGGCTGTAGCGGATCACGTCATAGGTGTTCTCGGCACCCGTCCCGATGAACACCGGAACGCGGCCTGCGGCCTGCTCGATGACGGTCTGCGCAACCAGAGTGCGTTCGTCATCCGTCAGGGACAGGAACTCGCCAGTCGAGCCCAGCGGGATCAGGCCTGCGATGCCCTGCGCGATCTGCCAGTCGGTGAAGCGCCGCAGTCCCTGGACGTCAATGCACCCTTCACTGTCATACGGCGTGATCATGACAGTATATGTTCCACGAAACTTCACGGGTCTTTCCTTCCTCAATGGTCCGGGTCCGGCCGCAAGCCGGCTGGATCTGCTGCGGCATCGCCGCCATGGGTGTTCATGAACGCGGCGATATCCGGCAGCTGCGCCGCACATCCACGCCCCTTTCCCACAGCCCTGACCTGACCATCTTCCAGAAGAACGATCCTGTCGGACAGCGATGAAACGACATTCATCGCGTGGGAAACCTGAACGATCGTCATGCCGTCCTGCGCCAGATCGCGCAGTAGCACACCGACATCGCGCACCTTGTGTGGATCGAGCGCCGATGTCGGTTCATCCAGCAGAAGCAGCGTGGGCCGGAGCATGAGCGCACGCGCAATCGCTACACGCTGCTTCTGGCCGCCCGACAGATCGGCGGGCAGCACATCAGCCTTGTTTGCCAGACCCAGCCGCTCCAGCAGCGCCCGGGCCTCATGCTCGGCATCCCTGCGCGAGCGCTTCGCCACGACCGTTGGCGCCAGCGTCAGGTTCCGCAGAACCGACATGTGACCGAACAGCCCGTATTGCTGGAACACGATTGCTGCCTGTTCCCGCAGGATACGCGCCGAGGCCGGAGCGGCCATGTCCACGATCCGCCCGTCAACGCCCATCTGCCCTCGCCAGACCGGCTGAAGCCCGATCAGCGTACGCAGGAACGTTGTCTTGCCCGACCCCGACGGCCCGATAAAACTCACGATCTCTCCGCGCTCGGCATCGAACCCGGCCTGACGCAAAGTCTCGTTTTTCCCGTGACGGACACAGACGTCGCGAACATCAATGTACGGCAATGCGTTTCTCCAGCAGGCGACTCAGGCAGGTCAGCGGATAGGAAATGGCGAAATAAAGCAGCAGCACCATGCAGAAGACCTGCGCCGAGGGCAGACCGCGATTGGACAGGATCACTCCCGCCTGGCTCAGCTCCACAACCCCGATCTGCGAGGCCAGCGCCGTGTCTTTGATAAACAGAACCAGATATCCGATAGCAGGCGGCACAACGGCGGACATCGCCTGCGGGCCGATCACGTAGCGCCACCGCGCCCAGAGCGGCAGGTTCAGCACCAGTGCGGCTTCAACCTGTTCCACCGGAACCGTCTTCACGCCGCCATGCAGGATCTCGCAGAGATAAGCGGCCGCGATCAGTCCGATGGACCCGATCGCCACAACGGTCGCAGACACGTCCAAACCCATCATGCCCGCGCAGAAAAAGACAATATACAGCGTCACGATGAAGGGAATGCGCCGGATGGTCTGCACATACACCACCGCCAAGATCCGGAGCGGCAACATGCCCCGCATATCCGACAGCCGCAGCGCCGTGAGGATGATGGCTCCCGCAATCCCGAGAACCCCACCGCCCAGCGACAGTTCGACCGTCCGGACCATCGCCTGAAACAGCAGAGCAATATCATAATGCGAAAACGCGATCATACCATCCGCTCCATCGTCCGACGGAACAAAGAAAATACTCCTGTCAGAGCGAAAGACAGCAGGGCATACAGGCCGCCCGTCACAAGCATGACCTCAAGGACGCGGAACGTTGTCGATCCGATATCGTAGGCGCGTCCCGTCAGATCCTCGACGCCGAAAATGGACGCCATGGCGCTGCCCAGAATCATGATCTGGAAATGGTTGGCCAGCGCCGGAAACATCGTGCGGCCCGCATAGGGCAGGATAACCCGCAGATAGGTCTGACGTCGGTTCAGCCCCAGAGTCAGTGCAACCTCATGATAGACCGCAGGCACCCGCGCCATGCCCGCCCCGAGGATATCTGCCAGATAGGCCGCCGCATTGAGAGTCATCCCGATCACGACCGACAAAAACGGCGAGACCATCACCCCCATCAGCGGCAGACAGTAGAAGACCGCGAAAATCTGCGAAAGCTGAGGCGTATTGGTCAGAGCCGTGCTGTAGCTGCGGCTGAGCCTGCGCCAGGTCCCCTGATTTTCAAAACGCAGAACCGCAAGCCCAACCGCAAGCAACAGGCCAAACACGAAGGCCAGCCCCGCAATCAGGACCGTCACGCCGACGCCCCCCAGAAGGAACAGCAACCGCGTAAAAACGGGATGGAAATCCAGCCCCGTCATGGCGCGCGTTCCGCCACAACCGGATCGAACCACCGGCGATGGATCTGCTCCAGACGCCCGTCATGCTCCATCCCATTGAGAATACGGTTCACATCCCCGCGCAGCACCACATCCTGCCGCGACATTCCGATGCAGTCATCGCCCACCGGCGGCGCAAATCCCCGAATGATCCGCCAGTGCACCTGAGGCTGCGATGGCAGATAGTGCCCGACATATTCAATGACATCCACCATTGCATCGCCACGCCCCTGCGCCAGTGCGCGGATGGCATCGGCATAGCTTTCCAGAAGTAGCATTCGCGCTTTCGGAACGCGCTGCTGCAGATAGGCAACCGCCGTTGAGCCTCGCACCTCGATCAGGCGATACACACCCGATTCAAGATCCGCAAAGGAAGTGATGCCTCGATCCGCAGGTGTGATGACCGCAAACTGTTCGGAATAGAGGGGGCGCGAAAACGCGATGACCTCCGCGCGACCAGGCGTCAGCGTCAGGCCACCGAGAACGATATCGACCTTCCCGGCCATTAGATAGGGAATGCGCCCGCTGGAAGCGAGTGTCACGAAGCGCGGCTCGACACCCATGCCCCGGGCAATCTGCCGGCCGATATCAACATCATATCCGGCGAGTTCGTTGTGATCGTCATATTCCCCGAGCGGAGGCAGCCCGGGTTCCACACCGATATTGATGTGCCCGCTTGCCCGGATGACGGCACTGTCCCTCGCCCCTGCTCCCCCGCCCCACAAGGCACCGAAAACAGCGCAGAGTCCTAGCAACAGACTGTTCCAATTCGCTTTCAAGAAAGGTTTCCCTGCGTGCTGTGCGACTTTGGGGTTGCGATTGCCCGATCACTGATCTAATTCAGATATACGTTATGTATACGATGGAAAACCCTTTAAAAGAAATTTCTTCTCCGGACCGATCCCGATAGGAAACAAAATGCAATCCGTAACCTTCACCTTCCTGAGCCATGCCATTGAAGGCATCGAGGGAGAACCGGTTGCAGCGGCCCTCAGGCGCGCCGGAATCACGGAACTCGGCCAGTCCGGCGTTGATGACACACCACGCGGCGCCTTCTGCTTCATGGGAATCTGCCAGGAATGTCGCGTCCGCATCGACGGTGCCGTCGCCTATGCCTGCAAGGCTCCCGTCCTCCCGAACATGACCGTTACGCCCTATGTCCAATCCTGATTTCTCCCCTGTCACAGTCATCGGTGGGGGCATCGCTGGTACGACATCTGCCATCGCGCTCGCCCGGCACGGCCTTCCCGTCACCCTGATTGACGAACAGCCGACTGCGGGCGGTCAGATCTTTCGCGCTCCCTCACCCTATGCCCGCCAGACGGTTCCACCCAATCACGAATTTTCCGGCGGCGATGCCCTGCGTCACAAACTGACCGCATCCTCGGTGGATGTCCGGTTTTCCACCCGCGCCTGGGGACTGTCGCCCACCCTGGCTCTCGACCTGATCGGGCCGGACGGTATCGATCAGCTCCCCCCGTCGACGGTCGTCGTCGCCAATGGTGCCACCGAGCGTTTCCTTCCGTTCCAGGGCTGGACCACGCCCCGCATCACTGGGCTCGCAGGCGCCAGCATCCTGATGCGTAACGGCGGCACTCTGCCCGGCCAGACCGTCGTGGTTGCGGGTTCGGGGCCACTTCTGTTCTCGGTAGCCCATCAGGTGCTTGAACTAGGCGGCAAGGTCGCCGCCATCGTGGATGCGGGCCACCGCTCCGACTGGCTCCGTCTCGGCGCCATGCTGTCTCTGGATCCCGCCCGTCTGACGCAGGCCACCAGCTGGATGCTGCGCCTCCGCAAGGCTGGCATTCCGATTCATCACCGCGCCCATATTTCGGCGGTGCAGGAAACGGAAACCGGCCTTCTCCTGAACGTCAGCGAAATGGACCACCCTGAACGCCGTCACGTTTATGCCTCCGAGGCCGCAGCCTGCGGATATGGGCTCAAGCCTTCCACCCTCATTACACGCACGGCCGGTGTCCAGCATCGTCATGATCCCGTCGGCGGCTATCTCGAACCCGTCACGGATCTCGCAGGTCGCACCTGCCGCCCCGACCTTTACGTCACAGGCGACGCCGCTGGCATCCGCGGCATGGCCGTGGCCCGTCTGCGGGGCCTGATTACAGCCCACGCGATTGCCCAGGACCGGAGCGTGATTTCCGGCGAAACTTACGAGACCCTGACGCGTGCGCCCCTGCGGCAGCTGCGCCGTCTCGAAGCCGTGTCCCGCCGGATGCTTCCCCTGATGAACGCCGGGAGCGCCATCCCGGCCCATCTCCAGGATGAGACAATTGTCTGCCGCTGTGAGCGGGTGAAGGCCGCCACCCTGCGCTCCGCCATCAAGGCCGGAGCCGAAGATCTGAACCAGCTCAAGGCCTGGACACGCTGCGGCATGGGGCCCTGTCAGGGCCGGATGTGCGAGGACAGCGCCAGGGGTCTGCTAATGGCGGTCTGCGGGAAAACCTCCGAAGACGCAGGCAGCTTCACAGCCCGGATGCCCTTCTTCCCTCTCCCCCTCACAGCGGTAACAGGAACCTTCGCCTATTCCGACATTCCCCTTCCAAAGGCGGCCCCGCTATGACCCCAGCCCTGCAAAGCAGACCGGACGTTTTTGACACGGTCATCGTAGGTGCCGGTGTTATGGGCGCCACGACTGCGCTCTTCCTTGCGCGCGGTGGCCAGAAAGTCGCCCTGGTCGACCGGGAGGACATGTTCCGGGCTGCATCCGGCGTCAACGCGGGCACCCTGACCCTGCACATGACCCGCGCCCAGCTCATTCCCCACGCTATCCGCGGCCGTGAAATGTGGCTCGACAGCGCCACATGGCTTGGCGAAGACGTGGGGGCCATCGCCACACCCGGCCTCTCGATGGCTTTCACTGAAGCCGAAGAAGAGCTTCTGCGCCAGCGCGCCCAGGTTAGGCAGGACATGGGGGCTCCTATCGAGGTGGTCTCTCCCGAAGAGGCGATCCAGATCGAACCGGGCGTAAATCCCGCCATCCGTGCCGCTGCCTATTGCGCGCTGGATGGCCATATCCCGACCTACCGCGTTGGAGCTGCCTATGCCCGCGCCCTTCGGCAGGCCGGTGTCACGATCATCGAAAACAGTCCGGTCGAGACCATCACCCCTGCCACTGGAGGCGGCTATGACATCCGGATCTCCAATCGCGTGCAGCCCGTGCAGGGACGCAGGATCGTACTCAGCACCGGAGCATGGCTCGAAAAAATGCTGGGATGGCTTGGATATAACATTCCGATCCGCTGCCTCATCAACCAACTCGTCGTTACAGAGACGCTTCCTCCCGTCATGGGGAGTGTCCTGAGTATCGCCAATGGCCTGCTATCCCTCAAGCAGTTTGCTAATGGCAGCGTGCTGATCGGCGGCGGCTGGCAGGGCGAAGGCAACATCCATCAGGGCGGAACCCGCGTCATTCCCGAAAACCTGCGCGGCAATGTCCGTCTTGCCCAGTATGTCGTCCCCCGCCTTGACGAAGCGCAGATCCTGCGTGTCTGGCTCGGCCTCGAATCCGAAACGCCGGACGCCATGCCCCTGATCGGCGCACTGACGCCGGATGATGACGCCTTTGTCGTCGGCTGCGTCCATTCAGGCTTTACGAGCGGCCCGTATATGGGTCGACTGCTCGCCGAGCGTATCCTGGGCGGCAACCCGGACCTGAGCCCCTTCGACCCTACCCGCTTTTCTTCTCTTGCCGCTACTGGAACACGCTCATGATCCCCGCATCCCCCACGCCATTCCGGGGCGTATATGCCGCAACGCTGGTGCCCTTTCTGGAAAACGGGATGCTGGACGAGGCACGTTTCACGCAGCATCTGTCAGACTGCACGCGTCCCGAAGGCATCGTAGGCATCCTGTGCAACGGACATGCGGGCGAGAACCATCTCCTGACCCGCGAGGAAAAGCGCCGGGTCGTGGAGCTGGCTGCAGAAACCATTGGCACGGACCGTATCATCGTTTCGGGCATTCTGTCCGAAGACGTCGACGAGGCCTGCCTCCACGCCCGGGACGCAGTCGAGGCAGGGGCCGATGCCCTGCTCGTATTTCCGCCCTTCTCATGGGCCGTCTCACAGGACCACGACGCTATCATTGCTTATCATGCCGCCATCTGTGAGGCTGTCGACACCCCCATCATGCTGTATCAGTCGTCAGTCGGCAGTGGCGGCATGGCCTATTCCCTTCCTATCCTGGAAAGCCTGCTCAGGTTCCCCAGCATCGTCGCGATCAAGGAAGGCAGCTGGGAAACCAACGCCTACGACAAACATCGTAGGCTCGCTGCCCGCATCGCGCCGCATGTGGACGTGATGGCTTCGGGGGACGAGCATCTCCTGCCCTGCTTCGCCATCGGAACGACAGGCAGTCTCGTCAGTCTCGCCGCGATCCTGCCAGTCTCGCTCGCAAAACTCTGGCACGCGATGGAGAACAATGACCTTCCGGCCGCTCGCAAGGTCCATGACATCATTCAGCCGCTGGCCAATCTGATCTACGGCCGCGCGCCGTCGGGTCGCGCTACCTTGCGCCTGAAGGCCTGCCTGGTCATGCAGGGCAAATGGCCCTCCTGCCGCACCCGTAAAGCTTCTGATATCATCGCTCAGGAAGAATGGCAGGAACTGTCAGCCGCATTGCAGGACGCAATGATTCTGGAAGGACCATAATGAGCGATTACATGGTAGCCGAACGCGAATTGAATCTCGCGGAACTGGCCTACACACAGATCCGACGCATGATTCTCGAAAAAGAGCTTCCAAGCGGCATGTCCGTTGTAGAAGGCCGTCTGGCCGATCATCTGGACATCTCACGGACCCCCGTCCGCGAAGCCCTGATGCGACTCGCCGCAGAGGATCTATTGGTCAAGCAGGGATCGCGTTCGTTTGCAGTCCGTAATGTCTCGGCCACCGAGTTCTTTCAGGGCATCCACATCCGTGAGATCCTTGAAAGCGAAGCCATCAGCCTGTCTTTCAACAGGCTTGATCGCAACACGTTGGAAAACCTGCGCAGGGAGGTCATCGAACTCGGTGAGACGCCGGAACAGACGGCCGCCCAGTGGCAGCTTGATGATAGACTGCATCTGATGTTCCCCAGAGTTTCGGGAAACACCGTCCTGCTGCGTACCATTTGCGAACTGCGGACGCTGACTCGCCTGTGCGAGGTCACTTACCCTCTCGGCCGTGTTCCTGCCTCCACACGGGAACATCTGGCCATTCTCGACGCCCTGCTTGATGGTGACAACAACGGCGCTCGCGAAGCCATGGTCATGCATCTGCGCAATGTCGCAACCGACTGCATGGACATTCTCAGGGGCGGCTGACCAGCTCCCCCGCATTTCAGGAGACCCGTCATGACGACTTTTGACATCGTTATCCGCAACGGCATGATCGTGACCGCAACGGATAAATATATTGCCGACATTGGAATAAACGGCTCAAAGATCGTCGATATCGGTTTCGACCTGAAAGGCAATGAAACCATTGATGCAACCGGCCTGCTCGTGCTGCCGGGCGGAATCGACGGTCACTGTCATATTGAGCAGGAAGAAGCTGACGGTACGATCCACGAAGACGATTTCGTTTCCGCCACCGGCTCGGCCCTCCTAGGCGGTACCACCACGGTCGTCTGTTTTGCTTCCCACGTTCCAGGTCGTGGCCTTGTAGAGCAGTTTGATGTCTATCGCAGGAAAGGCGCTAGTTCCCGTATCGATTTTGCCATCCACCAGATCATTACCCGGACCGACGAGCACACCATTCGTGATGAAATTCCTGTCGTCGCCGAAAGAGGCGCCGCCGGCCTGAAGGTCTTCATGACCTATGACGATTTTCACCTCTCGGACGGCCAGTTCCTGCAGGTCCTGGAAGCCGCGCACAAAAGCGACATCCTCGTCTCCGTACACTGCGAAAATTATGATGCCATTCGCCACCTGATCATCAAGCATCTGGCCGAAGGACGTACCGAGCCGCACGGCCATGTCACCTCGCGACCGCCGTCCGTCGAGCGTGAAGCCACCTATCGCGCCATGACGATGAGCGAACTGGTCGACCAGAGGATTCAGATCTTCCACGTCTCCTGCCCCGAGGTTGCCGAGGAAATTGGTCGTGCTCAGTCACGTGGCGTGAAGGTAGTGGCGGAAACCTGCCCGCACTATCTCACCCTGACGGAGGAAGACCTCAAGCGGGATGGCTTCGAAGGCACGAAATACATCTGCAGCCCTCCCCTGCGCACAAAAGCCGCTCAGGAGGGCATGTGGCAGCATATCCGCAGTGGCGTGATCAGCATCATTTCTTCGGACCACTGCGGCTATACATTTGACGGCTCCGTGGGCAAAGGGCGCCATGGTCGGGATGTGGACTTCTCTCTGATCCCCAACGGTATGCCCGGCCTTGGAACGAGACTGCCAGTTTTCTATGACGCCGGTATCAATAGCGGAAAAATCGATCTGACAGATTTCGTACGTCTGACGGCGACTACCCCAGCCCAACGATACGGCCTTTATCCGCAAAAAGGCACCATTGCTCCAGGCTCCGACGCTGATCTCGTCCTGTGGGATCCAAAAAAATCCGTGACGATCACCAACAGCCTTTTTCAGAGCAATATCGATTACACACCCTACGAAGGTCGATGCGTTCAGGGATGGCCTGTCAAAGTCTACCAAAGAGGCAAATTAGCCATGGACAATGGCAAGTTGCTCGCTCTATCAGGCTTTGGTCAGTTTCTTAAAGCAGAAAAGAAGTAAAAACCTCGTTTCTACTCTGTAAGTATATTTCAATCAAAGTTTGTTTGGAAATTCGTTGGAGTGTGTTTCAAGCTCTAGCACTACAGTTGCATTTTGTGTTGAGTTCTGAATCTATGAGTAACCATGATTCAGGATATGATGAGTGGCGGTGCGTCTGCTGAAGAGACGCTGG
This sequence comes from Gluconobacter thailandicus F149-1 = NBRC 100600, assembly GCF_000964465.1. Taxonomy (GTDB): domain Bacteria; phylum Pseudomonadota; class Alphaproteobacteria; order Acetobacterales; family Acetobacteraceae; genus Gluconobacter; species Gluconobacter thailandicus. The sequence continues at coordinate 182 of NZ_BANH01000084.1, read as the reverse complement.
AATTATGGGCGCGCTCGCTTCGGTCCGCCAAGGATCGGATGGCGCCGCTGTTCACGCAAAAACGTGTCGTAGATTCAGCCTGTGCTTTTCTTGATATTTTGATTGGCAATGAACCACGCAAGACGGGATGGATGCGAACGGAAGCCGCAGGAGATCCTGGTCCATGGCGGCAGCAGGCGCTT
>NZ_BANH01000085.1 GCF_000964465.1 Gluconobacter thailandicus F149-1 = NBRC 100600 | reverse complement strand
AGATCGATGGGGCTGAAACCGACTTCCCAGAAGGACCAGACCCATGTGTAGGCCAGAGCGCCCAGATACAGGAAAGCGCCGAGCGTGTGGCCCATGAGCATGAAAACACCGCTGCCGACCAGCAGAATGCCACAGAGAACATAGTAGGTAGAGCCACCCAGCATCGCGAGGTCAGCACCCCCAATGACGAAGAATAGGCCCACGAGAAGAATAACGACCCCGAGAAGTAGCGTCAGCCATTCCGTCAGGGTCCTGTTGCGGTTAGGAACAGGCATGAAAGGTATCTCCTGTAGAAGGTGAGGTTCTGTCGATTTGAAATGAATTTTGGAAATATTTCACAATCATTGATCTGTATTTGAATTTCAGAAAGTAATTCCGGTCTCAAAATCCAGTATCAATGGATTTTTGTACCGATTTGTTCCGCCTGTGCTCCAGATATACTGGGCTCCGGGGCGAATCAGCAGCCAGGGCGTTGGGCGCCAGCCGTAGTTCAATTCGATGGCGTGTTCTCCACTGGGGCGATAAAGTCCCGTGGCACCGTCCTTCTGGAGTTGCGCGACCCAGTTGCTGATCTTGGCGTTGACCCAGAGGAACTTCATGCCGAGGCTGACAGTATCGTCCGGACGGTTCTTGAATGTGCCTTTGCGGGTGAGGCCCCAGTCCACGAAATAGGGGGCGACAGCGGTTCTCGGGTCGCCCCATGTGAAGGAGGCGAAGAACGATGTGCCACGATGAGAGTCCGCAGCATCCCGCTGGATCATCCGGTCAAACTGGAACCATCCACCGAAGCGCCCGCGAACTTTTGCCGTTGGTGCACTAACTAGATAGTTACTAGGAATTTCAAATAATCCATACTGGGAGTATACGTTGTTGACCTGCGACGTATCCCAGTAGCCACCGATCTTGATGTTGGTCTGCAGAGGGCCGCTGTAGTCATCTTTGCCACCTTGATGCCAGACGAGCTGGAACGGCAGGAATGTCCCGGTTGCGCCATGCAGGTTCAGTTTCCAGCCATTATGCGTGTTGCCGATCGTCGGGTCGGCGGAATAGACGCCGAACTGGATGGAATAATGATCGTTACCCGCCGGATAGAATTTCACCCACGCGCCGGGATGGGCAGTTGGGTAGTAGCCATAGCCAGAGTTGTAAGCGATGGATTGTGGCATGCCGCAGATGGCGTTGGTCTGGAACTGGCAGTAGTTGTTCATGCCCCAGTACATGGACCATGTTTCGAAGTCGGTTTCGGAATTGATTTCACCCACCGTTGTCGCGACGTAGCGGTTCCAGTGCATTTCCCATGACAGCAGGGACAGGCGCACCGTTGGAGAACCGTAAATTTCCTGCGGGCTGTTCAGGGCCGGGAGTTTGGCGCCAAGCCCCTGTCCTGCACGGGAGGTGACGATGAAGTGGAAGAGGCCAATGCTGTAACCGGTTAGTTTCTTGAGGTCGAAATCGAAATTCAGGCCGATTTCGTGCGCATACCTCACGTTCTGGGATTTGCCGCCCATCGGGTTGCCGGCTGAATCCTGAAAGTAGTGGCCTGTGATATTGACGCCCTTGTCTGTCAGCCATGGCCGCCAGCCACCCCAGTTTCCTGTCATGGTGCTCTGCTTCATCCAGTCATGCAGGCTTGCTGGCAGAAATCCTTCGTCGGTCGTCGAAGCCTGTGACAGGTCACTTGTTCCTGGCCCCGCGGGTGTCGGGGTTACAGGTTTGGGCGCGGGCCGGATGGTTCGGACGCGGTTCCTGGCATTGCTTTTTTGGTGAAGGGATTGCGGGTTTGATGATCCTGCATGTCCTTCCGTCGTGCCTGTTGATGAGGCTTGGGCATGTGCCTCACCGGATCTCAGCGTGAGCCCTGAGGTCATGGCGCAAACCAGCCCCAGGGATGCCACCCATTGTCTCGCAAACACCTGCATAGTCGTAACGGCTTGTACGCCGCGCCCCATTGTCTGATTGGGTGAATGGTCAAGCCCATTTCCCTAGACGGGCATATTTCATGATAAATAATGACGGTTGAATGACAAGAATGCGAGGTTTTTGACAACGGGCCAGGTATAGGCTCCAAGAAATATTACGATATAAAGCCGATATTATTTTTTCGCAGTTCTGAGCGGGAAAATATTTTGAAAATAATCAACGCCAATATTTATCACGCTTCTGTGTGTCTGGTGGACGACATATGCGGTTTTGTGCCGGTGGATGGGTTTTGATGCTCCCTCACTCGTTTTCGTAAGGCCAGTCTGACCGGCTGATCCGATAGGGCGCAAAGACGTAGCTGAGAAGTCCCAGGATAAGCGCTGTGATAGCCAGATACGCGGCATGTCTGAGGCTCAGTAGGAAAGGTGAGCAGAGCTGGATCAGGAGGACCGGGGCGAGGTTAAAGGCGAAAACAATTGATTTTGCCGGGGAGCGTAACAACAGAAATGGCAAGGCAGAGCAGAGGGTCATGCCAACGGCCAGGACGATCAGGTCCAGCGCGTCATAAAAAGCGTCTGCAGGAAACAGGGGTTTCAGGAAAGCATAAGGCACAACAAGGCTGAGGACACGGATCGGTGTGACAATCAGCATTCGGGACAGTTTGGCTTTGAAAACTGCCTGTACGAACTTCAGCCGGCTTCCGAACCGCCCGGTGACGAGCAGAAGAGGCCAGTGTTGTCGGTCCAGCAGCCATTTGTCCCCGATCACCAGCATGACGCAGCCCGTTCCAACGGACTTAACCCATGCCGCGCTGAAACTGCGATGGGAAAGAAAGACCTCTATCATTGCAAAGACCGACAGGAACACGGGGATGAGGATCAGGCTTATCAGAATATCAGTTCTGAAAGTAACAGGGGCAGTGGGGGCAAGAAGCATCTGACGGAGCTGATAGGGCGTCAGGGGTTTCTGCGCGGAGGGTCCTACGGGGCCAGAGCGCGTACTTTCCACCGGGAGAGGCTGCTCATGCGCAGATGGTGAAAGTGACTTGCTGTCGTGCAGCCGGTTCGGGAGAGACAGGATACTTCCGATCAGCCCGATAAACAGAATGATGCTGGCGGGGATGGTCAGAACAGCCGGTCGTGTCAGCATCCAGTATGCGGCATCTGAAACGAGTAACAGTGCAAACTGTCCCGCCATCAGAGCGATGCCAAAGAAAAGAATGGTGACCCGTTTTTTGCCAGATTGTTCACGCGGGGGGGCATACCAGTGCACAGCGTAGGGAATGGCGTTGAACAGGACAAAGAACAGGGCGTCGTGAAACGGAACCGGGAGCAGACTCGTCAGACCTGCAAACCCCAGAATGGTAACGCCGGCGACAATGCTCGCGGCTCGGGCTTCGGCAAGCGCCAGACCTGGAATGGAAGGAGCCTGAGACCCGCCGATCTGGTTGTTCGCATGAAGCTGGAGAACACTCTGGGCGACCATAATGACCAGAATGGCATTGAAAATATTGGTGTGTGACAGAGCCTGCGCCAGTGTTTCATGCCTGAGCAGAGTATGGATATTCCAGAGCGTTACTGCGGCAGCGACCACCCAGCACGCGAGCATAAGCAGCATATAGTTGCTGCGCAGGAACGTCGAGGTGAAGTAAAGGCCAAGCGCCCTGCGCAGATCTGACCATTCCAGCGGCGAGAGACGAAGTGATGCCATGGATCAGGCAGTCCGTGTGGCGGTGATTTCAAGGAAGGCATCCTCGAAATCGGGTACTGAAATCGTTGTCCCTTCAGGCAGGATGACGTCTTCAGACCATCCATGCACCAGAAACCCCGTTTCGCGCTGTCCAATGATTTGGAAGGGAAGATCGCTGAGGATGTGCGGTGTCGCGTGATCCAGCCAGCGCGTTGTGGCACGGAACACCGTGGTTGGAACATCCAGCACCAATTGCCCTTGACGCAGGAATAGCAGGCGGGAGCACAGACGCTCCAGATCGGAAAGAATATGCGAGGAAATCAGAACGCTGGCACCGGTGCGGCGCGCATAGTCTCCAAGCAGATTCATGAAATCCCGTCGGGCGTGCGGGTCCAGACTGGCGACGGGCTCATCCAGCACCAGAAAGTCCGGTTCGTGACGCATGGCCAGCAGGATTGCGAGGCGTTGGCGCTGACCTCCGGAGAGGCTTTTGACAATTTTCTTGGGATCCAGATCTGCCCAGCGGAGAAGGGCTGGGTCAATTGGCGGCAGCGTACCGTAGAACGCTCCAATGTAATCAATGAGCTTGCCAACGGTGAACGCCCCGAACCCCGTCATGGTTTGAGGAACGAAACCGGTTCTGGCGCGCAGGTCCCTGGGAAGGTCCAGAACGTTTTGACCAAACAGGTCCACAGAGCCTTGATCTGGCACGAGGAAGCCCATCAAGCATCCGATGAGAGTGGATTTTCCAGCACCGTTTCTTCCGAGCAGCGCGACGGTTTCGCCGGGTTTTACAGTGAAGGACACGCCATCAAGAGCTGTGAAGCTGCCGAAGCGCTTGGTGAGGTCCGTCACTTGGACGGGAAGGACGTCTTTCCGGATGTTCATGTAACAATCGTTACATAGTGTATATGATTCAGCAAGAGCTCCAAAAGAAAAGGCCCGCGTCCCGGAGGGCGCAGGCCTTTTTCTTCATAAGACTGTCAGATTTGTTCAGTCAGCAGCCAGTGCGAGAGCCTTGCGGCCGCGCATGGTCATGACGTGATCTTCCAGTGCTTCACCAACGCGGTCTGCCTGCTTGGCGAAGATATGGTCGGCATCGTCGAAGATACGATAATCGACCGTGACGTTTTTCTGCGTGTTCAGCTTGTCCACCAGTTTGCGGATACCTGGCTCTGGTGCCATTTCGTCCTTGCCGCCAGCAATCATCAGGCCGCCGCAGGGGCATGGCGCGAGGAAGCCGAAGTCATAGTCATTGGCAGGAGGAGCAACGCTGATCCAGCCGCTGATTTCCGGACGACGCATCAGAAGCTGCATGCCGACGAACGCACCGAACGAATATCCTGCGATCCAAAGTTCGCTGGAGTTCGGGTTGACCATCTGCATCCAGTCAAGGGCTGCGGCCGCATCGGAGATCTCGCCGATGCCACCATCATAGCGGCCCTGCGAACGGCCAACGCCGCGCGAATTGTAGCGCATGACCGAGAAGCCCATCTTCTCGAAGCTGCGGTACATCGTGTAGGTAATGCGGTTGTTCATGGTGCCGCCGTGGAGCGGATGGGGGTGCAGCACCAGGGCGAGGGGAGCGTTTGGTTCGCTGGAGTGGTGGTAACGACCCTCAAGCCGGCCATCTGGGCCGGCGAACATCACTTCAGGCATGTATACTCTCGCTCTATGTCCGGCAGGATTACGGCCCTGCCTTCCGGTGGGCGTCTGTATATCGAGTTGAAAGCCCGAATTTCCACCAAAATCGACTCGGGATTGCGATTCCTGCAACTCTGCACGATCTAGGGAACATGACGAACGCATCCGCTCCGACCTATCTTGACGCCAATGCAACCGAGCCTCTGCGCCCTGCAGCAAGGGAGGCTGTGCTGGAAGGATTGATGCTGTCTGGCAACCCCTCTTCCGTGCATGCGGAAGGGCGTGAAGCCAGACGGTTTCTGGAAAATGCCCGCGGCCAGATCAGTGCCGGTTTCGGGCGGATTCCCGGGACTTGCGTGTTTACGTCAGGGGGCACCGAGGCCGATGCCATGGCTATTCATGCGTTCGGTCGTGGGCGGCGCATCCTGATCGGTGCAACGGAGCACGATGCTGTACGCAAGGCAGCTCCTGAAGCGGACATTATTCCTGTGAACGGAGAGGGTCTTCTTGACCTCGAATACCTGCGGAAAAAACTGTCCGATGGTGTGCCGACATTGGTGTGCGTCATGTCCGCCAACAACGAAACCGGTGTCCTGTCACCGTTGCGCGATGTGGCAACACTCTGCCGCGACTCGGGCGCGCATCTCCATGTGGATGCTGTTCAGAGCGCCGGGCGTGTTTCATTCGACTTGACGGAATGCAGTGTCGCACTGTCCGGTCACAAAATGGGTGGCCCGAAGGGAGCGGGTGCGCTGCTTCTGCCACAGGATGAGCCGATCGATGCGCTGATGATCGGTGGAGGGCAGGAACGTGGACGGCGTGGGGGCACACAGCCGCTCCCTGCAATTCTCGGCATGGCGACTGCGTTTGAAGAGGCACAGAAGCAGGACTGGAGCCATGTTGATCGTTTGCGGGAACGTGTCGAGCAGGCAGCTATGGAAGTTGGGGCGCGCGTTGCTGGGCGTGATGTTCCGCGCCTGCCGAATACGAGCTGCCTCATTCTCGACGGTGTCGCGGCTCAGGTGCAGCTTATGACGCTGGATCTGGACGGGTTCTGCGTCTCTGCCGGGTCGGCCTGTTCCTCCGGAAAAGTCTCGGCATCGCATGTGCTGACAGCCATGGGAGAAACGACTGGCGCCAGTCAGGCCATCCGCGTGTCGTTGCCCTGGAATGTGCGGGAAGAGCAGGTTGAGGCGTTCTGTGCGGCATATGAGCGCATGGCAGCGCGTCTGCGGAAGGCTGTTTCATGATCTATCTGGATTACTTTTCGACCACGCCCTGCGATCCGGCTGTCGTGGACGCGATGCTGCCGTGGTTTGCCGAGGATTATGGCAATCCGCACAGCGTGCACGGACCGGGACAGAAGGCGGCTCAGGCTGTAGAGCAGTCGCGGCAGGGTGTGGCTGATCTGTTGGGTGTGGAGGCGCGCGAACTGGTATTCACGTCTGGTGCGACGGAAGCCAACAACCTCGCCATCAAGGGGGGCGTCCGGCATTTTGGGCGTATGGGTGATGAGCGCCGCCGGGTTATTACGGTCGCCACAGAGCATAAGTGCGTTCTGGAATCCGTCCGGGATCTGGAAGCAGAAGGGTTCGAGCCTGTTGTTCTGGGCGTGGATTTTCAAGGACAGGTTGATGCTGAAGCACTGCAAAATGCGCTGAAAGTTCCAACCCTGCTTGTGAGCATCATGGCCGCTAATAACGAGACGGGCGTGTTGCAGGATATTCCGGCTCTGTCACGAATCGTGCGGGGGGCAGGCGCCCTGTTTCACACCGATATGGCGCAGATGGCCGGGAAGCTTCCCGTCTCGCTGGCGGACGTCGATCTGGCGTCTTTTTCCGCTCACAAGATGTATGGCCCGAAAGGGATTGGCGCGTTGTATGTGCGGCGTCGGCCCCGTGTTCGGTTGCAGCCGCTCTTTTCAGGTGGGGGACAGGAAAGGGCGTTTCGTTCAGGGACGCTTCCTACGCCTTTGGTTGTCGGTTTGGGGAAAGCGGCGGAACTGGCTGCACAGCGGCTGGAGGCAGATATTCAGCAGATTTCTGCCCTGCGCGATGATCTGTGGGGGCAGATTAAAACGGCGCTCCCGGACTGCGAACTGAATGGCGGCGAGGCCTCCCGATTGCCCGGTGCTCTGAATATCTGTCTGCCAGACGGTGTGCGGGCGACGGACATCCTTGAACGCGTTCCGGACGTGGCCATGTCTACGGGATCGGCGTGTTCGGCGGCGGAAATTACACCGTCCTATGTGCTGACGGCGATGGGACTTTCTGCAGAGAAAGCATCGCGGTGCTTGCGCCTGTCGGTCGGACGCTCTACCTCCAAGCCCGGTATTGACCGTGCGGCGGCTCTTTTGATCGAGGCTGTCCGTACCTGCCAACCTTCAAGAGACTGAAAAAGACGGACAGCCCATGCCCAAGATGACCTTTATCGAACGTGACGGTGCCCGCCGTGAAGTTGACGCCCCTGTTGGCCTGTCGGTGCTGGAAATCGCCCACAAGCACGACATTGACCTTGAAGGTGCCTGTGAGGGTTCGCTGGCCTGCGCTACCTGCCATGTGATCGTGGACCCGGAATGGGCTGGCAAGCTGTCCGAGCCGACCGACGATGAAGAAGACATGCTCGACCTGGCATTCGGCCTTGAGCAGACGTCCCGTCTGGGCTGCCAAATCGTTATGACCGAAGACCTGAATGGCCTGACCGTTCAGCTTCCGAAGGCGGGCTGAAGACCATGCGTATCCTCGTTGCCATGTCGGGAGGCGTGGACAGCTCCGTAGTGGCCGCCCTTCTGAAACGGCAGGGCCACGAGGTGATTGGCGCGACACTCCAGCTTTACGATCACGGTCAGGCGTCCAAGCCGGGCGCGTGCTGTGCCGGGCGCGACATCATGGATGCCCGTGCCGTGGCGGATAAGCTGGACTTCCCGCATTACGTCATTGATGCGGAAAGCAGTTTCCGGGACAGCGTGATCGAGAACTTCGCGGACGCCTATGCACGCGGGGAAACCCCCGTGCCTTGCGTGGCCTGCAATCAGGGCGTGAAGTTCACGGATCTTCTGGGGATGGCCCGTGATCTGGGTTGTGAAGCCATGGCGACCGGCCATTATGTCCGTCGCGTGGAAGGCCCGGATGGCGCAGAAATGCATCGCCCTGTTGATGCGGAGCGGGACCAGACCTGGTTCCTGTTCGCGACGACGAAAGACCAGCTTGATTACCTGCGCTTTCCGCTTGGCGAAATGCCGGACAAGGCGCATGTGCGTGAGTTGGCGCAGGAGCTTGGGCTGGAAATCGCGGCCAAGCCGGACAGTCAGGACATCTGCTTCGTGCCAAGCGGGTCTTACGTCGATATCGTGGAAAAACTTCGTCCCGAAATTCGGGGTGAAGGCGAGATCGTGGATGAGCAGGGCAAGGTCCTTGGGCATCATGAAGGCGTTGCGCGCTATACGGTTGGTCAGAGCAAGCGGCTGGGAGATATCCATACGGCTGTTGGTGAACGCCAGATGGTGACGCGGATTGATGTGCCCAAGCGCCGGATTGTCGTTGGACCGCGGGTTCAGGCAACCGAAGTCGAAACGCGCAAGACAATCCGTTTGCGGGATATGAACTGGCTGATTGATGCGCCGCCTGAAGGCGTCTCCTGTGGCGTCCAGATTCGCGCTCGCGAAAAGCTTCGGGATGCGGTTGTGAAGCCACTGGCAAACGGTGAAGCAGTCGTCGAACTGCTGGAGCCGGCCATGCCTGCGCCGGGTCAGGCCTGTGTTCTGTATGATGGAAGCCGTGTTCTGGGCGGCGGGTTTATTCTGGCGGGAGCGTAAGCATGGCGGGGACACTTCTGATCGGGTCGCGGCGGTATTCGTCCTGGTCCCTCCGGGGCTGGCTGGCTGTCAAACTGGCGAAGCTGGATGTTGAGGAAAAGGTCATTGCGCTGAAGGGCGGTGGCAAGACCACGGAAATCCATGCGCTCTCTCCCAACAAGCTGGTGCCGTATCTTCAGCATGACGGCGCGCATGTCTGGGAAAGTCTGGCGATCTGCGAATACTGTGCCGAGCATGAGCCGTCTCTCTGGCCGCAGGATCGTGTGGTGCGTGCCCATGCCCGGAGCATCAGCGCGCAGATGCATGCCGGTTTTCGCCCGATCCGGCAGAACTGCCCGATGGATGTGGAGCGCGTTCCTGCCCCTCTGGCAGAGATCGGCGAAGATCTTGCCAAGGATGTTGCCCTGCTGAGCGACACACTGAAGGGGGCGCTTCTGCGATCCGGTACGGCCACGCCTTACCTGTTCGGGGGGAGTATGACGGTTGCTGACTGCATGTACGCACCTGTCGCCATCCGGATTCAGACCTATCAGCTGGATGTTGATCCGGCTGTGAAGACATGGGTTCAGACGCTACTGGCGCATCCGCTCATGCAGGAATGGTACGCTCTCGCAGATGCGGAGCCTGCCGAGTGGCGACTGAGCTACGAGGACAAGTAAGGATTCTGGCTTCGTTCAGTGATGGATGAAGCCCATTCCGGTCTGAAGGGCTGTGCGGAACACGTCTGACCAGAGACTGTTGCTGCCGCCATGTCCCCCACCTGGGCCTCCAGCCGTCTGGGTATAAGGTGCGCCCTCACTGCCATCGGCAGTTTCCGACATGTCGGAAGGTGTGTGAGACGCACAGCTTGTAAGCAGGAGCAGTCCGCATCCCCAGAACAATCGTTTCATGGCGGTTTCCCTGTTGTGAAATATCCTTTTTGTACGTCGCCTGCAAAATAGCAGGTGTCATGTCAGGAAGTATCAGGAACCGTAAGCGGATCTGACGAAACTCCCGCTCTTGAAGCACGCTGTTACAGGCGCACGGAGAGGAAACAACAGAATCGTGACGGCACGACTTTCATCAGAGCAGAAACAGGCCAGGCGCGCGGGGCTGCATTATGTTGACCGGACTGAGCCGGGAATTACACGCCGAAAAGTGGGTAAGGGATTTGCCTATTACGATCCTGCCGGCGACCGTATTACGGATCAGCAGGTCATCGCGCGTCTGAAACGTCTGGGTATTCCACCGGCGTATCGTGACGTCTGGATCTGTACTGACCCGGACGGTCATTTGCAGGCTGTAGGCACGGATGCCCGGGGGCGGTTGCAGTATCGTTATCATCCCAGATGGCGGGAAACACGGGACGTCGCCAAGTTTGGTCGAATGCTTGTGTTCAGTGAACATCTGCCTGCTTTGAGAGCACAGGTTGCAAAGGATCTGGCGCGAAAGAAGCTGGATCGTGAGCGTGTTCTCGCGGCGATTGTCTTCATCATGGAACGGACCATGGCTCGTATCGGGAATGACCGGTACGCGCGCGAAAACCGGAGCTATGGCCTGACGACCTTGCGGCACCGGCATGTGGATGTACATGGAAAGCATGTCACGCTTGATTTCCGGGCCAAGCATGGGATTGAACAGCACCTGGATATGTCCGACGCCCGACTGGCGCGGCTTGTTTCCAGACTGGAAGATCTGCCAGGGCAGCGACTTTTCCAGTATCTGGACGAAAATGGGGAACGGCATGACGTCCATTCACAGGACGTGAATGAGTATCTTCAGACCATTACTGGCGAAGACATTACCGCCAAGGATTTTCGTACCTGGGCTGCCACGCAACTGGCTGCCGTCACGCTGTGTGCCTTCAGCGGTTATGACACGAAAGCGAAAGCAAAAAAGCAGGTTGTCGAGGCGGTAAAATCCGTGGCGGCACGGCTTGGCAATACGCCTGCCGTTTGCCGGAAAAGCTATATCAATCCCTGTGTGGTGGATGGTCATCTGGATGGAACACTCCGGACGGCTTTCCAAAAGCGCGCACAGGATGTTCTGGATATGCCGGAGCATGGTTTGTCCGCTGAAGAGGCAGCGGTTGCCGGATTTTTGGCCAGTCGGCTGCCGCATCTTCGAAGTAATGGCACATCGAAACCCTGAACCGCGATATGGTGAAGTTTTTCCGGGGAAACTCTGCCTGTTACAGAAGCTTTTGTGTCTGATGGACGGTATGAAGATACGTCGTGATGGACTTGCGGGTGGGCGGCGGAAGGTCAGTGCATGATGCGCTGACGGGGGAGCAGAACGAATGAATTCACTAGGGCTTTTCGCGTTGCTGATGGTCGGGGCAACGTGTTTTGGAGTTCTGAACGAGCGTCTGCTCAAACTGCCCATGACAATCGGCATTCTTCTGATTTCCATGGTCATTTCGATGCTGGTCATGCTGATCAATCCCCTGATCCCCGGCTATGATCTTCAGCACATTCCCCGCTCTCTGCTGGGGCAGGTCAATCTGCCCGAGACTTTTCTGGAAGGGGCGCTGTCCTTCCTGCTGTTTGCAGGCGCCATGCAGGTTAATCTGGGACTTCTGCTTGCGCGTGGAAAAGCCGTTGCAGCACTCGCAATTTTCGGAACGGTGCTGGCCGTGGCGCTTCTTGCGGGAGCGGCGTGGTTTGTTTTTCCGCTGCTGGGCATGCATGTGCCGTTTAGCTGGTGCGTTGTCCTGGGGGCCATCCTTGCGCCAACCGACCCGGTTTCGGTCGTGGGGATGCTGCGTCGGCTGGGCCTGCCAGACTCATTGCAGGCCGTTTTCGCGGGTGAAAGCCTGTTCAATGACGGTGTGGGCGTCGTAATTTTCGGAACGGTGATCGGCGTGGCGACAGGCGAAGTGCAGAGCGTTGCCATGACGGACTTTGTCGTACGGTTTCTGATCGAGGCTGTGGGGGGTGGTTTTCTGGGTGGGGTGACGGGCTGGCTCACCCTGAAGATCATTCGAGGTGTGGAGGACATGCAGATTGACCTCCTTGCTTCGCTGGCGCTGGCGACAGGTACGTATAGTCTTGCAAGTGCGTTGCATATGTCAGGGCCGATTGCGGTCGTTGTGGCGGGGATGTGGCTGGCCACTGATGCAGGTAAGCGCGCCATTCCTGCGAATTCCCGTCAGGAACTGACGACGTTCTGGGGGCTGATTGACGAGATCCTGAATGCTCTTCTGTTTCTGCTGATTGGCTTCGAGCTTCTGGAAATCACGCCGCATCTTCCAAATCTGGTGGCGACCCTGCTGATTATTCCCCTGTCCGTCATTGTCCGTGGGCTGAGTGTCTTTCTTTCCACAATGCCGGTTCATCTTCAGAAAGGTGAGCGTGGAAAGGCTCTCGGTGTCTTGACCTGGGGTGGGCTCAGGGGAGGCATTTCCGTAGCTCTGGCTCTGGGGTTACCGCCGGGCGAGCTTCGGGAAACGCTGCTGCCGGTTTGCTATGGTGTTGTGGTCTTTACAATCGTCGTGCAGGGGCTGACGATGGAAAAGGTGGTCAACCGGCTTTATCCCAAGAGCACCAGTTGAGAAGTACCTGCCGACCCTATCTGGCAGATGACGAACAGACCGGCAGGAGCAGGACAGAATGATGACAGTAAAGCGCGCAATGGGCCTCATGCTGGTGGCGGGAAGTCTGTTCGGCGCAGCCGGGACTGCGTCGGCGGCGTCCGGGTTCCCCGGTCAGAATGGTTGCTGGACGGCGCTTCCCGGTGAAGATGAACGCCCGGATGTGACGTGCCGCAGCTTTACGGAAGACCTGCTTCGGAGCCTCCAGAAAGCAACGCCTGCACAGGTCACGCAAATTCTTGGTGTGCCGGGCAAGGATCACAAAGCCAGTTATTTCGAAAGTGCCAACAAGAACCCTGGCGCTTACAACGGATATATCGAACTGAAGTATACCGCGGGGCATGTTTCGGAACTCTCCGCCGTGATGACGCAGGTCACTCCGAACGGTATGGCTAGTGACGAAAAAGACTATCAGTGGAGCATGGGGAAGGTTGTCTGCTCGGATTTCCCGGGCTCAAAGAAGGCGTGTGATACGTCCAAATAATTTTTGGTCAGTCATGTCCGGATGTTAATCCCGGAGATCCAGTGCCAGCAGATGCTGGTTACAGGTGATGAACAGGCGGCGGTTGTCGGGGCCGCCGAATGTACAACTGGTGGGCGTGTAGGGCAGGGGGATAAAGCCCAGCGGACATCCTGAACGATCCAGAATATGAATGCCGTCGCCAGCCGTCGTCCAGATCCAACCCCGCTGGTCAACGGTCAGTCCATCGGGAATACCGTTTTCAATGCTGTAGAAAGGGCGCTCCTCAGAAAGCGTGCTGTCTTCTGTGACAGTGAAAGCCTGAATGGAGTGGGTGGCGCCCCCGATCGCCCGTGATGTATCCGAGACATACAGCGTCTGACCGTCCGGTGAAAAAGCCAGACCATTCGGCTGATCCAGATCCGCCATGCGTGTCAGCGTGGCGCTGGGCAGGTGATATCGGTAAACGCTGCGATGAGGCAGTTCGGGATCAGCGATATACCCTTCGCGTGGTGAACGGATGCCGAAGACAGGATCGGTAAACCAGATTGTATCGTCTGGGCCGAGAACAATGTCATTAGGGGCGTTCAGTCTTCCACCCTGATAATGGGTGATGAAAGGAAGCGCCTCTTTTCCAGAGCAAGAAAGACTGACGCAGCGTCGCCCATGCTCACAATGGACCATTGTTCCATCCGGGAGCAGGGCGTTGCCGTTGATGAACCATGTAGGGTCGAGCACCGTGTGCACATGACCGTCCGGATGCCATGCCATCAGTCGGCGGGATATGACATCCGACCAAAGCAGACGGTTTCCTTTGGTATCCCAGACTGGCCCTTCGCCATGCGTTGTTCCTTCGTGCAACAGCAGGAGTGGTGTGTCGAAGTCCAGAACGGCAGCCAGAAGAGGGTCGTTGATACTCAGGCCGGGAATGATGCCCAGAATTTCGGGTGCTCCCGCGCGCCGCAGGAATGTACCGATGAGCACATTCTTCACAGAAAGCCTCTTTTCTCCGCACCTGATCCGGGGTGCGTCTCAGGGTGTGAGTTTCGGGCCTTTTTGTTGAGACCACGATCCTGGGCGTGTGTGCGTCTTGTTTGTTCTTTTGTGCTCTGTGTGAACGTCATGGCGAACCCGCGGTTCAGGCTGAATATATTTTGCATCCATCAGGCGTATTCTGACGGAGAAATTTACCAAGCTCGCGGAACGTTGATGCGCGTGGGTCAGAGGCACGCCAGGCAAGACCGATCGTCCGGCTGGCTTCAGGTTCAGAGAGTGGGCGTATGGTAATAAGGCTCTCAAAATCCATTCTGTTCCGCAGGGCCAGTTTTGGAATCAGGGAAAAGCCCTCCCCGGCGCCAATCATGTGCCAGAGCATTTCAAGACTGGTTGCCAGTCTGGGCTCACGCTGACGGGGCACCGTCGGGCAGATGGAGAGCGCCTGATCGCGCAGGCAGTGTCCGTCCTCCAGCAGGAGCAGATCAGGGCGACCAAGCTGCTTCAGAGAGATCTTGTTTTTGCCGGAAAGCTCATGTGTCGCCGGGAAGACACCCAGAAATGCCTCTTCGAAGAGCGGAATGGTTTCCAGAGCATCCGACGGTGCGGGAAGGGCCATCAGTGCCAGATCAAGCTCGTTGTTTCGCAGAGCGTGGACCAGAGTGTCGGTCATGCCTTCAGTGAGGCGAAGCTGCAGGTTTGGATAGCCGTTCCGCAGATGGGGCAGGATGCCCGGAATGTAATACGGCCCGAGTGTTGGGATGACGCCAAGGCGCAGGATGCCATCCAATGGGCTTGTGCGTGCCCTCGCCACTTCCAGAAGATTGCGCGCGGCCGCCAGAACGTCTCGACCGAGTGCAATCAGGCGCTCTCCATCCGGGGTGGGCGCGACATGACGGCGCGAGCGTTCGAACAGTGTGACATCCAGAAGCTGTTCGAGCTTGCGGACCTGTTCGGACAGGCCAGCCTGGCTGACACCACAGCGCTCGGCGGCACGGGAAAAGTTGCGGAGATCGTCCACCGCCACGACATATTCGATGTCTCGCAGGGACAGGCCGGAAAGGGGGACATAGCTCATGGAATTATAGATATGATCGAACTTAAAAATATGGAAGTGCGGTTTTACCTGTTAAAAATTTCAAAGGGTCATGCGTGCCTGGAAGACACACCTGATTGCAGGGCGTATAAGGTTCCACACATTTTCCAGAGGAAGGATCAAGAACCATGTCCCAGCGCGCTGCTCTTGTGACCGGTGGTTCCCGCGGTATCGGTGCCGCAATCGCACTTCGTCTCGCCGCAGATGGTTATGACGTTGCCATTTCCTATGCCAGCAACGAAAAGGCTGCCGCGGCTGTTGTCAGCCAGATCGAAGCCAAGGGCCGTAAGGCCGTTGCCATCAAGGCTAATGGCGGAACGGCAGAAGGCAATATTGCGGTTGTTGCCAAAGCTGTTGAGACGTTCGGTCGTCTGGACGCTCTGGTTTGTAATGCTGGTATCTACCCCTATGGCCCTATCGACCAGATGAGTGTTGAGCAGATCGACAAAGTGCTGAACCTTAACGTGCGTGCCGTCATGGTTGAGACGATGGAAGCCGTAAAGCACATGGGGCAGGGCGGTCGTCTGATCTACATTGGCTCTGCATTCGGCGCGCGGGCGCCTTTCCCGGGGATTTCCCTATATGCGGCGACGAAGGCGGCTCTGGAAGGTTTCGCGAAGGGTGTTGCACGTGACGTGGGACCAAAGGGCATCACCGTCAATGTTGTGGAGCCAGGTCCGATCGACACCGATCTTAACCCGGCAGATGGCGAAGGTGCTGCACTGATCCGCAGCTTCACGGCGACGGAGTCTTACGGCAATGTAGCGGATATCGCTGATTTTGTAGGTTTCCTTGCCAGCCCGGCAGCCTCCTACATCACGGGTGCTTCCCTGCCGGTGGACGGTGGTCTAACCGCCTGATCGCAAAATCCATCCGGGTCATCCTGTTTTCTCGTCTTGTTATCAGATCGGCTTCGCAACATCCTGTCAGATGGTCAGGCTGATTTTGCCGACGGGATAAGAAGGAAAACAGGATGAAGTTCGGGCGCAGGGCCTTTCTGGCAAACACGACGCTTTTTGCGGGGACTTTCGCACTTGGCGCCCGAGCAGCGGCAGTGCCGTCTCCCGGCAGTGATGATCTGACGGCGTTTATTTACGCTATGCCAAAGGCTGAGATGCATGTGCATCTTGAGGGAACGCTGGAACCGGAAATGAAATTCCGGTTCGCCCGACGGAATGGTGTGACGCTTCCTTATCAGACCGTGGAAGAGATGCGGGACAGCTACAACTTCCACGATCTTCAGAGCTTTCTGAAAATTTTCTACGAAGGCAAAACTGTTCTGCTCAAGGAGCAGGATTTCTATGAGCTGACCTATGCCTATCTGACGAAAGCCGCGTCCCAGAACGTTCTGTACACCGAGATGTTCTTTGATCCGCAGATGCATACGGATCGTGGCATTGCTTTTTCCACAGTCATGAATGGTCTGACCCGCGCGCAGGCAGATGCCCGGAAGAACCTGAAAATCGACTCTCAGCTTGTGCTCTGCTTCGAGCGGGAACTGACTGCTGAATCCGCCATGAAGACGTTGGAAAGTGCGCTTCCGTACCGCCAGCATATCGTGGGTATTGGGCTGGATTCAGACGAGAAGAACAACCCGCCTGACAAGTTCCGGGATGTTTTTGCCCGGGCGAGGAAGGAAGGTTTCCACCTGACGATGCACTGCGATCTGAACCAGTTCGATACGCATGAGCATATCCGGCAGGTTCTGGAAGACATTCAGGCAGACCGGATCGACCATGGCGGCAATATTCTGGAGCGGCCGGATCTCGTGGCGATTGCGAAGCGTCGGGGAACTGCTTTCACAGTCTGTCCTGTTGCCTGTGGGTGGCTGCGGGAAAATGGCGAGAACATCAACATCATCCGCGGGATGCTGGATCGTGGCCTGAAAGTGACTGTAGCGTCCGATGATCCGGCTTACATGAAGGGCGATTACGTCGCGGAAAGCCTGATTGTGGCGCAGGGGGATGCAAACCTGAGCAAGCAGGATCTTCTGACGTTGGCACGCAACAGCTTTGAAGCCTCCTGGATCAGTGCGGCGCAACGGAAAACCTATCTTGCAAAGCTGAATGCCTTTCAGCGGCAGTGGGCTTGAAGGTCTGGCCAGTGGCGCTGATATAAGATAGGCATTGCTGATGAGGGTTTAATCTCTGTTCGGTCTGACCGATCAATCATATTGACAGGAACTGTTTCCTGTCCCTCTCATTCTGTGGGACATAGGTTCCGCAACACAACACGAGCGACAAAGCAGGAGACCTTCTGATGGTTCGCATCAATTCGCCGCTGGCACCCTTCTCGACCGACGCATTCCGCGACGGCAAGTTCCTGACCGTCACGGACGCAGACGTTCGCGGCAAGTGGTCCGTCTTTTTCTTCTACCCGGCTGACTTCACGTTTGTCTGCCCGACGGAACTGGAAGACCTCGCTGACAACCAGGCCGCTTTCGACAAGCTGGGCGTTGAACTCTACGCTGTCTCCACGGACAAGCATTTCACGCACAAGGCCTGGCACGACACGTCCCCGGCCATCGGCAAGATCAAGTACACGATGCTTGGCGACCCGACGGGCACCATTTCCCGCAGCTTCGGTGTGCTGATCGAAGAAGCTGGTCTGGCTGATCGTGGTACGTTCCTGCTCGATCCGGAAGGCAAGGTTCAGTACATTGAGATCACGGCTGGTGGCGTTGGCCGCTCCGCGACCGAACTGCTCGCCAAGATCGAGGCTGCACAGTACGTCGCAAGCCACCCGGGTGAAGTCTGCCCGGCCAAGTGGAAGGAAGGCAGCGCAACGCTGAAGCCGTCCCTCGACCTCGTCGGCAAGATCTGATCCTGCCCGGTGAGGCAGGACAGCCTCACCATCCTCCTGCCTCTCCAGGAGAGGCAGGATTTTGACAAGAATTTTTTCTTACAAAACCGCTGGAGAAAACGATGCTTCAGGACGACCTGAAAACCCAGATGCGCGCCTATATGGAGTACCTGCGGAGCGACGTCGTGCTCGAAGCCACGCTTGGCTCTGACGACCGCTCTGCCGAAGTACGCGGATTGCTGGAAGATATTGCCAGCCTGTCAGACAAGGTGACGTTTTCCGACGCCGGAACAGCATCGCGCCGCCCCTCCTTCGTGATCCGCCGTGCCGGTTCCGTGGAACAGGTGACGTTTGCTGGCCTGCCCATGGGGCATGAGTTCACGTCTCTGGTTCTGGGTCTGCTTCAGGTCAGTGGGCACCCGCCCAAGATCGAGGCCGATCTTGTTGAACAGATCAAGGCGCTGGATGGGGACTTCCATTTCGAGACGTATTTCTCCCAGTCCTGCCAGAACTGCCCGGATGTCGTGCAGGCTCTGAACGCCATGAGCGTTCTGAACCCGAAGATCCATCATTCGGCGATTGATGGCGCGGACTTCCCTGAAGAAGTGGAGCGTCTCGGTATCCGTTCTGTGCCTCAGGTCTATCTGAACGGGGAGCCATTCGCATCTGGCCGTATGGAAGTCGCGGATATTCTTGCCAAGCTGGATGCGTCTTCCGTTGAGCGCGCAGCTGCCAAGCTGAAGGATGTGGCACCGTTTGATGTGCTTGTGCTGGGCGCTGGCCCTGCCGGTGCATCGGCTGCCATCTATGCAGCGCGTAAAGGCCTGCGGACCGGACTTGTGGCTGATCGCTTTGGCGGACAGGTCATGGATACAGCTGGGATCGAGAACTTCATTTCCGTGAAGGAAACGGAAGGTCCGCAGTTGGCCGGAGCGCTGGAAGCCCATGTGCGCCAGTATGACGTGCAGATTATTGCCTCCCAGAAAGCTGCGAAACTGGTTCCCATAAAGCAGCCAGGTGGATTGCACGAGATTGTTCTGGAAAGCGGAGCGACCCTGCGGTCCAAGACGATTATTCTGGCGACAGGGGCGCGTTGGCGTCAGCTTGGTGTTCCTGGCGAGGAAGACTATCGCACGAAGGGCGTGGCTTATTGCCCGCATTGCGATGGCCCATTCTACAAGGGACGCCCGGTTGTCGTGACCGGGGGCGGCAATAGTGGTGTGGAAGCTGCGATTGATCTGGCCAACATCGTGTCCCATGTCACGCTTCTGCAGCGTGGCGCGCATCTAAAGGCGGACAAGGTTTTGCAGGACAAGCTGCTGAGCCTGCCAAACGTCACGGTTCTGATGAGCGCGCTCACCACGAAGATCGAAGGCGATGGCAAGGAAGTGACCGGCCTGACCTACAGCGATGCGGATGGTGGGCTGCATCACATCAAGACGGATGGTGTGTTCGTGCAGATCGGGCTGCTACCCAATACGGACTGGCTCAAGGGTTCTCTGGACCTGAGTCCGTATGGTGAGATCGTTATTAACGACCATTGTGCGACGTCTGTCCCGGGCATTTTCGCGGCTGGTGATGCGACGACTGTGCCCTACAAGCAGATCGTGATTGCGATGGGCGAGGGGGCGAAGGCATCTCTTTCCGCCTTTGATTACCTGATCCGTATGCCGGCCGTTCAAAAGGAAGTTGAACTGGCCTGATCGGGGATTGGGGGGCAGAAGAAGCGGGTGTATGGTTTGGCCATGCATCCCTATCTGCTTCCCCTTCTTGCGTTTGCCGCCACCGCAGCGATTTTCACCGTGACCCCAGGTCTCGATACGGCCATGACCTTGCGAACAGCCACGACATCGGGCTGGAAAGCCGGGTTGGCCGCCGTTCTGGGAATCTGTCTTGGGCTTGCAGTCTGGGGGTTGGGTGCGGCGTTCGGCCTGACGGCCCTGCTTGCCGCCTCTGAAACGGCGTTCACGGCCGTTAAGTTGGCAGGGGCGCTCTATTTGGGATGGATGGGCATCAAGCTGTTGCTTCATCCACGCTCCTCGCTTGCTCATGAGCAGGAAGAAGCTGCTGTCGGGCAACTGACAAACCGCCCGGAAGCTGGAGCCGCGTTTCGTCGTGGCCTTTTGAGTAATCTGCTCAATCCAAAGGTTGGCGTCTTCTACATGACGTTCATGCCGCAGTTCATTCCGCCACATGTCAATGTTCAGGAATTTTCTTTGCTCCTTACGGCTATTCAGGCAGTGCTGTCTTTCGCGTGGCTTGGATTGCTGGTCGCGCTGACCATCCCGTTGGGGCGGTTTTTGTCCAGCCCCGTCGTGGTGCGCCGTATGGATCGTCTGACAGGGGGCGTCTTTCTGCTGTTCAGTCTGAAACTGGCTTTGGCGCGCCGGGCATAATGATGGAGCAGGTTTCTCTGTAATATATGGGGGGAAATTGTTTCTAATATCACTTGCTCCTATCAGTGGTGGTGGAGTTCGTTCTTTTTTGGAAAGAATTTTTAGTTTCTGTTAGGTCACGTTGACAAAGGATCTGATCCAGAGCCTTGCGGCGG
>NZ_BANH01000086.1 GCF_000964465.1 Gluconobacter thailandicus F149-1 = NBRC 100600 | reverse complement strand
CCAGATTCGTAGTCTGGTGCTCTATCCAGTTGAGCTACGGGTGCTTACACAGTATGATTTTTCAGCAAAGCCAAAAGTAAGATGGTGCACCCGAAAGGACTTGAACCTCTAACCCCCAGATTCGTA
>NZ_BANH01000087.1 GCF_000964465.1 Gluconobacter thailandicus F149-1 = NBRC 100600 | reverse complement strand
GACTGGTTTGAGGGTCGCCTCGCCTGGCTGGATGCGCAGTGGGGCTATTCTGTTGAGGTGGGCAGCGATGGGTGACGCTATGCCAGCGGCTGCGGACCCGCGCTTTGACGACCACGAACGACGCATCACAGCCTTGGAGGTTGGTATGACGGCCATTCAGGTGAAACTCAGCGAGGTCCAGACGGAAGGCCGGATGCGTGGGGAGCGGCAGGACACTGACCTGCGCGACCTCAAAAGCATGATTAGCACCCTTCTTGGCGGTATGTCCTTTTTCAAATGGGCTGGCGCCATGGCGGTCACGATCCTCGCCTTCTTGGCGATCTACGGTGAGCGGCTTCTCCATTTCTGGCAGGCGCTTCACACGTGACCGGTCTCGACGTTCGCCAGCTCAAGTACGAGATCGTGCGGCCTACACTGATCGCGCTCGGGCTCTGGTCTCCTGCAGCTGAGAACCTGCTGACGGGAACGGCTCTTGCGGAAAGCCGCGCCGCTTATGTCCGGCAGGTTGGCGGCGGCCCTGCTCTTGGGATTTGGCAGATGGAGCCAGCCACTCATGACGACTGCTGGACGAACTTTCTGCGCTTCCCAGCTCAGTCGCGGCTAGCGACAAAGTTGCAATCCATGCTGGCCTCGGATCTGACACGTCAGCAGCAGCTCATCACGAACCTGCGCTACGCCTGCGCAATGGCTCGTATCCGGTTCTATCGCGCTCGAGATGCCTTGCCCGCCTCCACCGATGCAGCCGGACTGAGCGCGTACCACAAAAACCATTACAACACGGCACAGGGCGCGGCTGATGCGGCCGCGAATGTCGCCTTCTTTGCGGAGGCCATCGCGGCATGAACCCGAACGTCAACACCTTCCTCAAGGCTGGCGGTGTCGGCTCTCTGCTGGTGCTGCTGCCCGATCTGATCCCGGCTCAATATCTGATCTATCCGGCTTGGCTGATTGTTGGCTGCGCGATCCTGCGCGCCGTGATCCAGCCTCCGGAAGCGACGAGCAAGTGGGCCGGACTTTACGAATTGATGTCGGCCATTGGCGGTTGCATCGGATGGGCGCTCCCTCGCCTGCGTCCGGGTATTACCGCCGTTCCTGTCGCTCGCGAAGACGCAGCGGAGGTGAAGGCTGCCATCCCCGAAATCCTCAGCAAGCCCACGGCACCAGTCGCGGATTGACTGCGGGACACCCCAACCCACTCAGAAGGAAATGCCATCATGGCAACTGACACACTCATTCAGGAAGCTGGCGCACTCGGACAGGAACTGCTCCCGGTTCTCGGCGGCTTCATCATCGAGAAGCTGGATCCGAACTGCGACACAGTAGCGGCGAAGGCGGCTCTTGTCGGTCTAGCCGGCAACATCGCTTCCCTCGTCACGGCGCTGGAAACGAAGACGACCACGACTGAAACGGCTGCGACCGCTTGATCCAGTACGTCTACATCGGCGGGGGCATCATTGCCCTCGCCTTTGTCGCCTGGCTGATCTGGTTCTCGTACCGGGCCGGGAAGAACAATGCGTCCGTCACGACTGCAAAAGCCGCAGCTGATAGCGCAACAGCAATCACTGAAAAGGCTGAAGCGATGGCACAGGCTCAGGCGGATAAGCCTGCGACTGAGGATGGCGTGCTTGCTCGGCTCGATGGTGGTAGCGCATGAAGTGGCTCGTCTTGGCCCTTGCTCTCACCGGCTGCACGTCCGTGCGCTACGTGCCCTGCCCCACGCTGGTGACTTACTCGGCAGCGGATCAAAAAGCCCTAGCCACGGAGATCAGAGCGAACCCGCAGCCCCAGACCGGGCGCTGGATTGGTGACTATATCGGGCTGCGTGACCAGGTGCGGGCATGTTCGAAAAAATAGCCGTTGTCGCCCTGATCGTCTTCGTCCTGCTTTGCGCTGTCGTTATTGCCCCGATTGTCTGGGATGAGATTACGCAGGATTGAACTATTGGAAAATTCCCAACTGTTGAGGATTGCCCAATAGTTCAGCTGTCAAGGAATCCTTGACGGCTGAACCCTCCGGAATTTCCGGATGATTGAAATTGTAAGGCACCGAACCCCGTGCAAGCGAAAAGCGATTTGAGCGTGTCGCGTCTATAAAAATATTCTGGGGGTATCGGTGGGGGTATTCATATCTGTCTCTTTGAAATAAATTTCTTTATTTCAGAAGGTTATAGTCCTCGTTCGCTCGCCTCTCTCTCCGCCACGGGTTAGTATCCCATTGAAATATAAGTGAAAAAAGCCACTTTGAGGTGGCTTCGGCCATGCTGAGCCCGCATTTGTATGTCGCACTGTATGTCTTTTCGTCTCTCCGCCAATATTTTTAGGCGTGGCGATCAGTATGCGTTTCGTGTTCGGGTGCCGGTTTTAGTCCCGTTTGCACAGATGCGGCGGGAACTGGTCTTTTCCCTTCGCACAGACAATAGAAGAATGGCTTTGACGCTGGCGGCGACTATACGTTTGCGGCTGGATAGTTTGTGGATGAGATTGAATGAGATGAACGGCACGAAAGCCGATCTGGAAAAGCTGGTGAAGGCTTGGTTCTATCGCGAGCTAAACGAGGCACAGCGCCTCTATATGAGCGGCGATTTGATGCGGGGAACGCATGAGAGCGATATCCCTGACCTAGACGATTTGCGCCAGGAGTCTCGGGAGGCAATGGGCAACATTGCTGAGCACAAACTTGAAATGATGACGACAGAACGCCAGCGGCATGACTTTTCGCGTGGGTATGCTAAGGCGCGCGAAGTTTTGACCCAATTTGGTATCCCGTTTCAGGAACATGATCAGCGCTTCACCGCACTGGCGAAACATTATGCTCATATTGAAAGCCTATTGGCCGAGACGCAATTGCGTTGGTCGCAGGATGATCTTGATTACATGCCCAACTTTCCAATTCTGCCAGAGGGCATTTACCCGGACGCAGAACTAAAATCGTCTGCGGCTACGGTTTCGCCTAAAATACTGCCACCCATTCAAGACTCACCCATCATGCAATCATCGCCGCAAGCGGCTGGCCTACTTCTGAGTGAGGCCTTCGAACGATATGCCGTTGAACGAAAGCCAAAACTGGCAACCGTGAAGGGGTATCGAGCATCTGTCAGGCGCTTCATTGATCTTCAAGGCGATATGGATGTTGCGCATATTAACAAAAAGCATATCGCCGCCTTCAAAGATGCGCTACTTCAGTTCCCCGCTGTTTTGAAGGTGGCAGACAGAGCGCTGACCACAGATAAGATCATAGAGCGATATAAATCTCTTTCAGATGCGCGACGTCTGAGTGCAGGGACGATCAATGCCAAGCATATCTCTGGCGTGTCAGTGGCACTACAATGGGCGTCTGAAAACGGATATGTCGATACTGTGGTGTCGCGTGGCGTTCGTGCCAAGGGCCAGCGTCAAAAATACCAAAGCGATTGCCATACAGCTTGGAAGAACTGAAAGTGCTTTTTGCGTCTTCAGTATTCAGCAATGGTGAAAGACCGAGTGGGGGTGCAGGTGAGGCGGCGATATGGATGCCAATCCTTGCCCTGTTCACAGGTGCACGTCTTAATGAAATCGGCAGCTTGAGGCTTGGCGACGTGTCGCAGGAAAACGGCATTGACCTATTGTTTATTCGCGACGGCAAAACCGAGAACGCACGCCGCAAGGTGCCGCTGCACGATGAAATCAAGCGTCTGGGTTTCTTGGATTACGTTGCTCAGTGTCGTGAAGGTAGTGTCGGATCAGACACAAAGTTATTCCCGCTCGTCAAAACTGGCAGCGAGAAGGCGGAAAGCGGGCCGTTCTCGCAGTGGTGGGGGCGATATGCACGAAGATCGGTGCCAGATAGGGCAAAAGCATTTCACAGCTTCCGTCATACGGTGAAACGGGCACTTCGCAATGCAGGTGTTGATAAAACTTTAAGAGATGCAGTCATGGGGCATGAAGCTGAAGATGTGGCGGAGGCGTATGGGCTTGACGAAGACGGGAGCGGATTTGAAATCGCTATACTGCATCAGGCCATTTCAAAGATTGATTACCCCGGCTTGAATATCGTTCTTGCCCCTGCCCTTTTGCCGAAGAATTAGTAATAAAAAAGAAAGGTAAATTTTATGAAAAGAAATTCAATTTTTATGATTGCTTTAGTTGTATCGTTAAGCGGATGCTCAAGCTCAGACAGAGAATTGACGCCTGAATACACGCAAGCAAATGGAAATTATGAAGAAATAGCTGAGTGCTTGAACTACAATGCCCAAAATGATCTCTCGCAAGATCCTGGGGTTATTACTATCGCATCAATGCACTCTCCTCCTCAGGCTCGAGTAGCTGAAGAAATGCGCGGTGCCGCCTCAATGTTAGTATGGAGCGCTATTTTCATGCCGCTGCCTGATAACAAGACAGCAATCGAATTTCGAGCTTTCAATTCCTTGTTCGGAGGTGCAACTGGATGGTGGAATCGTGTTCAGCCTACACTGAAGAAATGTGCCCCTACGATTCAACCTTTGAG
Source organism: Gluconobacter thailandicus F149-1 = NBRC 100600 (assembly GCF_000964465.1). Classification (GTDB taxonomy): domain Bacteria; phylum Pseudomonadota; class Alphaproteobacteria; order Acetobacterales; family Acetobacteraceae; genus Gluconobacter; species Gluconobacter thailandicus. The sequence continues at coordinate 1,040 of NZ_BANH01000087.1, read as the reverse complement.
AAAACAAAAATTTTAGTTTATTGCATCAATTAATGTTTCCATACGTTGCTATCATATGCTCTCCGGATGCGCCGAAAGTAATTCTCCGATCAATAGGGGGCCAAATGTCGCTCGACAGATTTTAAGAGCTTCGGGTGTTGCTGCTTTTAATTCCTTGGTCAGCGTTGAGCGTTCCCAAAACCAGCCTGTGTCGGCATCTCTTAAGTAGAGCAAGATGTGCGGCACATCGTTCATTAGCAGACGAAGAACGTCTATTGACCCATAATCGGCGGATATTCGCCGATAGGGCTCTATTGCCGAACACCTGTCCGCCACATCCGAAACCGCTTCACCGGTCAGAAAAATAGCGTCAGGATTGCCTGTAGGGGCAGTAAGATTTATTGCATCTGTTGCATTGCACATAAATATAACTCATTGAATTTAATGAATTATTATACCACTCTGACTGCGCCTTTGGTATTCAAAACTCTCGCGATCACAGGTTTTATCAGGGAAATCGCAGTGTTTCCCATATATTCTTTATGCCGTCTTTCGCGTTCGGCCCTGATCAGCCAACCACAGTCTTCAGAACGCACGTCCTTGATGGCCTTGCGAAGCTCCTCGCACATCAAAACACGTTCCCTCACGGAAGCCACTTGCGGTTTGTATCTATGAAGCTGCTCGGGATGGTGCTCGCGAATATCTCCTAGACGACATGTTTTCTTAGTCGCTGCAATGGACCATGTTCTCGAGGTAGTGATATCGACTTGATGCGTGACAGGCACACCGGGAGATGATCCACCAAGTGCGTAAGCGCCAAAGCCTTTGCTGTCCAAAGCAGGATTCATATCTCCATCCGGGTTCAGCAGCAGATCAGTGCTATTTTTGCCCAGAAAAACAAATGGCAGATGGCTGGATGCCTGAGTTTCAGCTTCTGGCCTCTCTTCTTTGCGGATATTGTTCTTCTTTTGGCGTTTGCGCTGTTTGTAAGATTCCCGATTAGGAATGTCGAAAAGGCTAGGCTCAGGACTCATAGCCAGAACATGATGGTTGCGGCGAGG
>NZ_BANH01000088.1 GCF_000964465.1 Gluconobacter thailandicus F149-1 = NBRC 100600 | reverse complement strand
ACGCTTCCATTACGACAGTCATGAGCAGTTGAGGACACACCTCAGCGATTTCATGGCAGCCTATAACTTCGGGCGAAGACTCAAGACCCTGAACGGCCTTACCCCTTACGAATACGTCTGCAAAATCTGGACTTCAGAGCCAGAAAAATTCATCATCAATCCAAACCATCAAACCACGGGACTAAACACCTAAGGCTGGCACGCCCGCCCAAGCGATATAAACCCTCGTATCGCGCTGGAGTGCACCGCGTTAGGCTTGCACCGGTGGTGCGGGGCCTTCGTCGACTGGCGCGGCAAAGCACCCAGCAAGTGCGGGGCTACGACTGCCCCAGTCCTCCGGCGGTACTCGCCAGAATCTCGGCCAGGGAACATGGCGTGCCTCCGGTCAAACGCACGATGTCACCGCTGACGATGTCGTAGGCGCCACGCGCCTGCCGCGTCTTCATCGATACCACGGCATCGGCAACAACCTCAGGCAGACCCGTTTTGAGCAACCCGGCTCGCAACACCTCGGCGCGCATCACGTTCAAGGCAAACGGCCGCTGGATGTGCTGCGCGACCAGCCTGCACACCGCTTTACCGCGCAGGGTTTCAGGGCCTGTCAGCTGATATATGGCGCCCTCGTGGCCCTCACTGGTCAATGCGGCGGCGGCAGCTTTGGCCACGTCGCCGCGCGAAACGAAACTGACGCGGCTGTCCTCAAGCGCCGCAAGCCCGCCTGCCGTCAAAGACATCCGCACCTCTTCGACCAGCGTCTCGGAAAAATAGCTCATACGCAGTATCGTCCATGCGGGGATCGCGCTCTTGATCAACGCCTGCTCACTGTGCCAATACGCCGCGCCAACGGCGGACTCCCCCTCACGCTGCGTCCCGGTTGCCGACAACAGGAAGACGTGACCGACTTGGGCCTGTGCAGCGGCATCCACGGCCGCCAACATCTGGCGCGAACGAATCCCCGGCCGCAGATCAGCCCCTGGAATCAACAGCAGGCGATCCAAGCCCTGATAGGCCGCCACCAATGTCTCGGATTGGTCGTAGTCGCCCAAGCGACCTGGATAGGTTAGATCGGTCTTGGGGGTGCGCGAAATCGCCACCAAATTTTCGGTCGCAACCGTTTCCGCCAACGCCTGAACAACTGCGCTACCGAGCTGACCGCTGGCACCGCTCACACCTATTTTCATCATCAGATTCCATGGTTATTTATGGTTCTTTAGGATAAATTTGTTCCTATAAGCTAACAAGTACGCATGAATTCATGCGTCAAGAACACCCAGGTTCCTGTCGCCCCAAGGAGTAGCAATGGAAAATGTAGAAGCGGAATGTCGCGGCCTGGCAGAGGTGATTGCACGCATTGGCGACAAGTGGACGGTTATGGTCTGTGGCCATCTCTCAGAAGGCACCCATCGTTTCAATGCGTTGAAGCACCGCATCCCCGGCATCTCGCACCGGATGCTGACCATCACCCTGCGCGGGCTCGAACGTGATGGACTGGTGGCTCGCAAAGCCTATGCTACCGTCCCGCCGAAGGTTGAGTACTGTCTGACCCCATTGGGGCAAAGCCTAACAGGACCTCTGGCAGCCCTAGCAAGTTGGGCACGCGAGAACCGACCCGCCCTTGAACAGGCCCGCGCCGCATTTGATCGTCGTGCCGCGCAGGACTGAACTGGCGTTGACGTGTGATGAGGCGCGCCGTCAATCAGAGGCGCATGCGGGGCATCATTCCATCAAGTAGCGCCACTTCACCATGCACTCGCCCAACTGTTTATCCGAAGATGGCGGTTCATTCTGCTACAGTATAATTACCAATATGCGCAGCCTCGTCAGGCACATGAGCGGAAATTAGCTGGCAGACAGGAACAGCGGGGACGGCATACGCGAGTTTGTCGGACTTGCCACGAGCACATGTCCGGTTTTGGAAATTCTTTATGGCGCTTTGTATGTCGAGGATGAGGCGGGAACTGCCTATCTGCTTGCCACGCGCTAAGCAGACCTACTGCCTTCGCTGCCATGCCATACATACAAGGAATCGTGGTGTTCCTTGAAAGCGATCCGATCACCCGTCTCCGATCACGACATTACTGCTCGTCCACAAATGTTCCTACTACGGAAATTCCTACAACGTGGAGAGAGCGAATGCCATCACGGCAGCCATCAATCGACATGCAAAGAGGTGAGATCACGTGCCCCGCGCATCAATCAGCGGTAGCGGTTCTTAGCCCTCCATCCTTCAAATCCATCATCCGCGCACAGCTCTACTAGATATACGTGCCACCAGAACGACAAAGCCTATGAAGATGCCAAGAGAAACGACAGTGAACATTCCAGAAAAAGAAATAAACTCCGCTCCCAGTCCACCGATAATCGAACCAGCGAGAAGCGAACTCCACCCGAGGGTTTGAAAGTACGAATGTATTTTTGCTTGAGAGGATGGTGGCGACTTGGACTGTTTGAATGTCGCTGAAGTACTATTAAAAACAGCCGTGGAAAATCCAAAGAAAAAGTTGGCAATCGCAACCATTGTGACCGAAATGTCATGTTTATTGACAACACAAGCCGCCGCGATCAAAAGCCACGACAATGCTGACCCGAATGATGAAATCGCTAACGTGCGCTGGAGTCCAATATACCCTACAATTTTGTCGCCCGATATGGAAGCAACAGAGACACCAATACCAGTCAGCGCAATCAAGACACCTATCGTTGTCGGCGTACATGATAGAAGATTTGTCATGGCAATAACGAACAGTATATTTCCGATTCTTACAAAAAACTTAAAAATCGATATGACGAATGCTATATTGAGCAAATCATAACGAGAAAGTTCTCTTAAAAAAGAAGAGGAACTCCGTCGTGCGATCATATCCCTTCTCTTTGCTGAGATTGCTCGTCCTTCAGGAGCCAAAAATATTAACGGAATACCTATTAAGGTTAAAAGAAAATCGAATATATAAGCACCTTCAATATTATATCTTGATACAATAAGCGCTGCTATTCCCGGCGTAACGATCAATGCAACCGATGTCGCAAACTGAATGCGCGAATTGGCTTTGGCCAGATTCTCATTCTTGATGATACGTGTCATCAAACTGTAGAGCGAAATGTCGAGTGCCGCCGAGCCTGTGCCTAAAGCAAATAAGGCTATTCCCATAACCACCACAGTATTAGCTGATAATAGAAAATGGTTAGTATGAATTATCCATATAATTGGAAGCAAACTTAGAAGGCGAACTGTAAAAGAAACAAATAGACAGAGGGAAGATCGGGTCCTGTCAATCAAGCGACCAATTATTCTCCCAATCAATAGATAAGGAGTGCCGTGAACGAACATCATCAAACCGTTCGACAACGTTGAGCCTGCAAAAATTTGGAGTGCAATATAAGGCAAGGAAAAGTTCGCGACCTGCGTCGCAAAGTCAGCGACCAACTGCAAGATAGTCAGAATATATATATCGCGGTTTTGCATAACGCTGCAAACCAGAATTATTTATCTTCCCGCTATGTGCCGCCGATATCCTTTACCGCGATGCCGTTATCGAGCAGCGCAGATAAAGCTTTTAGGCAAAGTTCTTCATGGCCTGCTGCGAGCAAGTCTCGAATGGCCACGGCGCTTTGTGCATCGTGCAATTTACGAACCATTTTATGACACGTTTTGGGAAGCCTCAATTTGTTCCCATGAAAAAATATCTCGATCTGATTGCCTAAGTCGCGAATATGCGTTGGAATCCACCTTGCCCACAACAAACGTCGCTGATCGTCTAGATCAACGCCCATGATGCGGCTCCCTATCAAGCCAGGCCGAGAGGGATATCTGCCATTTAAAAGTCTTTCCCTAAGACTATTGATTGCTTCTCCTAATTGAAGGCGAGGTGCGGGTCGAGGTCCTGCCAACCGTGGGGCGAGATAGTCCGACATAACATTATACCATCGGAAAGGTGTCACACCGACGGTGATGTGGATCGAGTGGTCGTCTGTTGTGTCTGTTTCGTGGATCATGCCAGCTGGTACGAAAAGAAGATCACCAGCCTCTAGCGTATAAGTCGCATGAACATTGTCATCAGTCGCCATCTCGGAGACGTTCGACCGCTTTTCGACCAAAAGCGGGTCGGTTGCCGCGATGCCCCACAACTTCCACGTTTTGCGCCCACTGATCTGCAAAATCAGCCCGTCTACATTGTCATAATGCCTGGGCAAATTCCCAACGGTGTTTGATGGTGTCACAAATAGCGAAAGATCAACGGTCGCGATCAACGCCGCTTCAAGTTGGACCTTGAGAGCCAAGCAGCTTGTGGAAATCCTCTCGATACCCGTAAAATAAGCTGTATTTCCAGACGCTATACGGTTACGTAGCGTCTCGCGTGAAACGTAGAATGGCACATTGATCCCCGAGAAAGACAGATTGTCGGTGTAGTCGGACACATCAACCCGGGAAGTCCCGTCGTATAACCGCACAAATGGATAGAACAGATCACGCCTGTTCGTCAGCGCCTCAGCGTCATCGAAGGAAAAAAGGCAATTATAGTAGTTATTCCCTCTTCCTTGTATTAATATAGAATCATTATTTAAAATAGCGGTATCAAGATCTCTAAGTGAGATATCCCCAAGCAACCACTTTAGATCAATACTGTTTCCCTGCATGGTTTCTCCCCTATCGCAACATATCGACCTTGAAAGCATATCCATTCAACGTCGATGAAGAATGTCGAGAAGCGAATTTTTATTTTCGAGATGAGAGCTGTCCTGCTTGGCATATTGCTTCGATAGCTCGATATCGAATGCGTCGCATAGATCGTAAAAGCGTTTGGCTTCCTGATCGCAGTGATTTTTGGCGAAAAGCCTGCGATCTATGCGCAGTCTAGGTCACGTTGACAAAGGATCTGATCCAGAGCCTTGCGGCGG
>NZ_BANH01000089.1 GCF_000964465.1 Gluconobacter thailandicus F149-1 = NBRC 100600 | reverse complement strand
CCTGAATCAGATTTCCCTCAAAAATCAATAGGTCCTGAGCCTAATGTAGTCACTTCGATGAAGTAGCCATCCCTCGCTCGAAAGTAGAAAGACTACGCGCCATGTGCGTTGCGTGGAGCCTGCACCTCCCAGCCATCCGCGCTTAGACGTTTATAGAGAGCATCGACGTCCTCGCGAGACTTTTGGATGAAACCAATGTGCAGGATGTCGAATTGCCTGGGATAATCGAAGCCTTCGAGCTTACTGTCGAAATGGTTGACTATCAGCACCAGCCCATCGTTGTCCTGCAGGACGGCCATCTTGCTCCCACGCACAACGAGAGTGCGCAGGCCGAAATACTGTTCGAACATTGCGCGATCAGCCTCAGTATCGTGGCTGTAGAGATTGATATGGTTCAGATTCATGAGTGTGCCTTTCCGTTGGTGAGACGGACACGAGCTGGCCGCAATCTGGACAACGACGACCGACCACGGACGAGGCCTATCCTCGTCGTGTCCGGCCATGGCCAAGAGCGGGTTTATTCGCTCAAGCGTGACTGTCTCCGGAGAGACCACAGGTTATCACCATACCTGCATCGCTGTCTTTTTAGGCAAAAACGACTTTGATGACGGCAGCAGCCGCGGTCAAGCGGCATCTTCAGTTATGTCCGTTTCGTAGAAGCTTATTGGACAACGAAAATGACCAACAAGACGGCGACACCTGGCCGACGTTTCATTCCGGTTGGTGTCTCTGCCCGGCTTCCTACCCCAGAAGGAAAGGCACTGCCCTACCCTGAACCCTGATCCGCCCGCGCCCACACAAGGGGGACTGACCGCCCCACGCTGACCTTTCTGACCTGACCGAAGCTGGAATCCTGACACCCGTAGATATTACGCGGGCTGGATGGCACAGAGCCGTATCCAAGCGGCTCCACCCACGCATAGCGCCCCGAAGGCTGCGAAAAGGTAGGCTAGGATGGCGCTCATCTCGCCCATGCCGCTGAGAACCCCAGTTCCATACGAAATCCCGCCAGCGCGGCCTGCAGGACGAGCAGCACTGATACCGCTCGCGCGAGGAGGCGGTGCCTTCCTCCGCGTGTCATGACGGATGTCAGCGACGCTGCCGGTATGCCATTCCACGCATGGCTCGTGACAGCGTGACAGACTGAGGGCCACCGGGAACTCTGGACCTGTGACCTGCCCTTCCTGCACAATGATCGGCGCGTCAGCTCTGGCCGGCAAGCGACCGCACATAAGCGCAGAGCATGTCGGCCATCGCGTCGGCCCAGGCGTCGATCTCGGTCGACGCACGCGGCTGTTCGGAGAATTCCTTGCCGACGCGTCTCAGCGTCGCCTCGATGAGGTCGACGGCGAGTGCGCGCTGATGCCCGGGCGCATCGGGCAACGCCTCTTGCATGAACGCCTGCATGATCGCCGCGCCCGCGCTCCACGCCTCGCGGGCCTCGGGCGCATTGCGATAGAGGGGGGCTGCGTCGCCCAACGCCGTGCGCACGTCCGCCTCCTCACACTCGGAACGGACGAAAGCGTGGACGACCGCGCGCAGCCGATCGAGCGGCGACCGGGCCTGGTCTTCGAGTATCCCGCGCAGCAGATCGGCCGTGCGTCGCCACTCGTCGCTTTGCAGGCGAAAGAGGATCGCCGCCTTGTTCGGGAAATACTGGTAGAGCGAGCCGACGCTCACCCCGGCGCGCTCGGCAACGCGCTCGGTGGTGAAACGCTGCGCGCCCTCCGTCGCCAAAACCTGAAGCGCCGCCTCGAGCACCGCGTCCACGAGCCTGATCGCACGGGCCTGCTGCGGCGCTTTTCGCTCGGAAACAGGCACCTGGCGGCGTGCGGACATGACGGGTTCCGATATGCGAATAGTAAACCTGAGGCTTCCTTCATATCATGAAAACCGATCATGGTCCCGTCAAGCATCTGGAGTTCATCGCATGGGCTACCTCCTCATCGACCCTGAAACTGACACGCCGCCCCATGCGAAGCCGCCGGGGCCCGTCACGCGGGCGCTGCGGCACCTGATGATGCGTTCCGCGCGCGTCGTCGCCGTCACGAGCCTCTCGCCGCGCTTCCGCCTGATCGAGCTTGAGGGGGACGATCTGAAAGGCGTAACCTGGGCGCAGGGGCAGAAGGTCCAGCTGGCTGTCGGCCGTGGCCTCGCCAGCCGGACTTACACGCCGATGGCGTGGGATGCCGACGTCGGCCGGACGCGGCTGCTGGCGTTCGTGCATGGCGATGGGCCGGGCAGTCACTGGGCGTCCGGTCTGCGCAGCGGCGAATCCTGCCAGTTCCTCGGCCCGCGCCGCTCGCTCGACCTTGCGGACCCCGATACGCCAGTGGCGTTGTTCGGCGATGAAACCTCGTTCGGCATGGCGGCGACGCTCGGCGGCGATGCAATCTCCGTCTTCGAAGCTTCGGATATTGCGGAATCGCGTGTGGTTCTCGCTGCTATCGGCCTCGGCCGGGCCATGGTGATCGAGCGGTGCGCCGGCGACGGCCACCTTGCTGAAATCGGCAGCGTGCTGACCCGTCATGCCGCGAGCGGCGAGCAACTGGTTCTGACCGGCAGGGCACCGTCGATCCAGCGCGTGAGCCAGGACCTGAAACAAGGCGGCCTCGCCTCGTCGCGGATCAAGGCCAAAGCCTATTGGGCGCCAGGCAAAGCCGGCCTCGACTAACAGAACGGAATAACGGGAATGGCTACGCAGAAAATTCTGATCTCCGGCGCTAGCATCGCAGGGCCGGCGCTGGCGTTCTGGCTGCAACGGCAGGGCTGCGACGTGACGGTAATCGAGCGGGCAAAACTGTTCCGCACCGGCGGCCAGAACGTCGATATCGAAGGGCCGGCCCAGGACGTCATCAGGCTGATGGGGATCGAGGAGGAGATTGTGGCGCGGAACACGCGCGAGCAAGGCGTCGAGTTCCTGAACGGCGCGGGCAAGGCCATGGCGCGGCTGCCCAAAGGCGCGGTCGGCTCTCTCACCAGCGCCTATGAAATCCTGCGCGGCGAGCTGGCGGACATCCTCCATGAGGCGACCAGGGATCATTGCGCCTATCGCTTTGGGACGACGATCACCGGCCTCACGCAAACCGACAGCGCCGTGTCCGTCGCGTTCAGCGACGGCGCGACCGACACGTTCGATCTGGTGATCTGCGCCGAGGGCGTCGGCTCCCAGACGCGCCGGCTTGTCATGGATGACGACATCCGCTTTCGTTATCTCGGCGTCCATGCGTCCTACTTTAGGATTCCGCGCGGGGCCGACGACGCGGACTGGGCGCGCATCTACCACGGCCGTGGCGGGGTGTTCATGCTGCTGCGGCCCGTCCATAACAACGACACCACGGTGCTCGTCACCTTTCCGCGCAAGGACTTCTCCACCCAAGAGCTTGATGGCGCCGCACAGAAGCGGATGCTGCGCGAGGCGCTTCAGGACGTGGGCGGCCCGGCGAAGCGCGTGCTCGCGAACCTTGACCATGACCAGGATTTCTATCTCGGCCCGATGAGTCAGATCGTCGCCTCCACCTGGTCGAGAGGCCGCTTCGCGCTGCTGGGCGACGCGGCCTGGTGCCCCTCGGCCTACACCGGACAGGGCACACCGCTGGCGCTGGTGGGCGCCTACATCCTCGCCAACGAGCTGATGAAAGATCAGACGCATACGCAAGCATTCGCGGAATATGAGCGGCTGATGCGCCCTTATGTCGCCAGCGGGCGCGCGCTCTATCCAGGCGTAATCCGCCTGTTCCATCCCAGGTCGCTACTCGGGATCGGCATTTTGCGCACGGTCGAAAAAGTTCTGACCAACAGCCTCGCGCAAAAGCTCTTTCGACGCTTCGGCATCGGTGACGATGAGGCGTCCGACAACGGTTTCATACTGCCGCGCTACGCCCAGGCGATCAGCCGCCCCCAGGCGTGACCCCATGGTTTATGCGCCAGACAACGATTTGGCCGGACGTAATGAGAACATGGTGGTCGGGCGGTCGCACGGAGATACTGACGGGCCTGATGACGGATGCGACCGCCATGGATGCCTGCGACTATCTCACGCGGCTTGCGTTTGTTTTCACTGCGGCGGGACATCCTTTTTGGTCAACCGCGAGGTACGCGTTGGTTCCTGGCGGCCGAAGTCGAATGGTTGTCGGCGCCTTCCGCTCGCGCCGTGGATGCGGCGCGTTGTCCCGGCAGCGTTGCGGGGGGTTGACCGGGAAAAATCTTGCACGTGGAGGGTTCGAAAAACCCCTTGGCTCTGAACTGCTGTCTGTGATTCCATTTCTCCTGCGTTGATTGGATGGGGGGATGGCTCATGAAGCAGTCGGGTTTCTTTGATGTTGACGAGCGGCTTGCCCGGTTAAGCGGCTTCGGCGACCAACTCGAAGCGTTTTCCCGGACTGTGGATTTTGAGGTGTTCCGCCCGGATCTGGAGCAGGCTCTCTCTTATTCAGACGGCAGCAAAGGCGAGCATCCGCCGTTTGACCCGGTGCTGATGTTCAAGATCCTGGTGATCCAGACGCTGAACAATCTCTCCGACGAGCGAACGGAATATCTGATCAACGACCGTTTGCCCTTCATGCGCTTCCTCGGCCTGGCGTTACCGGATCGGGTGCCCGATGCCAAAATGGCCTGGCTGTTCCATGAGCGGCTGACCCAAGTCGGGCGCGATTGAGAAACCATTCGAGCGCTTTGACGCGACGCTGCGGAACGCCGGCTATCTGCCGATGTTGGGCCAGATCCTGGATGCCACACTCGTGGCATCGCCAAAGCAGTGCAATACCAACGGGGAAAAAGCCGATCTTCGGGAAGGCCGGATCCCCGAAGGCTGGGAAGACAAGCCGGTAAAGCTGTCCCACAAGGACAGGCACGCCCGCTGGACGCTGAAGTTCACGAAGGCAACGCGGCAGGAGGACGGGACGCTCCCAACCACGGACCTCGCCATTCCGTTCTTTGGCTACAAATCGCATGTTTCCATCGATCGAAAGTTTCGACTGATCCGGAAATGGAAGACAACGGATGCCGCTGCCAGTGATGGTGCCAGGCTGCGCGAGGGCCTGCTGGATAAAACCAATACGGCCTCAGGCGTTTGGGCCGACACCGCCTACCGCTCGAAAGCCAACGAGGCCTTCATGGACAAGGAGGGTTTCGTCTCGAAAGTTCACAGGAAAAAGCCGCATCTCAAGCCCATGCCCCGGCATACCCAGAAGTCGAATGCTGGAAAATCCGTGATCCGGTCGCGTGTCGAGCATGTCTTTGCCGATCAGAAATCGCAGATGGGGCTGTTCGTCCGGACCGTGGGCATCGCGCGAGCCACCATGAGGATCGGGCTGGCCAATATTGTCTACAACATGCGCCTCTTCCTCGAGAGGTTGAACGCGAGCGCGTAGCCATCCCGGGAACCTTCAATCAGCACGCCACAACCCTGAAATTACGAG
>NZ_BANH01000090.1 GCF_000964465.1 Gluconobacter thailandicus F149-1 = NBRC 100600 | reverse complement strand
CAATGACATGAACCTCGCATCTCGCCTGCCCGCATCAGCCGGAGGTGAATGAATGCGATCATGTCTTTCTCAGATGAAACGTTGGTTTCGGCGCTCAGGGAATATAACCGGGAGACCGCAAGGTCTTTCCAAAAGCTGCATCCATTCTATCGAGGACGACTGGCTGATCTGGCTTACAGCAGGGCTTCAGAAGTTGTCGGCGCAAAGCCAGACCCGTTGGATGTCTGCAAAGAGATCCTCAATATCTTTGGTCGGTTTGATCGAGAAACCCTGAGGCGGTTAGACCTGTGTTCTTACGTAGGATTTCAGGCTGGTCAGTTCTCAGGTCGTGGGATGAAGAACCATCGAAAATACTGCACCGAAAATTCCGTAAAAGTAAGGAGAAATATTCGGCGGTACATAGGCATACCTGCTTGCGAGGATATTGTTGAACAAGATTTTGTTTCCATAAGGACCGAAAGAAAGAAGAATTATATTGTAAAAATAACCGAAAGTGGAAGGAAGATAAGTGCATATGAAAGTGATCAATATAGAAAATCTCAAAAAAGAAAGCAGTATTTAAAAATATCAGAACTTATAGGCAAAAGCGCCGAAGGTGTTTTGTTGTATGAGGAATTTTTCCTCACTCTCACTTTGCCAGGTGAGTTTCATGCTTCAAGTTACGAAGCTGCTATGAAGGAAATTCAAGAGAGATGGAATAAAATCATGGTAATTCTTCGTAAAAAGGGAATTATCATTCTTGGGATTAAGAAAATCCATCTTCATGAAAATGAAACTCCTCACATACATGCTACTCTGTACTTCAAACCTGAATATGAAGATATCGTTCGGGAGGTAGTATTTTCGGTCTTCACCAATGATAAAAATCGCAAAGACAAAGCTTTCCAGAAAACAGATAATACTAAATTCGTTATAAAATATCTCTTTAAAGACTTCTGCCGTCAGTATGATGAAGAAATATGCAAAATAAGATTTATCGGTTTGAGGAGAAATATCTCAAGTGTGTGGGATAATTTTGATAAAAAAAATTATGGAAATCCGACACTTTCATATCTTTCCAATAACCGTCTTTTTAAAGCTAGACGTCTTTTGGACGTTGAAAAGAATGAAGAAAATATCCTGTTTCTTCTTCGCGCTTTTGCAGAGCCTTCCCTCAATGAGATTTCGAAGTGGCACATTAATTTAAAGCACCTGACGCTGACCGATGAGTGGAAGACACTTAGGATCGCCGACTTGCAGTTCTGTATTCACGGACGTCAGAACATTCTTCCCAAGACACGGCGTACATCATTCGTAAATCCAGAAAAATGGCAGTTTTCTAATGTTTTTAGTATTCTGGTAAAAGGGAACCAAGAAGGTGCGATCCACACATTTTCTCACCTGAGGGAATGCGTAGACCGACGATTTTTGAGGACCAGAGCTGAACTTGCGCTCTGTCGGGCACGTCCACCTCC
>NZ_BANH01000091.1 GCF_000964465.1 Gluconobacter thailandicus F149-1 = NBRC 100600 | reverse complement strand
TTTTTTTTTTTTTTGACATCAATCCAAAAAAAACATAACTTGATATGTATTCCGAGACAAAAAATAGTTTTAGAAACTTATTTCAAAAACATGAAAATTAAAGAGTTTACATTTCAATTCATTTCATTTTAACGTTTTGACGGATTTGGAAAAAACAAACGAACCCATCTGAATCCGCTTCTATCGCCTCTCCGAAACTCCTCGCTCTTGAGGAAAATTAAGGTCTCAAAGAAATGGCAACGGTAGTAAGTAGTGGTCAGACCGTTCAGAACGTAACGGTCAGTGGTTACCAGGAAATTATTTCTTCTGGTGGAACAGGGAAATACCAAACTGTCATTGGCAATGGTGAGATCGTTGTCCGCAACGGCGGACTCCTGATAGAAACCAATGGGAGTGGCAACTGGATCATTAACGACAATGGTAAGGTTGTCGTTGAAAGTGGCGGTGTTGTCTCTGGCGGAAGCGTCGGGGCCAATGGCACCTATTTCATCAGTGCCGGGGGCATAGCCAGTGGCGCCAATATTGGTGCCGGAGGATCCCTCAAGGGAGCGACGGGCGCTATTCTCAGTGGTCAAACAACGGTCACGTCTGGTGGATCCGTGAGCGGTGGAACGGTTGCGTCAAGCGGTACTCTTGTCGTAGGCAGTGGTGCTACTTCAATTCAAACGACCGTTGCTAGTGGCGGAAATATCCGCGCCGCAGGCACAGTAACGAGCGCTATAGTTCAGAGCGGCGGAACAGCCAATATCATTTCAGGCGGGAAGGCCACTTCAACGACTGTTCAAAGCTCGGGTATCTTGAACGTTGCAAGTGGTGGCACTCTCGGAACCACAACGGTCAGTAATGGGGGCGTTGTCAGCGCAGTAAGTGGCTCGACAATCTCGGGCGTTGTTACACTTGTGAATGGCGCTACGGCAACAATTCCGTCGACGGCAGGGGGAACAGTTGATCTGAGTGGCACAAATGCCAATCTGATCATCACCGGGTCCGGAAGCCCGACGACAGTTATTAGCGGGTTTACGGGAACCGCTGCAGGCGACACCGATGGCATTACACTGGCAAACGTCAAAACCGCGAATGTCAGCAGCGTCACATATCCTGACGCTAACCATGTGACTTTGACCCTTAAAGACGGGTCTGCGGTTACGCTCAATATTATCGGCGTCCAGAGCCTCGGATATGCTCTTGAGTCAGATAATAATGGTAACCTCGTTTATGCTGTCTGTTTCCTTGAGGACACGCAGATCACTGTTCCTGGCGGCTTGAAATCCATTCAGGACATAACTGTGGGTGACGAAGTGGTGATCTCGCGTAACGGTGTGGCTGTTACGGATACGATTACGTGGGTTGGTAAAGCACATTGGAATGTTCGTACTCGCTTGCCTGACGATCAGGCGGGTTATCCAGTCCGTATCCGCAAAGACGCAATCTCGGAGGGCGTTCCCTTCAAAGATCTGCTTGTCACAGCTGAGCATTGCCTGTTTCTAGATGGATATTTCGTTCCGGCTCGTATGCTTGTGAACGGTCGCTCCATCTTTTATGATAAAACCATAACGTCCTATAATTATTATCATATTGAAACTTCTGAGCATTCAATTGTCTCGGCAGATGGCCTGTTGACCGAGAGTTATCTCGATACTGGAAATCGTCGTAATTTTTCTCAGGGAGGCAAGGTCGTTCAGCTGGCTGCTCGCACCAAGTCGTGGGATACTGATGCGGCAGCTCCGCTAACAGTTGCTCAATCGATTGTTGAGCCGATCCATCAGAACATCGCCGCTAGAGCCGAAGCCTTTGGATATGAAATCTCTACTGAGCGGGTTTTACTTACCGATGATGCGGATATTCATCTGAGGACCAATACAGGCCACGTCATTAAGCCTGTACGCAAAACCGGTAACACGCTACTTTTCATGATCACCGGTCAGATCGAGTCCGTGCGCATCCTGTCCAATGCCAGTCGTCCGTGTGATGTGGTCGGTCCCTTCGTTGATGATCGGCGCACGCTTGGTGTTCTGGTTGGGAATGTCACCCTCTATGACAGTCAGGGCACAATTCCGCTGGTTACACACCTTGAGGACAGTGCTCTTCCTGGTTGGAACAACCTGGAGGCCGCCCCGATGCGTTGGACCAGCGGAGACGCCTCTCTCCCGCTTTATCGGCGTGATCCAAATGCTCTGGGGATGCTTGCAATTCAGATACATGCAGCAGGTCCTTATATCGTGGAAAGTCAGGAACCATTTACATTGAGTGCAATTAAGGCATAATTCTTACTGTTGGGTTCGAATATTTATTATATGTATTCGAACCCAATAAATAATAAATTAACAATTCGATAAAATATAAGTAAATCAGGTGGAGGAATCGAAGAACCGTTGGCTGATGCGCTTGGCTCGTAATTTCAGGG
>NZ_BANH01000092.1 GCF_000964465.1 Gluconobacter thailandicus F149-1 = NBRC 100600 | reverse complement strand
TCGATGCGGTTGCGTCTTTTGTATTTTCGCTTGTCGTATTTGACGGGTTTTCCGCGGGATCTCCGTCCCGGAATGCAGGGCCTGATCCCTTTTTCCTCCAAGGCATCCCGGAACCAGTCAGCATCATAACCCCGGTCCGCCAGCA
>NZ_BANH01000093.1 GCF_000964465.1 Gluconobacter thailandicus F149-1 = NBRC 100600 | reverse complement strand
GAATCAAAATTCCCTACAAAAATCAATGGGTCCTGAGCCTAGACAGGATATTGAAATTGATTGGCACTGGAAAAGCAACGCAGCAGATGGCTCTTCCATATGTCTATGGAGCAATGGTCTTTTTTTCTGTGATCTTTGCTCACGCCGTCGATTTTTTCATGCATGAATTTGCTCATTCATTCATGGCATGGGCATTAGGCTGGAAAGATAATCCTCTTGCACTGAATTATGGCAAGTCGACCATTGACAATATTCTTATGCAGCAACAGATCGACGAAAACGTCCGTTACGCACCAATCTTCGCCGCACACAATGGACTACAGGGATCATTAATCGCTGCTGCAGGCCCTCTAATTGCTAACGGTGGTGGCAGTATAATCTGTGGCCACGTTTTGCGCACTATAGGCAAGAAACCCCAACAGACCGTCTGGAGCCTCGCCTGCATGTGGCTACTTGCCTGGCTAGCAGCGTTTAATGTCTTCAATGTCTGGAGTTACGCTCCTCTTCGCGCGCTGAGTTCGCATGGTGATATGGCGCTCATTGCTGAAGGACTGGGCATTTCGAATTGGCTTCTTTTCCCCGTTGTAACTGGCTTTGCGGTGTGGCTGGCACATTGGTACGTCCGGGATATCCTACCTAACGTTTGTAGGCATTTTTCTGACTTCCGTTTCGGAGCAGCGTTCGGAGGAACTGTCCTTGGAACAACAATTCCCTTCTTTTCGATCGTTGGACTGACGGGAAATTACGGCCTCCCATCAGCTCTCATGTGTATCGCCAGCCTATTTTTTTTTACACCTGCCATGGTGGCTATGTTTTACCTGTCCCTAGGGCGACGCTGAAAGCGAATATAGGTCCGTATGATCTAGATCCAAGTTTCAGGGGTATGTCAGCTGGTAGATAAGCGAACAGGCAAAGTCTGTCCCAGCTGGCCAAAACAACCATGCTGCTTATGTCCGCTATGTGGAAAATCTGTTCATCGCTGGGTATGCCAGATATGAGACGCATCCTGCCTGTCTTTATCTCATATGCTTTGAACAGACAGGCTGTAAGGTGAGCGGGCACCCCGTTTCTGGGTTATGATGAGCGCAAATTAGATTCAAAGCCTTGAAAGCGAATCTCACCTTACGACTTTGACCCAGCCTTCAGATCGGCCCGAACTTTGATAAGCCAACAAATCAAAGATATTCCGACATGCGTAATGTCACCACTCGGCGGCTTGCACCACGTTGGACACGGAATGTTACCTCTGCGCCTGCGGAAGCATTGAGCTGTCTGATTACGTTTGCAGGTTCCGAGGTCTCGATTACGTCCCCAGGAAGAATGCCTGCGTCAGCAGCGTGGCTATGTGAACCGACATCATCAACACGCAGGCCATAGTCAGTCTCGCTGACGGCCAAACCCGAAAATGCATAGCGATAATCTGTGGCAGGAAGACTGTTCTGGCGTAGCCAGAGTGCATCAGCATCAAGATCAAAGCCGATGTTAAAGCGACGCAGTGTTGGTAGCCCGATAAGGCCATCCGATATATTAGTATTGCGGTCAGTTGAGAGCAGTAGAGCTAGTGGACGTTCAAAAAGGACGCCTCCAAAACTAAGAGTATCGACACGAACGATGCGTCCGCCTTGCGCTACCGGTGCATAAGGGCGAGCGTCGGTCCAGAGGCCAAGGTGTTCTGCCATAGAACGATTCAGGCGTACAAAACTCTCGCCACCTGTATCGATTACACAAGTCACAGGTTTGCCATTTACCTGCGCCTCCGCCGTGATCAGAGGGGAAAATCCAGGTTTTGCATCGACAGCGAGAGCCTTGAGACGTGTGTAATCGGGAAACGTTGGTCGACTATCGTTCCAGACACACCATTGCAGGGCGTCGAAATCCAGCAAACAGGGACTCGTCGTGACAAGGCCGGACGAAATGCTTCCAGCAATGCCGTCACCAAGAACCAAGCCAGGCACTGCGACAAACCGAACGTGATGTTGAACTATGATACCGCCAATTGTCAGCTCTGGCGCAACGAAAATTCGGTGGAGGACGGGCGTCCCAGCTACACCAATGCGTAGATCGCCTGCCTCAGGCAAGCCAAGGTCTCGTGCGACTGACTCATTGATAAGGCTCATGGCACCTCCGGAATCAATCGCAAAGGAACCACCCATTCCGCCAATATTGACTCCGATTGTCACACGACGTCCGATTAGCTTTATAGGTGCGACAAGCGGTTTTGCCGCCGCCCGGGTCAGACGCGGAAAAACCAACGCAGTGGCAGACCCCGCAAGGACTGATCTTCGACGGATGTCCACGGAAGATACTTTCAACAGATCGCGATACTTAGATTTTAGCATTTGACGAACTGTTTGGCCGCGAAAAAACTCGCCCTCCAAAAATATTCATCTCTTCTGAAATGCCTTGGACGAAGACGGAAGCGATCAGTTTGTCTATCCAAACGGGTTCCTGATAATCGCCATATCGAAAATGGACAGTCCATCCTGCATGTCTTCTGACAGTACCGTTTCCAGACCATTTTCGATGGCACACGCTAAAATCATGCTGTCATAGGTCTGCAAGCCATAACGGCGTACAATTGCCCACCCCCTGGCATAAATACCTGTCGTTAGGTCATGTACGGTTGTCAGACTTCTGATGTCTGCAATCAGCTCTCCAATATCATCCAGAGACAACTTCGTTTTACGACGCAACGTATTCGTCATCTCGTTCAGCGATTGGACAGAGATATGACAATCCGTATGGCGGAGAACATCTTCAGCGATCCGCATCTTTTCCACATCCTGCTCCATGCACGCATAGAGCAGGATATTGGTATCCAGAAGAACGTGCATATTCAGTCTTGCGGACGCTCAAATCGGAAGTTTTTAGGCAGTTTCCGACCAATTGTTTTCAAAGACTGCAAGGCTTCTTCATGGCTTTTCAGACGAGAAAAGACCGCCTCGACATTGTCCCCCTCCTGCAAACCAAGCTGACGGACGATATGTGCGGGAATACGAACAGCGAGGCTGTTACCCCATTTTGAAACCTGCATGTCACTCTCCGTTTGTGGATATACATATCTATAATTTAGATATCCATTTTACCACAAGGCAAAGTCAGACTAAGACCGACCCTTGACCTGACCGGAACGTTAGCCGCTGGTTCCCGGACAGTTCAACGCCCATGATGCGAGGTGATTGCCGGGAGGGTACGACTTCAGATATTGGAGATAAGAGGAAAGGAATTTTATGTATCATTGGGATTGCTAAACATGCGCTTTGGCATCATTCCTAAGAACACGTCCATGGATACATGTAGGAAATTGCGGTCTGCTATTTCCTGTAAAGCTAGAGATACTATTAGGTTTGAGAAGGCATTGGCGTCTTCAGCCATTCTGTTTGAGTAAGTTCAAATTCATATTCGTGACTTTTTGCTCCTTTAAAGAAGTCTGCGTCATGAATTGTTCTGATCTGTTTGAAGCCCAGTTTGTGTAGCAGGGCGATAGAGGCGTGATTTCTCGTATCAACAAAGGCGCGTGCGATTTTGATGTCGGGATTGTAGAAAATAGTTGTGAGGGTGCTCTTCATGGCTTCTGCTGCGATACCTTGACGCCAGTAGAGAGGGAAGACGTGATAGGCAACAACCGCTTCCTCTGCCGTCAGTGTCGCTTGCGTATACCCAACAGCCTTCTGATCCACACCTTGCCTGATGATCCAGTTCAGCCAGATTTCGGTGCCATTTGAATTCCCGCCCGAAGACAAAACAACATACCTGTCACGAAGAGCTTTAAGACTTATTGGTGGTTCATCAGGAATGAATTGATAGGCGCGATTATCAGACAGTCCTGAAAACATATCTTGTGCATCTTCAGGACGTAAAGGCTCTAACTTAATCTTTGTTGTATCGCTCATAGCCTTTTTCCCAAATAAAAATCTGGATATTGAATAGCTTCGACTGTTGTTTGCAGATTGGTGAGATCGATACCGCTCAGATATGTCGTTGCCCCCTGACTCTTGTGGCTGGATTCATGACCTAACAGGGCATCAATCCAGATTTCGCGAATGTCGCTTTTCTGATTGCGCAGAAGTGTTGACACTGTATGCCGGAAACCGTGGAACGTAACAGCCGGAGGAAGGTCCATTATCATTTTGTAGCGTGAGAATGCCCGGCTGAAGTCAGCGCCCCGGTTTCCGTCCCGTGAGTCTTTAAGATCAGAAAAAAGGTATTTCTGATTGGCTTTTTGAAAAGCTAGGAGACCCCAGCTCAGTAGGGTGGAGTGAATGGGAACAATGCGTTCTCCTGCTTCAGTCTTGGGGGACCAGTTGTCTTCTGGATGGGCACAAATCCGGAAGCATGGAACACCCTCCACGTCTTGGATGTCTTCATTTCTCAGGTTGCTGATTTCGCCAAGTCGCATACCGCTGTAAGCAGCAACCATCGTGATACCCATGAAGGTCTCGTTGGGAATACTGCCCACTGGCCAAGGGGTATTAACGAGCTTATTCATTTCTTCCTGTTTCCAGGCCCGACGCGATATTTGGTTGGACAGGTCGAAATTCCATCTGCTCCATGGATTTTTTTCAACCATGTCCCGTCTTAGAAGGTCATTCCAAAGAGAAGACAGGCGCATGAAGTGGTTTTTTACCGTCTTTGTGCTTAGCAATGGCACATCCTGAGAAGCTGCACGGTCTATCTCATCTTGAAAAGAGAGGTTGCGGCGCTTGCCATGTGATGCCGGAAGGGAAAAGAGAACGTCGCGGAAATCCCCTGAGACTTTGCCATCAATCTCACGGACGGGAAGATCTCCAAATGCCTGTACGAAAAGTGCGACAGTTCTGCTCGTGTCTCGCTGAGTTTCGAGACTTTTGGCGGGTTTGGTGTTGAGAAAACGCTCTAGGGCCGCCGATAGTAAAAGAGGTGAGGGAGCCTTTGACTGTAGTTTGGTTTGATTTTCGGCGACTATGGGGAGTGCCTCTTCGGAATAAGGTGTTGGAGACTGCGATGGCGGTCGGGATGCTGTAGTTTCAATGGTTTTTGTGAAGGTTGTAATGAGAGTGTTATGGAGGCGGTCAATTTCGCCTCTTAGAGCCTGTTTGGAAAATCGATCTGATGTGATTCAAGC
>NZ_BANH01000094.1 GCF_000964465.1 Gluconobacter thailandicus F149-1 = NBRC 100600 | reverse complement strand
CTCGCGGCGCTGAGCGAGGAGTTCGGGATCAACCCGAAAACAGTGGCAAAGTGGCGGAAGCGACAGACTGTCGAAGATCAGAAGACCGACCCTAAAGAACCGCGCTCAACGGTCCTTTCCAAGGCAGACGAAGCGATGATCGTAGCGTTTTGACGCCATACTTTACTGCCGCTGGATGACTGCCTTTATGCCCTGCAGGCCAGTATCCCCCATCTGACACGCTCGGCTCTGCATCGCTGCTTTCAGCGTCACGGGATATCCCGGCTGCCGAACATCGAGGGAGACAAGCCCAGACGACAGCGTTTCAAACGCTCCCCGATTGGGTTCTTTCATCTCGATATCGCGGAGGTCCAGACCGCTGGAGGCAAGCTGCACCTCTTCGTTGCCATCGACCGGATAAGCAAATTCGCTGTCACAAAACTGGTCGGGAAAGCCGATCGGAAGACGGCCTGGGAATTTCTCGAACATCTCCTGAGCATCATCCCTTACCGGATCCATACCATCCTGACCGATAATGGGATCCAGTTCGCTGAGCAGCCTCGCAATCGAAATACAGCCTGGTCGCGTTCCATGCGCTTCGACATGATCTGCGAAGCCCACGGGATCGAACATCGTCTGACGAAACCCAGTCATCCCTGGACGAACGGTCAGGTTGAGCGGATGAACCGGACAA
>NZ_BANH01000095.1 GCF_000964465.1 Gluconobacter thailandicus F149-1 = NBRC 100600 | reverse complement strand
TGCCGATCAACGTCGCGCACCACGCAGATCTTGAAGCCCTGCTGCGTGGTTTCAATCACGCCTACAACCAACGCCGACAGCGGGTGTTGAACGGGCTTGCACCTGCTGCAAAAGTGGCCGAGCGCCTCCTGCAACAACCAGGTCTCCGCAATCGACGCCACAAACCCGTCAAGGACGCAGAAATCATGAACGATGTAGATCGCATCATGATTTACGCCAATGACGTCTCACAACCTGACAGTTAGAACTGGTGTCTTAACGTGAAGCTTCCAGAAAAGGGTGCACCATAATAAGATTGATCCCAATAAAGAGACGTCAAATATTTATGGCTGCTGACATTGTTCAGGTTGCCCGTAAACTGCCAGTGTCTGCCCAGATCATAATGGGCCATCAGATCAACCAGCGCATAGCTGTGCTGGCGTGTAACAATCTCGTTTCCCGAGGTTGAAAGCACGCCCTGGTCTCGCCAGATGCGGCCCTGCCAGGTGATATTCGTCCCCACACGCAGATGCGGCACATAGGGCACCTGCCACGTTATGGCGCCATGCAGCGTCTGCCGGGGCACATAGGTGCGAACCGGGTCGCCATCCTCGTCATAAATCTTCATCAGTGTGCCCCCCGCCATAATTTGCAGGCTGCGCGTCAACTGGCCGGAAATATCGAACTCCACTCCAGCGGATTGTGCGTTGATGGTGCGATAGTAACTCTGGCCGTCAGAGAAGTAGCCTGCGAAATCCGCCAGATGGTTCTGATGCACGTGAAATCCGGTCAGCGAGACATTGAGCCGGTTGTCAAACCATGCCGCCTTTACACCACCTTCCAGATTATCCCCGTTGACCGGACCCAGAATTTTTCGACTGGCATCCAGTTCGCTCTGCGGATTGAAAATTTTCGAATAACTGACGTAGAATGTATAGTGTTTCAGGAAATCATACGTAAATCCGGCATAAGGGCTTGGCCGTGTCGCGGAGTAGTTGCTGGCCACACCATAGCTTGCACCATTGCTTTCCGCATGGGTCAGATTGACCCCTCCGAACAGATGGGCATTACGGAACGGGTTCAGCCGCAGCACGCCATACAGGCTTTCGCGTGTCTGGGTGAAACCAGCGGTTTCATCATACGCCGTGAAAGGCGGCTGCGGATAATTGCCGCTCCAGCCTTCAAGGGCGGGAAGCGCCGTCCCGATATCGGCGGAATAGTTGGAAAGCTGACGCGTGCGAGAAGACGCGGCATTGACGCCGAATGCAAGCTGATGCATACGCCCGCCCAGCCGGAATGCTCCGGTCGTGGACAGATCCCCGATCCATTGACTTTCAGACCCGGTATAGCGCGATGGGTAGCTGTATAGTCCCAGCCCCGTTTCCCTGTCTGGCGTGCCATACGCATAGAACAGGTTCCCGTCCGTCTGCATGACACGATGAAAGGCATAGAGCCGTACGCTCCAGTCAGAGCCAATCCGGCGGCTGATATCCGCGAACATCTGGGAATCCCGGTTGTTCATGTAGGACCAGTCTGATGCCGTGGACGTTGAACGGCTGTAACGCGTGGGCGAACCGTCTGTATAATAGAGCGGCAATGCCCCCCACATAGAGCTGTTGGGGTTGTTCTGCTGCCAAGTATAGCCCAGCCGCACTGTGGTATAGGCGTCCAGATCGCCTTCGATGGTCCCGTAGACAACCGTTTTTTCCTGCGAATACCGCGCCAGGTAGGAGTCGCCATTTTCATAAACCGCCACCAGGCGCCCTCGCAGCCGTCCGGACGCAAGGGGAGAGCCTGAAATATCCCCCACCACACGACGCTTGTTCCATGACCCCACAGTGCCCTCCACACTGGCCTGGAAATCCCGCGTCGCGCGTTTGCGGGTATAATCTACCGTCGCTGCCGGATTTCCCGTGGAAGACAGGAGCCCGTTCGCCCCACGCAAGACGGCTACGCTGTCATAAACGGCGGTATCAATGGCCCCTGTCTGTGTCCCCTGTGCAAAAGGCAGGCCAATGCCATCATACTGATAGTTGGAAACATCGAACCCGCGTGCCGAAACGTAGGTGCGCTCCGTCTCTACGCGTTGGACAGTAATCCCAGTTGCATGGCTTAAAGCGTCATTGGCGTTTTGCAGTGTGAAATCGTCCAAAAACCGCCGCGTTATCACGGTTACAGATTGTGGAGTTTCCCGCAACGTTAATGGAAGATGAGTGGCTACCGCTGTTGCCTGAACCGTTAGTGATCCGTTTTGTTCCGAAGGTTGAATACTTCGTTTTCCCACAACCTCCACATGCTCGGTCGTTTTGTTGCTACTTTGTATTTTTCCAAGTGGCTTATCCTTGTCGTCTTTGTTTTTCAAAATATCCTGCGCACTAGCAGGAAAGAAGCCACAAACTGGTACAATAAGCAACGTGGAAGCTAGTAGAGCTACACGCATTGTCATCCTCACCCACACGTTAATGCAGGGCACAATAGGAACAAACTTTAATTATGCAAACGATTCTCAGTCGCACAATAACCATAGTAACAAATACGTTATTTCCTTAAAAAGACATGAAACGTCACAAAATATCTCTATTTATCAACATTAATTTTTACCTGAACTTTATAAAATAATCGAGGGCATATCTTGCCTAGGCTCAGGACCTGTTCATTTATTGAACTGAGCGAAGCGTTGTGATTCACAGGTTTAGCGATGGAGGGTGAGCCAGTGAGTGACATGTTTTTGCTGTCCGAG
>NZ_BANH01000096.1 GCF_000964465.1 Gluconobacter thailandicus F149-1 = NBRC 100600 | reverse complement strand
GATCTCAGCCAAATCGTCTAGATCTTTTGTCAACATTACCTAGGCTCATAATAAAGACCAACACGAACACTGCTTATCGTTTTGCCTCAAATATGACATTAAATGGTCTTGCCAAGGGCGCCTGATACCCACCAGCGTAATTTCTACGCGCAATCCCGCTTTCAGCGGGGGATGGTAAGCTGAATATACCAAAACTTAGAAAAACACTCATGTCTGCTTTGCCTGCGTTCCTGCAACGCTTGTATGTCTTCCATGTAGGCGAAAAGCGTCTGTCCGTTCATGTATCACCAAGTAGATATGCTATTTTGAGGGGGACAGACGGTCTACTTCAGGAACAAAGGTGGCAGTAAAAGATAAATTATTGAGGAAATTGCATTATCTGGAATCGATCTTTTGACAATTAATAAATTCTCCTAGTATTAATTTGTGATCTTTAATTTGGTTCATTTGCGAGAAAATATTATGGTAGACCTTAGGCAGAAACTAATATCGAAATATACCGAGATTTTGAAAGATGCAAATCCGTTATTGGTATTTAGCGAGCTTCGATCGACATCAGATTACACAGGGTTCTCGAACCTTTTTCTGCCTGATGTTCCAATAGAGTGGACGCCAGGGAAGCGTGTTTTAGTAGTCGGGCGTGAGACGCGTGGATGGAAACCTGAAAATCCTATAAATCCCGCTGATGGGCTGCATTGTTGCATCCAGAAGCTTATGGAAATGCACGAAAAGCACTTCAACAATATGATGGCACGGCGTGGAGAGCGCGGGATGCGCTTTTTTAATTTCGTAAGAAACGTGGCAGCAATTACCGGTAAAGGGAATGTTGCCTGGAGCAATATTTTTGCGCTTGATTGGAAAAACGGCATCCCGACAGAAGCCAAGACCCCGCATTATTCAGCTCTGAAAAAACTCTCTGAAAAACTATTAAAGGCTCAGATCGAAGTGTTGGAGCCGGACGTCATCGTTTTCGCTTGCGGCAACGCTGGAAACATCGTCCGAAGAGAGTTCTTTCCTACCAAAGGAGAAAATGCCGTTTGCTTTGATGGTCGTACGTTTGAACATACTCCGAATAAATATCTTTGGTCTTTTAAGCTGTATGGAAAAATTCAATGCTTTCGTCTTGGCCACCCTTCAAGCCGAGGTGAAGCGCACCAAGCAGCGCGAAAAAAGGTCCTCCTTGAAATCCAATCCTATTTGAATACCAGCCATTTCTCATTTGGCGCACAGGAAGTGATTCCTACCGAATGTTAGCAACTCAGTTAATTCGTGTCCGCAAAGAGGGCGATTACAGCCTGTGTGCTCCATTTCGGTTAAACCGACAGGGATTTTGCGCGTCAAACCGCTTATCGCCTGGGAGGTACAGGCGGCCATTCCAGAACCTCTATCTGAGCGGCAGAAAGAGGTCTGCGATCGCTTCGTGCTCGGGCACCTCTGGAAAGAATGTGATGCGCTGGCAGTAGAGGGGGAACTCGCGGGCTTCCTCCCCGCTTTGCGGAAGCCAGTCGCGATAAAGATAGAGAGCCGCGTTTTCCAGATCGTCGGTATTACCTACGACCCGCAAGGCGGCGCACCTCCCGCCTGGAATGGTGCTGGACATAATGCCCTCATTGCCTGCTTCGAAGACCCGTTCAGTCCCAACGCATAAATCCAGTCTGTAATCGCTCGGGCTTGTAGCCCGCGGGTCACAACGGAATATGTTGAACGTCTCGCTATTCCGCGGCACAAGCCCGACCGTTTTTCGCCATCTGATGAACCGCTGAATAGTCGTCCCGATCGTGGCGGGAGGCCCAAGATGCTCCATGATCGCCACCCGAATGGGTGACACCTCTCTAATGGTCACATCACTGGTATTGAAAATCTGTTGCATGAGCTTGTTCCTCGCATTGATGAGGGGCCCGAAGGCCGCAAGCCACGGCTCCCAATCAGGAGATTTTCGGAACGACGACGGCGACTGTCCGAACCGTTGGCGAAAAGCGCGGGCAAAAGCATCGGGGGCGTCGTAACCGGCATCCATCGCGATCTGCGTGACGCTCTGATCGTCACGATAAGCCAACCGGAACGAAGCGCGCTTCATTCGGTTAAGCTGAATGTAACGATGAACTGACAGTCCGAAGGTCGCCGTGAACTGCCGGTGGAAATGAAACTTCGAGAACGCTGCGACCTTACTTAATGCTTCGAGGTTCAGCTGATCGTCGAGATGCCGGTCGATATGATCGAGCGCCCGCTTCATTCTGGCATGGTAGGTTTGGAGTGCTGGCGTCACTATCGGCTCCATCGTGGCGACAGTATCTAGACATGTGGCTGCAAAGACCGCCCGACCGATCTTGCGGTTTCTGCATTCATGAACAGCGTATTCTCTTGATGGGGTAATGATCCATTTGCCCGTCTTCCGAAAGGAATGTGGCGTGTTCAGCTTGCGCCTGTGCCATCAGGAGATGGTCAAACGGATCACGATGATGCAGGGGCAAAGACATCAGGATCTGCAGGTGCTCAGACTGTATTGGCAGCAGAGAGAAGCCTTCCGCAGGAATGGCTACCAGAATATCGTTCATATCCGCATCCAGCTTTCCGATACGGATTTTGATCGCAATCTCCCAGAGTGACACGATACTCACCAGAATATCGTGGGCCGGATCTGCAATGATCTCCCGTGCAGTCTCACCCAGCCGGTCGGAGTCCGAAAGCCACCAGAGCAATGCATGCGTATCGAGTAGAACCTTCACAGGTCGTGTTCCATACTTTCAAGAACGTCGAGAGGTGTCTGATCAAAATCTTCGCTCATTCTGATCCGCCCGCGAAGAGCTCCCGGCTGACGACGGGGGCGATAGGAAGGAGCCGGCGGACGTAGTTCAGCGACAACCTGGTCGTGAGACGTCACGAGGATCGTACTGCCCTGTCTGACCTGACGCAGATACGCTGTCAGATTTCCCCGGAACTCCCGAACACCGATTTTCTGTGGGATTGGCGCGTTATCTGAGAGATGCTCGCTCATGATCTCCTCCTTGTGTGTCATCATACCATGTACACAGAAGGAGGAGGTAGAGAATTCCTGATGCCTATTCGATTTCAGAGATCCGTGGCTTCCGACAGTGCCAGAGCGTCCTCGACGTCCACCCCAAGGTATCGAACCGTACTATCCAGTTTTGAATGACCCAGCAGAATCTGCACCGCCCGGATATTACTGGTTCGTTTGTATATCATGGCCACCTTAGTCCGGCGGAGCGAATGAGTTCCATATTCCCCCGGGATCAGTCCCACCGCCTGAACCCATTGATCCAGAAGCCGGGCGTATTGCCTTGTGCTCAGATGAGCTTTGGGGCTTAGGCGACTGGGAAAAACATATTCATTCAGGCCGCCACCTCGGTGTTCCAGCCAGGTTCGCACGCTTTCCCGGGCTGTTTCTGTAATTTCGAACTGTACAGGTCGCCGAGTTTTCTGCTGAACGACCATGGCTCGGTGACGTACCTGACCGCTGGTCACGATGTCGCCAATACGAAGGCTGACAAGATCACAGCCTCTGAGCTTACTATCGAGAGCAAGATCAAACAAAGCCTTGTCTCTGACACGCTGTTCGCTCCCCAGCCAGAACCGAATAGCCCAGACGTGCTTTTCTTTGAGCGCACGCTTGGCACCAACCATTTTTCCTGCGTTCCAAGGCACGGACGCTTTTAACGTAGGCGATGGAAAACGAGTTTTCTTCTCCATGATATGTCCTCCTGATCAGCTGCACATGCAGCAATCAGCAGTTTGGAGGAGGATAGTGACCGGTAAAGGCTTATCCCGCCCGTCCGCTTTCGGATAAAGACTGATCTAATCTTACGGAATTACCACAGGTCTACCAATCACCTGCTCATCAGAGATTCTGCAGGAGGATATCCGCCAGTCCCCGGGCATTATCGATCATCAGAAGATGACCGCCCCCGATGCCAAAGACATGATCGCCTGGATTGCCGCGCAGAGCCTCGTACCAGCCATTTTTGGGATGGGATGCCCGTCCAG
This sequence comes from Gluconobacter thailandicus F149-1 = NBRC 100600, assembly GCF_000964465.1. Lineage (GTDB taxonomy): Bacteria > Pseudomonadota > Alphaproteobacteria > Acetobacterales > Acetobacteraceae > Gluconobacter > Gluconobacter thailandicus. Next base: position 1,492 of record NZ_BANH01000096.1, on the reverse strand, counting down.
GCTGTAAAGGGCGTCGTCCGGGATGCCCCCCGGACGACGCCGGACCAAGCGAGTAGTGATCTCTTCAGAGCGGTCAGTTCCCGACCCACCGCTGGACGGCAAATCGAATACGGCGAACCTCACGAACCATGACGAACGCGGGTAGTTAAAGGGTAACGCTTTATCAACAGTGCCTGCGTGGAAAGTCATGCGGCGACGCCCCGGCACGGAGAAGATCATGATCTCGCCTTATGTAATCAATATACCTGACAAACGGCTTGCCACGATCAGGGCCAGTGTCGAAGCCTATGACTGGAGCCAGCTTCCGGATGCGGGTGGCTGGTCTGCAGGCGTCGGGATTGAGGATCTGAAGCGGCTCGTCGCCTACTGGAAAGACAGTTACGACTGGCGTATGGTCGAGCAGCATCTTAACAAGCTGCCCAATTTTACGACCGACATAGAAGGCGAGCCTCTCCACTTCCTTCATGTGAAAGGTGATGACTCCAGGCCACCTGTCCTTCTTCTCCACGGCTGGCCAGGCTCGTATCTTGAGTTTGAGAAGCTGTTAGAGCCCCTGGCCGCGGACGGACATGACGTTGTCGTTCCCTCCCTCCCCGGCTTTGCCTTTTCCAATCCGATCACTGGTGTCATAGGCCCGCGACGGGCCGCCGAACTTATGCACGGATTGATGGTTTGTCTGTTCGGGCAGACCCGCTATGTCGTCCAGGGGGGTGACTGGGGTGCACATATCGCGAGCTGGATGGCCTATACACATCCTGACGCCTTGCTCGGCTTCCATATCAACATGATGAGCATCTTCGCCGAGGACGCTATTCCGACCACCCCGAAGGAAAAGGATCTGTTCTCCCGGCGCGCCGTGATTCTCGACCGGGAGACCGGCTACAATCACGAGCAGGAAACGCGCCCACAGACACTAGGTGTTGCTTTGGCTGACAGTGCAGTGGGCGCGGCCGGCTGGATACTCGAAAAGTTTGGAAAATGGGCAGACCTCCCGATGCTCGCCGATGGCAGTCCCGACATCTGGAGCAGGTTCTCGGAGGAGAAGCTGATCACTAACATCATGCTCTATCTCGCGCCCTCAGCAGTCGTGACGGCGACATGGATTTATCATGGCAAGCGCCTGGAGGGTTCCGACCGGTTTCCCCCCAAAGCAGATGCTCCTCCTACAGGTCGATGTTTCGAACATTCAATCCATCAGGGGACAGCCGCTTAATTTCATTCAAACGATATCAATAGGTTCCAGTTCTCGGTTTCATTGCCGTTGGCACGCCATGACTCTAAGTAATTGATTTTTCAGACAATTTTTTGCAGGTTTTTCGGCGTGTGGCACATAACCGTGGCACATGGGAAGACATTGCTTGGCAACGCCATATATGACCCGTCGAGGCATTGGCTGGTATCTGAAAATCCGTATCCCGGCAGACCTACGTCCCATCCTGGGTGAACACCTTGTCCGTTCGCTCCGCACCAGCGATAAATCCACCGCCCAAGC
>NZ_BANH01000097.1 GCF_000964465.1 Gluconobacter thailandicus F149-1 = NBRC 100600 | reverse complement strand
TCGCCGCAACCGTCATCTTCTGGCTATGAGTCCTGAGCCTAGAAGCGAAGTGGCGGCAGGTCGATTGCAAACATGGTCCGGGTTTCGGAACCCGGTCAGGTTTGATGCCAGCAGCTGAGCCATGGCTTTCGGACGTTTTAAGTGTGCCAGAAATCTCGGTAAGAGTGCCTGCTCCTAACCCCGGGCCTACGGCTAAGACCGCCTCTGGCTATATTAACCTAATTACAGCAAGAGTCTGTATTTCCGCCACTTAGCACAAATAGCAGACTTTCCGCTTACCCCGCATTACGGTCATCTCGACATGGGTTTCATCTCCGGGGTACGCGCATGACCC
>NZ_BANH01000098.1 GCF_000964465.1 Gluconobacter thailandicus F149-1 = NBRC 100600 | reverse complement strand
CCAAGAGCCACCAGGGCGTCTTCCTGTTCCTTCAAATCCTGTCCAACTGTGGACACTCTGCAATAACCGTATTTCATATAATTCCCCTTATGATTTTGGCGGGGATTTATGGCGGCTATTTTCTGGCTGTCTTCTGCGGTTCTACAATACCGCCACAAATCTCAATCTATGGCGGTATTATATCAAATTTATTTCTATTTTTGTTTGGACCAAACTTTATCTGGAATGGTTGAGTATCGATATATTCCATTCTCGTTCATAATTATTTTATGTATTTTATAACTAACAATTTCAGGCACCTCCTCAAGTCCAGAAGATATTTCTTCTATTTTCCGTTGGTAATTTTTTTCAAAATCAATTGTCTTAAATAATTCTTTTCCTGCTCTCGTAAGAACTATAGAATTTAATGAAAGTTTATCATCAGAGGATACTTCTATATCTATATAAACATCACCATCATGTAAGGAAGTTTTCTTGCCTAAAAATTTAAAATTCATAGATAAAAATGAATCAACACCTTTTAATATCCCGTACTCTTGTAAATACATTAAATCTGAGAAAATATTTTCCTTGTTTTTCCTGGAAATTATTATGAAATCCAAAAATATTATTGGACACAAATTTACGAATATCTCTGCTGTGCTTTTATCTATTTCTGATAAAATCCTTAATGTACTCAATGAAAAACTTCCTGGATGCCGTACTTCTCCTGAAAGAATACGGCCCCATAATTGCCTAGCTCGCTCAGAGCTGGCTTTTTCCGCATGTGAAGAAAATATATTTAACCAATCTTCATCCAAAGAATCATTATTATCAGAACTATCACTGTATTTTTTTGATATATCTTCAAATGCATTATTTATGACTGAATCTGTATTTAATTTATTCTGATATGATTTTCCCATCATGGCTATAGTAGCTTGCTCCAATAATATTGGGTCTGCAGAAATTCTCTCTGCTACTTTTGGAACGAGAAGCTCTAAGACATTTTTTTGAGCATCTGTCTGATGCTCTTCTCTTTTAATCTCATCGTCAACATGTGCGTCTTTTTTTTTGCTTTCTTGGCTCAAACGATGAGTTAAGCGTCCGGTTAGGCTATCAATCCCTTGCAAACAACGGGTTCTTACGCCTTGTGGCAAAGTATGCCAAGCACCCCACAATGCACCTCCACTTCCTATAATTTCAGGTAAATCTATCATTGAAAAATATCTCCGTGACTACAAAAGTATCGCCAAAATCAAAGTCAATGTGAGATATATTCCATTCTGTTTTATAGGAAATCAACAGATAAGATGCTTTGATTTTCCGTCCCAAAAACACCTGATTTGGGAGTAGGGTGATTTTGCATGGCTGTGAGTCCGGTTCTGCAATTCTGGTACGGGGATTGCGGGACGGATTTCAGGAATTCATGGCCCGCCAGGCTGCCATCTTGGAAACATGCAGGAGTTTTTGCGACTTCTCTGGCAGACAGTCCCTAAGCCTTGAGACGACGCGCCTGAGCGATGTCCTCTTCTGTGAGCGTCGGCTTCTCCCGAGGCGGATGCCCTTTGCCTTGGCCGTCTCCAGCCCTGACAGCACACGCTTGCGGATGATGTTGCGTTCGAACTCTGCGGAAAACCCTTCTGGCTTCACGGAATCCGGGGA
>NZ_BANH01000099.1 GCF_000964465.1 Gluconobacter thailandicus F149-1 = NBRC 100600 | reverse complement strand
AGAGCCTGTTTGGAAAATCACGGGTGAGCATTTCTGCGCATGAGATTGGCGCCCATGGCGACGAAGATCATGGCCTGTGACACGTCGATGCGGCGCTCATAATCGCGCACGAGCCGCCGCCAGCGGGTCATCCAGCCGAAAGTTCTCTCGACCACCCAGCGTCGCGGCAGCACCTCGAAGCCCTTTGCTCCGTCGCGGCGGCGGATGATCTCGACGATGAAATCCAGATAAGCCGCCTTGTCCATCAACTTCAGGCGGTCATAGGCGCCATCGGCGAACAGATGCTTCACCCATGGCCAACGCCTGCGGATCGCATCCAGGATCATCTGGGCACCGGCACTGTCGGAGATGTCGGCCGGGGTCA
>NZ_BANH01000100.1 GCF_000964465.1 Gluconobacter thailandicus F149-1 = NBRC 100600 | reverse complement strand
AGGCAGTTCGAATGCACCCGCCTGATCACCGGAACCCAGGTCATTCACACGCTCAAACGCCTCATCCACGATAAGGGATTGCTTTTTGGGCAAAATTCTCATCAATAATGCCTTAGCAGTTCTTCCAGTGAACAGATCTGCTAATCGCCTGACTTTCTATTCCATAAGGTAGTAACTCACTTCAATTATGATTTTTATAAGCTTCGCATTCCCAACGGTTAAAGAATTTTATTGACAAGGTGAAACATTAACCAATGAGTATTAGATAACATTGGTAATAAGTGCATGAATTTGGCTGAGCTAAAAAAAGACATCACAACTGTTTCAAGCATTCGCGCGGTGCCAGTCATCCTCAATATTGTCTGCCGCTTGACCGGAATGCGTTTTGCGGCCGTAGCACGCGTCACGGAAAGTCAGTGGATCGCCTGCAGTGTGCATGACGAAATTGCCTTTGGTCTGACTCCAGGGGATGAACTCAAGGTCGAAAGCACGCTCTGCCACGAAATTCGACAGACCGGGCGTCCCGTTGTCATTAACAATGTTTCCGAAGACCCAGTCTATTTCAATCACCACACGCCGCGAATTTATAGTCTGAAAAGTTATATCTCGATGCCAATCTGGCGGCCGGATGGAACTTTTTTTGGCACACTCTGCGCTATTGACCCAGAAGTACACAAACTTGATACGCCTGACATCATCGAAATGTTTGAAATGTTCGCCGAGGTTATCGGAACCTTACTGAGTGCGGCCGACTGTGAAACAGCAACGGCAATACAACTCAGCGACGAAAGGGCGACATCTGCCCTCCGTGAGCAATTTATTGCAATACTGGGGCACGACCTCCGTAATCCGCTGACAGCCATTGATAGTGGGATGCGGGTGTTACTTAGAACTCCCCTCAATGAGCGCGCGACCACAGTCATCCAGATGGTTCAGACCAGCATCCGTCGGATGAACGCCCTTATCGGTAGCGTCATGGATTTTGCCCGCAGTCGTCTCGGGGACGGCATAATCCTTAACCGGACAACAAATGCGGCACTCAGCCCCATGCTGGAACAGGTCATTACGGAATTACAGACAAGCGAGCCGGAACGGGTTATCAATACGTCTTTGACCCTGCCACAACAGGTAGATTGTGATCCCCATAGAATTGGCGAACTCGTATCCAATCTTGTTGGAAACGCGCTGACCTACGGCCTTCCAGACAAGCCCATAACAGTAACAGCATCAACGAATGCCGATGAACTGGAAATTGCAGTCTCGAATTCTGGCCCCCCTATTCCAGCGGAGATCATGCCCCAGCTCTTTGAGCCGTTTACGCGTGGCAGCATGCAGGGATTAGGCTTGGGACTTTACATTTGCCAGAAAATCGCGAAAGCCCATGACGGCATCATCGAAGCAATTTCAACTCCTTCGGAAACACGTTTCACATTCAGAATGCCGCTCAAATAGGCGGTTTTCGTTCAAATTTTCCCCATTTGACCTGATTTGAGTAAACCCGCAGGATTAGCCCCTCCGGCTTTTGCCAGGACTTTCTTTTACGTAACGCCGGAGCTCATCCCCGGTAAATGTATGCTCAACCTCAATAATTTGGGAGGCCGGCCCAGCATACATAACTCTCCCTCCCCCTGCCCCCGCGTCTGGTCCGAGATCAATGATCCAGTCTGATGCAAGCATTGCATCCAGATTATGCTCGACCATCAGAACTGTTACGCCACGATCCACAAGCCCGCTGATCACAGCCAGTAGACGTGTCACGTCCATACCGTGCAGTCCCGTTGTCGGTTCGTCGAGAATCAGTACATCCACATCCTCATCAAGCAGCGTTGCAAGCTTCACGCGCTGCCTTTCCCCACCAGAAAGTGTGGATGTTGAACGTCCGATTGTCAGATATCCGAGCCCAACGTGCCGCAGACGATCAAGCGCTTTGGCAGAGTCCTTATCGTAGCCTGCGAGGAAAACGGCAGCCTGATCCACAGACATCGTCAGAATATCGGCAATACTCTGATACTCGAAGCGATAGCCAAGAGCCGTTTCGTTAAAGCCGGTGCCATTGCACGCTTCGCATGTCATTTCCGTGCTATCAAGAAAGGCGAGTTCCGTCACAATGACGCCCCTACCCTTGCAAACAGGACAGGCTCCCTTTGACGCATTGGTAAACCAACTGCGAGACACCCCGTTGGACCGCGCAAACAAGTCACGAATACGTTCCATGACCCCGGTATATGTCGCAACAGTAGATGTCGTACTACCGCGCAGGGGGCTTTGATCAATGACCAGGGCTGACGGCATTACCGTCAGAATTTCTTTGATGAGAGAGCTTTTCCCGGACCCGGCAACCCCCGTCAGGGCGGTGAGTACGTTTCGGGGAATATCGACGTCAATACCCTGAAGGTTATTACGACGAGCATTACGGACCTTGACAGGATCGCCGTGAGGTATGCGTGAAGACGTAAAGTCACGCTTTGCGCGAAGATATTCTCCGGTGGGCGTGCAAGCAGTTCTCAATTCTGCAAGAGGCCCAGAGAAGAGGATTTTTCCCCCGGCCGCACCGGGACCGGGCCCCATATCAACCACGAAATCAGCAATGTCGATAAGATCAGGATCGTGCTCCACCAGCAGGACCGTATTACCCTTGTCGCGCAGGCATTTCAGAATATCGCCAAGATGTCGCACATCACGCGGATGCAGGCCGGTTGAAGGTTCATCCAGAATATACGTGAACCGTGTGAGGGAACTTCCAAGATGGCGCACCATCTTGATACGCTGAGCCTCACCGCCCGAAAGAGTTGTCGTTCCACGCCCTAGCTGGAGATAGCCCAACCCAAGATCAACGAGTGTGCGAAGCTGGTTCGTCAGATTTTCGACAGCGGGTGCGACCTCAGGCATACACCAGCCTTCTACCAAGACCCGCAGATCGTTAATCGACATACGACAGAGATCATCGATATTCTGCCCATCAATCCGGCAACTGAGAGCCAGCGGATTAAGGCGCGCGCCCTTGCAGTCAGGGCAAACTGTCTGGTGGATGATACGCTCAAGATCGCCTGCAAAACGCTTCTTATGGGTATCGCTCGCGTTGCCAAGATACATGCGGCGAAAGCGATGAATGACACCCTCATATTTGGCCGTGGCGTACCAGTCTGGCGGAGGGTTTTTTAATGGTGTCGGCTCGGCGTAGAGCAACGTGTCGAGATCTTCTTTCGAATAATCGCGCAGTTTGCGGTCAGCATCAAACAGACCAGTCCGCTTGTACCATTTCCAGTACCACGTACCTGGAGCATAACCACTGAATGTAAAAGCCCCTTCGTTGATGGATCTATCCAGATCGATCAGTTCATTTTCATCAACATCGACAGCTACGCCCAGCCCTTTGCAACGCGGGCACATTCCAGCAGGATCATTGAACGAGAAGATGTTGGAGTAACCAACGAATGGCTTTCCCATTCGTGACATGATGAGGCGCAAAAGTGGGGCTGCGTCTGTCGCCGTACCCACAGTTGAACGATTATTGGTCCCGATAGCCTTCTGATCAATGATGATCGCCGTAGACAGACCAGAAATATGATCGACCTGTGGGGTACCTCCATGCGGAAGCCGATTACGCACATAGGCCGGATAAGTAAAATTAAGCTGTCTCTGGGATTCCGCGGCCAGCACCCCGAAGACGAGAGAGGATTTCCCTGAGCCTGATACTCCCGTAAATGTCGTAATCTTTCCCACAGGAATGGCGACCGAGACACCACGAAGGTTGTTCTGCGACGCATTCAAGACTTCGATTAAATCCAACCGATGTCTCCTCTTCGGATTTCATTTCATAATCGAGCACGAAATTCATTAGATATTCCGGTCAATGCAAATATGCATTCCAGTGTAATAGAACGCAGTACATTTCGTAAGGTTTCAAAGGCACGGAGAAAAAGAGCCGGTATTATAATCCCGGCTTGCCAGAAGCCGTTTTGCCTCGTGCAGACTGTCCCACAAACCAGTGGCTTCGCTGTAATCAGTGACCCGACCTGTTGCCATGAAGAACCTGGAGGGATCGAAGAACCATTGATTTCTGGTTCCTACTCTTGATTTTCGCTCTGCGTTTTGAGCAGAGAGGGTTTCATGCTCTGGATTGCTACGCGCTCGCGTTCATCCGCTCCCAGAAGGGGAATCGGCGCATGTTGTAGACGATATTGGCCAACCCGATCCTCATGATAGCTCGAGCGATGCCTACGGTTTGGACGAACAGCCCCGTCTGCGATTTCTGATCCGCAAAGACATGCTCGACACGCGAGCGGATCACCGACTTCCCAGAGTTGGACCGCTGGATATGCCGGGCCATAGGCTTGAGATGCGTCTTTTTCCTATGAACCTTCGAGACAAAGCCCTGCTTTTCCATGAAGTCCTCAATTGGCTTTCGAGCGTTAGGCTCAGGACTCATAGCCAGAAGATGACGGTTGCGGCGA
>NZ_BANH01000101.1 GCF_000964465.1 Gluconobacter thailandicus F149-1 = NBRC 100600 | reverse complement strand
GCGTTAAGGAGCGCCATCGCTGACGGCAATTCATGTGTCTGACCTGGCGTCAGGGTAAACGATAAGGCTTTTCCGCGTCCGTCTACAGCGACACAGACCTTGCTGCCAAAGCCTCCCCGTGAGCGACCAAGTGCTTCACGATCGCTTCGGCTGCCTCTGTGTCCCCCTTTTTGGCGGCTCCCGCCGCCTTGTGATGCGCCCGAATGTTTGTGCCGTCGAGAAAGACCATGCCGAGGGACGGGTCACCGTCTTTCAATCGCTCGAAAAGAGCCTGCCATACTCCGAGCTTTGTCCAGCGAAGGAAGAGCTGTGCTGCGGTCCACCACGGGCCGAGGTCCGACGGGACGGAGCGCCATTGCGATCCATTCTGGTGGCGCCAGAATATGGCCGAGATGGTCCGACGAAGGTCACACGGCGGCGTCTTGCCTTTCGGGCGAACGGCCTCGATCAGGGGCTCCCAGACTTGCCACGCATCATCGGAAATCACAGACTGCATCGTGCTCATCACACAAAGCTATGTACGTCCG
>NZ_BANH01000102.1 GCF_000964465.1 Gluconobacter thailandicus F149-1 = NBRC 100600 | reverse complement strand
GGACGGACAAAAGGTGGCATGAATACGAAGCTGCATGCGGTCACCGATCAGAACGGATGACCGCTGAGCTTTTTCATGACAGCAAGACAGGTCAGTGATTACACCTGAGCCTCTGCTCTGCTGGACAGCCTGCCCATGGCACAGTGGTTGCTGGCGGACCGGGGTTATGATGCTGACTGGTTCCGGGATGCC
>NZ_BANH01000103.1 GCF_000964465.1 Gluconobacter thailandicus F149-1 = NBRC 100600 | reverse complement strand
CGATCGGGGAGCGTCTGAAGCGCTGGCGTCTGGGCTTGTCTCCCGCCATGTCCGGCAGTCGTGAGATCTCGTGACGCTGAAAGCAGCGATGCAGGACGGAGCGTGTCAGATGGGGAATGCTGGCCTGCAGGGTATAAAGGCAGTCATCCAGCGGTAGCAACGTATGCCGGCGAAATGCCACGATCATTGCTTCGTCCGTCTCGGACAGGACCGTTGATCAAGGCTCTTTTGGTCCCGACTTCTGATCTTCGACAGTCTGGCGCTTGCGCCATTTTGCAACTGTTTTCGGGTTGATCCCGAACTCCTCGCTCAGCGCCGCGAG
>NZ_BANH01000104.1 GCF_000964465.1 Gluconobacter thailandicus F149-1 = NBRC 100600 | reverse complement strand
ACAACCGCTCGCTCAGTTCAAGAAATTAATAGGTCCTGAGCCTAAGGTCTCGGTCATGCCTTTGGCCAAGCGTTCATTCCGATCCGCGCGATTTTCAGCAGGCGCTCCTGTGATGCTCCGTCACGAGCTTGAACAGCCATGCCGCGTAGGAGGGATCCGTAGAACGCTGCCAAAGCCTCAATATCGGTACCTGAAGGCAAATCTCCTACCTCCAATCCCTGTTGCAAACGTACAGCCATAGCGCCTTCTGCCTGTGTTCGCTGGCTAGCTAAAAGATCTCGCAAACGGTTCTGGTTAGGGGAGCATTGCGTAGCCGCGACTGAGATCATGCATCCTGCAGGGCGGTCGGCGCGTGTAAACTCAACCGCAGCTGCTGTCGTTAAATCCTGAAAAACAGTTCGCGTATCGGTATCTTCACCAAGGACATCGAGAAACCAACCTCCAGCAACACTCATGTAGGTCTCAATCACCTCATGATACAGCGCCTCTTTGCTTCCGAAAGCATTGTAAAAGCTGGAAGCACTGATCTTCATGACCGAAATCAGATCATCGAAACTCGTCCCTTCATAGCCCCGGTCCCAAAACAAGCGCATTGCGGCACACAAGGCCTCTTTGCGATCGAAAGATTGAGGGCGCCCCCGCCCTCGCCGCCCACTCAGGTCTTTTTTTGGTGTCATCGCTCCATAAATCCTTGAAACCGGAGATCCAAACCTTATATGCCTTATGTTGGAGCGATTACTCCACATTTAAATCCGTTGCTTTCGACCAACCGGGCATAAAGTACGCATGTGCGTTCTGGCCCATACAGACAGGCACATATCCATGAGCAAACTTTCCGGAAAAGTTGCAATCGTAACAGGCGCCTCCAAAGGAATTGGGGCTGGTATTGCCAAGGCACTTGCCGAAGCGGGCGCCGCTGTCGTCGTCAATTATGCCTCCAGCAAGTCCGGAGCGGACGCCGTAGTCTCAGCTATTGCGAGCAATGGCGGTCAGGCCATCGCTGTTCAGGGGGATGTTTCTCGCAAATCTGATGCCCAGGCCATCGTGGATGCGGCGATCAGTCAATTCGGGCGCTTGGATATTCTCGTCAATAATTCCGGGGTTTATGAATTTGCTTCGATTGACGAGATCACCGAAGACCATTTCCATCGTCTCTTTAATATCAATGTGCTTGGCACTCTATTGACGACGCAGGCCGCAGCCAAACATCTTGATGATGGCGGTAGCGTTATCAATATCAGCTCCGTTGTATCTCGTATTACGCCACCAAATTCTGCTGTCTATACCGGAACAAAGGGAGCCGTTGACGCCATTACAGGTTCTCTTGCACGCGAACTGGGGCCAAGAAATATTCGGGTAAACGCTATAAATCCTGGCCTGATTGAAACAGAAGGCACCAAAACTGCCAATGTTGTGGGTTCCGAAATGGAACAACTCATTATTTCACAGACACCATTGGGACGTAGCGGCCAAGTTCAGGACATTGCTCCACTTGCCGTGTTCCTCGCCTCTGATGATGCGCGCTGGCTGACAGGCGAAACACTTATTGCCTCCGGCGGCTTGCGTTGATGTTTGACGTTGATCCGGCAGAGTTCTGCCGGATCAATATTATACTATTACTTACATCTACAACCAATTTCGCTCGTACCATGCCTTCTGCAAAGAAATCTTAAGCCGTATCATTTAGAAAATGTCTCTGCGGACAGATGTCACAACCGGGCGTGTGAGAGAAAGCAGGCCTTCGGCTCCACGGGTTGTGCCATACCCACTGCTTCGGGCACCTCCAAAGGGAAGCCGAGGATCCGCGGTTGGTACGATAAGGTCATTGATGCAAATGGACCCGGCTGAGACCTTTTGAGCGATAAGTTTGGCCGAAATTTCTGAACCAAAAATACTGGCTCCCAAAGCGTAAGAGACCTGCCTGTCAAGGTTGAGCGCTTCTTCCACATCTGCCACGCCAATGATCGCGAGCCAAGGCACAAAAATGTCGGTATCAAGCAGGTGATGCAGCCCCTCAATTTGGGTCAGAAGTGTGACGCTACCTATTGTTTCGGTGCTTCCCCCCGACGCTTTGATGGTTGCCGAGAACGCTTGAAGCCGTTTTTTCTCGTCCTGATCAACAAACAGAAGCTTCTTTTTTTTGAGTAAATTGCGCAAGCGATCGACAAGTTCAGTCTTGTCTTGATGGCCGATAAATACGCGGTGTGGCGCAATACACGTCGCGCCATTATTCAGGCGAGCCCCATACACAAGTTTGCGGGCGACATGTGCCAGGTTGGCATCCGGAAGCACAAAAACTGGGTCAACGCCCGAAAGCTCCATGATGGTGGGAGTCAGCGTTTTAGATGCTTGTTCTAGAACAGCCCGTCCTGTTCGAGCTGATCCCGTGAGAATGATCAGATCAAAACCTGCGGCCACCGCGTCAGAACCGGAATCTGTCGGAAGGATCTCGCACAATCCAGTTGGAAACCCCGCTGAAGATATTAAATCCGATAGCATCTTTGCCGCTGGCTCTCCTCCAGGAGCAGGTTTCAGCGCGACTGCATTTCCGGCTACTATTGATTGCAGGATCTGTATTCCGGGTAGCATCAGCGGATAATTTCCAGGTGCTAGAATGAGCACCGTTCCATAAGGTTGCCGCTTGATGATCGACGTGACACCTGGAAGCCATGTGGGCCGCCCCCAAAACCCAGCCCTCCGGGCTCGAAGGATGTTTGCAGCGTTTCTTTCCAGAAATTTGCAAGCCGCCAGAAAAGGCAAAAATTCGGCTGTAATCGTTTCAACGGCAGGGCGATTTGGAAATAATTCAGGCAAAGTTCGCCATTTCTGGCGCAGGAGACCACGAAACCGACGGACAAGCCGCAGTCGTGTGGCCATCGGCACCGTCTGCCACAGTTCAGAAGCCCGTCTCATTCGATGGATATCGCTATGGGATATGGTCATGTGCTTTGACGCTATTTTGTTCTCAGAGCAAGGGAAATAGCACTGTTCTGGGCGCCAAGAGAGAAAGCAGTATCTGCGAAACTGGGTGGCCCAAAATGGAGTGAAGGATTGCGAGAAAAACCTAGAGGTTCTTTTGGCATTCCGAAAAAATTCTGATCAAGCTTCTGATTTCCATTTCTGTCTTGAAATACCTGAACTGCATAGACACCGGGCTGAACATCCGGGAATGTTGTGTTCACCTGTCCAGCACCGGCTTGGACAACCGCGTGATATTTGCAGTCGGGTTTGAGGAACTCGTTTTCGGCACAGACCGCAACACGGATTGTCCCGACTGCATCGGGGATATTGGTCACGGTCACGCCAAGTGTGGTGGCACAGGCTAAGGAAGGCAGAGTCAGCAGGCCTAGAAAAAAACGGGCTTTCATGCGTCGGTTTTGCTTGGATAAGAGCGGCCTCGCCAGCGCGGAGCATATCCCAGACGCTCCCCGATCAGGGCTTGCCATTGAAGAAGCAAGAGCGCAGTCGTACCAAGAGGCGCCAGGAGAACCGTTCTCCACCCCTGTTGGAAGCGATAGGCTATCAGGGACCGTGCTAAAAGCGTCATACCTCTCGCAAGTCCCGTCACTTTGGTCCACGGAAGAATGAACGGCAAAATTTGCGCTGCGCCGAGGAGGACTGTCCAGACTGGAAGCCCCTTTGGTGTTGCCATCCCTTCGGTCGCATTCTTCAGGAGTCCATTCCACACTTCCCCGGCACTGCGATACATCCGGCACGAGGCGATGTCAGTTGCATCGAACAAAGTCGTTATGAAACCTTGTTTCCTGAACTGCCTTGCGAGCGCCAAGCCATCGTGCAGCCTGTGACGAATGGCTGCATGGCCACCGCTCGCGCGATAGGCGTCGCTCCGGACCATCACCAATTGACCGCACGCAGCAGAAAAGGCCGGATCTTTCCCCTTATCGAAGGCCATCGGAAGATACCCGACCAGCAGAACGTGAATAAAAGGAAGAAGGAGCCACTCCAGAAATGTTCCGGTGATCTGACGCGGAACTCCACTCAGGAACGCAACATCTGGCTGGTGTGACATCAGGCCCGACAACCGGCTTAGGGCATCTGGCGACAAGCGTACATCTGCATCCAGAAATACCATGAGATCATACTGTGCGGCCTCTGCAAGCACTGCACAGGCATGGTTTTTACCACACCAGCCATCAGGAAGCGTAGGTGCTGAAAAGACCCTTAACCGCGGATCATCGTACGACTGGAGTATATTCAATGTTCCGTCAGAGGAATTGTCGTCGACTACGATCAACTCGAGTACCACGCCCCGGCTTGCCAGAACGGTTTGTATGGCCTCTGCGATAGTGTCTTCCTCATCCCGGGCAGGGATCAGGACAGAAATGGGAGCTGCCCCAAATTGCTTGGGCAGCCTTCGCAACCTGGGGAGGTTCAGAAGCGTCATGACAAGCGGCAAAAATGCCGCACTCAACGCCAGTTTTTCAAGCTTTCTGGTCATTGGTCATGACGCGGCTGAAATGCCTTGCCACGAGCCCACTGCCGAATACGACGCCCGACATCATAAAGACCACCAATCCCCCCCGCTCCCTGGGACAGTGTGCGGAATTTTGAGGGATCCCGCATGATGGCGTCACGAGCGAGCGTCTCCATTGTTGTGGTGAGAGCTTCTTCCATGAGACCAGTCGTGTTTTGGGTTCCGGTGCTTCCCAAGGCAGACACAGGATCCCCAAACCGAAGTAAAAGCTCAGGTCGGCTTTCATTCCAGAAAGTATACTCGATGGCGAGAGGCACGAGCATTGCCGAGGGTACACGCCGAGCCAGATGGGCAAAGCCCGTCTGAAGACGGATAGGGCGGCTTCGAACGTCGGAAAAATGACCCTGAGGCGTGATCCAGAGTACATGTCCCTGCCCTAGGATTTTGCAGGCTTTTCGTAGAAAATGACGCAGAGATTCCGGATTTTCAGGGGCGACCGGGATCAGTCCAGCCTTGTCCAGCAGAGGGTATTTCCGAAGTGCCTGAGATTCCATGGGGCCATAGCCGTGGCAATGACTGAAAAAACGATGTTGCAGCCACGCAAAAACGGCTGGATCCCACCATCCCGGGTGATTTGCACAGACAATAAGCGGTCCACGATGGCATAGGACATCAGAATTTCCCGATAATCGGACGGCATTGAAATGACGTGTAATGCCTCGCCGCATTCCCCGGGATACAAGTGCCGCAATGACTGGGTTGCGGCGAGGATCTGTTTTCATGATGTCTTGGATTTCGCGCTATCCTGGTCGGCACAGTCTGCTGCAATCCAGCCTGACATCAGCGCCATTGGCATTCCGGCTCCTGGATGGGCCGCCCCTCCGGCCAGATACAGCCCGGGGACTTCAGAAGATCGGTTTGCAGGCTTGAACGCCCCATTGAGACGCCCATGGCTGGCCAGTCCATAGATGGCTCCCCGCAGGGTCGAATACCTCTCATGGATGTCGAGTGGTGTCAGATGGTGCTCAACCCTGATGCGATCTTCGAGATCAGGCATGCCTCCACAGCGCTTGAGCTTGTCCAGAATAATCTGCCTGTATCCTGGGAACAGGTCCTCCCAGTTCTGACCCTTCCGGATATACGGCGTATGAACCAGCACATACAGCGCCTCGCCCCCTTCAGGCGCTACAGCAGGGTCTGTTTTTGAGGGAGCCGCGAGATAACAGGTTGGGTCAGGCGCAGGAATTCCCTGTTTGTAGATGGCATCAAACTCTTCTTCAGGGTTTGCTGAAAAAACGAAATCATGATGCGCCAGGTGGTCATATGAACGATCCAGACCCAAGTACAGGACCACGCCCGAACATGCCGGTTTGCGTCGTTTCCACTGCCGTTCGAATTTTTTCGTTGGAACATGCTCCAGAAGTTCGCGCATGGTCCGAACGCTATCCATGTTGGAAATAACGATGTCCGCATCCAGGACCTCGCCACCATCAGTCATAACGCCACAGGCTCGACGATCTCGCGTTAGGATACGCTCAACCCTGGTACCGGTTCTGAATTTGACCCCGAGTTCTCGTCCAAGTTGAGCCAGCGCTTCAGGAACGGCCCTCGTCCCCCCCATTGGATACCAGACCCCGTCATGACTTTGCATATGCGCAATTCCCAGCAGAACGGCGGGCGCCCAGAACGGGTTGGACCCAACATACTGCGTCAGATGATCCAGCATCTGGGCAGCCTGAGGATTGTGAATGCGCTTTCTGATCTCACGGGCAAAGGTGGAATCCATCCTGAGCCGCAGGAGGTCTCGCAGGGTGGCCGGCGTAAACGTGCTGCTCAGGTCCAACGTATCTGCGACGCCACCAACAGATTTCCAGAAAAAAAAGCGCTCGGAAATATTGTGGAGTTGCTCACTGGCGGCCATCAGATCCCGATATCCGTCAGCGTCCCCCGAACACAGGCTTTCGAGAACCTCAGCCATGTTCTCGGCATTTTCCTGGAGGTCGAGGACGTTGCCGTCTTCAAAGAAACAGCGCCACTGCGGGTCCAGCCGGCGCAGGTCCAATCGCTCAGTCATTGTAATGCCAGCCTCGGCGAAAATACGCTCCAGCACCCGAGGCATGGTCAGGATGGTGGGGCCCATATCAAATCTGTACCCCCCTTCCTGCCAGTCAGCTGCTTTGCCGCCTAACCAGTCATTGGCTTCAAGAACGGTAACCCGATAACCCCGTGCGGCCATCGTACAGGCTGCGGCAAGGCCACCAAGCCCTGCTCCAATCACCATGACAGAGGCTTTTTTTTCAGGACGTGACATGGGAGGCTCCTTGCAGGGGACGCTTGTGTTTCCGGGCAGACCGTCTGCGAGGTGAGAAGTCTTTAATGACAAGGTCGCTTGTAATCCGCGCTCCCTCGAAAATAACGGGAAGCCCACTCCCTGGGTGCGTTCCTCCTCCGGCCAGGTAGACGCCCTTGATATCTTCGAAACGATTGTGAGGGCGCCGGTGAAGCATCTGGCCCAGATTATGCGCAAGATTAAAGACGGCACCCTTGTGAACATCATAACGCGCCTCCCACTCGGCAGGCGTTATGATTTTTTCAAAGCGGATCCGTTTTTCGATGTCCTTGAAGCCGGCTTTTTCCAGACGTGCCATGACGAGGCTGCGGGCCTTCGTGCGGCGCTCATCGTTCCAATCCAGACCATTCTCTCGGAGATGCCCAACAGGCATTAAAACGTAGAGCGTGGAGTGACCAGCCGGAGCCTGATCGGGGTCTGTCACGCACGCATTCTGGATATAAAGTGAGGCTTCTTCAGAGAGTAATTGCCCGGCTTCGATTTCCGCAAAATTCCGATCATACGTCTCGGAAAGGAAAATCGTATGATGCCCCTTGTTTGGAACAGTTCCCTCAATGCCGAGATACATCATGAACGTCGAGCAGGAGTATTTCTTCCGCTCGATGAACTTGTTCTTCCACCGCCGCCGTTTCCTGTCCGGAACCAGATTCGTCATCGCCCGCCCGAAATCTGCATTGATGACGATGGCATCCGCCCGTTCAGGCCCATGATCGGTCAGCACACCCGTTGCGTGCCCTTTGCGGGTCAGGATTTCACGCACGGGCGCGTTCAGACGGATCGTAACCCCAAGCCGGTCTGCTGCCTGGCCCATGGCCTCCATGACGGCCATCGTGCCCCCGACGGGATGATAGATGCCGTATTCATGCTCCATGAAACTCAGGATCGTGAACAAGCTCGGGCATCTGTAAGGCGACATACCGAGATATTTACTCTGAAACGAAAAGGCGAGCCGCGTCCTCGGGTCCCGGAAATAACGGCTCAGGTCCCGATCGACTGAAGACAGCGGCCGCAGCTTTGGAAAGGCCCGCAGCATGTCAGGCCGCAACAGATCCAGCACACTATTGAAAGGCCGCTGCAAAACAGGAATGAAGTTCCGGAACTTGGTGCGGTTATCGGCAATAAATTCCCTGACCCGGCCGGCATCCTGCATATCGATCCGTGCAATCTCACGCTCCAGTACATCAATGTCGGACGTGACTGTCAGCGAAGGGCCGTTTTCAAAAACCAGATCATAGTTTTCGTCGAGTTTCTTCAGGGTGATGGTATCTTCCATTCGCAGTCCACAGCGCGTGAAGATGTCCCGAAGGATCTGGGGATAGAGAAAAAATGTCGGTCCGGTATCAAACCGGAATGCCCCGGCTTCCGTCTGGCCCTCAATCGCGGAAGACCGCCCGCCGAGTTGCGCGTGCCGTTCATAGAGCGTCACGTCTGCACCTGCATGGGCCAGCAGCATTGCTGAAGCCAGGCCGCCTGGTCCGCCACCGACAATCGCAATCCGCCGATTATGGAGAGAACCAGAGTTTGTCAGCGTTTTGACTATCGCATCGTTTTCCAAGATCCGGTCTTTTCCATTCGAAACATTTTTTAAAAAACAGAGATGCGATGAAACACCGCATTTTCACGACGGAAGAACTCGTCAGACGACTGATTGTTGCATCTCGGATTTATTTTGAACCGGCCGTTATTGCTGACCAAGTGTTACAACAAGTTTTCGGGCCGAAACGCCTTTGCGCTGGCGTTCGAGCGCATCCGGAATCAACTGCAGGCCGTGTCCGACAATTTCAGGTTCAGGTGCGGGCCTGTACTGCCCACTTGCGAGCGCACCAGGCAGAAATTTTTCATAAATCATAGACCCGACGTCGTTATGAAGAGGGGCGCCCCCCCCAGATGAATTTTGTCTTCACGCCTCTGCGGCGGGCTCTCAGAGCGAGCGAAATATTTCCGACCACCATTTGCATCAAGGCAGGCAGCAGTTTTTGCCAGCGCCCACGTCCGGCTGGAACCTCGTCAAAAGACACAGGAGGCGTCGCCATCGCGATAAAGCGTTGCCCTTTGGTGGCCCCAAGAATGTCGATACAGGCTTTGGCCGATCCAGTACCGATCGCAAGGGCCCCGCAGACCTCCCGTTCCCGCAACGCCTCAATTATTGCCGACGGTGTTGACGGACTGTGTCGATCATAAATGGCACTGGCCCCCAAACTCTTCAGATAGGGCGCGTTTCGCAGAGATGACGTTGCGATGACATCATAGCCGGCCGCGATCGCAAGCTGGATCGCGTTGCATCCAACGCTTGTGGAACCTCCCCATACAACCAGCGTCTTCTCCGCTGGTGCACGCTGGACAGAGGGGTAGTGCATTGCAAGAAAATCAGGCTGGAACAGGCCTGCTGCGGCTGTTGTAAGAGCAAGAGGCAAAACACTTGCCGCCTCGAAAGACAGGTTGTCTGGGAGCGGCACAGTCATTTTCTCCATGAGAATGACCTGCTCCTGAAATGCCCCTTCGGCAGACCTTCGCCCCTTCTCTTCTCCGGCGGCAAAACCCGCGACCCTGTCTCCCACCTTGAAACGTGTAATATTCGAACCGATTGCGATGACGTCACCGGCAACGTCTGAACCGAGAATGGCCGGGTAAGTCATCCAGGGTGTGATGATATCGCCCATGGACTGGATCAGCCGTTCAAACGGATTAACAGCAACAGCCCGGACGGAAACAAGAATTTCATCCATACCGGGAGCCGTATCTGGAACAACGTGTACCGAGAAAGGATCACGCTTCTTGCCGAGAATAAGGGCTTCATGACTTGGCATGGAATACTCACATCGCACTTCAGAACGACCTTTTTTCTAACGAGCTCCTCTTGTACGATCCATGCTTTAAAAGCTGTTATTTCGTCGCAATCGTACAGAGGCGTTATGGACCCACTTTCCGAAATTCTTCGGCTTCTTGAACCTGACAGCTATGGTTTTCGTGGCCTGAGCGCAAAGGGAGATTGGTGTCTTGAGTTTCCTGGTGGACCCGGTCTGAAATTTCAGGTCATACAGACAGGAACATGCTGGATTGAGGTGGATGGTCTGGACATTTCTGTCCAGCTTGAGGCGGGCGACCTTGTCCTTCTGTCAGGCCAACATGGTTTTCGGACTTATACGGACAGAACCGTTTCGCCTCGGAATGCCTACGATGTTCTGCTGTCCGTGGCCGCCGGCCATACTGCCGTATTGAATGGCGGAGGACATGTCCTCGGCGTAGGCGGGTTTTTCAAGTTTAGAGCACCCTATGCAGAACGAATGCTCAGTGAGCTTCCGCCTCTGATACACATTAGGCCGGATGCATCGGGAAACATGATGAGATGGGCCATCGAGCAACTGATGTCTGAATTACGTCACCCGGCAATAGGCGGTGAACTTCTTGCGGCCCATCTCGCTCAGACCCTCCTCATCCAAGGGCTACGACTACATATCGCCAGTAGTGCCCACGGTATTGGCTGGTTATACGCCTTACGAGATCCACGGCTTCATGCCGTCCTGTCCGCTATTCATAAAACCCCGGAAACCCGCTGGACGATCCAAATGCTCGCAGGCATTGCGGGAATGTCACGCACAAGTTTTGCTCATCATTTCAAGGCTACAATCGGCGAAACCTGTATGGATTATTTAACAAGGTGGCGAATGACTGTTGCATCATACCATCTTGCTGAAGAAAAAATGAGTGTAGGTCGAGTTGCTGAGCTGGCTGGATACAATTCTGAAAGTGCCTTCAGTGCAGCATTCAAACGCCTAATGGGGAGATCGCCATCAAGTTTCCGCTGAGTTGCAAAGACGATTTCTAGACCATTTTCGAGAATTTATCAGTCCGAAACCTGCATAGGATACTGGCAGGCTTAGGCGTTTTTCTTGAGTGGACTGCTTATTCAGATCGGCCTGAAAAATCTGGAAACACAATGACGCGTTAGTGAAGCGCCGGCCAGTTTTATCACTGTCCCGGAAAGATCACAGGACCGAGGGCGGACGATGAGCAAACGTATCTTGAACATGACCCTGGGAGGTGCAGCGATGTCTTCTAGCGCTGTACTGGTCCTGAGCCGGATTAGAACAGGTTCTTATGGACCGGGGGTCAACTGCACGGCGCACTGGTTGCATGGCGAGCAGGCGGCGAAGGTTGAACACCTGGATGTTCGCCATTCTCTGGTGGGAGTAGCGACCAACGCAGCAGCAGTTTTTTTCTGGAGCTGGCTTTACGATAAAGCGTTAGGTCAAAAACCAACTGCCATGCGTGCGGTGATCACCACCGCCCTCCTCGGCCCAGTATCCTGTCTGATAGATTACAAGGCCACACCAAAGCGCTTCACCCCAGGATGGGAACTTGTTTTTTCACGAGCTGATATGGCGACAATCTACTTCTCAATGGTCGTCGGCATGGCTTGGGGTGCAATCCGGCAATCGCCCTGGTCCAAAAATCTGAAAAGCCGCCACGCATGACGCCAAGGATTTACACGGGCAAAGAGGCTGAAGCTGCCCGCACGCCGCTGGAAGGCGCTCTCTTGGGGTGGTCAGCCATCCTGATGCTTGGGATTTTTCTGATAGCGATACGTATCGCCCCAAAATCCGTTCAGGCACCCATTCTAAGAATAGCGCAGATCTGGGTGGCGGGTCTGTTCTGCTTTTTCGCTGGCGTCCATCGCGGTGCCAGCTTCTATGCGCCAGAAGGCCCTCGTCTTTCTGACCCGCTGATTTTCCTCAGTATGCATTTTGGAGGGCTCAGCCTTGCGCTTCTTTCTGCCCGTAAAGCGTGGCGGATTGCTCCTGCGGGAATGCTGTTGACCCTTGCCGGAGATACATTTTTAGCTCGGGAGGACCGGCTCCCGCAGTTTTTCCTACGCCTCAGACCCCTTCAGCTTCTGGTTGCCACGGCCCTGATCACACTTCTCGGCTCCAAGGCACAAACCGTATTCAGGACCGAAGCATGACGATGCTGATCCCCGTTCTGGGAGACCAGCTCTCGCCCTCTCTTGCCAGCCTGCAACATGTAGATCGCAGCAAAGCGGTTGTCTTGCTCATGGAGGTCTGGGACGAAGCGACTTACGTCCGGCACCATAAGAAAAAGATCGCTTTCATCTTCTCCGCCATGCGTCACTTCGCAGAGAAGTTACGTTCGGGCGGCTGGTCCGTTGACTACGTCGCGCTCGATGACCCGGAGAACACACAGAGCTTTACTGGCGAGGTCGAGCGTGCTGCGCGTAAATATAGAGCCACATCGATCCGTACAGTTGCAGGTGCCGAATACCGTTTTTTTCAGGCGCAAAAGACTTGGTCCGACAACGTAGGCATTCCTTGTGATGTTCTCGGAGATGATCGGTTTATCTGCTCCCTTGAAGACTTCAAGCAATGGGCAAAAAGCCGCAAAACTCTGCGAATGGAATACTTCTATCGTGATATGCGGCAGAAGACGGGTCTGCTGATGAACCCTGATGACACGCCGGTGGGCGGTCAATGGAACTTCGATCATGATAATCGCGAAAAGCCCCCGTCCGGTCTAAACTATCCTTCTCCGGAACGATTTGAGCCGGACGCAGTTACGAAAAATGTTCTGAACTTGGTGAAGGAGCGTTTTGGAGATCATTTCGGAGATCTTGAGCCTTTCACCCTTCCTGTAACGCGACAGCAGGCATTAAAGGCGCTTGAGGCGTTCATTGATATTTCCCTCCCCGATTTCGGCCGCTTCCAGGACGCTATGATGACCGGGCAGGACTATCTCTATCACAGCAGCCTCTCGCTCTGTATCAACACAGGTCTGTTAACCCCGCTTGAAGTCTGCGAGGCGGCAGCCACGGCCTATGAGAATGGCGACGCGCCGATTAATTCCGTCGAGGGCTTTATTCGCCAGATTATTGGTTGGCGAGAATACATGCGTGGCATGTACTGGCGGGACATGCCGCAGTTTGCGTCCCGCAATGCCCTTGCTGCGGAGAGGCCTTTGCCTGATTTTTTCTGGACAGGCAAAACAGAGATGAATTGCCTCGCCCAGAGTATCGACCAGACCAAAAGAGAAGCCTATGCACATCATATCCAGCGTCTGATGGTGCTGGGTAATTTTGCGTTGCTGGCTGGTATCAATCCGCAAGAAATCTCAGACTGGTTTCTGGTGGTCTATTTTGATGCGTTCGAATGGGTTGAGCTACCCAATGTCATCGGTATGAGCCAGTTTGCCGATGGAGGGAAAACTGCGTCCAAGCCCTATGTCGGGTCGGGAGCATATATTAACCGCATGTCCGATTACTGCGGCAAATGCCATTTTGATGTAAAACAGAAAACAGGCGTGAAAGCGTGCCCGTTCAATGCGCTATACTGGGACTTTCTGGCACGTCATGAAACGCGGTTCTCCAAGAACATGCGGATGAAGAACATGTATGCGACGTGGAGCCGTTTCAACGAAGACAAGCGCCACAATTATCGAGCCAGTGCCGCGGCGTTTCTCGAAACTTTGATGCCAGCTTCGCCAGGATGGGCCCGTAAATCATGATCCTCGATGAGATTACGGTAAGTCGCTTTTAAATACCTTTTACGGCATAGGCTTAGCATCAGACATCATTGGTCAGAGCTAAAAGATGACAGTGGCAGCGAGTGCAATGGCGGAGATGAAGGCAGTGGAGCATCTGTCGTAGCGTTTCGCAACGCAGCGCCAGTTCTTGAGACGTCTGAACATGATTTCTATGTGGTTGCGCCGTCTGTAGCAGTGTTTGCCATATTTAATAGTCTTGTTCCGGGATTTTCGGCCCGCGATGCGGGGCTTGATGCCCTCTTTTTCTGCAAAGCGTCCCTGAACCAGTCGGCATCATAGCCCCGGTCGGCGAGCAGGCTTTCGACAACTCATCAAGCAGAGTGGGGGCACCAATATCATCACTGACGTGGCCTACGGTCCTGAAGAATCTCAAAAGACGGCCGTTCGCATCGGCAATGGCATGAAGCTTGGTGTTCATGCCGCCTTTTGTGCGGCCAATCAGGCGGTCCACATCCTCTTTTTTACCCGTAAACTGGAAGCCGAGCAGTGTGTCGTCAGATAGGTCGCATCGTCTTGCGCTCGGAAGCCTCGGGCGTAGCCAAACCTTCCTTCATCCACAGGACGGCCCCTTGTCACGCTACCGCGTCCAGCGATTGTAGAGTGTCTTGTATGGTCCATGGTCTTTCGGGGCATTCCGCTGACATAGCCCATCACGATTGACGAAAATAATTCCGCTCAGCACCTGACGATCATCCACCCGGCTCTTGCCATGATTTTTCGGAAAATTACGACTCAAGTCGCCCCGTTTGTTCCCCCGTCAGCCAGAACAAATCACTCATCCTTCTGGGCTCCTTCATGGAAACCTCAATCATACCGGCCCTAAAAGTTAATGAGTGCTGATCTGCGTCAGCTTCTGACTTTATAAGAGCACCGTGCGTTGCGTTACGGCTGTGCCCAGTCCGACAACTTTAAAAGCCCCCGATGTTCGCGCCGCAAACCAGTAATATCCGCCTGAAAGCCTGCGCGCGCGATAAATTCGAACATCAAGCGGAAATCCTCTGGTAGACGCGCACGTAAGAAGCTCGGGATCGTGAAGAAAATAGTAGGTCGCAGGCCAGAGCGCCGCAGGGTTGAAGCGGCAGCGTGCGCAGTGACGCTATCGCCCGCCAGTTCGATCGCTCGACCAATAAACAGATCCGGGTTATCGAACGCCTCAGCGGCAAACCATGCGACATCACGTACTGAGACGACCTGCATCGGTTGCGTCGGCGCCAGATAAGTCTTCATCATCGAGAGCATCGTAATGCGAAAGACCACACTCGAAAAATTTTCCATAAAAGCGGCAGGTCGAAGGATGGTCGTGGGCAAACCGAGTGCTGCAATATGCTTCTCGATTGCCAACTTGCTCTCGAAATGTGGTACATTGCTGCAGCGTTCTACCCCACCTGCGGAACACTGCACGAAGTGCTTTACCCCACTTTCCATTGCGAGACTTGCCAGAAGTTTCCCCTGACGTTCCTCGCCGCGTGGCCCGATTTTCATCGGCGACTGTACCGACAGGACACCGTGAACATTCGCCAGGGCTGAACGAAGTAAGTTTGCATCATCCAGATTGCCACGTATGAGTGTGACACCGAGTTTCGTTAATGCTCTAGCTTTCGGCGCCTGGAGATCCCGGACCATCGCACGGACCTCCCATCGTCCCCGACGAAGCAACTCACGGATGGTAGCGCCTCCCTGTTGTCCGGTGGACCCTGTGATTAGGATGATTGGCTTTGACATCTGCGTTCCCTCTTATGGGAAGCATGCTATGTCGTTCCTGTTTTGCTGAGCAGATGCGTTTTTGGAGACGCTCTGTTCCAGATCAGGAACGGACCCTATGAACTCTGACGACCTCGGCTACTTCGTCCGTATTGCTGACGCCATGAGCCTGAGTGGCGCTGCACGCATGACGGGCACGCCGAAATCCTCACTCAGCCGGGCATTGTCTCGCTTGGAGGCCGACCTCGGTGCGCGGCTGTTCGAACGCGGACCGAATGCACTTCGCCTGACGGAGGCCGGTCAGATGCTCCTACCGCATGCACGCCGCGTCTTGGACGATTTAAGCGAGGCGAAAGCAGCCCTTGACGGGGTGACTGGGCAGCCACGCGGCATCTTGCGGGTTAACGCCGCAATGACGTTCGCACTCGGTCTTGTAGCGCCAATGCTGCCTGAATTTCTGAGTCGCTTCCCCGATCTTCGGGTGCATCTGGAGACGGAAAACCGGATCGTCGATCTGGCACGGGAAAATGTGGACGTGGCGATCCGTGTTGGTACGATGCCAGCCTCGGATATGAGAGCCCGCAAGCTTGGTGATATCGCCTTATGGCCCTGTGCCAGCCCCGCTTATCTCGTCCGGCATGACGCGCCCAAGATTCCTGCTGATCTGGTTAACCACGTACTGTTCGGCTGGAGTGATCAACCCACGGCATGGACTTTCTGGGACACATCAGGGCGTGAGTATCGTGCCGCGGTGCCGGTTGGCTCCGTCGTACACGAGCCTGCGGTCCTGCAGGTTTTAATACAAAATGGAGCGGGAATAGGGCGGTTGCCAGATTTTTTGGCGCGGGACGCTATTAAACAGGGATCCCTCGTGAGGATACTGCCGACGTTCGCGACGGAGAAAGTTACGGCACATGCCGTTTACGCGGCACACCGCAGCCTTTCCTCCAAGGTCCGCGTCTTTATCGATGCATTACGAGAACATTTAGCGCTACAGACTAGGATAGATCCAAGGTAAGACTTGATTTACTGTTCTGTTTCTAATCGCGCTTTTTAAGCATTCTGCCTGGCTATCTGTAAACGGTTGCTCTTGGGAATTCCAATTGGTGCGCTTTACGTCGCAGAAGAGGGCGAAGCAGGTAGGTCTGCTTAAGCTTGATATAAGACTGACAAGGCACGAATTGAAATTTCCAATAGCAGCAATGATTGACGGGAAATTAGGGCAGCTCTTCGTAAAATCCAGACTCAGCTTCCTTAAATTCTTGCCTCACCGCCCCTATGACTATTGTCTCACCCAAATGCTCATTCGTTTCAGCCCGGAGTTCTTGGTCAGCCGTTCGATAAAACAGAAAAAGAGGTCAATCGATCTTCCTATTCTTCCGCATGACCGAAGTCAGATGTCTGACGACCGTTTCCACTGCGTGAACCATGGCTAAGAGCCGCCTGGATGCGGTCTATCAGTTCAGATCGCTGATACGGCTTGCCCAGAACTTCAAAACTATTGTTTTCGGGCGCGTTCAACGACATTTCATCATTATAACCCGTCGTGAGGATAACAGGTGTCTGAGGACGCAGCAGACTAATTTTTTCTGCCAAAACCAAACCATTTGGCCCTCCCGGCATAATGACGTCCGAGAAAACCGCGCTAAAGGGTTTCTGTTCAGATAAAGCCTGTTGAAACACGTCCAAGGCTTCAGTGGCGTTTTGGGAAACTGTTACCTGATAGCCAATTTCCATAAGAGAGTCTGTAGCGTACTGCGCAATATCTGCATTATCTTCGACAACTAATATATGTGGTGAGCTCGGACTTTCATCGACCGGATGCGCTTTGTAGCCGGTATTCTTCTTGATTGTTTCAGTCTGTTCCTTCGAAGCATGGACCGGGAAAATCATATGAATACTTGTGCCGCGTTGGTGTTCACTTTCAACTTCCAGACGTCCACCAGATTGCTGGACGAACCCCTGAACCATCGCCAGACCTAGTCCAGTCCCTTGCCCAGATGGCTTGGTTGTGAAAAACGGTTCTGTCGCGCGCCGAATGATATGAGGGAGCATCCCCTGCCCTTCATCTTCCACCGTGACAATGACGTACTCTCCCGGTTTGAGGCGATGCGCCTCTGCATCTCCATTCAAGTGTACGAGCTTGGTCTTGATCGTAATGGACCCGCCCACCGAAGACGCGTCCCGGGCATTGGTAACAACGTTTAGGAGCGCCATTTCGAAGTAATTCGCATCTAGTTTTACGTCCGGAAGGCGTAGTCTCAGGTTGATATACAAATCAATCTGACTGCCAACAGACATCTCTATTAACTCCTTGAAGGAATTAATAAGCGAACTCAAATTGACTTCGGTTGGATCAAGCCGTGTTCGACGAGCGAAAGATAGTAACTGACGCGTCAATCTAGCGCCGCGGTCCGCGGCCTGCTGCGCGATCATGTGCTGGCGGTCAAACGCCTGGTGATCGAGGCGCTTGTCCTTCATTCGATCCAGGCTGTTGTTCAGGATCTGCAATAAATTATTGAAATCATGGGCCAGGCCGGCCGTCAGCTGTCCGATCGCTTCCATTTTCTGACCCTGCCGCAAAGCCATCTCGCTTTCGCGACGTTTGGAAACATCCAGCTGGCTAGCGAAAAAGTAGATTAACTCACCCTGCTCATCGAACACGGGTCCCATGAAAATCGCATTCCAGAAAGGTGTCCCGTTGCGTCGGTAGTTCAGGATCTCCAGTGCAACTGGCTTGCATTCGGCAATAGCTTCTCTCAGTTGCCGAACATCATTGGGATCGGTACCAGCCCCCTGCAGAAAACGACAGTTTCTTCCAACAATCTCATCAGCCTCATATCCTGTAAGATCCAGAAATGCGTTATTGGCAAATGCAATCGGACAGTCAGGTAGGCGCGGATCAGCCAGAATCATGGGCATTCTGGTCATCTCTACGGCCGCAAAGAAAACATTGCTTCTGTTTTCCAACGTTGGGTCACTGATTGTTGTCTGTGCCCAGTGCCGGGGCTCACGATCGCTTAATGTCTCCAGGTCGCTAGCCAAAGGCTGGTTCGAAGACGTCTGGTTCGGCGTCGGTTCCTGCGAATTATTCTTGTCGTTAATCATGAACCCTGCCGATGACGTTGGTCGCGATTGCATAACTTTCCCTCTCACGAAAGAGAACAGAACAGCAACACAAATCTTTGTTTTGGTAAGAAATCACTGGCTCAGATCTGCCCTCTAGGCAACCCGATTAATTTGATCGGTCCCCCAGACATAAGCCGCATGCCCTTGAGGAAATAATCCTGAAAAAGCAGGATCAGAGATGTCCAGTCCGCCGGTATATGATCCGAGTGCTGGAAGAATAAGGCGTTCTTCCCCCGCCATGAAACACGCACGGCTCATCGTATGCTTCCTGACCCGTATTTTGATCTTGGGGTGAAGGTGACCTGCCAGTTCGGCTTTGCCAGAAGGAATTGTCACAGATGGGATATGCCTTAATATCAGATTGCCAGACCGATACTCTTCACGCCACTCGCCCCCGATCCCAGAAATCGGGTTCGCATCGTGATTACCCGTGATCCATAAAGTGCCTGCTTTTCGGGTTATAATCTCAATGAGTTCTCGTTCCTCATTTAGAAGGCGCTCACCGGCCTGACAATCATGAAAGCTGTCTCCAAGCGCGACCAGAACCTGGGGCGAGCAAGCCTCCACAAGCCGTAACACCTTTTTAAGCGTTGAAATCGTATCTCCCGGTGGAAGCAGTAATCCGCGCGAGCGGGCAGATGTTCCTTTTCCGAGATGGAGGTCAGCCACAACGAGGGTCTGCGTTGTAGGCAGGAAAACAGCCCCTCCCGGCAGAAGGCCTATCCGTTCACCTGCCAGAAAAATCTCCCGAAAGTTCAAGGTGTGCCTGCCAGTTCATAGAGCTTGTCGGCCTCAGCCAGAAGATAGTCTTCTCCTTCCCCGCCCCGGATTTTTTCGCGTCCCTGCTCAAGAAGCACGGGGACTGCAAGCGGCGAGACATGGGAGAGACTGACATGCTCTATATGCCCTTGAAGACGATCCAGCATCAGTGACAAACGCCCTAGGTCCGTGAGACCCTCTTCTGCCTGAAGCCGTGTCGCGCGCAGGAGAATATGGTCAGGGTCGTATTTTCGAAGGACATCGTAAAGCAGGTCACTGCTGATCGTCATCTGACGCCGGTTTTTCTCACGCCCCGGATAATTGCGTTCTATCAGCCCGGCAATAATGGCAACGTCCCGGAAAGTGCGGCGGAGCATGGCACTTTCCGCGAGCCAGTCTGCCAGATTGCCTTCAAGCAGATCTTGGCTGAACAGGTCCGTCATAGAGCCAGTGGGATGGACGCACCAGCAGGCAACCATATAATCGTTAGCCACGAAGCCCAGAGGGCCCTTTCCAGTCTCCTCCAACTTTTTTGTCAGGAGAAGCCCCAGAGTTTGATGCGCATTCCGCCCTTCAAAGGGATAAGCCACAATGTAGTGACATCCTTTGTATGGAAAAGTCTCAACAAGAAAATTATCCGGTCCAGGCATATGTGAGCGCTTTGCCTGAAGGGTAAGCCAGTCCTGCACAACCTTCGGAAGCACGGTCCACAAGGATGGCGTATGCAGCATTTCACGGACGTGTCTGGCCAGACCTGGTGAAATGGAAAGCTGACTGCCCCCGTAAACCGGTATGCGCGGATCCTTGCCTCGACCCCGCGCCGCCTGAACGGTCGTATCGTGCAGCCCGAGAAACTCCAGCAGTTCTCCGCCCAGCAGGAAGGTATCGCCCGGAACGAGCGTCGAAGCGAAATACTCGTCTATCTCTCCATAGGCTTTTCCCCGTCGGGATTTGACGCGAAGCATTGGAGTATCGACGATGGTGCCAATATTCATCCGGAACTGCCGGATGATCTGCTCATTGCGAACCCAGAGTTGCCCCAATGAGTCCCGGAAAAGACGCTGATGGCGTTCATAGGCCCGTAGAGCATAGCCACCGTCTTCGACAAATCGGATAACCTCATCGAAATCCGTGCGTGCAATCTGGCTGTAAGGCGCAGTCTGGCGAATTTCTTCATACAGAACGTCAGGGAAAAACGGTCCCGCACAGGCTGTGACCAGCACATGCTGAGCCAGAACGTCCAGTGCCCCGGCGCGCGGCGGATCACCGTCGAGTTCATGCCGCAGAACAGCCTCTCTGGCTGCTTCACATTCCAGCACTTCAAACCGGTTTGCCGGAGCAAGAAGCGCACGCGATGGCTCGTCCATCCGATGATTGGCACGGCCGATCCGCTGTGTCAGGCGGGAGATCTGCTTTGGTGCCCCCACCTGAATGATCTGATCCACCGCCCCCCAGTCCAGCCCCAGATCCAGCGAAGACGTGGCCACGACCGCCCGCAGATCTCCTTGAGCCATGGCTTCTTCCACTTTTACCCGACGCACTGCGTCCAGACTGCCATGATGAAGCCCGATGGGCAGGTTATCCGCATTGTCTTTCCATAGAGCCTGGAACAGCAGTTCTGCCTGCGCCCGGCTGTTGACGAACACGATGGTCAGGCGAGCACGGGAAATTTCAGTCAGGATAGCAGTAGCGCTTCCCAGCCCGGTACGGCCAGCCCAGGGAAGATAACCCCGGTCGTCAGGCAAAAGCACATGAACGTCCGGCCGCACCCCGTCTTCCGCTTTGACAAGACGGACGCCAGAAGCTTTGCCCGTCGGGGAAACCCAGGCCGCCATGGCAGAAGGGTGTGCTACGGTTGCGGATAAGCCATTGATCCGGAGCGATGACGAAAGCGTTTGCAGGCGGCTGGCACAGAGAGCGAGCTGATCTCCCCGCTTGGTACCAGCAAGTGCATGAACTTCGTCGATGATCAAAACTCTGAGCGTGGAAAAATACGCGGCAGCATCAGGATATGACAGTAACAGAGCCAGACTTTCCGGTGTTGTCAGGAGAATATGCGGCGGGTTCTTCTGTTGCCGCTTCCGGCGTGCTCCGGACGTATCTCCACTGCGCACCTCGACCCGAACTGGAAGGTCCATGTCCACGATGGGGCGAGACAGACTTTCTGCAATATTGGTCGAAAGAGCCTTCAGGGGGCTGACATAGAGGATGTGCAATCCAGAATATGAACCTTCTGCCAATTCGATGAGGCTTGGCAAAAAGCCTGACAGTGTCTTCCCACCGCCCGTCGGCGCGATGAGAAGCGCAGACACTCCCTCCTCTGCGGCCTGAAGCATCGCGAGTTGATGAGATCGGGGGGACCAACCCTGTCGGGAAAACCATACCTGAAAAGGTTCGGGAAGATGTTTGCTCATTAGTTCAAGGAACGCACACGCGTTTCGCGGGTTCTTTCCCCGTTCTTGCACGCATGGCGGAGAAGACTGGGTGGAGTGGCTTGAGTTGAAACCGGAAGGGCTCTTCTGTGCACCCGGCGCGTTCTATATTGACCCCCTCCAACCAGTGGCCCACGCCGTCATTACGCATGGTCACTCTGATCATGCCCGACCCGGCCATGATCTTGTCACCGCAACACCCGAAACCTTGGCGATCATGCGATTACGGATGGGCGAGGGCCGAGCGGGCGCGACCCAACAGGCACTTAATTATGGGGAGGTCATCTCCGTCGGGGACGTGCAGCTCTGGCTGGCTCCTGCCGGGCATGTTCTGGGAAGTGCACAGGTTGTCATGGAATACCGTGGACAACGCGCCGTGGTCAGTGGCGATTACAAGCGCGCGCCTGATCCAACATGCGTTCCTTTTGAGGTCGTGCCCTGTGATCTATTCGTAACGGAAGCCACATTTGGCTTGCCCGTCTTCCGGTTGCCCGATCCCGCCCATGAAATTGCCAAACTGCTGCATGACGTACGCCTGTTTCCAGAGCGCACGCATGTCGTTGGCTGCTATGCCCTTGGCAAATGCCAACGTCTGATCGCTCTGCTTCGGGAGGGTGGCTACCATGACCCTCTCTGGCTCCATGGCGCTCTTCTGCCAATGTGCAATCTCTACGAAAGTTTTGGTATCCCATTGGGAGAACTGCATTCCGCAACGGCTGCAAAGAAAGGTGAGATGCGCGGGGGCATTGTCCTCGCGCCTCCATCGGCCATTGCAGACCGTTGGGCACGTCGGCTTCCAGACCCTGTTGTCTGTCTGGCATCAGGCTGGATGCATGTTCGCCAGCGAGCGAAAGCGCGTGGGGTCGAACTCCCTGTCGTGATCAGCGACCATGCCGACTGGGATGCTCTGCTGGAAACGTGTCAGGCAACCGGGGCAAAGGAGATCTGGGTCACGCATGGGCGTGAGGATGCTCTGATTTATGCGTTGGGCAAGATGCAGATCCGCGGCTGCGCGCTTCGGCTCTTGGGCTACGAGGAAGAGGATGAGCAGGCGGAACAGGGAGTGTCGGCATGATGGAATTTGCGACGTTGCTGGAACGCTTGGCCTTCACCCCTTCACGAAATATGAAGCTTGCACTTCTCAAAGAATATTTTTCGATGGCGCCCGATCCTGACCGGGGATACGCACTGGCTGCAATGGCAGGAAGCCTGTTCTTCACAGCGGCTAAACCTGCCATGCTCCGGGCTCTGGCCATGGAGCGCATCGATCCAGAACTCTTTACCTGGTCCTATGATTACGTTGGAGATCTTGCGGAGACAGTCGCACTGATCTGGCGGCCGGAAACCGGTGATCATGACACGTCAGGGGCACCCGGTCTGGCAGAAGTTGTTCACACGCTGGAGCGTCTTCCAAAGGCAGATGTCCCGGATGTTGTAAGGAGATGGCTGGACGTATGCGATGCCTCCTCCCGGTACGCCCTCCTCAAGCTCATTACTGGCTCGCTGCGCGTTGGCGCGTCAGCCCGACTGGCAAAAACGGCCCTTGCAGAGTTAGCATCTGTGGCTCCGGATGACATTGAGGAAGTTTGGCACGGCCTTGAAGCGCCTTACGGCCCCCTCTTCGCATGGGTAGAAGGAAAAGGGCCGAAACCCGATGCGAAGGATGCTCCGGTTTTCCGGCCGCCCATGCTGGCCCAACCCTTGGAAAACGTTGATCTGACAGCATTCGACCCTGCCGAATGGCGCGCAGAGTGGAAGTGGGACGGTATCCGGGTTCAGCTTGTTTCCACACCTCAAGGGGAGCGTGTCTACACGCGTACGGCGGAAGATATTGGAAAGGCTTTTCCGGACGTGCTTGCCACGATGCAGGATCTGGGCAGCAGGGTCGTTCTGGATGGTGAGCTTCTGGTCGTCCAGGAAGGTATTGTCGCTCCATTTGCTGATCTTCAGCAAAGACTGAACCGTAAGTCACCAACAGCCTCCATGCTCCGGGACCTGCCCGCAGGGATCCGGCTTTATGATATCCTGTTTGAAGATGGAGAAGACCTGCGCTCCCTGTCCTTCGATATCAGAAGGCAGCGACTGGAAAGCTGGTTCGCGCGGCTGAACCCACCAAGAATGGTCCTGTCAGAACTCATTGCGTTCCAGAACTTCGACGACTTGGCCAAGCTTCGCGAGAATGCACGGAGCGAGGGCATTGAAGGATTGATGCTGAAAAAGGCTGACAGTCCATATGTTCCGGGTCGTCCACGGGGCCCATGGTGGAAATGGAAACGTGAGCCACTCACGGTCGATGCCGTTGTCATGTATGCACAACGCGGGCATGGCAAACGCAGCAGCTTCTATTCTGACTACACGTTTGGCTTATGGCGTACTGTGGACGGAGAACGCGAACTTGTTCCGATCGGTAAGGCCTACTCAGGGTTCACCGACGATGAACTGAAATTTCTGGACAAGTGGATCCGCGATCACACGACGAAGCGTTTTGGTCCGGTTCGGGAAGTTGCTCACGGACTGGTCTTGGAAATTGCCTTCGATGCCGCTCAGTATTCTAAACGTCACAAGAGCGGCGTAGCGCTTCGTTTCCCACGTGTTGCACGTATTCGCCGTGATAAGCCAGCTGAGGAAGCCGATAACTTGGAAAACTTCATCCAGGCTTTCCTGTAGAAATCAGCCTGAATTTTTTAAAGCTTCAAATTATTTGAAAAATCAATTTCTATACCGAAGAGATATTTGTGTTCTGCCACTCTTTTTCCTCTTGCATCCGTGATATTTTGTTATTTTGCTCAGGATACCAAAAACTCTCTTTCTTGGCGGCGGAACCTGTAGCTGGAGGGATCGAAGAACTGTTGGTTGATTCGCTTGCCTACCTGTTTGGTTGCAGAACGTCATTGGGACCAGGTAGGTTGGGCTATCGCGGATAACGCGTGGCGCTTTACCCCCGTCAGTGATGAGGTGCTGTGATGATGCAGAT
>NZ_BANH01000105.1 GCF_000964465.1 Gluconobacter thailandicus F149-1 = NBRC 100600 | reverse complement strand
AATTCTGTTGAAAAAGTCGCATGCTGTGTCGAGTGGATCGGGGCTTGTGAGAAGTTTGATGCGCCTGTCTCCTTCAGGTGGCCCTCTGGAGAGAGATGAGTGGCATCAGCTTTGCCATTTTACGCAGGTTCTGGGCGGTTGCTGCGAGGAGGAACTCATCTCTGGCGCCATTTGGGCCTCGTAACCGCAGTCGATCCAGTTTGAGTATGCGTTTGAGATGCGCGAACAGCATCTCAATCTTTTTCCTCTGTCTTCGTGATGTCACGTAGGCATCGGTCTGGGCGATATCCCGCGCCATATCGCGAGCGCCTTCATGCACGGACCGCATGATCTTGCGGGCGGGTGTATTGGGAGTGCAGCGCTGGCGGAATTCACATTCACTGCAATCCTTCACACGGGCTCGATAACGAATGAAGCCATCCTTATCGACACGGGAACGGGGTGTTGTGAAATTCCGATTGGATGTCCGGAGTTGATGACCGCCCGGGCAGATATAAAAGTCATTCTCATGATCGAATGTGAAATCAGACCGTGCAAACGTTCCGTCATTGCGGGCTGATTTATCAAACACAGGAATATGCGGTTCGATCCCTCTGTCCTCTACCAGCCATGCGAGGTTGGCAGCATCTCCATAAGCACCATCTGCAGCCAGACGTTCAGGCCATAAGCCAAAGGTCTGCTGTACCCGTTCAATCATGCGACGCTGTGCTGTGACTTCAGCCTGACGCACCGATGTCGTGGCCTCAACATCGACAATAACAGCATGCCTGAGATCGATCAGATAATTGGTGCTGTATGAAAAGAACGCCTGATTGGGTGTGGCTGCAGAATACCGTGCCGCAGGATCTGTAGGAGATAATCTTTTAGGGACAACAGGTGTCGATGCACCGAATGCGGCATCGTCAAGAACGGCAAGATATTCTTTTACGGCACGCCCTGTTGCATCAGGAGGAAGGCCTTCATCTCCTGGCACAGCCCGCAGTCGATTGGCATCCGCCCGGATCAGGCTGGCATCAACGGCAAAACCTTCCCCACCGACCAGGCCCGTCTCGATACAGCGCCGGACGGTCATCTCGAACACTTCGCGCAGAAGGTTGCTCTCACGAAACCGGCCATGTCGGTTCTTTGAAAATGTGGAGTGGTCAGGAACAGTCCCATCCAGACCCAACTGGCAGAACCATCGATAGGCGAGGTTCAGATGTACTTCTTCGCACAGACGCCGTTCGGAACGGATGCCCATGCAGTAACCGATCAACAGCATCCGAATGAGGAGTTCCGGATCAATCGAGGGGCGTCCCATTGTGCTGTAAAATGGGCGAAGGTGTTCTCGAATTCCAGAGAGATCAATCAGCCGGTCAATGGATCGAAGTAGGTGATTGTCTGGTACATGCTGCTCCAGGCTGAACCCATAAAACAGGGTTTCCTGAACCCCGGTTCGCTCACCCATCATCTGCCGACACTCCTTGACTGATGACGACTGAATCAGGAAGCCATGATTATTTCAAGAGCGACTTTTTCAACAGAATT
>NZ_BANH01000106.1 GCF_000964465.1 Gluconobacter thailandicus F149-1 = NBRC 100600 | reverse complement strand
CTGTCCAGAACCAGGCCGGTTTCCAGAGCTTCGGCATAAATGAGATGGTAGTGTTCGGCCTCGACGTTGTTGCCCGCCCGTTTCTTGTCGTGGCGCACAGCGAAGAGGAGGC
>NZ_BANH01000107.1 GCF_000964465.1 Gluconobacter thailandicus F149-1 = NBRC 100600 | reverse complement strand
TGCGCAGAAATGCTCACCCGTGATTTTCCAAACAGGCTCTTAGGATCTTTGATTGCCATCTGAGTGTCCTTTCATGATCTATGCTGAATATAGCACAAATTCAAAAGAAATCAAGCATAGATATTTTTGTTATTAATAAACATTCTCATTTAGAATGATAATACTTCTCAATTTCTTTACATTTATAAGTATTAAATGAAGTTTTTAGGGATTTTCGTATAGTAATAAATCGACCCTAACGATCCAACCAAGGGTATCCCAGATAAAATTATAGCTCCCCCTCATAAGGTAGCTGTACATACCCAAATCTACCGAAAACAGGTTACTGAGATCTGCCAACTGAGGCGACCTTCGAATGCAGAATACCAAAAAAGATGAATGGAAGAATTACACGCCCAAAAAGCGCTACCCATATGCTCTGTCTGCTAAAAAATCGAAGTCCAGATCATACTTGAATATTAACAGCACACTGACCTTGCCCCCAACGTATCCTCAGTTCTGATTTATAATCTTTGGGTTGCTGTATGCCTTGTTGGCGTGTTGAGCGAAAGCCTCCGGCGTCATGCCGTTGAGACTGGTGTGGCGCCTGACGGCGTTGCAATTCGGCGCACCAGGCGTCGATGACCGAGCGGGCGTGGCCGCGGTTGTGGAACAAGTGCTCGTTGAGGCATTCGTCTCGGAACCAGCCGTTGAAACTCTCGACGAACCCGTTCTGCTGTGGCTGTCCCGGTGCGATATAGTGCCACAGCACCGATCACTTCTCATACCAAACCAGCATCGCTTTCGAAGTCATCTCGGTGCCGTTGTCACTGACGATCATCAGTAGCCAGCCGCGATGCTCTCCGATCCCGTCGAGTTCGTCGACCGAGCTGTTCGCCTGACAACGAGGTATCCGCCACCAGCGCCAGGCATTTGCGCGTATAGTCGTCCACCACCGTCAGCACGCGGAAACGCCGTCCGTTGTTCAATACGTCCGAGACAAAATCCAGGCTCCACCGCTGATTGGGCCCGTCGGGCAGCATCATCGGCGAGCGCGTGCCTGTCGCTCGTTTCCGCCCGCCACACTTCCGGACCGACAGCCCTTCCTCGCGATACAGTCGGAACAGCTTCTTGTGGTTCATTGCCACCCCTTCCCGGTCAAGCAGGATCTGCAGACGCCGATAGCCGAACCGGCGTCGTTCCGCGGTCAGTGTGCGCAAGCGCATCCGTGCCGCCTCTCCGGCCAGACGGCGTGACGCATCGCGCCAGGTCTTCGGATTGATGCCGATCAGCCGGCAGGCCCGCCGCTGCGAGTAATCCCGCTCCGCAAGCGCCCAAGTCACGGCCTCCCGCCGCAAACCGAGCGTCACGAGTTTTTTATCAGCAGGCCTTCAGCGTCGAGACGTCCATCACGCTCTCCGCCAAGAGTCGCTGCGTTCCATCTCGCCATATTTCCGACCTCCAAGTGCAGAAGGTCACTTCACTGATCCCGTGCTTGCAGCACAGATCCGCAGCCGTAGCACCCACTTGAGCTCTTTCAGAATCCCGATAATCTGTGACGTGTCCCCCGGAAAAGTAGCCATTTAAAATTAGAGTCCGATCGAGAAGGAAACGGACTTCACGGCGCATGCGATCCTGAAATGGGCCGATGGGATGAAAATCGACTGGCACTACATCGCCCCGGGAAAACCGCAACAAAACGGCTTTGTCGAAAGTTTCAACGGTCGCTTGAGGGATGAATGTCTCAACGAAACGTTGTTTACGTCTCTCAGCCATGCCCGACAGGTTCTGGCGGACTGGCAGGAAGATTACAATACGGTGCGTCCCCTTCCCAGCTGGATGGCAGGACACCTGATCAGGTCGTCAGACAAGGGCCTCGGAGGCATGCCCCCGAGGCCCTTGTTATCCCATCAACCCCAAGCCATAAAAACCGGGAACTCTCCTTTTGACTGGATACAAAAAGGGGAGCACGTCAGACGTCATCCCGATTCGCACCCTTCCCGCCGCTCTTTTGGCACGTCTCTCACGCAGCGTCGCTACGCT
Organism: Gluconobacter thailandicus F149-1 = NBRC 100600; assembly: GCF_000964465.1. GTDB lineage: Bacteria > Pseudomonadota > Alphaproteobacteria > Acetobacterales > Acetobacteraceae > Gluconobacter > Gluconobacter thailandicus. The sequence goes on along the minus strand of NZ_BANH01000107.1, from coordinate 145 downwards.
GGGTTTCTCCCCCGAATGATTCCTATATGATTCCAGTTGGCGTTGGAGAAACGCAGAAGGCCGCCCATGAAGCCGCCTAAGTGTTTGTTATTAAACGGAATTTTCTGGTTGCGGGGGCAGGATTTGAACCTGCGGCCTTCAGGTT
>NZ_BANH01000108.1 GCF_000964465.1 Gluconobacter thailandicus F149-1 = NBRC 100600 | reverse complement strand
AACGGCCGCAGACGCTCCATCTGTTCGTCCGTCAGCCAAATCAGTGAAGCGGGACATTCAATTTGGAACGGCGGGACACGCAAAGTGGAACCCCTAAACTTCCTTTAAAATGTCTTTTAAGCCAGCATTATTAGCCGATTAATCAGCTTTAAAACTGCTCTTTTGAAGGCATTAACTGTCTTCATTTTTAAGATAGAAGACAGCCCTGTGAGCAGATATAAGTCTGCGCGGGCATACTGTGACACGGTGATAGTCTTCCAGCCGTAGCACCTTCCTTAGAAGGGAGCGCCATGCTGGGTTCCTGGAAGGCCCAGCCGGTATGCCTCAGATCCAACCCGCTAATATTTAGAAGCTCTCTAAATCACTCTTGACCGTTTTTATGGTAGAAAAACCGGGTTATGCACTCTATGGTTTCTATAGCCGTACGGTGACGCGGTGACATTCTACCGGCCGTAGCACTGCCCCGTACAGGAGCAGGAGCGCCATGTGGGTTTTTGTAGGCCCATCCGTACGGCGATTCTAGCTACGCATTGCGCGACGTCAAAATCCGTCCAACTGCATTCAGAAATTTCTTAGGATTTCGGCCTATTTCTGCAATTTTCTGTAGAGACGAGCCAATAGGCGAAGTATCACCCGTCAAGGTAATAGCTGGCATTTTGCTACGATCTTTCCTGATATCTCATGGCAAAACTCTCAAACCATATTCCGCTTAATCTCGGCATCCATGGGAGCGACGGCGGCATCATTGCCTTCCGTAGAGTTTCTTGCATCAGGCCATTGAAAGCGTTGATTCAGCTTTGGAAGCGCGCTCATGATCTGAATAGCTGACTCTGGGTTCTGCATATGCAGATTGACCAGCGTTTCAATCATGGGGGCTGAGATAGGCCGTTCTGCTCCGAATTTTTCTATGGCGCGCATGGCATCAGCTCGCAGAATGTCTTTCCGAAGCGCCCCTACTTCCTCGCTCATTGTCACAATCGTATGACGGAGTTCAGTCACAACCTCGGTTTCAGGGCGATCCAAGAGTGTTAGGACTTCTTCAGGAGCCGCCTGAGCATGCAGTCCGAGGCCTATCCTTTTTCGCTGAAACGCCTGCCGGATCTGTCCTACCTGTTTTAACGCCTGCTCCAGTTCCTGATCTTCAGCCTGTTCGGAAAGGCCAAGAAGACCCTTAATCTTTTGAATTTCCATGACTACACCTGACTTTTCAGCATGTCAGATACCGGGCCTATGCCCAGTATCTCTTGGCTCACATTAACCGTTTGTGCTTGCCGGTGGCTTTCCGTCAGCTGTGGTTCCGCTGCCTGCCGCGTAACTGGCATTCGGATTGAGGAAGTCAGCTACATTTTCCCATGCCGCCGTCGCACCAGTGGCTCCCAGCAGATACTGGGTAATGATGGGCGTTGCGGAAGCTGCCCACTCGTTTGTTGTCGCTTCAATGGTCTCCGAACGCAGGATGCGTAGGGCAGCGCTCTCGTTGCCAGGAACCGTCACAAGATGTGTCGGCCGGATACCCAGAGGGCGCCCATTTTCGGCACGCTGGCTCATCATCGCTGCGCGGACAACGGAATAATTGTAGGGCGTTAGAGGATCAGTACAGGCGAATGCCAGTTGTGGCAGTCCGAACCCTGCATTGTATCGGGCATCTGCACCGTAAAGAAATCGCTTGTCAAAGAAGACGTTGTCATCCTGAGGGCTGGCTTTTTGGACAAACTGAAGCTTGCGTCTTTCCTGAAAGATCAGAGGACGCAACGGGCGGGAACAATCCAAAAGGAACCAGGGAGCAAATTTCCCGGACCCAAAAATATTTGAATACGTGCCCTTCTTGGCGTCGCCGATCGATACGGGATGCGACGTGTCGAAAAACGATTTGCCATCGTAGCACTTGGTCGTAAAACCATCACCCAGCAGGCTGAAGATCAGTTCGTCAGGGTGTGACGAACCTGAAACGGCCATGTCACGAACTAAAGGTGCGAAGAGACCGTAACGATCATCTTCAATATCGTTTCGATCAAGCTCGATCGTCTGTTCCCAATCTCGATTGACGATCGTAAAGCCATTTGCACCCAACTGGTTGATAACGCGACTGCCAACCCACTCGCGCATGCCCGGAAGCTTTTCGAGAAATCCATAAACTTCGGCTGAAGTCTTGCTAGGCACGATCATTGCTACGTCTTTGTAGTGTGATTGTGCGCTCTGCAGGGCTTCATTGAAAACGGACTGGTAGTTTTTAAACAGCAGACCCATGCTGCCAGCAGAAATTTCCATGATAGATCCTTCAATCGCCCAGTGTCAGGCGATACCGAGTTGTTTCTTGATTTCCAGATCGAGGTCGGTCCGAGCCGTGTCCAAGATCTTGTCTTCTTGGCGGGAGTGGGCGGAAATTGTCTCTCGAATGACATCCACGTCTTTCCGGATGCCTTGAAGCAGCGAGAGATCAGTCCCGGAAAGACGGGAGTTTTTCTGCATTTTGAGGGGCTTCTTGCTTGAGCGATCTGCAAGAACGTCTTCCATCGCTTGAAGAATGTCTGCCGAGACTGCAGAGGTATCCAGTCCCAGAAGCGAGCAGACTTTCTCTCTCAATTGGCTGTCATTCAGCTTATCCTGGCTGCTCTCGCTATTCAGAGCAGGAAGAGGGAGATTGGGGCGATTAACCAACCCGACGCTATCAATCCGCTTCACGTCCCCGTCTTCCGCCGTTTCAAACGCAGGGGACAGAAAACGCCATTCTTTCTCAGCAATCAGCCGTGATGCTTTAGGCGTCCATTCGACGTGCGCCCAAATTCCATCGTTCCGGCTCTCCATCCGGTCGATCCAACCGGCCGCGCCCGCATCGTGCTTCTGGGCGTAGAGCGTATGATTGTAATCGACCGGAATGGGGCGCTTTGGGTTCGGAAATGAAGCTGTAATGACTTCTTGAGGGCTGTTCAGATGAAAAGGCCCACGACCATCTTTTCCCGAAAATGTTCCAGAAGGAACAATATGAATCCAATCTGGGGCTACCGCTTCCTGCGCATGCAATTCTAGGACAACGCTGCCTTGAGTGAGACCTTTCATGGCTCCAACTCCACATGGGGTGTCTGTTGATGGACAACAAAGCCCTCTCGCCGCAGATGTGACCTCCGCTTTTTGATGTGACTGATCGAAAGCCTGAGTTTTTGTGCAACTTCCCGGACGGAGAGACCCTGCATCAGGAAATGACGGGAGAGAAAGCTATTGGCGACAGGGACATTCAGGCGGTTTTCACCGAGATATCCAATGTGTTTTACAAACCGGTCTGCAATTGTCCGATCGCAAAGATTATAAACAGACCACTGCCCAAAAGGGGCTCTCCGACCAAACGATGGAATCCTTTTCGGAATATAGACGAGCTGCCCGCCATAAAGTGTAAGGAACTCGGCAAGCTTGTCTTCATCACCAAAAATCTCGATGAACTGCTGAAGGGATACTTCCGACTTCCAGTCATCCTCTTCGTTCGCCATGTGCTCTACCCCTCCTAGACTTCTGGAAGAATAATGGGGGTGAGCATGGCCCCCCAGAGGAGTGATCGCACCCCGAAGCACCGCCATCATGCTGCAGCATTCCCTGAGCACGTTTTTTCTGGTCCTGTCATGATTGCTACGCGACGCACGCCAATTCCGAGCTTGCGGGAGATTGCCTTATTATCAAGGCCATCCTTTTTGTACTGACGGGCCAGAAAGCTCTTTCCCATCGGCACGCAGACGTCCAGGCCGCCAAATTTCTCCCGAAGTTCCTTTTTGCGCGGCCACGCAACCAGCCCTTCAAGGGGGCACGTGCGGACACGATTTCCCGCCAACCCAAGGGTTTTGGGGACATAGATTTTGCTGCCACCGTACTGTTCCAGAAATCGCACCAGGCCAGACGCTGGTATGAGCGTTTCCAAATAATCCAGCGATAAGCTTCGCTTTCGTTCGGACATGGGTTCCTCTTTCTCCATGTCGTCACGGTGTCCTAAAGCGGGGGAGACAGTAAGGGTCCGGGGTCATGCCCCTACTTTTCTACCGGGGGAGACTTTCCGCTTTCTGCTGTCGCCATTGTCACCCTTTCTTTGTATGAAGATGTGCTAGAGAGGGGCACCGGAAAAATGCGGCCTGAATACTGTTTCCTGTTTTCATCAGGACGAACCCCGACCGGGCTCTGCTTTAATTTTGCTGGCCAGCTAATAAAGACGCCCCTCCCGATCTTTTTAAGACGCATTTAAAACAGTTTAAGACGGGTCTAGAGGCCTCTTCTTGCCAGACAGGCACTGGGATGTATTCGGCAGAGGAAAATGCGTCTGTGGCGCGCTACAACGGCTTCGAAGAAAGCCTTTTATCGACTAGACAAATTCCATGTCAGACGCCCTGAGCCCATGGCGCGCTTTGTAGGCTTTGAGTGCCCCCAGACTGATCCGCATTGTCTGCACAATTTCAAAATTGCTTTTGCCGGATTTGATCAGGTGGTGGAGCAGAAACGAATCACATTTCGGGATCGGGCAAAGATAGCTAGGCCAGTGCTCGCGAAATCTGTCTGCCACATCCTCTGGAACGAGACGGTAGATGGAGAACCTGCCCATACGGCACCGCTTCTCATCCGAAGGCTTGTTTTTAGGTATGAAAACACGCCAGCCGCCATATTTTAGCAGAAAATCAGCTAGAAGCGCCTCGTCTTGGAAAACCTCTTTCAGTTGGTGCAATGTCGGATTGGAGATACCGTCTTCCGTAGGTTCAGACATGATCAACTGGCTCCTTCTTCAAGGAGCCAGCAGTATGAAAACCTACCCCGTACGGGCAGGGTCTGGATCCAGACCCCTAAGAGATTATAACGGCTTTGTGCACAGGCAGCCGCCGAACAGAAGTCCGTACAACACACCACCGAATTTTAAGAGGCGTTTAAGTCGGCGTAAGAGGGGGCTACAGCGCGTTCGGGCTTTTACATGACCCCTGTGCAACGCCAATACTCATTTCTAATGCTCGGAGCGCAAATTCTGAACATTCCGGTGAAGGGAAGATCGAGACGGCAAAGATTGCCCTGGAAACGTTCTTCCCAGCAGTGTTCGTAAAAAATCTATCGAAGCCCAGCCCTGATTTTGTTGAATGAAGAGAGCCATCTCAGAAGACCGGTCACTCCAGGACAGCTTTCCCCTGCGCCCTGTCTTGCTCATGTAACGAGCAACCGCCGTTCGACCAGGACAGGCCTCGTGAGGAAACTGCTCTTTCAAAAGGGCCAGCATTTCATCGACTGTTACCTTAGCGGCATGCACGTCCATGAAATCGTAAATCTCGGTAGAGAAATGCAGCCCTGTCGGCTTCCGACGCTGCCCGGTTTTAACAAGATATCGGCTGATTGCCTTTTTCGTCGGCAATGACAGACCAGGGAAAAGACCAGCCATCTCTTCCAGCCACTGGTTGATCGTTTTTCGCGGATCAGCGGACTCAAGATAACGTCGAATGTCAGGGTGCCGCAGATTACGTCCCCGCGCGCCTGTACGTCCCTGAGCTTTGAGATAGCGGCCCAACGTTGACCGGCCGGGAAGCGCAACATCAGGAAAGCGTTTCCGTAATTCCTTCAGCATCCCATCAAGCGTCAAAACTTCACCCTGATCTTTCAGGACATGCAGAATATCCGCCGAGCGAAAAGCAGGGTGAAGTTTGTTGGTCATAACACTCATTCGAGAAACATAGGTCAGAGCAAAATCCGACCAAGAAAAAAGCGGACTGAAATACAGCCCGCTTTTTCACTACGCTATGAGGCCCAACTGCCTCAACTCAAAAACGACTTCATGAAGGTCTGGCCTTCTTCCAGTGCGGAAGTCAGGCGGAAGACGGAGCACTGCTTCACCTATGGGCATTGGATCTTTCTTCAGTATCCGCATCAGTGGAAGGAGCCACTGAGAGGTCGCTTGCCCTGTCGAGGACACTGCTGGCTTGCTTTTTGTTCTGGGAATATTAGGGACCAGTGCAGCCGTTTCCTGATCCTGCATCGGATTGCGCAAAACACGTTCGAGCATGATATCGAACGCACGCGCGGGAAGAGACGTGAAGTGATATTCTTTCTGCTCGCCACGAGGCCCCATGACAATGCGCTTTTCCCAGGCATTGTCCTTCGCATGTCGCGTCATGCCCGAAACCGTCCGAGGCAACCCCGGAAGCCCAAAGGAGACAATTTCCGAGGAGGAAAACCATTCTCGTAAAGCGCTTTCGTCCCGCAGCACCTGAACAAGCGCCGCTTCCAGATAGCGGATGCGACGATGCAGCCGCCCGAGCTGAGCAGAAGAAATCCCTGCCCGTAAATCCATAAAGTCCTGATCTGAGAAATCCATGATACCGGTCCAGCCAATAAAAAAGGCGACCTGCTAAGGTCGCCCCAGATCACGTTCAGGCAGCGGCGGAGCGCCGTCCTTTCGGTTCTGTCAAACGTGGCGTCACAGCCCGCTCATTCGGCTTGTCTTCGCCATGTATCTTGGCTTCTACGGCATCACGAATGACGCTCATTGCTGTTACGACGGCCCGTAACTGCAAACTCAAACCAAAAATTCCTTCTTCTGTGAGGTCGCCGAGATCGTTCTGCCCGTCAAGCAGCCCCTCGATCATGCTCACAAGAGCGATGCAAGTATCCAGACTTTGGTGTGGATGCGTCTCGTCAACTGCGATTTTCAGTTCCAACACGGTGAGACCCTTTATGCTTTTGAAGGCATTGACGGCGCCCACCATGAGCGCCGCCGGGAGTTCAAAACCGCTAAAGGTAACGGCACGATGGCCTTTAGGCTTTCGCCCTGGACATACGCCAACGCCTCCCGGCGAGGAATCTCGTGCTCTGTGCGTCCTATATCGTTGGACACAAAAATAGCGTCGGGACGATTTTGAAGTCGTCTGGCGACGCATGCCGCCTTTAATGGGGTTTTGAAGCCCTGATAGGAACCATAGTTGGCGAAGATTCCACCCGTCAAGAAGATTTTTCTCTTGCCGACGTACTAAAAACGATCTGGAGAAAACCTTCCCAACACGTCGATAAAAGCAGAACGACAAGTTTGTCGTTCTGCTTTCACGGTCATGCTTCCTCATCAGAACAGGAAATTCTGCGTCCTAAAATCGCCTTTCTGCGTCTTATAAAACCACGCCAAATTATACTATTTTTCCCGGATATTTATCCCGCATAATTCCTCGAAATCCGGTTCCGATGTTAAATGTTTTTTAATGTCGGGAAATACCTAGTAACGTATTGTATTTGCTTAGTTTTATTTGTTTTTCGTCTTCCGTCCTCACTGTTCGCTGTAGTTCCAATGTTACGGGCAAAAAACTGGAAGTCCGTTCTTGGTCTCAGTGAGATGTCCTTTGGGACAAGATTTTTTATAAGTATATGTTTTTAATGGATTTATGCGAGAACATGTAACCTTTAAGACTGACTTTAAGACACTTTTAAGCACGATGCTGACAGCTCCAATTCCAGTGTCCGAACGAACCGATCAAGCCCCTCAAGTTCCATTTTGGATGTCCGGCCCCAAAATTGCGGTACAGCGGTTTGCAGTCGCCACACACAGTAGCAAACCGGGGTTTTAGCCCGCCGAATCCCAGACAATCCCACATCATCCCGTATAACTTTGAAGTTCCATCTCCACTGTCCCGTCACAATCAGGTCGCTCATCTTCAGTCTCCTTGCAGAGCCTGAATCAG
>NZ_BANH01000109.1 GCF_000964465.1 Gluconobacter thailandicus F149-1 = NBRC 100600 | reverse complement strand
AAAGCTCTTTTAAGTCGAGACCCAGAGATCGTCTCTGCACTGGAGATGGGTCATTTTGACAACCTGCTTTTACCCCGCCAGGGAACTCACTCCACTCCTGCCGCCCCCAACCCGGTCGTATCCGCAAGGCCGACATTTTCCGGTCCGGGGCGGTAAGAAAATGTACCTCGTGTCTCACTTTTCTGTACTTCATGACCTGTACTTCGTGTCTGTATTAAGGCACTGAAAAAGCTTCGTTTTTTCAAGGTTTCCCGCCTCAGAAAAAGGATGGAAATTTTCCCTTCCCTGCGTTGCTG
>NZ_BANH01000110.1 GCF_000964465.1 Gluconobacter thailandicus F149-1 = NBRC 100600 | reverse complement strand
CGCCTCCTGACGACCTGCCGGACTCATGGCATGACGTCTTCCCAACAGCTTTCCCGATGCCCGAGCGGCATGAAGACCAGACATTGTCCGTTCCCGGATGATATCCCGCTCCCATGCCGCCACACTGGCCAGAACACCGATGATCAGGTTTCCTGCCGCCCCTCCCGTATCTGCGCCCAGAGCCAGAATACGCACACCAACCCCTTTGGCCTTGAGGTCCTGAATCAGGGTCAGGGTGTCGATGGTATCTCGTCCCAGCCGGTCGAGCTTCAC
>NZ_BANH01000111.1 GCF_000964465.1 Gluconobacter thailandicus F149-1 = NBRC 100600 | reverse complement strand
AGGACCAGAGCTGAACTTGCGCTCTGTCGGGCACGTCCACCTCCCAAACCCAGTGACACAAACGACCGGTTTCGCATCATCTCGGGGGAACGAGAGGTTTTGCGGCGTCCAGTGTGACAGAAAGGGCATGCGAAATGACAACCTATGGATATGCCAGGGTTTCGACTGACGGGCAGACGACAGATCCGCAAGTGCTGGAGCTGAAACAGGCCGGGGTCGACCTGGAGAACTGTTTTGTGGAAACCGTCTCCGGCAGTGTGAGTGCTGCCAGACGTCCTGTGCTGCAAAAGCTTCTTGAGCACCTTTGCAACGGCGACACATTGACGGTGGTGAAGCTCGACCGGCTGGGACGAGATACCATCGACACCCTGAC
>NZ_BANH01000112.1 GCF_000964465.1 Gluconobacter thailandicus F149-1 = NBRC 100600 | reverse complement strand
CCGATCGGGTTCTTTCATCTCGATATCGCGGAGGTCCAGACCGCTGAAGGCAAGCTGCACCTCTTCGTTGCCATCGACCGGACAAGCAAATTCGCTGTCACACAACTGGTCGGGAAAGCCGATCGGAAAGACAGCGATGTTCTTCAGAAAGGCGGTGGCTGATTCGCCGGTCAGCCCTGCCGACGTAAAGAAGCTACACGCGAAGATAGGCGAACCACTCGGGGAACAGGATTTTTTACGCGATGCCTCTGCTCAGTTAGGCGTGATCCGATCCAGACGGAATACTTCAAAATCTACAGTTCGGGAAAAAGCTTTGAGCTGATCGCCAAGCCCGCTCAAACGGGCAAGGCGCTCTCCAACTTCAAAGAAACCTGGCTGCTTCATGCCTCCCATCCCTCATCACAAGATGAGAGATGGAATCAGAGAGGCCGCACCAAAACCACGCAGTTTTTGAGCCCTCCGGTCGATTGTGAAAGAATTATGCTTGTATGGTTGCGGGGGCAGGATTGCTTCTCAAGTTGCGACAATCGCAAGGTGAGAATAAATCGGGTTTAGATAATTGTTTTGAAAAGATTTTTTCTGCGCTCGCTTGATCTTTCCCCAATCATAGCGCCTCCTATCTCCTAGGAGTAGGGCAGCTCCCATTCAAAGCCATGACCTTTGTCGCGAACTGATCCCACCGGTTCAAGTCGGTTCGTATCCACCATTCCCTCGTTCGTACGTCCGCTTTAGGCGATCACCAAAGACGATTGACGGCGAAGTTGTCAAACAAGGCCTCGTTGGAGATCAACGTCATACCCTCGGCCTGCGCTTGGGCAATCAGGAAACGATCAAACGGGTCCTTATGAGCAATGTTCATCTCGCCCGCGATGCGAGCATGAGTAACGCTGATTGGCAGCTCAACGAATCCCTGCCCAGCAACAATAGCCTCAAAATCCTGTGCCAGCAGGGCCGCCCCCGGCAGTTTACCGATACGGAACTTGGTTGCGACCTCCATGGCCGAAGCCGCGCTCACGGCTATGACGTTGACCTCATCCGCTATGGCCTCTTGGGCGCGACGGCTCAAATGCTCGTCGCCCGCCAACCACCAGATCAACGCATGTGTATCAAGCAATAGCCTCAAGCGAGATTCCACCCGTCCAGTTCATCGTCGGGCAGCGCCTCATTGAAGGTCTTATCCAGGGTGATCTGGCTTTTGAGCGCCCCAAACACGCGACGACCCTGCGGCTCCACCGGCACAAGGCGCACTACTGGTACAGAACCACGTGCGATCACCACATCGCCACCCGCAAGCGCGTCGGCAATCAGGCGAGACAGGTTGGTTTTGGCATCGTGAACCGAAAACTGGGCCATGAGGCACCTCCTTAGCTAAGGATATAGCTAAGAGACCTCCCTTTGGCAAGGGGCGCCTTCCATTCCGGCCTTGTGATTGCCCAGGCTTGCCACCTGGAAGAGATCGTCCACTCAGGTCTCGGATTTGCGGCAATATCTCCCTTTCCTGCGTGAGCCGACATATTCTACGAGTTGAGCTTGCTGAAGACCTCCAATGTCCCTGCGTGCGGTTTTCAGGCTCACATTCCATACAGATATAATGTCTATGGCTCTGCATCTGCTTCCTCGCTCGAGGCTTAGCAGGAACCACCGTTGCCGTTCATTCAGTTCCCAATGATCAGGGACATTTACAGGGTCGTGTTCAAGGACATGTTCAGGGTCATTCCCTCTTGCGGCCACTGCCTGTCTGCCACTTGCCACCACTCCAAGCCGATAAGCTTCTCTGGCTGCAGCAAGTGAAGAACACTCTGTCGAGTATGTCGAGAGATCAGCATTACGTCCTTCGACGAGCCCAGAAACGAATGCCCGGATAACCGGCGACGAAACAACAAGACGCAAGAAATATATCGTATCTGGGCCATGCTGCGCTGAAAGCCAGTGTTTTACACTCTTCTCACTTGCGCCTGTCTGTCGCATAAGCCTCTTGATTACACCGTGGCTATCTTCATGCTCTTTGCGCAACAGTTCGGCAACCGTCTTGGCATAGTTTTCACGACGTCCGAGAACACCCTTCCATAGAGGTAATTTCCTGCCCTTTTTCGGCAACATCTTCCGATCCTTCCGATGCTAAAATAATCCCGCTTCAGAATGACGGAACAGACTCATTCTCACTGCGAGGGAAGATGTCCGGACCTCCGTTATCGGCCTCGGAAAGGGCAAAACGTGACGAGCTGGAGATTCTACGATGATGATCGCACGGAGCCGATGGAACGCTTCGTTCGGGCCGCCGAATACGTCCGGATGTCAACGGATCTTCAGAAGTATTCGACCGAAAATCAGTCGGAAGCGATCAAGCAGTATGCCAAGGCTCGTGGGATTAAGATTGTCCGCACGTACGCCGATGCCGGGAAAAGTGGCCTCAAAATTGAGGGGCGCAATGCACTCAGACAACTCATTGAAGACGTTCAAGCAGGAAATACTGATTTCACATTAGTTCTTGTCTACGACGTCAGCCGTTGGGGCCGGTTCCAGGATGCGGATGAGAGCGCTTACTACGAATATATCTGCCGTCGCGCGGGTATTGCAGTCGAGTATTGCGCCGAACAGTTCGAGAACGATGGGAGTCCAATCTCAACCATCGTCAAGGGCGTTAAGCGTGCCATGGCTGGTGAATATAGCCGTGAACTTTCTACCAAAGTATTTGCAGGTCAGGGAAGATTGATCGAGAAGGGTTATCGGCAGGGAGGGCCGGCTGGATTTGGCTTACGTCGAACCCTGATTGATGAGAACGGCGCCATCAAGGGCATTCTTGGACAGGGCGAACATAAGAGTATCCAGACTGACCGCGTTATCCTGACGCCCGGCCCGGCCGAGGAAATCAATCTGGTCCGCACCATCTATCAGTCTTTCGTTCATCAGGAACGCAGCGAGAGCGAGATCGCCGACGACCTCAACAGACGTGGCATTTTGACAGATCTTGGACGTCTCTGGACCAGAGGAACAGTACATCAATTACTGATCAATGAGAAATACGTCGGCGACAACGTATGGAATCGTCGCTCCTTCAAGTTAAAGAAGAAACGAGTTCGCAATGATCCAAAAATGTGGATCAAAGCGCAAAATGCATTCGAAGCCATCGTCGAGCGTGAGCTATTCGAATCTGCAAGGAGCATCATCAATACGCGCTCTTTCCGTCTGACTGATGAAGAAATGCTGCATTCCTTGAAGGAACTCTATCACCAGAAAGGCCTATTATCGGGTATAATCATTGATGAATGTGATGACTTGCCTTCCAGCGGCGCCTATAGCGCCCGTTTCGGCAGCTTGCTCCGCGCCTATCATCTTGTCGGGTTCAAACCGGATCGTGACTATCGATACATCGCGATAAACCGTGAACTACGCAGACTTCATCCGGAAATTATTCGACAAATAATCGCTGAATTGCGCACCAAAGGTAGTGATGTATGGCAGACTCCTCAGGACGACCGTATCGTCGTCAATGACGAATTCAGTCTTTCCGTGACGATAGCGCGCTGTATAGAAACATCCACCGGACTGCTGCGCTGGAAGATGCATTTCGATACCTCACTCATACCCGACATTACGATCGTCGTGCGTATGGACAGCGCCAATCGTATGCCTCTGGACTACTATCTATTTCCACGCATCGACATAATTTCCGGCAAACTTCGCCTGTCGGAAGAAAACGGTCTTGCTCTTGACGCCTATCGTTTCGACAATCTTGAACTCCTATACGACATCGCCACTCCTATTTCCATTGCGGAGGTCGCCTGATGTCTGTCATTCGTCCGAGCAGGATCGAAATGATCCCGATCAGCCAGATTACAGTCGTAAATCCACGCGCCCGCAACAAGCGCCAGCATCGGGAAATTGTTAACAACATCGAAGCTATCGGTTTGAAACGGCCCATCACCGTAAGTCGCCGAGATACGGCCAATGGCCCCAGATATGACCTCGTTTGCGGCGAAGGTCGGTTGGAAGCCTTCCAGATGCTCGGCCAGCCAGATATCCCGGCAGTGGTCATCAAGGCGAGCGAGAGCGAGTGTCTCGTCATGAGCTTGGTCGAAAACATCGCCCGACGTACACCGCGCCCCATTGATCTCATGCGCGAGGTCGGCGCATTACGATCACGCGGTTATAGTGATACGGCAATCGGTACAAAAATCGGTGTCGGAGCCTCCTGGGTCAACATGGTCGCTTCCCTCCTCGATCGTGGTGAGGAACGGCTTCTAGCCGCAGTTGAAACCGGTCTTATTCCGATTACCCTGGCAATGGAGATTTCCCGGGCCGAAACAGAAGAAGCCCAGAACCTACTCCTTGATGCCTATGAAACGGGCAAGCTGAGGGGCAAGAAGCTGGCAGCGGTCCGGCGAATGCTCGGGATGCGCTTGCAAAGCCAACGTAAAGGTCTACCAACGGGGCGTTTAGGGCGCAAAACGAGCAGTCGTAGAATGACGGCCGCTGATCTAATGCAGGTCTATCAACGTGAGGCTGAAAAGCAGCGTCTGTTGGTCAAGAAATCGGATTTTACTCAGACACGACTTCTGTTCATCGTTGAAGCCTTGAAGGATCTTCTCGCGAACGACGGCTTTATTAACCTGCTTAGAGCCGAAGGGCTGGCGACCATGCCTCGCGCTCTAACAGTCAGAGTATCGGGAAACGAGCATGACTGATGAAGTGAACAATCGAGGGCATAGCCGTATTCATATGGCTTTTGGCATGGATTTCCTCACGATTCCTGTAGCATCAATCATTCCACTCAAGACATTGCCGCCCGATATTAGATCGAGCCGCACATATTCACAGATATTGACCTCCATAAAAGCGATCGGACACCCGATAGAGTCCCCGGCTGTGACGGCAGATACGACGAACGCCGAACAATGGTTTCTACTTGACGGTCATTTAAGAATCGAAGCCATGAAGGAACTCGGCTTCACAGAAGTCGAATGTCTGCTGGCTCCTGACGATGATACCTATACCTACAATAAGCGGGTCAATCGTATACCACCGATCCAGGAACATCGGATGATCGCACGCGCCATGGAGCGCGGAGTCTCGTCAGCTGATATCGCTACCGCACTCAATATTCAGGTAGAAGCGGTATTGAGACGTTTCCGGCTACTGGACGGCATCAGTCCCGAAGCGGCTGAAATGCTTAAAGATACCCCCTGCTCCATGAAGGTATTCGATATTTTGCGCCAGATGACGGCTGTACGACAGATCGAATCCGCTGACCTCATGATCGGCCAGAACAACTTCACAGTCATGTTCGCCCGAGCCTTGCGGGCCGCGACGTCAGAAAACCAGCTCGTACCGAACAAAAGAGGAAAAAAAGAGAGTAGAGCGACACCATCAGGTCAGCAGATTGCTCGTATGGAACGAGAACTCGCAGCACTTCAGACACAAGTAAAGTCTGTCGAGGAAACCTACGGCATTGATAATCTGCATTTGACCGTGGCACGCGGCTATATCGCCAAACTCCTTGCAAACAGTCGGATAGTCCGTTGGATGGCAACCCATCAACAGGATTACCTTTTTGAATTCCAGAAGATCGCTGAAATCGACCCACTTGGTTCGATTGGTAAAGAAGCGAGCACCTGAATTAAAATGGGGACCCGGACCCGATAAGCGCGGGGACCATGGGAGAAGCCACACTGTGGGGTGGATCAAGCATGGCGGTGGGAATGGCGGCGACCCCGCATGATGCCCACTAGGCTGGCCGTCATATGGGTCAGCCGCGTGCTGTCCCGTTTGACTGCACGAATATGAACGGGCGTGCCAGACCTCCATCTGGCACGCCCTTCGACTGATGAATGTATGGGTAATCGGATTAAGTTACGGCTCTCCCCTATGGATATTTGGCGTCCGACCTCCTGTATTTAGAGGCCATCGCTGACTGTCGCGTGGCAAAGGGATGCAGCTAATCGCAATTGGTTGCGTGGTGTTTCACACTCGATTTGAACCTACTTCCCGTAAGCCTCTAAAATTAAATAACTTTCCACAAAATGACCTCAGTTCACACATAGAAAGACCCCGCCAAGTCAGCGACTTAGCGGGGTTTCAGAAACTGTAAGTGGTTGCGG
>NZ_BANH01000113.1 GCF_000964465.1 Gluconobacter thailandicus F149-1 = NBRC 100600 | reverse complement strand
TGCGCAGAAATGCTCACCCGTGATTTTCCAAACAGGCTCTAAGGACTTTCTTCTCGGCGGAAGAAATTTGTAGTCTCTGAGCGAGATCTTCCATAGATTTTAAAAGTCTTGCTTGAAAATTTTCCGCAACTATTACAACTTCTTTAATACCCAACATGAGGCGATCTAAATATTCAGCTTGTTGCATAACTATTTTTTGATATTTTACTTCTACTTCTGCCCTTGCGTTATGGACCTCTGCTATTCTGAGGGTTTCATGTATTTCTATTGTATCCTCTAATACTCTTATTATTCCTTTACAGACATCAAGGTCTGTTTTGAAGACATATTTCTCGTTAATAGATTTGATTTCTTCAGGTGAGAAAGTGAGCGTTTTAGAGGACTGCTTTATATCGCTCACACTTAAAAGTCCTTCAAACAGGTCAGTCATTTGTCCGTGCAGTTCTGCTGCACGGCGTCGCGCCTCGACTTTGCCTGCTCTTCCCAAGGAAATCCAGATTTCGCTTTTACCAAGAATCGGGCGCAAGGGGACTGGGACGACGCGTCGAAAATGGAATCGCGAGCCGACAAGTTTGAGCATAAAACTTCTCCAACTTTGGAGAAGAGCTTTGGAGAACCAACCCACTTGTTATGGGTCATATCCTCGTATTTCCAATGAAACCAGAGGGTTATGTGGTGCGAGCTGCGGGACTCGAATACACAGTGAGTCGCGATTTTTCGCGTAACCTATTGATTTATACAGACATTTTGAGGCGTCTTGAAAGCGTACTGTAGAAAATCACAGTAGCAGATTTTGCTACACCATCAAGCAGGTTTCTGGGGATAATTTTCCAGCAGGGAGGGGAAATAGAATTGTGTTTTGGGAGATACTGAGGAATGCTTATCTTCCTGTATTAGAAGAGGTTTTTTATGTCTCGTCTCTTTGCTTTGTTTGCCACCTTGTCCTTGACATTAATACCTCAGGCACAAGCAGCCTCAGAAGTTGGTAATTTTCTTAATCAGATAAATGCAGGAAAAAATAACCCGGAAGCAGGGTTCGAGGAATATTTAAAAGCTACTAGGACCAGTAAAGGGCTTATCTGGCAAAAAGATTTAGCTAAATCATGCGAGGTTCATATTAAAGTCATTCCTCGGAATATGCAGGATGACTCTATGAAGTGTGAAAAGTCCTATCTAATTCCTGACAGTCCATCAGGAAGCGAGTTCACCTTCATCGTGGACAAATATATCTTCACGTTTTTCAGTCAGAAAAATTTGCCTCGGAATCCCACTGGAGAGAACAGCGTGTTCCCCATCTATAAGATGGCACAACTGCAAAGAGAGCTTCCTGGGTCGAAGTCAAAACCAGGTGTGAACTGGCTGACACGTGGAGCTTGTACGGTTGAACTTCCTAATAAGTTTCAACCAACAACCCGCATAAATTGCCAAGCTAATGACGGAAAGATTTCTGTTGCGATTTTCCAGGAAGTGGGTGTTCCTGAATAGGTCACTTTATTAAATGTAGTCATTTATATAAATGACTACATTTTCAAACATCTGACTATGCCTTGTTATCTGTAACGTACCTAGGAGGTCGTCTTTGAAATTTGGGCGGACGAACGGGACGAGTTTCAGGGACTACTACTTTATCAGATGAATCCACTACATCTGTCTTGTCTTGTATAACAGCAACATCAGGAGCAGGAGTTTCCTCTGCTTTTTCAGGTGCAGTGATTACTTTTTTAGGCTCATGTTTGACAGGTGCTTCGGGCACTACATCTTTTTTGTGATTAACAACATTCTTAATTTCTTTATGTCGAGCTTTTAAAGCGTCATCATTGAGCATCATCACATCATGTAAAATCTGCTCATAAAAAATATCGTTATCTAATTCGTTACCATACTTGATAAGTTTACTTCTATTTAATTTTTCGAAATCAATAATATCTTTTCTCATATTAGCCATTTTTGTAATATGAGCTTTCTCTGATTGATAATATTCTTTATTTTCATCTTTTTTTTCTAATGAAATACGTGAGATACCATTCCAGTAATTTCCGTATATCAAGCGATATTTAATGTATGCGTCTACATATTTTTGCTCATGTGCATTATTGAAATCTAACAAAAAAGGAATAGCTTCAAGCGACCTTTTTGTCGGATTATCATATTTATGAAGCGTATGCATTGCTCCATGAACTATCTCCCATATATAGATACGTTGAAATCTTTCCCCGAACTCGTGTAAAGGTTTATTTTCTTTGATCAGATTTTTATAGACACTCAAATCTCTTAAAAAGTACTTTTTAGCGAGATTGGTTCTAACTCTTGATTTAAATTCTTCTTGTAAGTCAGGAGGTAATAAAGATATTATGTTATTCACGTTAATATCGGATTCAATTGCATAATCGAACGTGAAATTGTCTCTATCAAATCTTTCCGAATATCCCAATCCAGATTTTATTGTTGATGATATATCTACAACGGCATTAAACACGCCATTTGTTAGGGCTTGTCGTTTTTTCTGACGTTCATTATTAGACATGGCTTTCCCATGCTTTGTAGGTCTTCCCCTTCCTCTGGATTTCTTGGGTTCAGGAACTACTTCATCGTTCATTAGAATAATGCCTTTTTTGTTATTCACACAATTGAATATCATCAAACATATACAAGCCTGTTCAGGCTTGTGCTGGGCAGGGCAGAACGTTGTTCTGCCTAATGATGCCCTTCTTTTTTACAGGTTCAGATGTGCCTCAAACTGCTTCTGATACTCGTGGAGAATGTCATCCAGAGTATGGAAACGGTTATCAAACAGATTGATCTCTGCATTGAAACCATGAAGATCTTCAATCTTGTTTATCTCCATTTTTCCATCTTCATATATCAAGCAAGTGAACCCTTTTTCTAAAAGGGAAGGCTTCATTGCCTGGATGGCATCAATTTTCCGGTGCTCGTCTTCTGACGTAAATTTTCTTTTGAGATCATCAAAGATAGACATGAGAAATCCTCCATTAATGTGAATAACAAAAATAGAGGATATGAGTTCATGGAGCAATCAGTATTTTCTTCCAGACTTCAGCAGTTGAAAGAGCATCGCCAATCGCCGAATGAGCTTTTCCAACTCGTTTGCAACCCGACACACGAAGAGCTTGATCAAGGCTCATGCCACCGTAATAGTTTGCATATTCAGGCCATCTTGAACCCGCTGCATACATGCAGCATGTAAAATCGTTATCTAATAACATTTTTGGATCTAAGAGCCTGTTTGGAAAATCGATCTGATGTGATTCAAGCT
>NZ_BANH01000114.1 GCF_000964465.1 Gluconobacter thailandicus F149-1 = NBRC 100600 | reverse complement strand
GGTTCGGAAGTAAACCGTGACACGTCCAGCCGAAGCGAGCGCACCCTTTCGCACCGTTCTGATGGCGCCAGAAAATCGCGGAGATTGACTGCCAAAGGGTCTTGGGCGGCGTCTTTTGCCCTTCGGAAGGACTTCCTCGATCAGAGGCTCCCATACAGACTGCATCATGCTCATCACAAACTCCTATGCAGCCCGTTGCGTCATTCAAGCTCTAACAGGCCTTAGAGCTTTCTAACTCATATAAGACAAAAATAATCACAATAAAGTGTTACGTTGCATACATATGTAACAGAGATACCATTAAAACGAGATAAAAAACTAAAAATACAATGAAAACATAAACTTATAAAAATTTCTAATAAGCTTAATTTCATATAAGCGCTCTGCATAAAAGATTTTTGTAATGTATTTTATGAATAAAATATCACTATATTTGATACATATAACATTCCTAGTGTTATGAAGCGGGTCTCAGATTCGGAGATATGTGATGGAGCGCAATACTATCTGGGTTGGCACGAGCTGGAAGATGAACAAAGGGCCTGTGGCATCTTTGGTAGCCGCGAAAGAGCTTGCCAGAATGTCTTTCCCGGTCGCTATTCAGCCGTTCGTCATTCCTCCATTTACGTCTCTCAAGGATGTCTGTGACATCTTGTCAGGAGGCCGTGTCGCTGTCGGTGCGCAGAACATGCACTGGGAGGATGATGGCCCTTGGACGGGTGAAATCTCTCCCGTCATGATTTCTGAGTGCGGTGCAGAGCTGGTAGAAATTGGACACTCAGAGCGACGAATACATTTTGGAGAGACAGACTGGACCGTCAATCTCAAGGTCCGCTCTGCATTGCGACATGGTTTGAGGCCACTTCTCTGTATTGGTGATACATCTGATGAATATTATCATGACGTAACTAATGAAACTTTAGCACGGCAATTAAAGATCGCATTGCACGGCGTCTCTGAAGAAGATCTTTCACGTGTTCTTGTTGCCTATGAACCCGTGTGGGCCATCGGTGCCTCGGGCCGTGCTGCAGACGCGACCTTTGTTGAAACCACGCATGATCATCTTCGAAAGTTGCTACGCAATATAGCTGGATCGGACAGTGGCTCGGCTGTCAAACTCCTGTATGGCGGAAGTGTCACGCAGGAAAACGCCGCGAGCTATATCGCACTCCCTAACGTCGATGGTGTTTTCGTTGGCCGCGCTGCCTGGAATGTCGACCACTTCCGTGCTCTGGTGGAGGGAGTCGTCGCATGACGTCCCAGACCACAGTTGAATCCTGCTCAGCTTCTGTGCGGCGTCAGAACATTCTGAACTATGTTCGTGATCGTGGTGGTGCACAGATTGATGAGTTGGCCGGGCGCTTTGTCGCAAGCCGCATGACGATCCACCGTGACCTCCAGGTCCTTTCGGAGCGCGGAGTGGTGTGCCGTGTCTATGGGGGTGTGACTACTCCTCCCAAAGTATTTTCAGAAGGGAGCGTTGCTCAACGAAGCAATCGTGCGGTGGAAGCGAAGCAGGCCATTGCAATTTTAGCTGAAAGTCTTGTTCAGGAAGGGGATATCATTGCTCTGGATGACTCAACGACTTCCCGGTTTCTCTCGGAACGCCTGACAGATAGATCAGCTCTCACGGTTGTCACGAATAGCATGGGAACTGCAAACCTGTTCGCCGCCAAGCCCAACGTGAATCTTCTTTTGCTGGGTGGGCGTTACAACATGCTTTTCGACGCATTTTTTGGAACCCTTTGTGAACAGGCGGCAGCATCGCTGCGGGTTAACACGCTATTCATGTCCGTCGCAGCAATCCGCGGGATGACAGCGTATCATCAGGAGCAAGATATCATCAAAGCCAAGCAGGCTCTGATGAACATTTCTGATCGCAAAGTCCTGCTTGTGGACAGTACGAAATTCGGTGTCATCACCCTCAATCGCTTTTCCGAGCTGACGGAATTCGACGTGGTGATCACGGATTCAGGTCTTGAAAAAGACGTGGAACACACGCTCCGCAGTGCGGGGATCAATCTGAAAATTGCGGAAATCTCCACTGCCAGATTGGGCGGATCAACCACCGCCCAGGAACGTAACCCATAAAGACGGAGGAAAATCATGCGTATTGCGATTGGAGGCGATCGGGCCGGAGAAGGTCTTGCAGGCCTCATTGTTACACATCTGCGGGCCACAACGCCGCACACGGTTGTCGATATGTCACATCCTGACGATGACCACCCTGAGCTTTATTCGGAGTTGAGTGAACGTGTCGGTCTTGCCATTACCCGTGGAGATTTCGATCGGGGAATTCTGTGCTGTGGAACCGGGATTGGCGTCTGTATTTCCGCCAATAAAATTCCGGGAATTCGAGCTGCGCTAACGCACGACACCTATTCTGCAGAGCGTGCTGCCCTCTCCAATGATGCTCAGATCATCACCATGGGCGCGCGCGTCATTGGGCCCGAACTGGCCAAAAGTATTGTGGCGGCCTGGCTGGCACATAGCTTTGACCCGGCGGGTCCATCTGCGGGCAATGTCGCAGGAATTGAAGAGTTGAGTCGGAAATATTCCGAGCATCATCTGCAAACATCTCACTGTTGAAAAAAACTTCGCTCGTTACCGACCCAATGCTGGAACGAACGGATTATCTGGAAAGACGACCAACATGAAAAAAGCTCTTTTACTTGGTGCTGTTCTTGCTGCAACGCCCCTCGTTGCACAGGCTGCCGATAATAGTACGCCTTTGCGCTTTGTTTTGATTCCGAAAGTTGTTCATCCGTGGTTTGACAAACTCAATACGGGTGCTCGTGCCGCAGCAGACATGATCACCAAAACCACGGGGCAGAAGATCGAAATCGAATACCGTGCTCCGCAAACGGCTGATGTTTCTTCTCAGAACGACATCATCGAGCGAGCGATTGCCACTCATCCTGATGGACTCATTCTTGATCTGCTGGACGAGAAGGGAAATCGCGCGACGATGGATGAAGCTACCGAACAGAAAATTCCCATGACAGTCTTTGACTCTCTTCCTCCGGAAGGGATGAATATCACGGCTGTTGGCGCAGATTTCTGCGAGCAGGGGACGATAGCAGCAGAGCGACTTGCTACCCTGATTGGCAAAAAGGGTGAAGTGGCCATCATGATGGGTGTGCCAACAGCGCCTAATCATACTTTGCGTGCTGAGTGTGAAAAGAAGGTTTTTGCAAAATACCCGGATATCAAGGTTGTCGCGACCGGCATTGATAATGACAGCATCGAAACAGGTCAGAAACAGGCGTCTGCCATCATGCAGGCGCACCCCAATCTGGTTGGATGGGTCGCTTGTGATGCGTCAGGCCCAGTGGGCATTGGTCAAGCCATTCGCGAAAGTGGGAAGGCTGGAAAAGTCCAGGAAGTCGGCCTCGATAACCTGAATGACATGCTTCAGCTCATTCGCGATGGCGTAGCGGAATCAACAGCATCCAGCCGTCCGGAAATGCAGGGCTACTGGGCTGTCGTTTCTGCATGGCAGAGCGCAATGGGGCAGAAAACACCCAAGTACATCGATACGGGCATCGACGTCATCACCAAGAAATCCCTCTGAGTCAGGAGTAACGATCATGGCGGTTCTGCAGGTTGAAGCTGTCCGTAAAAGCTATCCCGGCGTGGTTGCGCTCGATCACGTCGATCTGACGCTTGAACCGGGCAAAATCCATATTCTGGCAGGCGAAAACGGTGCGGGAAAATCAACGCTGATCAAGACACTCACAGGGCTTGTCACGCCTGATGAAGGAAAAGTTCTGATCGAGGGACAGGATGCCCTTGCAGATCATGGTCTTTTCTCTCGTATTGCGTACGTCCCGCAGGAACTGAACCTGTTTCCGTCCATGACGGTTGCTGAAAACATGTTCATGCCCTTTCACCGTTCGGGATTTGGTCATCTGACGATTTCGCGGAAGGCCATGGAAAACGAGGCCGCACGCTTTATCGAGCGCTTTGGCATTCATGCCCGACCAGGGCAGACGGTCAGTCGCATTAGCGTCTCGGATCAGCAACTCCTTCAGATTGCGCGGGCTGCCTGTCGGGATGAGTTCAAGGTTCTGATTCTGGATGAACCGACATCCTCACTCACGGCGAATGAGACGGAACATCTTTTCCGCATCATCACCACGTTGCGGGATAATGGCTGCGCGATCGTTTTTGTCTCGCATAAGATGGAAGAGATTTTCAGTCTGGGTGATACCGTGACGGTTCTGAGGAATGGCCGGAGTGTCGGGACATACCCGATGGACGGCATGACGGAAGAGAATCTCATCCGACTGATGTCTGGCAATTCTGTTCAGCTTGAAGAGAAATTCCAGCCTCGTGGGGTCATTGATGATTCCGATATTCTGTTGAGCGTGGAAGGGCTGACCGGGCCAGGTTTTTCAGATGTCTCTTTCCAGCTCCGTCGTGGCGAAATTCTTGGTTTTGCCGGACTTGTGGGGGCTGGCCGCTCGGAAGTGATGCAGACCATGTTCGGGTATCATTCCGCAAAATCTGGTCGCTGCGTCTTGAGCGGTAAAGAAATTCCGCGTGGCAGAACAGATCGGGCTGTCGCCATGGGCATGGTCTATCTTTCCGAAGAGCGGAAGCATCATGGCATTTTCCCGCTTCTGAGCGTACGCGAAAACATCAGTCTCTCCGTTCTGGAAAAGATGAAGCGTGGCGGCATCATTTCTTCCAACAAGGAAAAAACGATCGTTTCTGAAACAATTCAGAGATTTGATGTTCGTACGTCCTCTGTCGGTAAAAAAATTGTCTTCCTGTCGGGTGGAAACCAGCAGAAGGCCATCATCGGTCGTGCAATGGCGCGGCGTCCTCGCATCCTGATTTTCGATGAGCCCACAAAGGGCATCGATATAGGGACGAAATTCCAGATTTACCGCATCATGCAGCAACTGGCGGAAGAGGGCGTCGGCATCATCCTCGTCTCTTCTGAAATGACAGAACTGCAGCGCTGCGCAACACGCATCATCACCATGTACGACGGTCGGACCACCGGGTCGTTCGACCAGGCTACCACTGACGTCAATACGCTTGTGGGCGCGATTATCGGCGCCACGGAGACTCGTCATGTCGCTTGAAACCACGCTCCCCGGAGCAACCCCCACGCCTCCAAAGGCTTCTTCCATTCGTGCGCTGGTGGCCAGAATGGTCGCCAATCCGCTGGGGGGTGTCATCGGCGCCATGATCCTGATTTTCGGGATTTCATGCGTGCTGTCACCGCACTTCCTGACCTCATTCAACATGATCATCATTGCCCGGGCGCTGGCGTTTATCGGGCTGGTCACCATCGGGCAGGCTGTCCTGATGATCCTTGGTGAACTTGATCTGTCCGTTGGTGCGATCGGCGGTCTCGCCGGCGTTGTCGGCGGAATGCTGATGGTGCAGGTCGGTCTAAATCCGTGGCTTTCGCTTGCCCTGTGTCTGCTGATGGGCGCCGGGTGTGGTCTGCTGAACGGTTTGCTGATTACTCAGCTCCGTCTGCATTCTCTGGTGCTGACCATCGGTATGGCGGGTGTCTATGGTGGCGCCAATCTGGTGGCCACGCGCGGCGTTGCCATCACTGGTGTCCCGCATGAGATCAGCTTCCTCGGCAGGGGTCTTGTTTTCGGATTTCCAGTTCCCTTTCTGGTCTTGGTGGTTTGCTTGAGCATTGTGGCATTCGTCATGATGCGTACGCCTGTCGGGCGCTATATTTACGCGATTGGGAGTAATCCGCAGGCTGCAAGGATGCTGGGCATTCGCGTCAATGCGATCCGTATGGGTGCGTTTGCTCTCGCTGGTTTCCTGTCTGCTCTGGCCGGTATTCTTATGGTGGCGCGTCTCGGAACGGCACAGCCATCTATTGGTGACACGTGGGTTCTGTCCCCGATCGCGGCAGCTGTCATTGGCGGTGTTGCAACGACAGGCGGTCTGGGAAGCCCGGTTGGAGCTGTTCTGGGCGCTGTGATCATTGGGATGATTGAAGACATCATCGTCCTCTTCGGCATCTCACCTTACTGGCAGTCCATTGTCAGTGGCGGCATCGTCGTGCTCGCCATCTCTTTGGACTCACTTGCCCGTCATTATCTCAACCGCGATGCGTCTTGATCGGCAGCAGCTTTTCATCCTGATGAAGGAGGGACATAACATGACCAAGATCTGTGGCGATGCTTCCCAATTCGCAGCCTCGGCCCTGCATGGATACAGCATGGTCCATCGGGACCTTGTAAAAATGGTCCGTGGCGGTGTTGTCCGTGCCCAGCCTGGCTCAAAAGGCAAGGTGGCTGTCGTCGTAGGAGGTGGGTCAGGACACTATCCGGCTTTTGTCGGATATGTGGGAACCGGCTTTGCAGATGCAGCCATTGCCGGAGATATTTTCGCGTCTCCATCCACGCAGGCTATTCAGAGTGTCGTTCGTCAAGCTGACCTCGGTGGCGGTATTCTTCTCGGTTTCGGTAATTATGCGGGAGATGTCCTGAACTTCGGTATCGCTGCCGACAGGCTGCGCGCAGAAGGATATGACGTCCGAATTCTTGCAACCATGGACGACGTGGCAAGTGCTAAAGAAAGTGAAAGAGAACGCCGCCGCGGGATTGCCGGTGATTTGACGATTTTTAAGATTGTTGGCGCAGCTGCGGAAGCTGGTCTGGATCTGGATGCTGTCGAACAGATCGGTCATCGCGCCAATCGTCAGACCCGGACATTTGGTGTTGCCTTTGATGGTTGCACACTGCCTGGAGAGGCGGACAAGCTGTTTCACGTTCCTGCCGCCCGTATGGCGCTTGGTCTCGGGGTGCATGGAGAGCCAGGGATCGGGGAAGAAAGCATTCCGACGCCTCAGGCTCTTGCTCAGATCCTGCTGGAAAAAGTCGTCAGTGAAATGCCCGCAGATGCGCCCCGGCGCGTCGCGATTACCCTTAACGGCCTGGGAAGTACCAAACAGGAAGAACTGTTCGTTCTTTGGGAGGCCTTGGTTCCCCTTCTGGCAAAGGCAGGGTTAACGCCTGTGGCTCCGCTGGTGGGAGAGTATGTTACGAGCCTCGATATGGCAGGCTGCTCATTGACGCTGACCTGGCTTGACGAGGAATTGGAGCGGTTCTGGTGTGCCCCAGTCGATACTGCCGCGTTGCGTCATGGCCTTATCGAGGATGTGGACACTACGCCCGAAGATTCCTTGGAGGGGCCTTCTGTCACTTACATGAAAGCTTCGACAGGTGAGGGACGGCGTGGTGGCCAATGTGTTTCCGAAATCATGAGTACTCTGGCATCTGCTCTGGCGACAGCAGAGGCTGAACTGGGTCGTATCGATGCAGTCGCAGGGGATGGCGATCACGGTCAGGGAATGGCTCGCGGCTCGGCTGCTGCCAAGGTAGCTGCTGCTAAAGCGGCATCGTTTGGAGCTGGAGCGGCAACTACCCTCTCAGCTGCTGCAGACGCATGGGCTGATCGTGCTGGGGGAACATCTGGTGCTCTTTGGGGGGAAGGACTAAGGGCCTTCAGCTTGGCATTGGACGATAACACGCTTCCATCCCCGGAGCAGCTTAGCCGTGGGGCAAAACAGGCCATGGAGCGCATTATGTCTCTAGGCAAAGCCAAGCCGGGAGATAAAACGCTTATTGACGCTCTTGTGCCTTTCGTAAATATTTTTGAACAGGAGCTGGCAAATCATAAAACATTGTCAGAAGCTTGGTGTCTGGGAGCTCAAGCATCTCAAGTAGCTGCAGAAGCAACGAAAGATCTGTTGCCTCGGATGGGGCGCGCCAGAACGCATGGAGAGAAGAGCAAAGGCCATCCGGATGCGGGAGCTCTTTCACTCTCCCTCTGCGTAGGTGTCGTTGGGCAGGAGCTCCAGAAGAATGAGCAAACAGTATTTCGGCATGGTACACAGGCCCTGCAACAGTAGCTACGTCACGGTTTATGATTGTTTGATCGTGCGTTTTGATGGCGTGCTATTTTTCACGTAAGTGGAAAGAGGTTCTTGGGACAAATACCCCACGGGCAGGCACGCCAAATATAGCGTGCCGTCGCTGCCTCTCTGTACGACAAGGCTCGACGGCTATCGCGTCTAATTTCCAGAGAACCCTATGTGGTATACAAGATCGACCTCGCCGAATGGATGTCAGGTTTAGGTAATGTTGACAAAAGATCTAGACGATTTGGCTGAGATCT
>NZ_BANH01000115.1 GCF_000964465.1 Gluconobacter thailandicus F149-1 = NBRC 100600 | reverse complement strand
GCTTTCGGAGCGTCTTTCCACTGAAGGCCGTTGCGGATCACATACACGATCCCGCTCAGAATACGCCGGTCATCCACGCGTGGCACTCCGTGCGCCAGAGGGAAAAACGGCCTTATCCGTTCCATTTGGCTCTCAGACAGCAAAAACACATCACTCACAGGCCTCACCTCCATTGGTAAACCTGTGACTCACAACCGCCCGCTCAGTTCAATTAATTAACAGGTCCTGAGCCTAG
>NZ_BANH01000116.1 GCF_000964465.1 Gluconobacter thailandicus F149-1 = NBRC 100600 | reverse complement strand
AAAAAAAAAAAAAATAGCAAGCCGCTGTTTTATTTAATAAATTTAAGTAGTAATTAAAATAAACTCTTCTAGAGAAATGAAAACATTAAAGCACCGCCTTTCTCCTACGAAACAGGCATAGAAAATCCGACCACTAGCGATCGAATGAGGTGTTCGTAACCTACTTTCGCGATCCGGACGGAAACTCCGCACTCAAGCAGCACCTTAGCTCACTGACTTTGGATCGCTAATGGGGCGCATGATTGGTGATGATCGGCCTATTACTCAGCCGCTTGTGCCGCGCATTATTGTGGGTTTTTCTAATACGCTGCTTCAGAGCGAACCGGCGTTAAAGTCGTCACTCCGATGAAGTAGCCGCCCTTCGCCTGAAAGTAGAAAGGCAACCCGCCATGTGCGTCGCGCGGAGTCTGCACTTCCCGTCTGCCCATGCTCAGACGCTGATATGAAGCACCAAAAACGTTGTCATACATCTTGATATCACAAATGTAATAGATATTGAGGTATCTTGCCTAACCCAGGTCGTCGATATTGTAAATAAATTGACAGAATATTGGAGTATATCGATCATCATTATTCATAAGGACCATCTTCATGCGCGAATAACGAAAGTTCTCAACTCGAATTAATGTTCAAGAATTTCCTGACCAGCAGTGGTGTAGTACCTGTAAAGGTTGATATGTTTCATACAGATTCACAACGTTGTTTTTCTATTGATAAGAAAGACAGAAGCCGGTCGCAATGCGCATAACGATGACCAGCCACGAATAACACCAGTCCTCATTGTAGCCGGATATTGCCAAGCACAAATTCATTTGCTCAATCGTTCGCTGAGCAGGCAGATGGTCATTTAGAAAATGAGCGGATTGGCGGCGATCTATTGAAAACATAACATGTTTTTATAACTATCTTCTCCGATCAGCTCCCCCCTCAAATAGTGAGAGCAGTATTATCGCAATCTAGCCGTGGAGGGGAACAGTCTCCGGACGAACCATTCCATCATGAGTCCTTGTGCGATGATCGTGAATACCACTACGCCGTAACAAACTGGCAACAGCAACTCGCGTAAGCCTCCGGCTGGCAGTCCAAGCGCCAGAGAGATCGAGATGCCGCCACGCAGGCCACCCCATGTCAGGATACCCAGGACGCGGCCCCGTTCCCATTGCCTGAGGTGGGCCGGGAGCGTTGAAAAGAGCACGCTCAAGGCGCGCACAGCAATGGACAGCGGGATGATGGCAAGCGTCGCCAGAACTGCAAACAAATGCGGCTTAATCTCGAGGATTTCAAAGCCGATAAGCATGAACAACAGGACGTTCAGCACCTCGTCAATGAGGGTCCACGCAACGTCGAGATCCTTGCGAGACGCTTCGTCGAAAATGGAATGGCTATAGCTTGTCCCAAAGCAGAGACCGGCCACCACGACGGCAATCGCTCCGGACATTCCAAGCTGATTGGCGATGCTGAAGGTTCCAGTGGCCAGGGCCAGCGATGTCAGCAGGTCGATATGCGGATCCCGCTGTCCCTTGAGCACCCGCAAAGCAATCCATCCGGTCAATGCGCCCAACAGACCGCCGCCGATTGCCTCCCGGCAGAAACTCAGCGCAATCTCGGAGGCGCTCACTTCCTGACTTCCCCCGATTGCCAGCCCGATCGTGACACCGAAAATGACAACGCCCACGCCATCGTTGAACAGACTTTCACCTGCAAAAACAGCCTGAAGCGGTCCCGGTAGACCCAGACGTTTCAGCATTCCCACGACTGAAACCGGGTCCGTAGGCGCGAGAATGGCACCGAGCACAATGCACCATGTGAAGGGAACGGCGTGTCCCAGCAGGGGAAAAACGTACCACGCTGCGACCGCAAGAAACGCGACAGCCAGAACGGTTCCCAGAATGGAGAGGGCTGTCACAGACATCAGCTTTGCCTTCAGATGTCCGACATTGACCTGCATGGCCCCGGCAAACAGAAGAAGCGACAACGCGCCATTCAGAAGTGCCGCAGGGAGATTGATAGCTCCAAGCACCGATCGTGGAAAAGCCTGAAGGTCGTAGGCCGGAAGCAGCGGATTCAGGATCATGACCACAAGCGACGTCAGCAACGAGAAAATCAGAACACCAATCGTGACCGGAATACGCAGTGTGTGATGATTGAGAATGCTGAAGCCTGCCGAAAGGGTCAGGAGCAGAGCAAGAAGGCTGATGGTATCCATGCCGCCACCGCTGGACACTTCCGGACCTTACGTCAAGGGAAACCCGTAATGTCCGCTATCGGAAAAGCGTGACAGTTCGTTGAACAGCAGAAATGAGGCGATTACCGCCTGCCTGCTTCATATTCCTTAAGCAGAAAGGCCGCACAGGGGGGGGAGCAGAAGGTCCGGTTTCGGATGGAAACTTGAAAAATCGGACATTCAAGACCACGAAATAATTACAAATACAATTCCCATTCGATTGTTTATAGTCATATATATTTCATATTCACCAATCTATTATAAAGTAAAAAACGACAATACCATGATTTATACCACACTTCGAACGAAAGGCCACGAGACGCTTCCTTTACAGCTCAACAACAATTTGCCAGAATGCAGGTCGACGCTGGAAATATGGTCGGCTTTCGGATATTTCTGCCGTTCCCTCGCGACTTAGGCTCAGGACCCATTGATTTTTGTAGGGAATTTTGATTCA
>NZ_BANH01000117.1 GCF_000964465.1 Gluconobacter thailandicus F149-1 = NBRC 100600 | reverse complement strand
GCTTTCGGAGCGTCTTTCCACTGAAGGCCGTTGCGGATCACATAAACGATCCCGCTCAGAACACGCCGGTCATCCACGCGTGGCACTCTGTGCGCCAGAGGGAAAAACGGCTCAATCCGCTCCATCTGGCTCTCAGACAGCAAAAACATGTCACTCACAGCCTCACCTCCACCGGTAAGCCTGTGAATCACAACCGCTCGCTCAGTTCAAGAAATTAATAGGTCCTGAGCCTA
>NZ_BANH01000118.1 GCF_000964465.1 Gluconobacter thailandicus F149-1 = NBRC 100600 | reverse complement strand
ACACGATGAAGAGCAAGCCGGTTTCTGGCGTCGTCTTCGATCAGATAGACACCGTCCCTGTCGCCTTCGAAAATAAGGAGACCGACCTCGTTTGCGGCATTTATGAAATCTCCCAAAATGCGATGGTGAGCGTTCCAGAGGGTCAGGATGTCCGCCCGCATTGCTGGCAGAACCGACTGTCCTGAACGGCGTTTCGTCGCCTGGTG
>NZ_BANH01000119.1 GCF_000964465.1 Gluconobacter thailandicus F149-1 = NBRC 100600 | reverse complement strand
TGCGCAGAAATGCTCACCCGTGATTTTCCAAACAGGCTCTAAGGCTGACTCTCTACCATAAGGTATTTGTCCCCGTTCATTTAGAACTGGTTCGTATCCCATGTCCCGTATAAAATGTTCTAATTCTCCTCGTGCAAGCCGCAAATCATAAAAAGTGGAGCTTACAAAAACCCTTGGTTTGGCCATTTCACACCTGATATCTTATTTTTTTCACAAACATACTTTTTATTTTTTCTATAATCAAACTATTAGAAATTTATAAATATAGAATAATTTTATACTATAATACTGCCATAGATTGAGATTTGTGGCGGTATTATAGAACCGCAGAAAACAGCCAGAAAATAACCGCCATAAATCTCCGCCAAAATTATAAGGAGAATTATATGAAATACGGTTATTGCAGAGTGTCCACAGTAGGACAGGATTTGAAGGAACAGGAAGACGCCCTGGTGGCTCTTGG
>NZ_BANH01000120.1 GCF_000964465.1 Gluconobacter thailandicus F149-1 = NBRC 100600 | reverse complement strand
CGGGCCCTGTATTGCCTGGGCCCCCGGCAACTCACGCCATCAGGCAGGGGGCGTCCTGTTGCAGGATCTTTGGCATTCTCGGCGGACTTTATACGGGCCATGAGACGAACTCCGAAATGAGACGGAATCGTCATTGGTCCAGAATTGGTCCAAAATCGCTA
>NZ_BANH01000121.1 GCF_000964465.1 Gluconobacter thailandicus F149-1 = NBRC 100600 | reverse complement strand
GTGCGCTCGCTTCGGCTGGACGTGTCACGGTTTACTTCCGAACCACCGGGTTATCCGTTAAGCGGCGTTGCGCTCGTGATCCAGAGGCTTTTCCACTGGGGTGCGGAATGCAGCCTCTGCGCGTTGTAGACATCGTTGATGTAAGGAGTGATGGCCTGCTCAACCTCCTGACGCGTGCTCTAAACCTGTCACCACATGAGTTCTACTTTCAGGGTTTTGAAGAAGCTCTCAGCCACTGCACTATCCCAACAGTTTCCCTTTCTGCTCATGGATACGAAAAAGCCATGAGCGGAAAGGAGCTGACGGTAAGCCTCTGAACAATACTGACTATCACGATCAGCATGATGGATGCAGCCTGGTGGTGGCTGACGCAAGGCAATAGCGCGTTGTAACGCTGTGGTGGCAAGATCTGCAGTCATATGGACCTCAAGGTTCCAGCCGATGACTCTGCGTGAGAAGAGGTCCAGCACCACACCCCGGAAACCCGGCCCTCCCGTGTCCAGATGTCTGTGATGCCCGCTGTCCATTTCTGGTTA
>NZ_BANH01000122.1 GCF_000964465.1 Gluconobacter thailandicus F149-1 = NBRC 100600 | reverse complement strand
AGAGCCTGAATCAAAATTCCCTACAAAAATCAATGGGTCCTGAGTGAAGCGCGACACTCAATTTGGAACTGCGGGACACACAATCTGGAACCCTTTTTTGACGGGTCCGCAGACGTTTTAGAAGACGTTTATACCGCCTTTAACGCCTCATTATTCACATCTAAAGCATCGCTCTGAGGAGCTTCCGGGACGGGAAACGGTGGCAACGGTGTAAACACAGTCAGAGTGATGCCAGCCTTCGCTTCCAGATCATGCACTCTCAATCTTGCACCAATCGCCTGCTCATAGACTGTCTGCAACACATCCGCTGTGGCTATGGCGTGCACCCGTGCCGTTGCCTCCAGTGCAACCAGCCGCTCATAGGAAACCGTGAGGGCCATCTCTCGCTCTTGCGACGCAGCCACCAGTTTAAGCGCCTGTTCACCTGCACTCAAACGATTGGATTGAGACTGGAGGCGATAGCGTCCCGCCTTCGCAGCCCAGCCACTTGCCATCGCAAAACCCCATTCGAGCGGTCCGCTCCAGTCGTGCCACAGCCCCAGGATGTTCACGCAGCATATCCCCACTGCGCATCCAGCCAGGCGAGGCGACCCTCAAACCAGTC
>NZ_BANH01000123.1 GCF_000964465.1 Gluconobacter thailandicus F149-1 = NBRC 100600 | reverse complement strand
TTTCGATGAGGTGGCGCTTTTTATACAGATGCCAGTCGTAAGGCAGCTTTGATTCCCGGTTCTTCTTCGGGGGAATACAGGCAGTGATATTGCGTTCTGCAAGCGATAACCTGATCCGGTTGCTGTCATAGCCTCTGTCCCCAATGACTTCTTCTGTCTCGTCGGGAAGATCTGCCAGAAGCACGTCTGCGCCTCTGAAGTCACTGACCTGTCCCGCAGTCAGATGAAGACGGACAGGCCGGCCCAGACCATCGCATACGGCATGGAGTTTTGAGTTCAGGACGCCTTTTGTCCGTCCGATATGACGGGGAAAAGCCCTTTTTGAGCAGAGACGCCGCCGTTCTGTGTGCCTTGAGATGTGTTGCATCGATCATCAGGCGCTTTGAACGGCCAGCCTGTTCTGTCAG
>NZ_BANH01000124.1 GCF_000964465.1 Gluconobacter thailandicus F149-1 = NBRC 100600 | reverse complement strand
TGCCACAAAGACGCCGAAAAGATTAACTTCCGTAAGCATCAGGCGCCTCTCAATGTCGATCGAATATTGAGCGCTTTATGGTTCACGTCTCACTCATCACACGTCAGTCACGGAAGAAAGCCCGGACTGACAAGATTAAAAAATTCTCCAAACTCGTCTAAAGAGAGTGGAAATATGTTTCCATGACCCCGTTTGTCATATAATATGATGATATGTCAACAGATGATATGGATTCGGAAATGTCAAAATCTTTTACCGCTGCCTGCCTTGATCAGACGCGATATCACGATATTTCCCTGACGTTTCACGTTATGCGCTTAGCCACCCTATGGCGGACACGTTTAGATCGGGTTTTACGCCCCAACGGCCTGACGCTCGCAACCATGCGTCCCATGGCATATCTGATGATTTCCAAGACGCCGCTGACGCAAAGCGATTTGGCTGCTTTAATTGGCGTCGATCGATCAGCTCTGGTCCGACTTCTGGATGTTCTCGAAGGAGAGGGTTTGGTTGTACGTCAGACGGACACTCAGGACCGTCGCTTGAAGATGGTTCTTTTGACAGCAGAGGGCAAAAAGCAGTGCAAACTGTTTCACCAGTTGGCTGCAGAGCTGGAAGCGGAGTTAACCTCAGGGCTTGCGCTCAGCCAGAAACTCACACTGACACAGGATCTTGATATGATGGAAGCGCTCTTATCGATCGATCATGGTCTATCTGCGTGAGCGCGACGGTTTTGAATAATCTCCAGTGTCGTAAACTACTCTGGTTTTCAGATGCGCGATGGGCAGAATTTCTAAAAACAAGTGCTTTCACGCTCCGTGTCTGCCTGTCAGTTGGGCTTGCTCTGCTGGTAGCCTTTGTCGTGCAGTTGGACTCTCCAATGAGTACCGTTACAACAGTCGTCATTGTTGCACACCCCTTGGTCGGGGCGCTTATTTCCAAGAGTGTATGGCGTGTACTCGGGACGGTGGTTGGGGCGGGGCTGAGCGTTGGCATTATGGGCTGTTTTGTTCAGTCCGCCTGGCTGTATTTTATAGCGTTGGCGCTTCTTGTGGGGCTGGCTTGCATGACTGCCAGCCTGTTGAGATTGTATCGTGCCTATGCTGCTGTTCTCACTGGTTACACGATTATCATTGTGGCTTTCGCAGCGTTTTCTCATCCTGAAACGGTGTTCATGTCCGCCATGATGCGTCTTTCTGATGTCGTTGTGGGTGTCGTCAGTACTGCGGTTGTGTTCATGGTCACATGCCCGCGGCGCAGTACGTCCGTTTATCAGGCATTAAATGACGCGTTTCTTGCTGTTTTGCAGCATGCCCATTCATTTCATGGCAATCAGGCTTCTGTGGACATGATAGAGGGGGCTGCTTTCAGAGCACTGCCTGAAGAATTATATGATAGTCGACAGGCCGTTCTCAAGAAACTCACTGTGCTGACCCCTCTTCTGGAATACGCGGCTTCGGATAATCCTGATATCAAGGATCATTTATCAAGTTATAAAATGGCCGTGAATCGGATGGCAGGTGTGGTTGCGAGTTATCACCCTCACTGGAAAAATCTTCACCGACCTCATGCTCAATTTCGGGGGCTGCATTCGTACACAACACAGATTTTGGATGAAATTCTTGATGCCGCCCGCGATCAAAATTGGATAGAAAATCCAGAGAAAATTTTGTACGTGCTTGAAGCTGGCATGAAGTCTCTAACCGTATTTGAGAAAGACGAAGGTTTAACGCCTGAAAGCCGTGCCACGGTGGAAAATATTCAGGGACTTTTTCGATCTCTTCGTCGAATTGTGGAAGACCTTTCCGAAAAAAAGAGCCGTGCGATCGTGCGTGTTTCCCCGTATCTGGAATGGCCTACGGCTATTCGAAATGGTGCAAGAGGTACACTCATAACGCTCCTGGCTTGTTTTATCTGGTACGTGACAGCCTGGCCGACAGGGCCAATGATGATGATGTACGTGATTGCGGCCTCGAGCCTGCTCTCCACAGTCCCCTCAGCCTCTAAAGGCAGCACGGCAATGGCTATAGGGACAGTTTTTAGTATTCCGGCAACATGGCTGTATCATGTCTATATCTTACCGCAAATTGACGGGTATGGGCTGCTTTGGGTCAGTCTTTGCCTTTTTCTACTTCCAGGAATTTGGCTTCAGTTTCACCCTAAATACAGTATTGGCGCCTTCGGGTATGCGGTATTTTTTGCGGTTCAGTCTCTTGTAACCAATGAAATGATCTATGACGATATAGCTTTGACCAATACATGGATGGCTGTTATCTGTGGGGCTGTTCTGTTGGTTTTGGTCTTCCGGGTGTTACTGCCGCCAAATCATGCTTCTGATGCAATGATGATCATGAAGGCTTTGAGAAAAAGTGTTAATGCTTTGACAAGGGCATCAACCCGGCATTTACCTAATCCAGAACAATGGCAGGGTGATCAGATTCAGAAGCTTTCTAGGTTGGCGATAAAGCTTTCGTTTCTGGATCAGAAGACGACAGCGCGATCTCTTCTGGATCAGGCTTTTTCTCTGGTCTCTCTAGGAAAACTCATTCTGGAATTACGGCAGAAAGCCGGAAACCCTTTTGAAGAAAAGATCGTCCAGATGTTTCTGTACGATACAGTTCTAAGGTCTCAGATGGTTTCTTATGAAAGTCTTGGGAACGGTGGTCTTGTCAGCAATATTGACCAGATCCAGTTCATTTTAAAACATATTGGAAATAAGTAAAATGTTTAGGAGCACGCCTCTATAGCCAAAATATGATGGCCACAGACCCTTCATCTGTTCATCCCTCATTCAGTACATGTCGCTCGTCTTCAGTTTCCTCACAGAGCCTGAATCAGATTGCCGCACTCAAATCAAAAATCGTCTATTCATCTTGGAGAATTCCATAAATGAATCTATTCACTTCCAAAGTAAATGCCTTTCGAAAAATGGGTCTATTTCCATAAATACTTCTCTCCCCTTGAAATAAGTAATATATTTATTTTTTGTTGAGTATGTATTTAATTTTTTCTGTACAATTTTTTTTGAAGAAATAAATTCGCACCAAATATTATGTATGATACGCGAAATCTCGTGATCTACATCTTGATATCGCACCGGTAAGATGGTTCTGTCATAGTTTTTCCGCCACCATACGTTTGCCAGTTCGGCGCCATGGGCAGCACCCGTTTCGTTAGGGCCTATGCCTCCGAAAAGATATTTATGGACGGGCTGGAATTTGCTCAGTGCAAGGGCATAGCGAGTTGTTGGGTTCTGAAAAACAAGGTCTCCTGCGACCGCACGCCATATTCCCAGAGGATCATGATGAGGCAGAGCGTTTCGATAGCGGTTTACAATATCGATCCCGCTCACACCCAGAGGCTGTACTCTTTGATCCAGTAAGCGTGCAGTATCTGCAAATGTGAGATGAGAGTGCACGCTGGAGTGGGACAGATATTCCGCCGATGTCGTGCCAATCATAACTGGAACCTGCGTTACCAGCCCTTGGGCAGCCGCTGTTTCTGGATCAAGGGGTAAGGACGCAGCGTCAATGACTGGCTGGAAGGGAATTCCTACAATCGTCACTCGTCCGTCTCGAGTGAAGTCATGCTGTTCGTAAGACTCATTGCAGATCTCTTGCTGAGCAGCGAGAAGCTGATGAATGGGTATCTCTTCGAGGGTTTGAAGTGATGGCTGGCCGAGACGTTTCAGAAAGCGTTGTGTCGTTAGGCGTGCGTCCTTGTGTGGTAGTACTGCCGGCGTAGCTCCAGACTGGATCATGGTTCGGGAGAATAATCCTTTTGCCGCAGGCATGGCCATAAGAGTGGAAACGGCAAATCCACCCGCAGATCGCCCGGCCAGCGTGACGCGTTGGGGATCTCCTCCAAAGAGAGCGATGTGCTTTTGAACCCACTCCAAAGCTTTGATGATATCAAGTAGCCCGCGGTTTTCAGGCGCGCCATCCAGACTTAAAAATCCCAGTGCGCCCAGTCTGTAATTGAGGGTTATTTCAACAATTCCGCTTGCTGCGAAGGCGCCTGTCTGGAGGAGTGGTTCGTTTCCGGAACCGACGGCGTATC
Source organism: Gluconobacter thailandicus F149-1 = NBRC 100600 (assembly GCF_000964465.1). Lineage (GTDB taxonomy): Bacteria > Pseudomonadota > Alphaproteobacteria > Acetobacterales > Acetobacteraceae > Gluconobacter > Gluconobacter thailandicus. The sequence goes on along the minus strand of NZ_BANH01000124.1, from coordinate 12,299 downwards.
CGCCTCCGTGCAGCCAGACAAGAACGGGAGCTTTTCCCTCCCTGGCGGGACTACGGATATTGAGGGTTAGAAAATCCTCACCGGCATCCAGCGTGGATGTCGCACCTTTTCCGACAGGCCCATAGGTTGGGATCTGTGGGCAGACGGCACCAAGGTGGTGAGCAGATCTTACACCAGTCCAGGGTGTAACGTCCTGGGGTGCTGCGAACCGCTTTCCGGGAACGATGGGGGCGGCATAGGGAACGCTCAGGAATGTCAGAATTCCGTTTTCTGTGAAGCCTTCGATCGTGCCACTTTCGATCTTGATCTGCGTCATGAGAGGTTCCTTCATTGCCTTACCCGCCGACGGCCCGACGAAGATTGATCAGACGTTCAATGATGATGATGGGTACCAGACTGAGAAGCACCACGAGAACTGAGAGCGACGCGACCTGTGGGTCCGTCCGGAACTGAATATACTGATAGATGGCGAGCGGCAGCGTAACGGCTCTATGGCCTGCAATGAAAAGGGCGATAACGGCTTCGTCGAAGGAGAACAGGAATGCGATCAGAAATCCGGTGATGAGGTGTGGCCTGAGCGCAGGTAGAATGACACGGCAGAAACTCTGCCAGGGCGAAGCGCCATGAATGCGAGCGGCTTCTTCAAGTGTGCGGTCTAGTTGTGCAATTCCGGAGGACACAATGCGCGTTGTGTAGGGCAGTGTGATGCTGATATGGGCCAGAATTAATCCTGCTAGGGTGTCCAGGAGGCCAAGCGGTTGCAGGGTCATCATAAGCCCGACTGCCAGCACGATATGGGGCATCAGCATTGGAGAAAGAAAGAACCACTGCAAGCTTTTCCGTCCCGGGAAGTGACCTCTCACTAGAGCAAAAGCAGCGCTCGTCCCCACAATCAGGGAGAGCCCCGCAGAGCATCCGCCGATCAGCAGACTGGTTTTTCCAGCCTGAAGGAAAAGGGGGTTATGCAACACCCTGGCATATGAAATCAGGGAAAAGCTTGCTGGTGGAAAGCTGAGGTAGGGACGTGTATCGAACGACACGATCAGCACAATAATCAACGGTGCGAGCAGGAACAGGTAAATCAGGCCAATCAGAAGATGCCACGCCATCCTGACGGTTCGGCCGTGTTTCATGACTGGCTCTCCACGCGCTGAAGAATTCTCTGATAGAGCGCCACGAATATTCCGAAAAAGCCCAGGAGGGTAATGGACAGGGCACCGGCAAATGGCCAGTCCAGAGCTATGGTCGTCTGGTTGAAGATTTCTGTTGCCAGGACAAATACGCGCCCTCCACCCATCAACTGAGGTGTCACGAGTGAGCTGATTGCGAGAACGAAGACAAGGAGCGAGGCTGTCATCAGTCCTGGCACAGAGAGAGGTAACAAGACGCGCCAGAAGACCTGAAGGCGACGTGCCCCGAGGAGGGAGGCCGCCTGTTCAAGCTCGGTATCCAGACGGCTCAGGTGGCTGAGGATGGAAATAATGCCATAGGGCAGCAGGATCTCCACCAGCGCGACAACCGTGGCAAAGGGGCCGTTATCCAATCGTGTGGGCTGAGCCAGAATACCAGCCCACACGAGCGTCGTGTTAATAAGGCCATGTCGCCCGAGGATGACCATCCAGCCGTAGGTCCGGATAACTGTGGATGTGAGTAGAGGAGCAATGGCCAGCGCTGTCAGAGTGCCGCGCCAGCGGCTTTGCGACCGAGCAAGGAAGAGCGCGACGGGAAAAGCCATTGGTACGGTAATGACAACACAGAGCAACCCAATGAAAATCGTGCGTCCAATGACCCACCAGTAAAAACTGTCCTCGAAAAGTCGGGCATAGGCATGGAGGGACAGTGTATGTCCGGTCGTAGGCTGGATAGACGTCCTGGCCAGCCAAAGGAGCGGGAAGAGGAATGTCACGACAAGGGCTGCAACACCTGGCAGGATGAGCAGGACCTGAAACCAGGACGGCTGTTTTCTGACAGGCACCTTCATGAACTTGGATGGCCTGACGTGGAGTCATTGGAGATGGAGTCCTGAAGGACTGACATATCGGTGGTCTGCCAGTGCAGGCCAACCATGTCTCCCATCTGGGCTGGCTGGCCCTGATCTTCCTGCTGTTCAACGGTGAGCCTTACATACCCGACACGGACCAGATAAGTTCGACGTTCACCCGTATAAACAATATTTTCGACCACACCCTGGCAGCATGCTTCGAGGCTGTTGCCCAATCTGATGCGATGGGGGCGTATCAGGAGGGTTCTGTGACCTTTCCAGCTTTCAGAAAAGCCAATGAAAAGTGTGCCGATGCCTTCCACATGGATACGCTTGCTATCGACCCATACAGCCTCAATGAAGTTGCTGCGTCCCACGAAAGAAGCCACAAAACGGTTTGCGGGACGAGTATACAGATCTGCCGGTGTTCCAAACTGCTGTAGGCGTCCCTCTGACATGACGGCCACCTGATCCGCAATGGACAGAGCTTCGTCCTGATCATGCGTCACAAAGATGGCTGTGATCTTAAGGCGTTGCTGAAGCGCACGAATTTCCGTGCGTACCGTATCGCGCAACCGGATATCAAGATTGGCCAGCGGCTCATCCAGCATGAGAATGTCAGGTTTGATGGCAAGCGCCCGCGCCAGTGCCACTCGTTGCCGTTGGCCGCCGGAAAGTTCGGTGATGCGCCTGTTCTCCAGCCCGGTCAGGTGCATGAGAGAGACCAGTTCCGCTACACGTCGCCGGCTTTCTTCTCCTTTGACCCCCCGGACATCTAGGCCAAAGCTGATATTGCGCGCGACGGAAAGGTGAGGAAACAGGGCATAGGATTGAAACACCATTCCCATGTTTCGCGCGTGAAGAGGGGTTTCCGTCATCTGACGCCCCGCAACGTGCAACTGTCCTGAATCGACCGGGGTAAGGCCTGCAATCATGCGGAGCAGGGTGGTTTTTCCGCATCCGGAAGGGCCCAGCAAGGTCAACATCTGCCCGCGTTTCAGCGTAAAGCTGACGTCATCGACGGAACGCCTTTCTGCGCCTGGAAATTGTCTCGTAAAGCCGCTGACGGAGAGATAGGCTGGTGTTGAGTCTGTTTCAGCCACTGATGACCTCACGTTGAATACGGCGGATCCAGCTATTGTAGTGCTGGCTAACGAAGCCCCAGTCGAGATGCATTTCACGGCGTGCTGTCTCGGGCCGGCCGAAAATTGCTTCGGATGTCTCGGCTGACAGCACAACCTGACGGTTTACAGGCCCATAAAACGCGACATTCGCAAAGGCTGTCTGCACTTCTGGGGAAAGGGCATGTTCAATGAAAGCCTGCGCCAGTCTGGTGCGTTGCGGAGGGGCCGTCAGGTTGAGCGTATTGATCTGTGCGACGCTGCCTTCAGACGGAACAACAGCACGCAGCGTATCCGGATTGTCCCGCGCAAGCATCTGGCCGCGGCCGTTCCATCCGACACCCAGGGCTATCGTCTGGGCCAGCGTCAGGGTGTAAATGTCGGGCTGTGCGTTCCAGGTTGCGACATAGGGGGCAAACTGCCGCATGAGGGCCAGTCCCGGCTCGATGTTCTGCCTGTAGTCCCCTCCGGCCATGCGCGTCAGAAGGGGAAGGAGTACAACGCCACGCGTATCCTCGACAGGCATGGCAATCTGGTCCGTCAAATCGGTACGTCCGAGTTCACGCCAGCTTTCCGGAGGGCGCGTCAGAACACGGCTGTCATAAATAAGCGACAGATTATCTCGTGAAAATGCGACGCCACTCATGGCATCAAAACGTCCCCAGTCTGGAATGTCCCGCAGGCTCGGGATCTCTTCTTCCCGTAAAATGGAAGTCAGTCTTTCCTGTTTGGCAAGAATAGCGACCGATACATCCGCAATGGCGACATCAATCTGCGGTGCTTCCCGTTCCAGTCGCAGCGCTGCAAGAAGCTGTGCAGAGTTAATGATGGGGCGGTACGTTACCCGGACGCCGGGCATGGCGCGTTCGAAACTATTGATCACAATGGCCTGAAACGCTTTTTGGAACGGTCCATGAAAGCCGGCTACCGACAATTCCAGATTGCTATCCGCCGCCCGTGAATGTCGCCATGCGGGCAGCGTTGCCAGACCGCCGAGAACCTTGCGGCGCGTTGTGGAGGGGGGAGTGGTTGGCATGAGCCGCGTCAGACCTCTGGTGTCCACGTGTCGCGATACAGGCGCAGCCAGTTCTGTCCGAGAATTTTCTCGATTAGCCCTGTGGACCACCCACGGCGCATCATGGCGGCTGTCAGGTTGGGTGTTTCTGGAATACTGGCAAAGCCCGCTGGCTTGCGGATCGTGGTACGGCCGAATTCTGTCAGCTGACGTCCATATCCCTTGTCCCGGTTCGCCCAGAGCAGCCAAGGGCCAGGGCGGGGGTGTCCTGTACTGAAATCGGTACCTATCGCAATGTGGTCTTCACCAACGATGTTCAGGACATGCGTCATGGCATCCAGATAATCATCGATTGTCGCGTCATTCCCCGCACGTAATCCGGGAGAGAACAGGCTGACACCCACGATTCCGCCCTTTTCAGCGCAGGCTTTGAAAAGATGATCTGGCTTGTTGCGTTTCACATCCCGAAGCGCGCGTGGCAGCACATGTGAAATACAGACCGGGCGTCGGGAATGCTCAATCACTTCGGCGGACGTCAGGTCGCCTACGTGGCTCAGATCGCATAGCACGCCATGGCGGTTCATTTCATGAAGAACTTCGCGTCCGAAGCCTGTCAGGCCACTGTCACGCTCTTCAAGATAGCCGGCCCCTGAATAATTCTGGGTGTTGTAGGTCAACTGCATGGTATTGACGCCCAGCAACTTGAAAAGCCGTACATAATCCAGGCGGTCTTCCAATGGAGACGTGTTCTGCCAGCCGATGCTGATCCCTGTGCGATTGGTGCGTTTGGCGGTCTCGATATCCGCGACGGAGCGGATTGGCATGATCAGATCCGCACTTTCAGCAAAGTGCCGTTCCCAGGTTCGGACATACGCCATGCCCTCACTGAAGTTCTCCCACAGCAGAGAGGCAGCATTGACAACGGTCAGGCCGCCGGCACGCATCTGTTCAAAGATTTCGCGGCTCCAAGCGCAGGTCTGAAGGCCATCAATCACGATGCTGCGTTGATGCAGCTGAAAGGAATCCTCGGTCATGCGTTACTCTTCACCTTTGTGGATGTGCCGTTGACGATCTGTTCGGGATGCCATTCATTCCCAAGGAGTTCTGGTCGGTCGAACTCACGGAAAATATTCAGCCAGTCCTGGCTGTTTTCGCGCAGGAAAGACGCGGCGACCCCATGGACCAGCCTTTGAACAGCCTCATCCATGGCGGGTGCGCCACTCGTGAGCTTGCCATGGCTCAGCACAGAGGCAAAGCAGAGGCAATAAATCCGGGATAACGGCTCTTTGTCACGGCCTTCGCGTGCTACGAACGAAAAATCCGGTGCCAGATACGGAGATTGACCGAGGGATTTGCTCTCTTCTCCGGCGGGAGGCGTATACTGATCATCCCAGAGGCTGATCTTTGAAGCAAAAGAGGAAAGTTCTGGTCGAGATGTGACGTCACAGGAAAAACCGGTCGCAAAAATCAGAAAATCCAGATCCGTTTTACCATGAGGCGTTGTGACCGTTAACGCAGATGCTGTTTCTTCGACCGAGAGCAGGGGGGCGTTTACATGCAGTCTTGCATTCTTATGTCTGAAGACCCGGCGCGTACTATCGCGTGGGGGAGGGACCGGGGCATCAAGACCAAGGCGCATCATCTCCCATTTTACCGCATCCGGTAGGCTAACATATCCCATGACCAGCCCATCACTGCTGATGCCGGTGAACTTGTCCACACTTGGCAGGGCTTCGCGGCGGACGAAAAGGTCAACACCAGCAGCACCAGCCTCCAGAGCGCTCGCAGCGTTGTCCATTGCGGAGGCGCCTGCTCCTACGACCCCGACACGCTTTCCAGAAAGCGCTGTAAAGTCAATCATATCGGCGGAGTGAGCGCAGAACCGGGAGGAGAGCCCACGGGCAACAGAAGGAAGGGATGGAGCGCCTAATCCGTCTATTCCTGTTGCCAGTATAATGCGTCGGGCCAAAACCGGCGTGCTTTCTCCTCGCACTGTAACCCTGATGAGCCCATCGTTCTGCGGGGCAATATCTGTAACGTCCATTCCGTTACGAACTGGCAGGTCCAGAACGCGTCGATACCAGATGAGGTAATCCATCCATTGTGCACGTGGGATCTTGTTTAATCGCTCCCAGGCAGCGTTACCGAACTGCGCTTCAAACCAAGCGCGAAATGTCAGGCTGGGAATGCCCAAAGCTGGGCCGCAGGCAGATTTCGCTGTGCGGAGTGTCACCATGCGGCCGTAGGTGACCCATGGGCCTTCTGTGCCTTCAGGAGCGCGATCAAGGCAGATGACTGAACTGATGCCGCGAAGCCGCAGAGCCGCAGTCGCCGCGAGCCCCATCATGCCTGCTCCTACGACGACCACGTCATATATTGGTTCAGGCGTATCGTGGAGTGGAAGAACCCATGGCTTTGCCGGGAGGTTCAGATAATCCAGATCGCGGCGAATACTGGTTTCAAGGTCCTGAAGATCGAGCGCTGTCCTTGTTGTGGTGGCCTCAATTCCTTTTGGCATCTGGTGCTCCTGGCTCGGTCTGAAAAAGGCGTGTGTGAAGTTTTTCGAGCGCTTCGGGTGGGTGCCGGATGAAGTCTGGCAAAAGGGCATGCGCTGTGATTTCGATCTGTTCGATGAAGCGGAGAATACCGCTGTCAGCTGCCGAAAACGCCGGGGTCAACACGCTCCACGCCCAGGGAATACGTTCCACAATAGGCCGCACGACCGTACCTCCAATGGGAATACCGTAAGCTGTTACAGGCTCTACAATAGCAACTCCCAGTTCCTCACGGGCACTCATGACAGCATTGAGGGATGTATTGGTTTCTATTCTGGTGAGCGAGCTGTTCCCGGATGCCTGAAGAGCTGCGTCGATCGTGCGTCGCAGCCGGAAGGGATTGCCTACGGTCAGAACCTGCTGGGTGTGCAGTTGACGAAGAGAAAGGCTGTCGGATTGGGCAAGGGGGTGATCCTCATGCAGAACGGCCACACAGGATGCTTCTCCAATCCAGTGAATGTGCAGATTGGTATCATCAATTGGCAGGGTCGCCAGACCGACATCGACACTACCATCCGTCACGGATCGGACGACATCATCGGCTGGCATGCCCTTAAAGGACATTGAAATATCTGAACTGCGCTGCATCAGACCGGAAATGGCTCGGGGAACAAGGCCACCAGAGAGTGCAGATGTGGCGCCGCATGTAATCCGACGATGGTTTCCGCCCGCAGCGATCTGCCTCGCTTTCTCCTCAATATTCTTCAGTCCGATGAAGGAGCGCTTGACCTCATCGTAAAGGAGACGTGCTTCCTGCGTAGCATGCAGCCGCGTCCCGTTCCGCTCGAAAAGAGTAAAGCCGAGTGCTTTTTCCAGTTCCATAATGAGACGGCTGACAGCAGACTGCGTGCGCCCGAGATGACGTGCCGCGCCTGTCATGCTGCCGATCGAAAAGACAGCATGAAAGGCTTCGATCTGACGTCCTGTAATCATGGTTTTAAAATCCAAGGGTGATCGATGTGACCGCCGCAAACCCACCCCCGAGATAATAGCTGGGTGCAGTGCCTGCGATGGACGTTCCATAAATACCTTTTGTGGTTTTGGCATTCGTCCGAACCGTATAGGCGCTGGACAGGTAGTTGCTGTCACCGAGGTTCACAAGATTCAGCTGGATCGTAGGGCGACGGATAAAGTGATAAGTCTTCATGCGGTACCCCAGCGTCATGTTGGCAGTCTTGTAAGCGGGGATACTCTCATCATTCATGAACGTTGAGTATTGTGAATCAACGTAATTGAAGAATACATTCCCGAAAAACTGACCATCATCATAAGATATGCCTGCAGATGCCGAAAATTTCGGTGTCAGAACTGCACTCTTCCCTTTGGTTAAGAGAAGGTCGTTTCCAACAGCAAGATTATTGTCGATCGTCGCATGGAGATACTGCCCGGAAACGTAGGGGCTCAAGTGATGCCAGGGACGAAGGGCAATCTCGACCTGCGCTCCGCGCGTCGTCTGGCCACCTGCATTGATGAGGTTTGTCGTCAGTGCACCATCAACATAAACGGAGGTCGAAATCTGCCGATTTGTGAAATTGTAGTTGAAGAAGCCAATGGAAGCATTGATAAGGCCAGTATGACGATAACCAATTTCTTCGGAAATGGAGTATTCGTTTTTGAGGTCAGTTTTTCCAGCCGTCGAGATCTTTCCGGTCGAGACACTGAAAGCGTCATAATACGGTACGTCTGACATTGGTGCGTGGAAATTTGTTACCGCATCGATGAAAATCTGATTGTTTTTGTCAATCTTGTAGCTGGCCTCGAAACGTGGCAGCGGAACTGCGCTATTTGTTCCCCAACGATAGGTCGCACCTGGAATGTTATTTGTTCCGGATCGTGCCAGAAGCACAGCTTTGAATCCAGCGGTCAGATCAAGCCGATGATTCAGTAGCGACAACCCGTCCTCAATGAAGAAGCCATTGACCTGCTGCATCATGTGGAAATTCTTGGTCGCCAGGATGGAGCCGTTTTGAGTGCGAATATTATTATTGATAATGTCACCTGCCGCACTGACAGGAGAGTAATCGTAGAGGGAGTTTTTGGTGAGATTGCTGTACCAGTAACCAACCTTGAGAGTATTTACGCCTGTCTTCAGCGTGAAATGACCTGAGAAGCCCGTATTGAAGCTGTTGGAGCCTGCAATCGCTGCGGCCACAGCTTTCCCGTTATAGAGGGTAGGGAAGCTGACGGTTCCTGCAGACTGATTGCCAAGATACAGGCTTCCAGGTGTCAGGGTCGTTCCACTTGGGACCGACCCGCTCATCCACTGATAGTAGGGGGCAATGTCAGCCGTCAGACCTTTTGCAAGCATAAAGTGGCCTGGAGCGCTGATCATCATTGAAGAGCGCTTATATTGATAGAGCCGGTAATAGGTTGTGCTGCCCGGGGTATATTCGCCAGAATAATTGTAGGATTTTCCGTACTGCTTCCATTGTGCAAGAGACAGATACCGCGTTGGGGATTCGTCAATCGTATTCCACGTAAAAACTGCTGAGGCTCGATTATCCGCACCCCATTCTTTGACTACTTTGGAATCGACATGGTAGCGACGGTTCGTTCCTGGCCCGCGCCAGTTATTGTTGCGGGTATACGAACCAGACATGAATGCTCGGACACCGGAATGGCCGATTTCTCCACTATCCAGGCGCAAAAAATCCTTGTTCGTCGCGTGCGTTCCGCCTGAAACCGATAGCAGTGCTCCAGCCTTATGGTTTGGGTCCAGCAATGTTTCGGTAATCTGGCCCCCACCTGCATTATAAACAGGAGCGGCAATGTCGCTGCTTCCCTGCGCCAGATCGACACGACCGATATTCTCGGTATCAGCCCATTCGGACGTATCAGCGATTCCATAAATGGGGTCGCCAGCGGGCATTCCCTCAAACACCAAGCCAATTTCCGTCTGATCCAGGCCACGAACGGTAATGCTCGTATGGTCCGCGAGACCCAGAGGGTCAGAATTAGCCACAACAGCCCCTGGGGACATCTGAAGCAGGTTAAGTGTGTTCGTGGTCGGAGACTGCTTCGCAATATAATCTCGTGTAATCCCGCTCTGCATGCGTGGAACTGTTTGAACCGGCATCAGGCCTCCACCGGGTGTCGTACTGGTCACACCTCCGGAGAAAATCTCTGTTCTGACGTGAATTTCTTCCTCTTTGCTGACCGGGACAGGTACGCGCGTTGGGGTCGCCTTCTTCGGTATGCGGGAAGAAATAGGCTGTCTACGCATGCCGTCATGATCGGAGGATTGCTCATCTGCAGCCTGAGCAGTGCCTCCTAATGTCAGCAGAAGGAGGGTCAGAAGTGCTGGAAACTCGCGAGATGCGGACATGGCGGAATCCGGACAGAAAGGTTGGAGGAAACAGGCCCATTCGCATTTGGCTGAACTTATTAATCACTATATTAATAAGTTTATATCCATAAGCTACTCACTGAGTTGTATATTATGTTATCGCATGACGCAACGAGATTAATGATCTAAACTCATCTTTATCCACGATCACAATCTCATTTTATCAAGGTAAAAAATACAAATGTCCGACGAGCAGCCATCAAATGTAGGGATGATCCAAGTTTTCTACGGGATTTCGTCCCCATGGGCTTATCTTGGAATGCCAAAACTGCGTGAAATTGCTCGCTCGGAAAGCGTATCACTTGTTCTTCGGCCAATCAGGATAATCCAGAGTAATGGTGGCATTCCTCTACGGGAGCGTCCCACAGTCCGGCAAAATTATCATGTAGTCGAACTGACCCGCTGGCGTAAATTTCTGGATATTCCGCTTAATCTGAAGCCGAAGTATTATCCCTGTAAGACCATCGAATATGCAGCTTGCCTTGTTATTGCGGCGGCCATTAAAGGGTATGACGATGTCGCTCTATCTTGGGCTATTCAATCAGCATTATGGGCTAACGATCAGGATATTGCGGATATGAATACGCTTGAGGAAATTGCGGGAAACGTACTTCATTGTGACGCCAAGGAGCTCTTAATCTTTTCCCAAACGCCGGAGGTATATGCTGTATGGGAAAAAAACCTGTCTGACGCAGAACGTCTTGGCATCTTTGGTACTCCGACTTACGTCGTAGGAGATGAACTGTTCTGGGGGCAAGACAGGCTTGATTTTGTGCAACGGAAAATTCGTGCGGGCATTGAAATAAGAACGTAACGATAATTAAATCATGGACCAGCCTGCTTTCCGAATGTCGAACAACGTCTGTCTTTCTCAGCAACTGTGTTTGAGCGGCGGAACTCATACGCCACGGCAGGTCTGTTTTGAGGACGGCATTGGCGATTGTGATGAGACGCCGTGCGATAGCGACGATCACCAGTTTATGTGGCTTACCTGTGACGTTGTGGAACGTCATTGGGCTGGTATAGACTGGGCGATATCCCGTTACAGGCCATGGTTTACTTCTGTTTGCAGGTAGACCGAATGATGCTTCAGATCCATCCGCAAGCCCGGACCACGCCTGTGGTGAGAGCGGAAATTGCCCGTTCGCCCGAGCCGGCGGCCGTTCTGGCGCGTCGCTATGGGATCGCGATGAAACGGTCCGCAAATGGCGCAGACGTGGAGCGGACGCCTTCCAGGATCGCAGCAGCCGTCCGGGCAAGCTGGCCTGGAAGGCGAGTGCGGAAGAACGATCCGTCGTCTGTCAGCTCCGGCGCTCAACCGGGTTTGGCTTGGACGACCTGACATTCGTCGTGAGGCATTTCCTGCTGCATCTGAACCGGGACAGCGTCTGGCGCATTTTGAAAGGTGCGGGGTTGAACCGGCTTTCTCTCACTCCGAAAGCCGGACCCGTTCGTGGGAAAGGAACCTTCCGGGACTACGACCCGGGTTACGTCCATGTCGATGTGAAGCATCTGCCGAAACTTCAGACGGCGGACGGAGAAAGGCGGAAGCGATATCTGTATGTCGCCATCGACCGGTGCTCCCGATCGGTGCATCTGTCGATCCATGACGCCGAGAACGCCGTCGACTTCCTCAAGGCCGTCAAAGCCGCCTTTCCTTTCCGGATCACGCATATTTTGACTGATCGCGGCTCGTGCTTTACGGCGGATGCTTTCGAAAAAGCCTGTTGTGACATGACGATCGACCGGCGCCGGACGAAGGCCTATTCATCGCAGACCAACGGCATGGTGGAACGCTTCAACGGTCGGGTTGCGACAGAAGCGCTGCAGGTCTGTGTCGCCAGTCACGAAGATCTCGAAATCCTGCTCAAAGGCTTCTGCTTCGCTTACAATCACCGGAAGCAGCGCGCCCTGGCCGGTTTGTTTCCCGTAGAACACATCGCATCATGGCTCAAAAAACATCCCGGATCTCGCAATGCGGATCATGTGAAACCGTTCCGTCACGATTTTATGAAGCAAGTCGATCAAATCCTCAAATATGCCAAGGACGTCTCACAACCTGACACGGAGCAGGTCCGTCAGGGTAGATTGCGTTCCCTCAATCTGGGACGAGAGGACGGCTTCCTTGCGCACATACATATAGAGGAACAGCTCCTGGCGCGGCAGCAGCATGGTGATGCCATCCAGACGTCCCAATGTGCGCTCCGCCAGACTCAGCCGTTCCAGCAGGGGGAGGGATCGAAGAACCGTTGGCTGATGCGCTTGGCTCGTAATTTCAGGG
>NZ_BANH01000125.1 GCF_000964465.1 Gluconobacter thailandicus F149-1 = NBRC 100600 | reverse complement strand
AAGATTTCAGGTGTCATCAGGTCAGATGACAGACCTCAGTTCGGAAAGCTCCTGAAGATGATTCAGGCCGGGGATGAGCTGGTCGTGATGAAGCTCGACCGCCTTGGAAGGTCTACCCTCGATATCCTGACAGTCATCCAGAACCTTAGAGGGCAGGGCATTGCCATCACCATTGAAGGAGTGGGGACCATAAGGGATGATATGATGGGAAGTCTCACCATGAACCTTCTGGCCTCCTTTGCAGAGTTCGAGCGTGCCCTGATTATCGACAGAACCCAGTCAGGTAGGAAGACAGCCATGGCCAATGGTGTCAGGATGGGGAGAAAGCCCAAACTTTCCAGTCAAGCAAGGGACGCCATCAAGAGACGTTATGGAAGTGAGACAGGAGCAGCATTGGCAAAAGAATATGGGATTGGCTTGCGGACTGTTCAGAGAGTCGCAGCAGGAGGCTGATTTTAGGGGCTCACAGAATCCCTAAAATGGCTTAGACTGCCTCCACCGTTGTCCCCAAAGTTGCTTTTCTCTGGGCACATAAGTGTTTGATTTCATTGATTTATAGGTACTTGGCTGGGGCGGGAGGAATTAGCCAAAAAAGCCGATGTCTCAATAAAATCAAGCGGTTAGGTCGAGGAAAACAGACAAGTTTGGAGACGACTTTGGAGATAACTCCGGAGACAAGGATAGCTTATCTGGGCTGTTTTGCAATCCATTTTGCATCATGCTGCGGAAGCTATTCGCTGGATTGTCCTCAAGCCAACGCCATACTCGTTGGCTAAGGATTTCCCGGTCTCGCTCCCATAACGTCGCTTGATGGCATTTTGAGCTTGGGGAGAAAGCTTCTCCTTCCTTCCCATTCGTACTCCGTTGGCCATTGCTCTTTTTCTGCCGGACTGGGTTCTGTCGATAATCAGAGCACGCTCGAACTCTGCAAAGGAGGCGAGGAGGTTCATGGTAAGGCTTCCCATCATGTCATCCCTGATGGTCCCCACTCCTTCAATGGTGATGGCGATGCCCTGACCTCTCAGGTTCTGGATGACTGTCAGGATATCGAGGGTAGACCTTCCAAGTCGGTCGAGCTTCATCACGACCAGCTCATCCCCGGCCTGAATCTTTTTCAGGAGCTTCCCGAACTGAGGTCTGTCATCTGACCTGATGACACCTGAAATCTT
>NZ_BANH01000126.1 GCF_000964465.1 Gluconobacter thailandicus F149-1 = NBRC 100600 | reverse complement strand
CCGATCGGGTTCTTTCATCTCGATATCGCGGAGGTCCAGACCGCAGAAGGCAAGCTGCACCTCTTCGTTGCTATCGACCGGACCAGCAAATTCGCAGTCACACAACTGGTTGAAAAAGCCGATCGGAAGACGGCCTGGGAATTCCTCGAATATCTCCTGAGCATGATCCCTTACCGGATTCATACCATTCTGACCGATAACGGCATCCAGTTCGCTGAACAGCCCCGCAATCGCAATACGGCGTGGTCGCGTCCAATGCGCTTCGACATGATCTGCGAAGCCCACGGGATTGAACACCGCCTGACGAAACCCAATCATCCCTGGACGAACGGTCAGGTTGAGCGGATGAACCGGACAA
>NZ_BANH01000127.1 GCF_000964465.1 Gluconobacter thailandicus F149-1 = NBRC 100600 | reverse complement strand
AGATCTCAGCCAAATCGTCTAGATCTTTTGTCAACATTACCTAGTCATCAGCCCCTTGGTTTACTTGCAGAGCGTAGTCGGACCATGGCGCTCTGCTAGCCTCTGATGGAAGTCGGCGTGAAGTGCTGCAAGTGTAATCTGGCCAAAACGCGCCAGAAATTGGGCCTTAACATCGGCCAGGACGCTACTCATGGCGTGGTTGACGGCTTCTTCGACAAGGCACTCAGTCTCCTCACTCCGGTTCCCTATGGCGAATAATCTTGGAGCATCAAGAGCCTCGTAAATATCCCGCAGCGTCACCTGATCCAACTGGCATGAGAGCGTCCACCCCCCGCCATGTCCTTTCTCGGAGTGCACATATCCATGCTCACGCAGACCGCCCATAAGACGTCGCACAACCACGGGGTTGGTGTTAAGGGCGCGAGCCAGGGCTTCTGACGTCATGGGACCACCTGCTTCTGCCATATGCAGGAGTACGTGGAGCACACAGGATAATCTGTTATCTTGTCTCATGTAACTTCATGTGTTGCTAGAGTGCAATTTCGTCAGTATATCATGAAACTCGAAAAGTGACATGAAACTGTGTGCGAACGCTCTTACTTTGAGGACATGCTGTATGAATTTGCTCGAAATTCTGACAGTCGGCGTCGTGGCGACTGCTGCATCCGATATCTGGCAGCAAGCCCAGAAACCATTGACTGGAATTCCTGCAGCCAACTGGCCTGTCACCGGCCGCTGGGTCATAGGGTGGCGTGACGGCAGGATCTATGACCCAATGATTGGAAAAAGACCCTCCCTGAAAGGAGAGGCACTTGTTGGCTGGGCATTTCATTATCTGATTGGTGCTGTTTATGCCGCACTGTACCTCAGTTTTGTGGTGGTTATAGCAAAGACAGTCCCCACACTGCTAAATGGTCTACTCTTCGGACTTGTTACCCTTTTAGCCCCTTTTCTGTTTATGAAACCTGCTCTGGGCGGCGGTTTTTTCGGGCTTAGGGCTCCCAATCCTGGAAAAGGACTATTTCTCAGTATAAGCGCTCATGCTGTCTTTGGAATGGGACTGTATTTAGGAGAAATTTTTTACCAAAGTCTTTGCTGAAACCTTACTCATGTACTGATTACATTTTTCTATAATCACGAGGACTGACACCCGTCACTCTGCGGAAGACCTGAGCAAAGTGGCTTGGGCTTTCGTATCCGATCTCCAAGGCAATCTCGATAATAGGAACATTGGTCTTACAAAGCATTTCTGATGCCTTCTGGACGCGGCGCTGCATGAACCAACCAGAGGGAGTTTGTCCCGTGGTTGTACGGAATGAGCGACTGAAGTGAAAACGGCTCATGCCACACAAAGCAGCAAGACAATCCAAATCAAATGGTTCAGCCAGATGTGCTTCCATATGATCAAGAACTCTAGGCTCAGGACTCATAGCCAGAAGATGACGGTTGCGGCG
>NZ_BANH01000128.1 GCF_000964465.1 Gluconobacter thailandicus F149-1 = NBRC 100600 | reverse complement strand
ACCTAGGTCTTGAGATAATCTGCGGTTGCTGCGATGCAGATGATGGCCATGAAGGAAGCGGCGGTTTTCTCGTATCTTGTAGCAACCGCCCTCCATTCCTTAAGACGAGCCCAGAAGTTTTCGACGAGATGTCGGTGCCGATAGGCCCATTTGGGGCAGGCGACCGGAGCCTGGTTGCGTTTCGGCGGGATAACCGGGCGCGAGCCTCTGTCCCATAAAGCTTCTCGAAACTGGTTCGAGGC
>NZ_BANH01000129.1 GCF_000964465.1 Gluconobacter thailandicus F149-1 = NBRC 100600 | reverse complement strand
GAGCTTGAATCACATCAGATCGATTTTCCAAACAGGCTCTTAGAAGATTATTGCTATAATGAAATAGCAAAAGTTCATATTGTTATATCGATTATAGGCGGAAGATTTGGTTCACAGTCTAGAGACCATGAAAAATATTCGATATCTAATATGGAGTTAAAGACTGCACAAAGGCAAGGTAAACAAGTTTATCTATTCATAGAGTCGGAGGTTATTTCGGAATATCATACCTATATTAAAAATAAAGATGTTGAAGGTATAAGATATTCTCATGTTGATGATGTTAGAGTTTATAGATTTATAGAAGAGATATATAATTTATCATCAAACAACCAAATATTTTCTTTTGAAAGTATGCCTCAACTAATAAACTATCTTAGAGAACAATGGTCTGGTTTATTTGAGAGGTTTCTTGAGGGCGAGGCTCAAGTACGCTTGGTTGATATGATGAATAAAATGGAACAAGTTACATCTACCTTGGAAGGGTTGGCGGAATTATATCGCAATTCATCAATATCTTCCGACTCTGATGAAAAAAATAGAATGATGGACGAAATACTTATACAGAACCATCCTATATTCCCAGCAATGAGAAAAATTCTGCGAGTGAAATATAGGCTATTTTTCACCAATAGGTCTGAAATGGAAGATTGGTTAAAAAATGCTCGTAGCGGAGTCCAATCTAATTTGGATTGGGCTGAAATTGGTTCCAATTTTAAAAAATATGAAATTTCTATGGGGAAAAATGATAATTATTTTTTAAGAGTTTCTAATTCGTTGTTTGATGCAAACAATAATTTAAAGCCAATGCTTCCGGGTGATTGGGATGATAATTTACTAACGATAGAAGATATAACAGAAGACGAAGACGCCATACCGTTTTAATATTTTGAAATACTCCGTCCCAAAAACACCTGATTTGGGA
>NZ_BANH01000130.1 GCF_000964465.1 Gluconobacter thailandicus F149-1 = NBRC 100600 | reverse complement strand
CTCGGACAGCAAAAACATGTCACTCACTGGCTCACCCTCCATCGGTAAGCCTGTGAATCACAACGCTTCGCTCAGTTCAATGAATTAACAGGTCCTGAGCCTAGCACTACAGTTGCATTTTGTGTTGAGTTCTGAATCTATGGGTAACCATGATTCAGGATATGATGAGTGGCGGTGCGTCTGTTGAAGAGACGCTGGAATTATGGGCGCGCTTGCTTCGGTCCGCCAAGGATCGGATGGCGCCGCTGTTCACGCAGAAGCGTGTTGCGGCTTCTGCGTGTGCCTTCCTTGACGTTCTGATTGGCAATGAACCACGCAAGACGGGATGGATGCGAGCGGAAGCCGCAGGAGATCCTGGTCCATGGCGGCAGCAGGCGCTT
>NZ_BANH01000131.1 GCF_000964465.1 Gluconobacter thailandicus F149-1 = NBRC 100600 | reverse complement strand
CCTGAATCAGATTTCCCTCAAAAATCAATAGGTCCTGAGCCTAAACACCTAGGCTCAGGACTCATTCTTTGAGGTAGAAGATGAAGCTTGCTGCGATATGGATTGCAGACATGAAGGTATGAGCGCAGCGGTCATATCGGGTCGCAACACGTCGCCAGTCTTTGAGTTTCGCGAACATGTTTTCGATGAGGTGGCGCTTCTTATACAGATGCCAATTGTAAGGTGGCTTTGATTTCCGGTTTTTCTTCGGCGGAATACAGGCTGTGATATGGCGTTCTGCAAGCGATAGCCTGATCCGGTTGCTGTCATAGCCCCTGTCCCCGATGACTTCTTCTGTCTCGTCGGGGAGATCTGCCAGCAGCACGTCTGCGCCTTTGAAGTCACTGACCTGACCTGCGGTCAGGTGCAGGCGAACAGGCCGACCCTGACCATCGCACACGGCATGGAGTTTTGAGTTCAGACCGCCTTTGGTTCGCCCGATATGGCGGGGAAAAGCCCTTTTTTGAGCAGGGAGGCGGCTGTCCGGTGAGCCTTGAGATGTGTCGCATCGATCATCAGGCGCTTTGAACGGCCAGCCTGTTCTGTCAG
>NZ_BANH01000132.1 GCF_000964465.1 Gluconobacter thailandicus F149-1 = NBRC 100600 | reverse complement strand
TAGGCTCAGGACTCATTCTTTAAGATAGAAGATGACGCTTGCTGCGAATGGATTGCAGACATGAAGATATGAGCGCAGCGGTCGTATCTGGTCGCAACACGTCGCCAGTCTTTGAGTTTCGCGAACATGTTTTCGATGAGGTGGCGCTTTTTATACAGATGCCA
>NZ_BANH01000133.1 GCF_000964465.1 Gluconobacter thailandicus F149-1 = NBRC 100600 | reverse complement strand
TGATAATCATGGTCGCAGGTTTCTCAGCAGAGCCCGGGTCTCGGAGTTTGCAGCCTGAACGTCTTTCAGGACCTGAGAGACGGGTGCGTGGTTTCCGGCATTCAGAGCACGAGCGATCTGATTGAGATTGTTCCCGA
>NZ_BANH01000134.1 GCF_000964465.1 Gluconobacter thailandicus F149-1 = NBRC 100600 | reverse complement strand
AAATCAGGCGCCTCGTCGTAAAACTTGCACAACGCAGACTACCCGTCCTTCACATCCTCAGATGGTCCGTCTTTCGACGAACACATCAGGCCAGCGCTATCCGCGCTCACTCACGACACAAAATGCAACTGTAGTGCTAGCTGTTTGGTTGCAGAACGTCATTTGGATCAGGTAGGTTGGGCTATCGCGGATAACGCGTAGCGCTTTACCCCCGTCAGTGATGAGGTGCTGTGATGATGCAGAT
>NZ_BANH01000135.1 GCF_000964465.1 Gluconobacter thailandicus F149-1 = NBRC 100600 | reverse complement strand
GATCTCAGCCAAATCGTCTAGATCTTTTGTCAACATTACCTAACAGACCCTAAAGCTGTTTGTAATTTCAAGTCCAGAAAACGGGCGGATCGTCACGGCGGCATCGGCACCATTCATGGTTTCGCGACCGACATTCAGATATGCACTATGTGCTGTGGCCGTGCTTCCTTCCGTAATGGAAGCAAGGCGATTATAGTAATCAGTGTGATAAAAATCAGCACTTCCTGAGAAAAATTGAGAATCATACCGATATCCAACAATATAATTCCATGTCCGCTCTGGTTTGAGAACTTTTTTATTGGTATCAAACACGGACTGGGCAGATTGAGAGGAATTACCCAAACCGCCCCACGGTCCTGCCGTGGACGTCTGGGAGTAGTAATCGTAAGCGCGCAAATTTTCGGCGATATCCCAGTAAATTTCGTGATGATCCAGAAAATGGTAATCAAAATTGAAATGGGGAAGAAATGCGCCCGAGGCCGTCATCGTACCATTCGCAGGGTGACGATAATAAGTATTCCATCCTTCATCTTTAAGTTGAGCTGTATAATCGGCTTTCGTGCCACCATGAGTTGTTTGCGTCAGAGACTTGAACCCAGCCAGAACCGTCATGCCTGGAATGATTTTCCAGCGATCCTGAAGGAAAAACTGAAATGTATTGGTATTGTAAGCGTCATTATACCACGTACTGCCCGTTCCTTTTTTGAAGCCGGACAGTGGGTTATGGCCGGTCGTCAATCCATCTTCATAAAGCATGGAATCATAGATCCAGCGATTATTCTCGTACCAGAGACCGCTTTCAATATAGTTGTTATGTGATGTTTCAATCGAGACTTTCTGAGTAAATCCCAGTCGACGCATATCGGCATGTGACATGCCCAGCGCCATCGGAACACCAGAGACCGAGCCGTCCGCCTGCAACGTTGGAGTACCGTAACTGGGAGATGTTACGAAGTTATTGGTGCCGCCATAGAGGCCGCTGCTAACATTTCCATATGCGACTGTATCTGAATGGATCTTCTCGGACAGGTCAAAATGTCCCGTAACCGCCGAAAGGTATGTTCTCTGCACCTGAGATGCATCCCAGGCGTAGTCACCGATCTCGTCATTAGATAATTTGCCTTCGTAACCCGGAGGAACATCCGACGTATATTGGGCATAATAGGCCCACTGTTTGGCTTTCTCGTAATCCGGCTTTAGGCTCAGGACTCATAGCCAGAAGATGACGGTTGCGGCGAGG
>NZ_BANH01000136.1 GCF_000964465.1 Gluconobacter thailandicus F149-1 = NBRC 100600 | reverse complement strand
TACGCGCATGACCCCGCCTGACGCCCCAATTTCCCCTGCCCTTTCTCCTGCGCCTGCTCACGCCCTGGTATGCCTGAGTCCGCCCTTGTACGCCTGTGCCTGGAGCAGTTGGTTGCGGGTATCATGGACCCCGATTTGAACCTACCTGTGCCAAGTCATTGAAATAATGGGGAATTTGATAGGCGTGTCGTTGGGAGCACAACAAAAAACCCCGCCGAGTCAGTGACTTAGCGGGGTTTTTGTGTGATTTCTGGTTGCGGGGGCAGGATTTGAACCTGCGGCCTTCAGGTT
>NZ_BANH01000137.1 GCF_000964465.1 Gluconobacter thailandicus F149-1 = NBRC 100600 | reverse complement strand
CTGTTCTGTCAGGGCGACAAAGATCCGGTCAAAGACGCCCAGGTGGCTCCACCGGATGAAGCGATTATACAAAGTCTTGTGCGGACCATACGCTTTCGGAGCGTCTTTCCACTGAAGGCCGTTGCGGATCACATA
>NZ_BANH01000138.1 GCF_000964465.1 Gluconobacter thailandicus F149-1 = NBRC 100600 | reverse complement strand
TCATAGCATCTGTTCAGGATTAAGAATTTGGTCGGGGAAAATCCGTCTTAAGGAGAAAATTGACAGCAAAAAAAATATGAAATAAATGAATTGATAGGTTAATTCTGAATTACTCCATAAAGTTGACAGAATAAAACAAGTATGAATATTTTTGGTTATTTATTAAAATTCATCCACAATCCCTCGTAATTGGAATTGTTGCGCCGGAATAGTCTATATACTGATGTTTCCTTTCAGATCTTCCGGCGAAGGAAACGTTGGTGAAGATCTGGCTTCAATGACATGA
>NZ_BANH01000139.1 GCF_000964465.1 Gluconobacter thailandicus F149-1 = NBRC 100600 | reverse complement strand
TCCCCGGATTCCGTGAAGCCAGAAGGGTTTTCCGCAGAGTTCGATATCCATGCCGTGCCCGAAACCTTCCGAAAAACAGGGGAAAAACATGACCTCCCCCGTTATCGGGAGAGCGGCATCCAGCCCCCTGTCCGTGCTGAATTGCTCTGCAACATATCCCGTAAACACCTGATTTGGGAATAGGGTGATTTTGCATGGCTGAGAGTCCGGTTCTGCAATTCTGGTACAGGGATTGCGGGACGGATTTCAGGAGTTCATCGCCCGCCAGGCGGTCATCTTGGAGACGTGCAGGAGTTTCGCGACTTCTCGTGCTGATAATCCCTGAGCCTTGAGACGACGCGCCTGAGCGATGTCCTCTTCTGTCAGCGTTGGCTTTCTCCCGAGGCGAATGCCCTTTGCCTTGGCGGTCTCCAGACCTGACAGCACGCGCTCGCGGATGATGTTGCGTTCGAACTCCGCAAATCCCGCCAGAAGCAGCAGGAACAGCTTGCCGCCAGCGCCTGCGGTATCAATCCCCAGATTGAGAATCCTGACAGAAATCTCCCGTTTTTTCAGCACGTCGATGAGGGTCAGCACATCCAGAGCATTACGCCCCAGACGGTCGAGCTTCACCACCGTCAGCGTATCCCCGGCCTGAAGCCGTCTGACCAGTCTCTTCAGGGCTGGACGTGATTTCCACGCGGTCGCCCCTGACACTGTTTCCGTCACAATCTGCGTTTCCGGCACGCCTTCCCGCAGAAGGTCCGTGACCTGATTGTCTGTCTGCTGTCGTGACGTGCTTACGCGTGCATAGCCATATTTTCCCATAATCCCTGTCCTGTCATTGAGGGACACCTTTGTGGGACCCTTTCAGGCCCTTCCGGTCTCCTCCCTGAATCATAACAAAATCAGGTGTTTTTGGGACGGA
>NZ_BANH01000140.1 GCF_000964465.1 Gluconobacter thailandicus F149-1 = NBRC 100600 | reverse complement strand
CCTTGTAAACTCGTCCCATTCCACGTCTCCTTTACAACCACTTTCGGTCTTAAAGGTCCGGAACTAAACCGCGACACGTCTAATCAGAAAGCTGTTGAAACCGTCCCTGTAACCGTGAAGCGAGGCTCAAGAATGAACTGCGCTCCCGAACCGGTGTTGGACAGATTGCCATTCATCAAGCGTACCTGGCTGGCATTTGTGCCAACCCCCACGACGCCCGTTCTCAAAATTGCCCCCGTCAGGTTCGTGAAATTCAGACGTATGGTAGGCGATTTTGCATACCAGACAGGTTTGAAATGGTATCCAAGAGACAGTGTGTTTGTGAAGTATCCTGGCATTCTCTGGTCACCGGCAAGTGTTGTGGATTGCGGTCCAGTGTAATGGAGGGCGCCGTTAGCAAATATTCCTTTATAAGTGTAGGTCAGACCAAAATTTGCCATGAAATGTGGTGCCAGCGGAGCCTGCTTTCCTTTGCTCCTGAAAGCAGTCAGATTTCCATTCACGTCCGACGCAGCAATATTCGTATCTGTTGTGGCATTAAGATACTCAAAAGACACATAAGGGCTGAAGCCATATAGAGGCTGCGCAGAGACCATCAAGTCTACACCTCTGGCCGTTTGATTTCCGGCATTTACCACGCCAGTCTGATTATTCCCAACATATGTAGAGAGAAGTCTGTTTGTAATATTGTAATTGAAAAAATCAAGATCAACTACGAAATTTTTATCATTGTATCTATACCCAAGTTCTTCTCGAATCGAATATTGGTTTTTCGGTAATGTACCGTCAATGTTGGTATTAGCGACAGCCGATGGAGAAGGTTGTCTGAAATCCCCTTCAGCATTGACGTAAAGCTGATGATGTTCGTTGAAGTGATAGCTGACCGATACATGTGGCAGAGGTGCAGTCAAATTCTGGCCAAGCTGTCGGCGGCTCGGATAAACGATGTACCACACATTGGACATAACATACTTGAAACCTGCATTTACGAGAAGGTGGTCATGAAAGTATTTCGCCGTATCTTGGAAAAAGAGCGAATGAATCTCAAATCCGGCAGTATTTCCAGGAAAAACGCGGGTGCCATTCCGGTAAATCTGATAATTCGGATCATTCGGGCTTGAATTGGCGCCATCCTGGTTGGTTATACTCGTGGGGAAATGCTGGGTGTAATCCTGCTTCTGGTACCAGTATCCAAGCTCCAGGTGATTGTGTTTGTCGATATCATATCCGAGGATTGCAGTAGTCCCTACGCTGAACGCGCCGTCCTGCAAGAAGTAGCTTGTCAAAGGTGTTCCGGTTGCAACTGGAAGACCTGACTTATAGGTATTTCCGCTTGTAGCGCTTGAAAAACCTCCGGCTTCTCCGCTCCATCCCCTTCCCCAGCTATAATAAGGTCGGAGGTCAAGCGTTAGGTGTTTGGTAATGACCACATGCATTGGGGCAGTTAGAAAAAGCTGCATCCAGTGATTGATATTATTTTTCCAGTAGTCATTTCCTACAGGATCATACTCAGACTTGCGCCCGTAGCTATTCCCAGTCTTCTTGAAATCATAAAACTGGCTGGCCGTTCCATACCGGTCAACGACGAAATCTTCCAGATTCCACCCCATAAATGCCCGCGCGTAAGATCCGTTGGACCAGTCTTTTCGCACACCGACATCCACGTGGATCTTCTCATTACGACCGCCCCCAAACCAGGAACGCGCACGAGTATGAGCAAACGACACAAACCCTCGCGCTCCCGTATTCCCTACATCTCCTGACTCAAGACGGATAAATTGCCGGGCAAGATTGTTTGTGCCATAGGCAAAATCCATCGTTCCTCCGAATTTGTGCTGCGGATCATGCGTCGACTGATTCAAAATGCCTGCAGCAGCGGAAGTGACAGGAAGATCGATAGGCGAAGACCCTGGCATCATGCTGACACTGTCAACATCTTCAGATTCTACGTTTTCGGCCATATACGCAGCACTGGCAGCAGGACCACCATCAATCATCAACGCCATATCGGCATCTGTCAGACTTCGGCTCTGAATACGCCCTCCCTGCAAACCAGACGTATCAGTCACGGCAATATTGACGCTGGGAAGATTTCGAACCAGTTCCAACGCGGTACTGGTAGGACTGCGCATATCTATGAATGATTTCGTGATTGTCTGTACCGCATAAGGCGCCGTCTCAACACGCATCATCCCCCCGCCTCGGCTACGGTGCACACTGGAAACGTGGACCGTTTCATCTGCAGACGCATTGACATCCGTATGCGCACGCCGCGGTTTGGGATGCTCTGACACACTGGAAATAGCATGCTCTTTTGAGCGTACAGGACGATGAATTATCGATTTACCAGTCCTTTGCTCCGCAGCAGCCAATTGAGTATCGGAGGCAAAAGCTGTTTCGGTCATACCAACCGAAACGCCACTGCCGAGACATGAGGCGACCAGCAGGTGTCGCTTTAATGCTCGGATCCTGCAGGAACGTAGGCGCATCACATGCTTTTCCTTTTGTCTGGACCACGTCACTTCTTGTGCCTGTTGATGGAACATTTTTATTATTACAAAACGATTCCATATTGAAACGGTATCAGAATTTATAACTGAAATTGAACTACTATTTTCTATTTAAAAATTTCAAATCATGTTATTTATTATAGATTCTGAAATAAATACTTCATATTTTGTAATTTATTATGAATCTTACTTATTTTATTTATTAATTATATAAATTAAACGATCCAACTGCAATCAAGAGAAATTCTGAAGTTACAATTCGGCACCCGAACCATGTTTTTTAATTTCTACGGTCATTTTAACGAGAATAACGATGTATAATTACCCTACATCGCCTGGAGGTATCGCCCCGTTAATTTCGAAGTGCGCTGTGTGATTCCATTGTTTCCGTAGTGATTGGGGGAATGGCTTATGAAGCAGGCCAGTTGAAGAATAACTGTCTCGCCTGAGGAGGCTTGACGATGAATTTTAAAGTATTCTGTCCTCATCTAGAAAAGGCTCTGGCCTATTCAGACGGGGGCCGAGGCGGGCGGCCCCGTTCAATCCGGTACTAATGTTCAAGATCCGGGTGATCCAGACGCTGAACACGCTGTCTGATGAGCGAACGGAATATCTCATCAGTGACTATTTGTCTTTCATGTGCTTTTTGAGTCCGGGACGGTCGAACCGTGTGCCACGTGCGGAGACGATCTGGCTGCTTCGCGAACGTCTGACGCAGACTGGCGCGATTGAAAGACTGTTCGATCCCTTCAGGTTATTCAGCCTCTGGATCAATTGGCGGAAGCCCATCTCTTGTTCCGTCGAGATACGGACGATATTCCCCAATCCTGAATGTCGAGAAAATCATCCAAACGAGAATTTATTATTTTGACATCGGATCATTCCATAATACAGTCCCGATATACAGTATCACGAGACTCCGTCAGTGCCGGTGGAGAATCGGGTTTGTCCAGTATGGACAGAGACGCATGGGGTAGATCAATGGCGGTCCACTGGCCCTGAAGAGGCGATGATGCATCCTTGTTTGATGTGTCGTCTGGAAATGTATCGTGGACAGGGGTTTCCTGAAAGCCGGGCACGCACCAACCCTGCTGGCCGCTTTTCTGTATTTCGACGTCTCATTTATGATCTGGGTTCTGCTGGGCCCTCTCGGCATTGCCATCGCACATGACCTGCATCTGAATGCCGGACAGAAAGGTCTTCTTGTCGCAACTCCTGTGCTGGCTGGCGCCGGGTTCCGCGTGCTGGCAGGCGGACTTGTGGATGTGCTTGGCCCTCGCCGTGTTGCTATTGCCGCGCAGCTTACTGTTATTCTGGGCCTCGTCCTGACTTGGTACCTCGCTCCCCACACCTATTCCCAGATGTTTGGGCTGGCGGGGATTCTGGGCATTGCTGGCGCGTCTTTTGCGATTGCCCTTCCACTTGCCTCTGTTTGGTACCCCCCGCAGTATCAGGGTACCGCTCTAGCACTACAGTTGCGTTTTTGTTTTAATGCGTGAGAGATATG
>NZ_BANH01000141.1 GCF_000964465.1 Gluconobacter thailandicus F149-1 = NBRC 100600 | reverse complement strand
CCAACCTTGGCAAGGTTGTGCTCTACCCCTGAGCTACACCCGCACTCCGTGTTGGGGCTTATGACGGAAACCGGCAAAGTCCGCAAGAGGAAAGACGCCCTGAAAAGCATTTTCCTGATGGGTCAAATCTCAGTTGCCGGAAACGAAAAAAGACGCCCGAAGGCGTCTTTTTCAAACTGGAGCGGGTGATGGGATTCGAACCCACGACCC
>NZ_BANH01000142.1 GCF_000964465.1 Gluconobacter thailandicus F149-1 = NBRC 100600 | reverse complement strand
TGCTGGACTGGTTTGCCTCGATTCAGAACGGCACCGGGAGTTGGGCGGATTACGCGCAGTATCTGGGGCTGGGATCGTGGTTAGATTACCTCATCCATATTGAGGCCGTGGGGAGCTTCGACAGCACGACCAACAACTGCATGTTGAAGTCCTATACGGGCACACAGACGTCTGGACTGTGGGAAATCGATTCCTACGATCTGGATGAAAGTCTTGGTGTGAAGTGGGGCGCTCCGAATGGTGTCGCTCCGGACGTGACGGGCTGGGCTAGCGATGGCGCGAATGTGTTTCAGCAGATGCGCGGCGTGTTCCTTCCTCAAATTCAGGCGCGTTATGCGTATCTGCGGCGATCTGGTGTGTTGTCGTCGGGAACTCTGGCGGGATTGATCCGGCGATACGCCACGTTTCGTGTTGCGGAT
>NZ_BANH01000143.1 GCF_000964465.1 Gluconobacter thailandicus F149-1 = NBRC 100600 | reverse complement strand
CCAAGAAGGCCCCGCCGCGTCGGTGAACGGGCTTATAAGACCACCACACATCACTGTCAAACAATCATCATATCCAGGTTATCCACACCCTCAACCCACAGATTCCCTACACAATTCTCCCTTACACACACTTTCCATTCACAATCCAAAACTAAAAAAATCAAAAAAAA
>NZ_BANH01000144.1 GCF_000964465.1 Gluconobacter thailandicus F149-1 = NBRC 100600 | reverse complement strand
TTTTTGCTGTCCGAGAGCCAGATGGAACGGATCAAGCCATATTTTCCTCTGGCCCACGGAGTGCCACGCGTGGATGACCGGCGTATTCTGAGCGGGATCGTCTACGTGATCCGCAATGGTCTTCAGTGGAAAGACGCTCCGAAAGTGTATGGTCCGCACAAGACTTTGTATAATCGCTTTATCCGGTGGAGCTGCCTGGGTGTCTTTGACCGGATCTTTGTCGCCCTGACAGAACAG
>NZ_BANH01000145.1 GCF_000964465.1 Gluconobacter thailandicus F149-1 = NBRC 100600 | reverse complement strand
ACGAACGCCACGTATCTGATCGACGACAGCAACCCGCAGCACTACCTGCTCCAGCCCCAGCACGGCGGCGGGGATCTCTGGACGAACAAGGGCAATCTGAGCACGGCTGTGTGGGGGTTTTCGTCTCCTGCCAATCCGGACGTTGCTGTGCCTGGGCGAC
>NZ_BANH01000146.1 GCF_000964465.1 Gluconobacter thailandicus F149-1 = NBRC 100600 | reverse complement strand
CTGATTTGGCTGACGGACGAACAGATGGAGCGTCTGCGGCCGTTCTTTCCCAAGAGCCACGGCAAACCTCGCGTCGATGACCGCCGTGTGCTGAGCGGCATCATTTTTGTGAACCGCAATGGGATGCGCTGGCGTGATGCGCCCCGGGAATAAGGTCCACACAAGATGCTCTACAACCGCTGGAAGCGTTGGGGCGACATGGGCATTTTCATGCGGATGATGGATGGCCT
>NZ_BANH01000147.1 GCF_000964465.1 Gluconobacter thailandicus F149-1 = NBRC 100600 | reverse complement strand
TCCAGTGCAGAGACGATCTCTGGGTCTCGACTTAAAAGAGCTTTCCGGAGTTTCCGGCGTTCCCTGAGAGCGGCGCGAACGGAAGGCGATCTGAAATGCTCCTGAACATCGGACTGACGTTTTTCAGCGCACCGTCTGGCATAGTCATCAACAAGCTCCCGTGCGTCTTCGGCAGAGGTGACAGGCACCGTCAGGTTCCACCCGAACAGAGCATTCAGCATCCGGGCAATCAGGGCTTCGAGATGCCGGGACAGCTCTTCTTCAGGAGACATGTTTTCAAGCCGCCTGATCTCAGCGTGCCAGGGGCGAGAAATGATCTTTGGCCTGCACTCGGCCCGCGTCCATTGAGGACGGATGATGGATGCCAGACCGTCGAAATAGTCTTGCACAGGCCGGGGAGGAACACGAACTGGCACCAGACCTTGTTCCATCACATCCCGAGCCTTCAGAGGTTTGGGAGTCTTCGGTGCTGGCTGATTGGCATTCTGCATCAAATGCGCCAGCTCACGCTTTTTCAGGCCAAGCACACGATGAAGAGCAAGCCGGTTTCTGGCGTCGTCTTCGATCAG
>NZ_BANH01000148.1 GCF_000964465.1 Gluconobacter thailandicus F149-1 = NBRC 100600 | reverse complement strand
ACCTGGCTCGCGGCCTTACGAACTAGAGCGGAGATCAAGCCCCCAAACGCAGATCGCACAAGCACCCAGCCTGTGCGGCATCAGTGCGAAAATTGGCCAATTCAGGATACACCAGAGGATACAGAACAGGACACGTTAGAGGCTACGATAGAGGATACGGCGGCCGGTAGGCCGCCCGGCTACTCTTAGCCCGCGAAGCGGGCTTCCGGTTCGGCGCGCGCGGAAATGGGGGCATATCGCCCCCGGAGTCAGATGTCTTTGCGTTCGCCCTCCCATGCCCTTAACGGCGAGTTGCCCTCCCTTCCGCAAAAGGGGCAGGTGGCCGGGTCGGGTGCGGGGTCGATGCCTTCATAAGTCCAGCCATTGCCACATGACAGGCAATCATAATCGGCCCCGGCAAATCTGCTCTGGTGCGAGAGGGCTTTGACGGCCGAGGCGATATTGTCGAACATCTGATAGCCGACATCCTGCGGTGTCCCGACGTGTGAGCGGACAAGGGCGGCGGCTTCGTCGAAACTCAAGGGGCGCTCGGTGGGAATGGTCTGCGCAATTTCGAATGCTTCGCTCATAGGGGACGTTCCATCCTGAAGGGCAAGGGGCACGCCTCGGGTGAGGCGTGCCGGATGACGGGATCAGGCGGCGTCCTGCATGAATGCTCCGCCTCCTTTCAGCCGGGCCATTTCCTCGTTGAGACGCCACAGGGCGCGGTTGATCTTCACGTCCGCATCAATAGCTTTGACTTCGCGGGTGGACACGCGACGGCGGCGGCCGTTGGCATCGCGCCCCCATGCCCGGAGACCGCCCCGGATGACGTTTTCCTGCACCACGTTTCCGACGGTCCACAGATCGGAACCGAGATCATCACGGCGGCGCGGGGCCAGAAGCTGGCGCGGCTCGATCGGGGTTTCGGCTTCCTCCCCGAAGCGGATTTCATGGGCCGCCCCGGCAAGGATCATCTGTTCGTCATGGTTCAGGGTGACACCGGACCAAGCGTCTGCGGCTTCAACCGCGCGGCAGCTCTCGGACAGCACCTTGAAGCTGCCCTCGATGACCTGCGCCATCACGTCGCCCTTGTGGTGGACGGACACGGAAGCAAGCTCCCGATCCGACACCATCAGCCCGTTAAGGCAGACCAGACGCATCAGCCCGGCCATGACCTTATAGGCGCTCGTGCCGTCATGGCTGTTGACCAGCACGACTTCCGGATAGATGCCGCCGACCTTGCGGACGGTCCCGGCTTCGCCCTTGTGACGGAAGCGAATCAGGTGCTTGGTAAAATCCGCCTTGCCCGGCACGCGCGAACCGCCCTGCTTGGCATAGACCGGCTCGAAGCCTTCCTTCCGCATTCCCGCGAGCACTTCATAAGTGGGGATGTAGGCATATCGGTCGCTGCGGCTCTCGTGCTTGTCTTCCGCAAAGATGGACTTCGCCAGATGGCGCAGGGCTTCGTCGGACAGCGGATCGCGGCCGAGATTGCGGGAAAAGCGAGAAGAAACGAAATGATTCATGGGTTTACCCTCCCGTGGCCCCGGTGATGGGGGAGACCGTCTCCCTCCTTTTCGTCCGGTGCCCTTATTATATACACGATATAATAATGGAGGGGCAAGAGAAAAAT
>NZ_BANH01000149.1 GCF_000964465.1 Gluconobacter thailandicus F149-1 = NBRC 100600 | reverse complement strand
ACCCGTCACTACCAGAAGTTCTGGGTTGTCGCGTCTGACGGTCGCCAGTTTCAGGTGGATGTGCCGTGTCAGGTGAGAGAGGGCCAGCAGGTCTGTCTCGTCTGGGGCAATGTGAAGGGGGAAAAAGCTGGACGGATGCTCTACATCCGCAACCTGTCTCTCGGTCACTCCTCAATCGTCCATAACACCCTTCCGTGGTCGGTTCTGTTTGCCTCCGTTGGCAGGATGACGGCCCGC
>NZ_BANH01000150.1 GCF_000964465.1 Gluconobacter thailandicus F149-1 = NBRC 100600 | reverse complement strand
CGGTTTTGTGCCGGTCAGGAAGTGCTTATGCCACTCTTGCTTCAAAAGCGAGTGGGCTGATACCGCCCAGATATGAATGGCGTCGACATGGATTGTAGAAACCATTGATATACTGGAAGATGGCGGTGGTAGCCTGACGGCG
>NZ_BANH01000151.1 GCF_000964465.1 Gluconobacter thailandicus F149-1 = NBRC 100600 | reverse complement strand
CAGCGCCGCGAGCGAAGCCTGCGATCGCTGTAGTGCTGCTCGCACGGCGTGCGTGGTCGTGGCGCTCCCATGACGGTTCTGTCCCATAAGGCTTCTTTCCACTCACGTGAAAATATCACACCATCAAACCCAGGGACTAAATAAATAGTGCTAGGCTCAGGGCTCATAGCCAGAACATGATGGTTGCGGCGAGGC
>NZ_BANH01000152.1 GCF_000964465.1 Gluconobacter thailandicus F149-1 = NBRC 100600 | reverse complement strand
AGGTAAGGCCGGCGCATCAGACGGCTCCTCTGAGAGTACGACGGCTTTCCATGCGGCGCAGGACCGGAATGGTCAGGGCAACGAGAATGCCAAGGATGGTCGGGCCGAAAGCGCGGGGCAGAAGATCGATGGGGCTGAAACCGACTTCCCAGAAGGACCAGACCCA
>NZ_BANH01000153.1 GCF_000964465.1 Gluconobacter thailandicus F149-1 = NBRC 100600 | reverse complement strand
CACCAGGCGACGAAACGCCGTTCAGGACAGTCGGTTCTGCCAGCGATGCGAGCAGACATCCTGACCCTCTGGAACGCTCATCATTGCATTCTGGGGGATTTCATAAATGCCGCAAACGAGGTCGGTCTGCTTATCTTCGAAGGCGACAAGGACGGTGTCTACCTGATCGAAGACGACGCCAGAAACCGGCTTGCTCTTCATCGTGT
>NZ_BANH01000154.1 GCF_000964465.1 Gluconobacter thailandicus F149-1 = NBRC 100600 | reverse complement strand
GCGACCATGATTATCAAAGCGACCAGAATTCGCACGGGCAGCGGTCATGGAAAACTGTTTCATCACCTGTTGAGAACGGACGAAAACGAACAGGTCTCAATCCTTCGAGGCACGGAGCACGATCTGATCGAAGCTGTCAAAG
>NZ_BANH01000155.1 GCF_000964465.1 Gluconobacter thailandicus F149-1 = NBRC 100600 | reverse complement strand
TGCCTGCCAGTCCCCCCTGCGGTCCAGTCGCCTCGATAGCACTTTCTTTGGCAGCCAGTGCAGTCGAAGGCGGAAGTGTAAGCAGCCCCAGAAGCAGCAGGTAATGGCGGAAACGATACATCCCAATCCTCGTGGCGTGACATCCTGCAAAATCTGCCACGGGGAAACCACGCCCCGCCATGTTTTTCACTCAGCGCGTAAAGGCGCGTGCCAGAGCGTTCTGTTTGCCGACTTCAACCGGCAGACGGGTATCGGTCAGCTCTCGTCCCTGCCAACCCGCACCCATTGCTGTATAAAGTGAAATGGCATCCCGCAAACGCGCCGTGCGGCCAACGACGGCCTGATCCTGTGCGGTCAGGGCTGTCTGCTCCGTGGTCAGAACATTCAGATAGCCTGTCAGACCTGCACCAAACAGCTTCTGCGCCCGATCGCGGGCCAGGCCGGAGTCCCGCGCTGCATCTTCGAGCTGACTGACCAGTTCATTATCGTGCCGCCAGTCGCCCAGAGAGTCTTCGACTTCTTCAAACGCCTTGAGCACTGTCTTGCGATAAGCCAGCCGACTTGCTTCCGCCTCAGCACGAGACTGGGCGATCTCCGCCGTATAGCGGCCACCATGAATGATCGGCAGCGAGGCCATCATCATGAAGCTCCAGGCCATCCCGCCCATCTGGAACGCCTGATAGGCCGCTGAGGCATTGGGATTGAACGTCAGCGGGATCATGAACTTCGGATAAAGGTTCGCGACCGCGACACCCACCTGCGCCGTGTCGGCTGCATAATGAGCCTCTGCCGCACGAATATCCGGACGGTTGGCCAGAACGATGGATGGCAGAGACGCTGGAAATTCCGGCACAGCCGGAAGAGGACGTCGGACATCCAGCTCTTCTTCCAGCTTACCCGGCATTTCGCCCAGCAGCACGGAAATCGCATGGATCAGACGCTCTTCCTGGGAATGAAGAGGCGCCAGCCGTGAACGTTCGAGATGCTCTTCCGTCTGCGCCTGCGCCACAGCAAGCGTATTGCCAAGACCGTGCGTGTACAGCTTTTCTGTCAATTCCCGCGAACGCTGCGCCACATCAATGCTGCGTTCCGTAACCGCCAGCCGCTCCTGCACGCCCCGGAGCGAGACGTAGTCCGACGCCAGTTCCGACAACAGAGAGAGAAGAATGGCCCGACGGTCTTCAATGGACTCTTCAACGAGCCGTTTGCGTTCTTCAACCTGGCGGGAGATATGCCCGAACAGATCGATTTCCCAGCTGGCCCGCGCCCCGTAGGTAAGGACGGAAGCCTGTGGTCTGTTCTGAGGGCTTCCGGGACGGATCGGCCAGTTATCCACGTTAATGGAATAACGGTCATCACCGCCGCCCATGGCCGCATCCAGCTGCGGGTACCAGGCCGCCTGCGCCTGCCGGCGGACAGCCCGCTCCGAAATGATGTGCTGCGAGGCAATCTGCAGATCGTAGTTGCCTTTGATGGCCTGCTCGACCAGCTCATTCAGCATCGGATCGTGAAACTGGGCCCACCAGTCCTTCATGTCCGCTTCCGTGCGGGCAATCTCCTCTGCCGTCACGGAATGGGGCTGCTCCACGAAGGAGTCTGGCACCTTGATCCTGTCTGGCTTGAAGTTTGGTCCCACCGTACACGCCGTCAGAGACAGACAGGTACTCAGGGCGAGGGTCAGGAGCTTGCGGGACATGTCAGAGATGGTTCTGCAGCCAGGTGGTCAGCTTGCCACGGGCGCCAGGCGTTTCGCGGCCAATCGTGACAGTCGCGGTCATACCGGCCGCAAGGGTGATTTCCGGCGGTACGTTATCCAGTTCCAGACGCACCGGAATACGCTGTGCCAGACGCACCCAGGTAAAGATCGGATTCACATCCGGCAGGCCAAGACGGTCTGAAACGCCATTGCGGTCATTAATACCGCGACCAATGCTGACGACGTGTGCAGGAAGGATCTGCTTGTATCCCATCAGCTTGACACGGGCCTCGTCACCGACATGCACACCGTGCATCTTGGTTTCTTCGAAGTATCCGTTGATCCAGTAACTGTGGGCGTCAATCACGGCCAGACCAGGCTGACCTGCATGGGCGTAATCGCCAACACGCAGATTCAGATTGGTAATATACCCGTCAACCGGCGAATAAACCGTGGAACGCTGGAGGTTCAGCAGAGCCGTATTCAGTTCGGCCTTCGCTGCATTCACCTTGGCGCGCTGGGTTTCGACGTTTGAGTTGAAGTCTTCCTGTTCTTCAGCAGACACAATGCCACCGAGACCCATACGACGCCTGGCATCAGAAGATCTCAGCTTGAGGTCTTCGTCCGCACCGGCAAGACGGGCGCGGGCTGCGTCGATCTCAAGACGGAAACGAACCGGATCGAGAACGAAAAGCGGATCGCCACGATGGACAAACTGGTTATCCACGACGGGAACAGAAACGACTGTTCCGGAAACTTCAGGAGCTGCATCCACGACATAGACACGGACACGACCGTCACGTGTCCAGGGCGCCAGAACATAAATGTCCCACATGGTCCGACCAAGGCCGATAGCCATAGCGAGGACAATCAGGGTCAGCAGAACGCGGATCACACTGCGGGTCCAGTTCATGGCCGACCCCTCCTAGACGTAAAGGATGAGTAGACAGAGAACACAGACATAGAGCGCTATTTCAAAGAGTGCGACGTGCCAGAACCAGCTCAGGGCGCCGGTTCGCCACAGAATGCTTCTCAACAGCAATGTCACGAACACGGCTGCAACGGCATAGATCGAGAGAGGTGCCACAAAGACGCCGAAAAGATTAACTTCCGTAAGCATCAGGC
>NZ_BANH01000156.1 GCF_000964465.1 Gluconobacter thailandicus F149-1 = NBRC 100600 | reverse complement strand
GTCAAATACGACAAGCGAAAATACAAAAGACGCAACCGCATCGAAATCATGTTCGGAAGGCTCAAGGACTGGCGGCGGGTTGCAACACGCTATGACAGATGCCCGACCGTCTTCTTCTCAGCCATCTGCCTCGCCGCAACCATCATGTTCTGGCTATGAGTCCT
>NZ_BANH01000157.1 GCF_000964465.1 Gluconobacter thailandicus F149-1 = NBRC 100600 | reverse complement strand
TGGGAAGACGTCATGCCATGAGTCCGGCAGGTCGTCAGGAGGCGGTCAGGGCCATCAACGGAGGTGAAGCGGTGCGCAGTGTTGCGCGGCGGTATGGTGTTGCACCCCGAACACTCTATCGGCTTTTAGAAGCGACAACCGAGAGGATGGAGACCGGAAAGGCCGCCTGAAGCGGGAGACTTTACGGCAGCATGCCGTGGGTAAAAGGAGCCTGTTCTGTCCGTGAGACAGCAACGCAGGGAAGGGAAAATTTCCATCCTTTTTCTGAGGCG
>NZ_BANH01000158.1 GCF_000964465.1 Gluconobacter thailandicus F149-1 = NBRC 100600 | reverse complement strand
GTGAAGCTCGACCGGCTGGGACGAGATACCATCGACACCCTGACTCTGATTCAGGACCTCAAAGTCAAAGGGGTTGGTGTGCGTATTCTGGCTCTGGGCGCAGATACCGGAGGGGCCGCAGGAAACCTGATCATCGGTGTTCTGGCCAGTGTGGCGGCATGGGAGCGGGATATCATCCGGGAACGGACGATCTCTGGTCTTCATGCCGCTCGGGTATCAGGAAAGTTGCTGGGAAGACGTCATGCCATGAGTCCGGCAGGTCGTCAGGAGGCG
>NZ_BANH01000159.1 GCF_000964465.1 Gluconobacter thailandicus F149-1 = NBRC 100600 | reverse complement strand
GTTGCCCGCCCGTTTCTTGTCGTGGCGCACAGCGAAGAGGAGGCCGTCCGCCTTGAATTCCTCGCGAAACGTTTTCTGAAGCCAGCCTAACTGACCCTTTCTGAGCGGTTCGTCGGGGCTGAAGATGACATGACGGAGAGCATA
>NZ_BANH01000160.1 GCF_000964465.1 Gluconobacter thailandicus F149-1 = NBRC 100600 | reverse complement strand
CTCATTTATGCCGAAGCTCTGGAAACCGGCCTGGTTCTGGACAGCCGCTTTTCAAAACGACGCCATGAGAAGATCGCCCGACTGGCCGAGATAGAATTTGGTCACGCCCTGACTCTCGGCAAAGGCACACAGGCCGTCATTCATGCGCTTGAGGCAAACGGGAAAGCCCG
>NZ_BANH01000161.1 GCF_000964465.1 Gluconobacter thailandicus F149-1 = NBRC 100600 | reverse complement strand
ACGAACGCCACGTATCTGATCGACGACAGCAACCCGCAGCACTATCTCCTCCAGCCCCAGCACGGCGGCGGAGATCTCTGGACGAACAAAAGAGCTCTGGGCACGGCTGTGTGGGAGTTTTCGTCTCCTGCCAATCCGGACGTTGCTGTGCCTGGGCGAC
>NZ_BANH01000162.1 GCF_000964465.1 Gluconobacter thailandicus F149-1 = NBRC 100600 | reverse complement strand
TCGCCGCAACCATCATGTTCTGGCTATGAGTCCTGAGCCTAGGCAACAAAATCTTTCCAGATGGATGCGCAAGTGCCTTGCGAAGCCAACGTGAATAAAACAAAGGACGCGCACCAGTAGTAAACCCTTGTTCTACAGGATATCAGGACAACCGTTTATGGCTGGTGACGAAGAGCACGTAAGCTCTTTGTCAAACCCACATAGACAAGCGCTGCGAGTAGGAGCGCAATCGGCGTCGTCCACCAGCCCAGCATGTCGTGATCGCTTCCTGACAGCGAGAAAATACCAGCTCTAATCGTGCCGTTCTCGCCTTGAAATACACCGACATGATCGCGCCATACGGGCTTCAGGACAGCGATCGCCACGAAGATGGCAAGGCACAGATATCCAAGACTGAATCCGCACGCGATCGCCGCTCGACGTAATCCCGCCAGAACAGCGTGGAATAAACCGCGGATGATTGTAAGTGGAGCGTAGGTTCGCGTTCCGCGATCGATCAGGTCATCGGCCAACAGCGGTCTTAGGTATTCCTCAGGCTGCCCCAGACGAGCAAGAGCGCACTGAAGCCGTTCCATTTCGGTCCCTTGCGCATTGGCAATCAGACTGTCAGCGAGATGCGCTTCAAGATCGATCAGCAACTCTTTCCTGTCTGCGCCAGAATGAGTCAGCAGACGATTGACTCGGGCGAAATAGTCTTCCCAAAGACGGTTTGCGGCGGGGTCTGTAAAAGTGGGTATCATACAGTGGCTCCATGCAAAAGACGATCAACGGAGATGGTGAGTTTCGACCAAGTTGGGATCATGGCTTGTAAAAGCTCCCTCCCTTGAGGCGTCAGGGTGTAATATTTTCGGGGCGCTCCACCGTCGCCTTCGGCAAGACGAGACGAAATTAACTCTTCCTTCTGCAGGCGCAGCAGGAGTGGATACAAAGTTCCTTCCGACACATTGATTGCGGCCCGTTCGGCAATACCCGAGATGAGTTCGAAACCGTATTGTTCGCGTTCATTAAGTGAAAGCAGAATGATGAATTCCAACACGCCTTTGCGTAGCTGAACCTCCCACTTGGCAATTACATCTCTCGGCTCATCTGATTTTCTTGTCATGCAAGGTTTATGAAGAAGATATCCATGCAATGCAAGGATATCTTGAAATACGTTTTTATCTGTGCCTTGAATGTTTATCGAGGGTTACACGAATTTCGAGTTAAATGGCCAGATTACAGCCACTTCATTGTTCTTTAACAATAACTAGCTCCATTCAAGGAAGGTCCAGAATGGGGGGGATACGGAAGGTCTGCTTTCTGACATAGATCTTCAAACTCGGACGTCTTGGCCCTTGGAAACTATTGCTTGGAGTGCAGTCCTTCAATGAGCGAGTAAACGGCTTTCACCCGGGCTTCATTAGGATAGTTTTTGTTAGCCAAGACAACTACGCCGATATTTTCACCGGGCAGGATTACAATATAGCCACCAAAACCGTTCGTTGATCCGGTTTTGTTCAGTAGAACGTTTTTCTGCGGAGGGAGCGGCGGGCTCAACTTCTTTTCTGATTGTGGTTTCATAATAAAGTCAGATCCATTGCCCCTTATCATTGTATGTAGGTGAGTGGGCCAGGAGTATTGCTCCCAGATCATGTCCTGCGTGAAGAACGCTGTTTTGTACTGTCCTTCATGAGTTTTCTTTACAGCCTTCCGCAATTCTTCCGAAGCTGCCCCCTGACCCATCTCTACATCGAGGACCTTCAGCATGTCCCGAGCGTTCGATTTTATGCCGTAGGCTTCATCAGCCAAAACACCGGGGCTCATTCGGATTGGTGCGTTGGTCTTGCGCTCATATCCCCAAGCGTACTGGCCCATTTCGCTTTTTGGTATATCGATCCAAGTATGCTGTAGCCTGAACATAGGAATAAGTACGTCCTGCACGACATGCTTATAGTCAGAGTCCATGGCCTTGCCAGTGATGTAGCCAAGCATTCCGATGCTGATGTTGGAGTAGCTTCTTGCGCCCGGTTCCGACGGATGCCAGTTCTTCAGCCAGGCCACCAGCCCATCGACGTCGGTTATGCTTCCCGGAACCTGCAAAGGCAGGCCTCCCGAATGGTGCGTTGCCAGATCCATGAGGGTCAACCGATTGCCTATCGAGCAGGCGTCTACACAGACATAATGTGCCACTGTGTCATTGAGGCTGAGTTTACCGCGTTCTTCAGCCAATGCTGCAAGCGTCACATTAAAAATTTTGCTTATTGAGCCGAGTTCAAACAGAGTATCAGGTGTGACAGCACGGTTATCGGCCCGTGAGGCTACTCCAGCGACATAAAATTCATGTTTGCCGTTACGGGTAATACCGACAACAAGCCCGGGTATGTCGTATTTTTTCATCACGGGTCTGAGCACCTCCCGCGCCTGTTCAGAAAAACTGTCAGCTTTTGCAGGAAAAATCCTTGAAGCGATTACGGCAACAGAAAGTGCCATAATTAACGGCCGCTTATTCATCTATATGCTCCACCCCTGAATTCCTCTCGTGAGTTCGTGAGAATACAGAGTGCTAAGGGACAAACTTAAGGCGCTCACGATACCACAAGCCACAGTCCAGACGTGAAGCTACAAGATGAGACTAATTGACTCCTTAGGACCATAAGTTCGCTTACCGAGGAGTTGTGCAGCTTCTGTACATCTACATTGTAGGCGTTTTCCGAAAGTCTCTTCCGCTTTTGCCACGCCATCGAACTCAAGATCTGCAAAATGGGATTTGATGGACCCGGGAAAAGAAACACGATGACAAATTCCATTCCGCTAAGTCGGCGCCGACAGATGGAGGGTTCGAAAAACCTTCTAGTTTTGAGCTCGTCTGTGTGATCCCATTCCTTTCGTAGTGATTTGGGGGATTGGCTCATGAAGCAGTCTGGTTTCTTTGATGTTGAAGAGCGGCTTGCTCGCCTGAGCGGGCTTGGCGATCAGCTCGAAGCGTTTTCCCGGACTGTAGACTTTGAGTCGTTTCGCCCTGATCTGGAAAGGGCTCTGGCGTATTCCGACGGAAGCAAGGACGGACGGCCACCGTTTGACCCGGTGTTGATGTTTAAAGTTCTGGTGATCCAGACGTTGAACAATTTGTCTGATGAACGGACGGAGTATCTGATCAATGACCGTCTGTCTTTTATGCGCTTTCTGGGATTGGGGCTGTCGGACCGTGTGCCTGCTGCCAAAACGGTCTGGCTGTTTCGCGAGCGTCTGACACAGGCGGGTGCGATCGATGGTCTATTCAATCGCTTTGATACAACCCTGCGGTACGCGGGCTATCTGTCGATGTCAGGCCAGATCCTGGTGGCAGCGCCCAAGCAGCGCAATACCAATGGGGAGAAAGCCGATCTTCGGGAAGGCCGGCCCCCCTGAAGGCTGGAAAGACAAGTCGTCAAAGCTGTCCCATAAGGACAGGCACGCCCGTTGGACACTGAAGTTCACGAAGGCAAAGCGGCAGGAGGACGGAACGCTCCCAACCACGGATCTCGCCATTCCGTTCTTTGGCTACAAATCCCATATTTCCATCGACCGGAAGTTTCGTCTGATCCGAAAACGGAAAACGACGCATGCCGCCGCCAATGATGGCGCCAGACTGCGCGAAGGCCTGCTGGATAAAACCAATACGGCTTCAACGGTCTGGGCAGATACAGCCTATCGCTCCAAAGCCAATGAAGACTTCATGGAAAAGCAGGGCTTTGTCTCAAAGGTTCACAGGAAAAAGCCGCATCTCAAGCCCATGCCCCGGCATACCCAGAAGTCGAATGCTGGAAAGTCCGTGATCCAGTCGCGTGTCGAGCATGTCTTTGCTGATCAGAAATCACAGACCAGGCTGTTCGTCCGAACAGTTGGCATCGCGCGAGCCACCATGAGGATCGGGCTGGCTAATATCGTCTACAATATGCGCCGCTTCCTCTTCCTGGAACGGATCAGCGCGAGCGCGTAGCCATCCCGGTGGCGATACTCCCCGGTCTGTTCAAAACGCAGATCGAAAGCCACCCCGGGAACCTTCAATCAGCACGCCACAACCCTGAAATTACGAG
>NZ_BANH01000163.1 GCF_000964465.1 Gluconobacter thailandicus F149-1 = NBRC 100600 | reverse complement strand
GCGACCATGATTATCAAAGCGACCAGAATTCGCACGGGCAGCGGCCATGGAAAACTGCTTCGTCACCTGTTGAGAACGGACGAAAACGAACAGGTCTTAATCCTTCGAGGCACGGAGCACGATCTGATCGAAGCTGTCAAAG
>NZ_BANH01000164.1 GCF_000964465.1 Gluconobacter thailandicus F149-1 = NBRC 100600 | reverse complement strand
GTTGCCCGCCCGTTTCTTGTCGTGGCGCACAGCGAAGAGGAGGCTGTCCGCCTTGAATTCCTCCCGAAACGTTTTCTGAAGCCAGCCTAACTGGCCTTTCCTGAGCGGTTCGTCGGGGCTGAAGATGACATGACGGAGAGCATA
>NZ_BANH01000165.1 GCF_000964465.1 Gluconobacter thailandicus F149-1 = NBRC 100600 | reverse complement strand
GGATTTTCCCCGACCAAATTCTTAATCCTGAACAGATGCTATGATAGTCGCATCAGGAATGTTCCCGCTC
Organism: Gluconobacter thailandicus F149-1 = NBRC 100600; assembly: GCF_000964465.1. Taxonomy (GTDB): domain Bacteria; phylum Pseudomonadota; class Alphaproteobacteria; order Acetobacterales; family Acetobacteraceae; genus Gluconobacter; species Gluconobacter thailandicus. The sequence continues at coordinate 182 of NZ_BANH01000165.1, read as the reverse complement.
AGGAGGTCGGTCATGCCACGGTACGGATACGCTCGGGTCTCAACCGACGCCCAGACGACCGATCCCCAGATCTTGGCTCTTCACGATGAGGGCGTGGAAAACATTGTCGTGGAAACGGTTTCCGGTTCCGTTCCAGCTCATGACCGGGCCGCGCTGTCTTCCCTTCTCAAAAAACTGGAACC
>NZ_BANH01000166.1 GCF_000964465.1 Gluconobacter thailandicus F149-1 = NBRC 100600 | reverse complement strand
CTTGTCCGTTCGCTCCGCACCAGCGATAAATCCACCGCCCAAGCCCGCGCGCTGGGGATGGCCGCATCACTGGACGGGACATTTATGGACATCAGACGTCAGGCCCTTGAACTCATTACCGGCGTGAGAGACGACAAGCGGCCATTGTCGGAACTACGGCAGTTCTTGCAGGCCCACGCGGACGAACTAGCGAAACAGCCGACTTCATTCACCGAGCCTTTCATTCGCAGCCTGCGACGTATTGGAGGGCTTGAGGCGACCAAAAATCGCCAGGA
>NZ_BANH01000167.1 GCF_000964465.1 Gluconobacter thailandicus F149-1 = NBRC 100600 | reverse complement strand
GCTGGCAGAACCGACTGTCCTGAACGGCGTTTCGTCGCCTGGTGCTGGGCATGAGTGAAAGCAGCGTCCGGCGTTCGGTCATCCTCATAGGTTGCAGCACGCAGAACATCTGCATGACGGGCTTTCCCGTTTGTCTCAAGCGCATGAATGACGGCCTGTGT
>NZ_BANH01000168.1 GCF_000964465.1 Gluconobacter thailandicus F149-1 = NBRC 100600 | reverse complement strand
GCGCTTTACCCCCGTCAGTGATGAGGTGCTGTGATGATGCAGATCCACCCCCAGGCACGAACCACCCCCGCGGTGCGAGCAGAGATCGCACGATCCACCGAGCCTACGAGCGTCGTTGCCAGGCGCTATGGCATCAGCGACGAAACAGTCCGCAAATGGCGTAAGCGCGGTGAGCAGGCGTGTCACCGAGGAGGAGCGCGCGATTATCTGTGCCGTGCGGCGAGCGACGGGCTTTCCACTCGATGACCTGACCTTCGTGCTTCGCCACTTTCTGCCGCATCTCAACCGCGACAACATCTATCGTGTCCTGCGGGCCGAAGGCCTGAATCGACGCCCCGCGAAGACGGCGACCCGGCCCGCCAAAGGGCAAGGCCGGTTCAGCGAGTATGATCTCGGCTACGTCCATATTGACGTCAAGCATCTGCCAAAGCTGCGCACTGCCGACGGTGAGGTGCGCAAGCGCTCCCTCTATGTCGCTATCGATCGCTGCTCGCGCTTCGTGCACCTCGCCGTTTGCGACGCCGAAAACGCGGCAAACGCGGTCGCATTCCTGGCCGCAGCGCGAAACGCATTTCCCTTCCGCATCACCCATGTGCTCACGGATCGCGGATCCTGCTTCACCGCCGATGACTTCGAACGCGCCTGCGCGGAGCTCAAGGTCATCCGCCGCACGACCAAGCCCTATACGCCGCAAACCAATGGCATGGTCGAACGCTTCAACGGTCGCATCGCAAGCGAAGTTCTCGGTATCAACGTCGCCGGCCATACCGATCTCGAAACGCTGCTCACCGGCTTCAACCATGCCTACAACCGACGACGACAGCGCGTTCTCTCCGGTCTGTCACCTGTCGATACTGTCCGCCAGAGGCTTGAACACAACGG
>NZ_BANH01000169.1 GCF_000964465.1 Gluconobacter thailandicus F149-1 = NBRC 100600 | reverse complement strand
GGTCAGACACATGAATTGCCGTCAGCGATGGCGCTCCTTAACGCCTTGCCGCCCGCTCCACGCTATGTCGTTTGCGACCGTGGATATGCCTCGAACCAGTTTCGAGAAGCTTTATGGGACAGAGGCTCGCG
>NZ_BANH01000170.1 GCF_000964465.1 Gluconobacter thailandicus F149-1 = NBRC 100600 | reverse complement strand
CGAGCAGCATGAAGGTCGGAGATACGCTGTTTGTGGATATTCCTGCCGAGAAAACTTTCTCTACCCGTCACTACCAGAAGTTCTGGGTTGTCGCGTCTGACGGTCG
>NZ_BANH01000171.1 GCF_000964465.1 Gluconobacter thailandicus F149-1 = NBRC 100600 | reverse complement strand
TCGAACTCTGCGGAAAACCCTTCTGGCTTCACGGAATCCGGGGAACGGTTCACAGCGTCCGCCAGTGGTCGGAAGACATCACGTACCGGCCTCCCGCGAGCAGCATGAAGGTCGGAGATACGCTGTTTGTGGATATTCCT
>NZ_BANH01000172.1 GCF_000964465.1 Gluconobacter thailandicus F149-1 = NBRC 100600 | reverse complement strand
CGGAAGCCGCAGGAGATCCTGGTCCATGGCGGCAGCAGGCGCTTCTGGGGCGCGGGCACTAGGATGCCGATGCCCTTCGTGATGTCGTCAGGGATTATGTGATTGAGCATCTGGCCACTGAAGAGGGCGTGCTGGTCATCGATGAGACCGGTTTTCTGAAGAAGGGTCAGGCGTCCTACGGTGTGGGCGGCAGTATACGGGATCTGCCGGCAAGATCACGAACTGCCAGATTGGTGTATTTGCCACCTATGTATCGGCGCGGGGCCATGCCTTTGTGGACCGCGCCCTGTATCTCCCGAAAGACTGGACATCGAACCGTGAGCGCCTAAAGCAGGCCCACGTTCCCGATGACGTGGTGTTTGCAACCAAACCGGCGTTAGCCTCGATGATGATTGAGCGGAGTATTGAGGCCGGTGTGCCCTTACGCTGGGTTGCAGCAGACAGCGTGTATGGCGTCGGCGATGTGGAACGCATGCTTCGCCGGACAGGAATTGGATATGTTTTTGGGGTCAAGGGCAATCACTGGTTCGGATCATGGGCAACGGAACCGCTAATTGCCGGAGAGGCGAAAGATATTGCAGCAGGACTGCCAGACCAGGTTTGGCGTCGCCTGTCAGCGGGGCACGGCACAAAAGGTGAGCGACTTTATGACTGGGCGTATCTTCCGCTTGCTGATCTGGATGCTGAAGAATTTGACAGCCCCATAGCCGGACCATGGACACGTGGCCTGTTGATCCGCCGAAACATCGCTGACGGGGACCTTGCCTATTTTACGACCTGGAGCCCGAAAGGGACAACCACGCAGGAACTCGTGAACGTTGAAGGGACGCGCTGGAGGATCGAAGAATGTTTCGAGACGGCCAAAAACGAATTTGGTCTTGATCATAACGAAACCCGCTCCTGGCATGGTTGGCATCGGCATGTCTCTCTGGTCATGCTGGCCTATGCCGTCATGGCAAGTGTCCGGTATCAGGCAAACTCATTGAAACCGAAAAAAACACAACGCAGAACACGATAATCGTCGTCCGCTGGTCCATTCAGGAAATCAGGCGCCTCGTCGTAAAACTTGCACAACGCAGACTACCC
>NZ_BANH01000173.1 GCF_000964465.1 Gluconobacter thailandicus F149-1 = NBRC 100600 | reverse complement strand
GTCAAATACGACAAGCGAAAATACAAAAGACGCAACCGCATCGAGATTATGTTCGGAAGGCTCAAGGACTGGCGGCGGGTCGCAACCCGCTATGACAGATGCCCCACCGTCTTCTTCTCCGCCATCTGCCTCGCCGCAACCATCATGTTCTGGCTATG
>NZ_BANH01000174.1 GCF_000964465.1 Gluconobacter thailandicus F149-1 = NBRC 100600 | reverse complement strand
TGATAATCATGGTCGCAGGTTTCTCAGCAGAGCCCGGGTCTCGGCGTTTGCAGCCTGAACGTCTCTCAGGACCTGAGAGACGGGTGCATGGTGTCCGGCATTCAGAGCACGAGCGATCTGATTGAGATTGTTCCCGA
>NZ_BANH01000175.1 GCF_000964465.1 Gluconobacter thailandicus F149-1 = NBRC 100600 | reverse complement strand
GGACGGACAAAAGGTGGCATGAATACGAAGCTGCATGCGGTCACGGATCAGAACGGACGACCGCTGAGCTTCTTCATGACGGCGGGACAGGTCAGTGATTACACCGGTGCCGCTGCTCTGCTGGACAGCTTCCTATGGCACAGTGGGATGCTGGCGGACCGGGGTTATGATGAGACTGGTTCCGGGATGCC
>NZ_BANH01000176.1 GCF_000964465.1 Gluconobacter thailandicus F149-1 = NBRC 100600 | reverse complement strand
GGACGTCAGGCGGGGTGGACGTCCGATGAGCTTTCCTGCCGCCCGAGCTGCGGCGATGCCTGCCAGAGTCCGCTCACGAATGAGTTCTCGTTCAAACTCTGCCATCGCCATGAGAATGGTCAGAAACAGACGGCCATTCGACGTGCCCGTCTCGATACCCAGATTCAGAATGCGCAGACGGATATCCCGTTTATCCAGGAGCCTGACGAGTTCGAGCACGTCGACTGTATCGCGTCCAAGACGGTCCAGCCGTGCAACAGTCAGGCTGTCACC
>NZ_BANH01000177.1 GCF_000964465.1 Gluconobacter thailandicus F149-1 = NBRC 100600 | reverse complement strand
GGACAGGATTTGAAGGAACAGGAAGACGCCCTGGTGGCTCTTGGAGTTCCAAAAGCGAATATCTTCAAGGAAAAGATTTCAGGTGTCATCAGGTCAGATGACAGACCTCAGTTCGG
>NZ_BANH01000178.1 GCF_000964465.1 Gluconobacter thailandicus F149-1 = NBRC 100600 | reverse complement strand
CAGCAAGCGTCATCTTCTATCTTAAAGAATGAGTCCTGAGCCTAGATGCATAAACTTTACGTTTTATGAGGGTTGGGGCCATTTATTTCAGTAAGAGGTCATGCATGGGTAGAAAAAAGTTTATTAAAACAGACGGTCAATTCCGCTTTGTTCTCAACTTGCGCTTGCCGCAAGCTGAGAACAAGTTCTGCCCCCGTAACCAAAAACACACTCAAAACCACACACCTATCGAATTTCACAGCATTTCAATGGTTTAACGTTGGTAGGTTCAAATCGTGGTCCATGACACCCGCAACCCACTGCTCCAGACACTGGCGTACAAGGGCGGGCTCAGGCGTACCAGGACGTGAGCAGGCGCAGGAAAAAGGGCAGGGGAAATTGGGGCGTCAGGCGGGGTCATGCGCGTA
>NZ_BANH01000179.1 GCF_000964465.1 Gluconobacter thailandicus F149-1 = NBRC 100600 | reverse complement strand
GGTCAGACACATGAATTGCCGTCAGCGATGGCGCTCCTTAACGCATTGCCGCACGCCCCACGCTATGTCGTTTGCGACCGTGGATACGCCTCGAACCAGTTTCGAGAAGCTTTATGGGACAGAGGCTCGCG
>NZ_BANH01000180.1 GCF_000964465.1 Gluconobacter thailandicus F149-1 = NBRC 100600 | reverse complement strand
CAGGCCGCAGTGGACGGTCCGCCAGACTGTCGTACGGCTGACCCGGAATATCCCTGCGATTTCGCCCAGTGATCGTCCAGCAGCGCTCAGTTCCTTGACGTGTTTTCTCTG
>NZ_BANH01000181.1 GCF_000964465.1 Gluconobacter thailandicus F149-1 = NBRC 100600 | reverse complement strand
AAACCATTGATATACTGGAAGATGGCGGTGGTAGCCTGACGGCGTGGCCCTCAGGATAAGTCGTGTCCAAAATGGCGCGCTCGAGAACCCGACGGAGAGCACGCGCCCCCCCGCAACCACTTACAGTTTCTGAAACCCCGCTAAGTCGCTG
>NZ_BANH01000182.1 GCF_000964465.1 Gluconobacter thailandicus F149-1 = NBRC 100600 | reverse complement strand
CCAGGCCATATCGCACCCTGGTATGCGCGCCTGAACAAAACAACGACGCAGTTTCAGCAGCCTCAGTTCTCGTGTGACTGCCACGCTCTGTCGGTCTATTTTCAGCTGCCAACGGATAGCGCGCCGCAGTTCTACGGCTGCTACGTCCTGCGCTCTGACAATACGAACGCCACGTATCTGATCGACGACAGCAACCCGCAGCACTA
>NZ_BANH01000183.1 GCF_000964465.1 Gluconobacter thailandicus F149-1 = NBRC 100600 | reverse complement strand
CCTTGTAAACTCGTCCCATTCCACGTCTCCTTTACAACCACTTTGGGTCTTAGAGCCTGTTTGGAAAATCACGGGTGAGCATTTCTGCGCA
>NZ_BANH01000184.1 GCF_000964465.1 Gluconobacter thailandicus F149-1 = NBRC 100600 | reverse complement strand
GGTTTACCCTCCCTCCACCGAGCGGCTGGGGACTGGCCCCGGCTTTCCGCCCGGTGTTCTTATTATATACACGATATAATAATGGAGGGG
>NZ_BANH01000185.1 GCF_000964465.1 Gluconobacter thailandicus F149-1 = NBRC 100600 | reverse complement strand
AATCCTTCGAGGCACGGAGCACGATCTGATCGAAGCTGTCAAAGACGCCCACGCCAGACACAACACCTATGCTCTCCGTCATGTCATCTTCAGCCCCGACGAACCGCTCAG
>NZ_BANH01000186.1 GCF_000964465.1 Gluconobacter thailandicus F149-1 = NBRC 100600 | reverse complement strand
CATGACCGGGCCGCGCTGTCTTCCCTTCTCAAAAAACTGGAACCAGGTGACAGCCTGACTGTTGCACGGCTGGACCGTCTTGGACGCGA
>NZ_BANH01000187.1 GCF_000964465.1 Gluconobacter thailandicus F149-1 = NBRC 100600 | reverse complement strand
CTCATTTATGCCGAAGCTCTGGAAACCGGCCTGGTTCTGGACAGTCGCTTTTCAAAACGACGTCATGAGAAGATCGCTCGACTGGCCGAGATAGAATTCGGTCATGCCCTGACTCTCGGCAAAGGTACACAGGCCGTCATTCATGCGCTTGAGACAAACGGGAAAGCCCG
>NZ_BANH01000188.1 GCF_000964465.1 Gluconobacter thailandicus F149-1 = NBRC 100600 | reverse complement strand
AGGATCAGGGTGTGGATCGGCGGCGAACCCGGGCTTACTCGCCCCAGACGAATGGCATGGTCGAGCGGTTTGACGGCCGTGTCGCGACCGAAGTCCTGCCGATCAACGTCGCGCACCACGCAGATCTTGAAGCCCTGCTG
>NZ_BANH01000189.1 GCF_000964465.1 Gluconobacter thailandicus F149-1 = NBRC 100600 | reverse complement strand
TCGCGTCCAAGACGGTCCAGCCGTGCAACAGTCAGGCTGTCACCCGGTTCCAGTTTTTTGAGAAGGGAAGACAGCGCGGCCCGGTCATG
>NZ_BANH01000190.1 GCF_000964465.1 Gluconobacter thailandicus F149-1 = NBRC 100600 | reverse complement strand
AAAAATTCAGGCTCCGACGGTAAGCATTCAGATTGGCTACATTGGTAGAGCAAGCCGTGGCGATCTGCGGATACTTTGTATTCCTCAATCGCCATCTTGCCAGGAGGAACTTCGTTCCCCCGTGGACCCCCTTTGTACCAGCCGAATGGCGGAGGCTGACCATGGTCAAAAGATCACCTGCTGCACAGGGCCGCAAACGTGATGTTCGTGTCCGGCTTCCTGATGATCAACATGGCGAAGCCGTTGCTGAAGCCGCTCGTCAGGGTGTCTCATTATCGCGTTACGTGAGAACACTCCTACGAGAACATTGCCTGACAGGAAGGCCGCCAGACGAAGTTGCATCCGCGTTGACCAGCCTGTCCCGACAGCTTTCAGCCATCGGGAACAATCTCAATCAGATCGCTCGTGCTCTGAATGCCGGA
>NZ_BANH01000191.1 GCF_000964465.1 Gluconobacter thailandicus F149-1 = NBRC 100600 | reverse complement strand
TGGCGGGATTGATCCGGCGATACGCCACGTTTCGTGTTGCGGATCTGGAGCAGGACTGGGCGCTATACGGCACGAATGCAATCGCCAGCTATCGCTACGTTCAGGACTGGTTTGAGGGTCGCCTCGCCTGGCTGGATGCGCAGTGGGG